>NZ_VTXE01000011.1 GCF_013114595.1 Vibrio sp. 99-8-1 | reverse complement strand
GTTCAGCGAGAATTTATTGGCTGCTGATCAAGGCACTGATTTGAAGGCATAGTCATTCTACGGCAAGAATCAGTAACACAGAGCTGGAGCCAATAAAACTCGCCATTTGGGAGCACATCAACACGTCCATTTCTGCGTCAGATAATCTTGAAAGGGAATGCCATTCCTTCAATTATCTTTCTTGAACTGAACGTGTTGATGTTGCTCTGAATCCTGCATCTTGAGGTCACTTGAGTATATGACATATATCGGTCGATTTGCCCCATCACCTTCAGGCCCTCTTCACTTTGGCTCATTAGTCGCAGCACTTGGGAGTTACTTTCAAGCTAAACACAACCATGGTTTGTGGTTAGTACGAATGGAAGATCTTGACCCTCCTAGAGAAGTGAAAGGTGCAGCTAAGCTTATTCTACAAGCATTAGAACATTATCAACTATTTTGGGATAGTGAAGTCATCTATCAAAGTCAACGTCATACTATTTATCAACAACAAATAGATAAGTGGCTAGACAATCAACAAGCTTATTACTGTCAATGCAGTCGAAAACAGATCAAGCAAAATGGCGGTTTCTACCAAGGAACGTGTCGGCAAAAAAACGTAGCCAGTACAGGCAATGCGATTCGGCTGGTCATGCAGCACCCTACTTATCAGTTTCAAGATAAAAAGCACGGCATAATTACCATTCCGCCACAATTGGCTAATGAAGACTTTATTATTAAAAGGCGTGATGGGCTTTTTGCTTATAACCTAGCGGTTGTTATTGATGATATTGAACAGAACATAACAGAAGTGGTTCGGGGTGCAGATTTAATTGAACCGACCGGTAGGCAAATAAGTCTTTATCAGACATTAGGTAAACATAGCGTCAGTTATCTGCACCTACCGTTAGCTTTAGATAGCAAAGGCAATAAGCTATCAAAACAAAATCATGCTCAACCCATCGATATTAAAAATGTAAAACCGACCCTACTTCAAGCTATGTTATTTCTGGGTTTTGTATTCCCCAAGGATATAGAACAGGGCTCAGTAAAAGAGATTCTTCAGTGGGGATGTGAAAACTGGTCTATTTCCGCCCTAAGCGCAAAGTCAGAAATCATGTCACCATTCTCAAATGAACATTCTCAAACGAACAACTCTACGTTATCATAGCGCGATAACCGTGAGGTAGAGGAATGAGCAAGAAATCGTCAGACTCAATTCCTTAGAAAGCAACGACAATTGCAGCAAAGACTAAATAAGATTTAATTGGAGAAATCGCTCTGAATATTATTACCCGTGATGAACACAGTATTTCCAGACAAGATATTAGCGAAAATGCGCTGAAAGTACTTTATCGCCTGCATAAAGCGGGTTATGACGCCTTTTTAGTTGGTGGTGGTGTTCGCGATCTTCTGTTAGGCCAGAAGCCAAAAGACTTTGATATTGCAACCAACGCAACACCTGAACAGATCAAGCAGTTATTTAGAAATTGCCGCTTAATTGGTCGACGTTTTCGCTTAGCGCATATTATGTTTGGTCGTGAAATTATTGAAGTTGCTACTTTCAGAGGCCATCACCAAGAACCAACGAAAAACATCTCTGCCCAATCCGATGAAGGGATGTTGTTAAGAGACAATGTATACGGCTCTATTGAAGAAGACGCCGAACGCCGAGATTTCACTATCAACGCGATGTATTACAACATTGCCGACTACAGTATTCATGATTATGCCGAAGGGATGGAAGATCTAGAAGACCGTCTGATTCGTCTCATTGGAGATCCGCAAACTCGCTATAGAGAAGATCCAGTTCGAATGCTTAGAGCCGTTAGGTTCGCAGCCAAATTGGATATGGACATATGTGATACTACTGCAGACCCTATCCTAGAGCTCGCTCATTTATTAGAGGATATTCCTGCTGCTCGCCTGTTTGAAGAGTCATTAAAATTACTTCAATCCGGCCAAGGTCTGGAAACGTATTTCTTAATGCGGGACTACGATCTGTTTAATCCACTGTTTCCAATTATCGCACGCGACTTTACCGATGAAGGTGAAACTCATAGTGAGCAGATGCTGGAGCTGGTACTAGAGTCTACTGATAAGCGAATTAATGAAGGCAAGCGTATCAACCCTGCCTTTATGTTTGCAGCAATGCTTTGGTACCCATTAAATAAAGAAGCGCAATCTCTCATTGATGATAAAGGTTTCAATTATTACGATGCCATAATGGAAGCCAGCAACACAGTATTGGATGTGCAAGTAAAAACCTTAGCGATCCCAAGACGCCATACCGCAACAATTAGAGAGATCTGGCAATTACAGCTAAGACTACCAAGAAGAAGCGGTAAGCGCGCACAACGCCTTATGGAACTAAACAAGTTCCGTGCAGGTTTTGATTTTCTTGAGATGCGCGGAAAAATTGAAGGTGGAGAGACTGCCGAATTAGCGGCTTGGTGGCAGACATACCAAAACGCTGGACGTAACATGCGACAAGCTATGGTGAATGAACTTGGTCAAGATAAGCCTAACTATCGCCGCCGCAAGAACTACCGCAATAAAAAGAGCAAAGCAACGTCATGATCAAGGTCTATATTGCTATCGGAAGTAACTTATCCGATCCGGTAGCACAAGCAAATAATGCCATCGTTGCATTGCAGTCTTTACCTGAGTCGAAGCTTATCCAAGTCTCATCGCTTTATAGCAGTACTCCAATGGGGCCGAAAGAACAGCCTGATTACATTAATGCTGTAGCGGAGATCGATACGGATTTATCTCCGCTAAAACTACTTGAGCAGACACAAAACATAGAGCAACGTCATGGTCGTGTTCGCAAGGAACAGCGTTGGGGGCCGAGAACTCTCGACCTCGATATTCTGCTGTTCGGCGATCAAACCATAGAAACAGAAAGATTAACCGTCCCTCATTACGGAATGAAAGAACGAGAGTTTGTTCTTTATCCACTTGCTGAAATCGCACCAGAATTAACACTACCCGATGGAACTAAGCTCCAACAGTTGATTAAAACAGTCGCTAAAAATGGGCTTAGTGTTTGGCAACCTTAGCCAAAATCGAATAAGGAATAACAATGAAAAAAATCACTATTAATGACTTAATTAAGTGGAAGCAAGAGGGTAAAAAATTTGCCTCCTCCACCGCTTATGACGCCAGTTTCGCCCAGCTATTCGAACAACAAGAGATGCCAGTATTATTAGTTGGTGACTCATTAGGTATGGTACTGCAAGGTAAAAACGATACCCTGCCAGTGACAGTACAAGATATTGTCTACCATACTCGCTGTGTTCGAGCAGGAAGCCCAAACAGTTTACTCATGGCTGATATGCCATTCATGAGTTATGCCACTGCCGAACAAGCCTGTGAGAATGCCGCTGAGTTAATGAGAGCTGGCGCTAATATGGTAAAAATTGAAGGTGGTGACTGGCTGGTAGAAACCATAGAGAAACTCACACAGCGAGCAGTACCTGTGTGTGCACACTTAGGCTTAACCCCTCAATCTGTTAATATTTTTGGCGGTTACAAAGTCCAAGGCCGTGATGATGAAAAAGCAGAAAAAATGATACAAGACGCACTGGCATTAGAAGCTGCTGGCGCTCAAATTGTACTGCTTGAATGTGTTCCTGCCTCTCTAGCAAAAAGAATCACTGAAGCCGTTAGTGTCCCCGTGATCGGTATTGGAGCCGGTAATGTGACAGATGGTCAAATCCTCGTTATGCACGACATGTTTGGCATTTCAGCTAACTATATGCCTAAGTTTTCAAAGAATTTCTTAGCGGAAACGGGTGATATTCGCTCGGCGGTTAGTCAATATATTGAAGATGTGCATTCTGGTGCTTTCCCTAGCCCAGATCATACCATCGCGTAAGGTATAGAAGATGCAAACATTTGCAAATACTCAATCTCTGCAACAGCAGCTTGTTGAGCATCGTCGTGAAGGCAAAACAATCGCGTTGGTCCCTACCATGGGAAACTTGCATCAAGGACATTTAACCTTAGTAGAGGAAGCGGCCAAATTAGCAGATATTGTCGTCGTGACTATTTTTGTTAATCCTATGCAGTTTGAAAGAGCAGATGACCTCGCTAACTACCCAAGAACATTACAGCAAGATAGTGAAAAACTTGCACAAGCTGGGGTGGATTTTCTGTTTACTCCAACTAGCGAAGTCATGTATCCAGACGGGTTGGATAAGCAGACATTTGTAGAAGTCCCAACACTATCTCACATGCTAGAAGGTGCCTCTCGTCCCGGACATTTTCGCGGTGTGGCGACAATCGTAACAAAACTGTTTAATCTCGTTCAGCCTGATATTGCCTGCTTCGGAAAAAAAGATTACCAACAGTTAGCCGTTATTCGAAAAATGGTCACCGATCTCTGTATGAATATTGAGATAAAGGGCGTCGCTACGGTTCGCGAATCAGATGGTTTAGCCATGAGCTCTCGGAATGGATTATTGACCGAAGAACAACGCAAACAAGCGCCTACAGTAGCAAAAACCATGAACTGGATTGCAAGCCACGTCTCTCTTAACGAGCAAAACAATACCGAACTTATTGAACAAGCCTGCCAACAACTGCTTGCTGAAGGGTTGCAACCCGATGAGATATTTATACGAGATGCAGCGACGCTAGAATCACTTCACTGTGACTCAACTCATGCGGTTATTTTGATGTCGGCTTTTTTAGGTAAAGCGAGATTAATTGATAATCAAGTACAGGCACTTTAGCGCGTTACTAATTTAGTATGTACAAAAAATGGCGGTCATATGACCGCCATTTTTCTATTTAACCTCAACAAAACACCCGTGCACTAACTTCTTAGACCTATCCCTTTCGTCACCAAATAGTGAGCGATGGCGTAAAGTACCACAACAAAAGCCAGCAATACGCTAAATGAAGTCACAATAGCCACATCTGATACGCCTAAGAAACCATATCGGAAGGCGTTTACCATATACACTATTGGATTGATTTTAGATACACCCTGCCAAAGTTCGGGTAATAGATTAATCGAGTAAAATACACCACCTAAGTAAGTTAACGGCGTTAATACAAAGGTCGGGATGATGGAAACATCATCAAATGTTTTAGCAAAAATGGCATTGATTAAACCACCTAGTGAAAAAACAACGGATGTCATAAAGACGGTTGCAATAATGATTCCCCAATGATCTACCTGAAGATCGACAAAAAACAGAGAAACAACCGTAACAATAACCCCCACAGCTAATCCACGAGCGACGCCACCCATGACAAAACCCAAAATAATTATGTAATTGGGCACCGGGGCGACAAGTAACTCTTCTATATTTCGTTGAAATTTTGAGCTAAAAAATGAGGACGCAACATTAGAATAGGAGTTGGTTATAACAGACATCATAATCAAACCTGGAACAATGTATTCCATATAGCTAAAGCCGTTCATTTCACCTATTCGTGAGCCAATAAGGTTACCAAATATTATAAAATACAGCGTCATGGTGATTGCTGGCGGTACAAGAGTCTGAACCCAGATGCGGGTAAAGCGGTTAATCTCTTTCGTTAACAGGCTTTTAAAAGCCGTCCAGTATAATTGATACATTGTGTTCTACTTCCCACTCTGATCGCGTACGATGCCGACAAAAAGCTCTTCCAATCGGTTTGCTTTGTTGCGCATTGATAGCACATTAATGCCTTGTGATGTTAGCTGTGAAAACACCTGATTCAGCCCCTGAGTTTTATCAATCTCAATCTCAATTGAATCATTGTCCAGTACGCTTGTTTTCACCCCCTGCAGATCAGGACGCTCACTTCCAGGCTGAAGATCCAAAATAAACGTCTCTACGTGCAAGGTGTTTAACAAGTTCTTCATTGTGGTATTTTCAATTAACTCACCACGATTAATAATGCCGATGTTTCGACACAACATCTCAGCTTCTTCAAGGTAATGGGTAGTTAAGATGATGGTTATGCCTTGCTTATTTATTCTCTTTAAGAAATCCCACATTGAGCGACGTAATTCAATATCAACCCCTGCGGTAGGCTCATCCAAAATTAAAATATTGGGTTCATGCATCAAGGCACGAGCGATCATCAATCGCCTTTTCATACCACCAGATAGGTTTCTCGCACGCTCTGTACGCTTATCCCATAAATCAAGCTGAGTCAGGTACTTCTTCGCCCTCTCTTTAGCCATCTCGGGTGTCACACCATAATAACCCGCTTGTTGAATTACGATCTGCTCAACCGTTTCAAACTGATTAAAATTAAACTCTTGCGGTACTAACCCTAAATTCTGCTTTGCTCGCTCAAGTTCATCATCAATATCGTGACCAAACACTTTTACCCGACCAGAAGTTTTATTTACCAGTGAAGAGATAATACCTATTGTGGTAGATTTACCCGCCCCATTGGGACCAAGCAAGGCATAAAAATCACCTTTCTCTACTTGTAAGCTCACGCCTTTGAGGGCTTCGAACCCACCTGCGTAAGTTTTGGTTAAATTCTCGATTTCTAATGCATACATAATTTAATTCTTGTCTTATTTAGAAGCGCAGCCAATCTTTCTGCTTAGCTTATATATGGAGCTGAATAGAAAAAAAACAACGGTTTTAATTAGATTTAGCTAATAAAAATACCGACACCGCCAGAGCGAATTCGCCACCGGCCAGATCACAGGGATAACTACTCCAACCAGTACATAATTGACATAAAATTTCCGAGTACCTAAGCGAAACCTTGTGTATAGTACCGAGAGCAAAAAGGGGATTTACATGCCAGATATAAAAAATTTATTTGAAAAAAATGCGGCTTGGTCAGATAAAATGACCTCCGAAAGCCCGGAATATTTCACTAAATTAGTTAATAGACAGAGACCAGAGTATCTATGGATAGGGTGTTCTGATAGTCGAGTACCTGCAGAACTATTAACAGGGTTAGACTCCGGTGAGTTATTTGTTCACCGAAACGTAGCCAATCAAGTTATTCACACTGATTTAAACTGTCTGTCCGTTGTTCAGTACGCCATTGATGTATTAAAAGTTAAGCACGTTATAGTTTGTGGACATTATGGCTGCGGAGGCGTAAATGCCTCTATTGATAACCCGCCTCTAGGCTTAATTAACAACTGGATTCTTCATGTGAGGGATCTGTACCTAAAACATCGTGGCTGGCTTGGTAAGCTTCCTGAAGAGCAGCTTGGTGACCGACTCTGTGAGATTAACGTAGCGGAGCAAGTTTATAACCTAGGTAACTCTACCATCATGCAAAATGCATGGGAGAGAGGCCAAAAAGTCGATGTACATGGCGTGATCTATGGAATTGGTGACGGGAAACTTGTCGATTTAGGCATGCGGTGTGACAGCAGAGAGTCATTAGAAATTGTCTATCAAGATGCGATAAAAAATATCACTGACGGTAAATTGCTTAAGTAAGCGAGACAAAAAATGGGAGGCCAATCGATTGCCTCCCATTTTAAAAAAAACGATTACTCTTGAGGAACAACTTTGCCAATGTAAGGCAAATGGCGGTACTTCTGAGCGTAATCAATACCAACACCAACAACGAACTCATCAGGAATTTCAAAGCCAATCCATTTTACATCCACTTCCACTTCGCGGCGAGAAGGCTTATCCAGCAGAGTACAAATTTGAATCGAATTTGGTTCTCGAATAGACAGAATTTCGCACACCTTGCTCAAGGTATTGCCGGTATCAATGATGTCTTCCACTAAAAGAACATCTTTCCCTTTTATATCGTCATCCAGATCCTTAAGAATACGAACATCGCGAGAACTCTCCATACTATTTCCATAGCTCGATGCTGTCATAAAGTCCACGCAGTGGTTCATCTCAATAGCACGTGCAAGATCCGCCATAAAAACAAATGAGCCTCTTAGCAGACCAACTAAAACAAGTTCTGTTGAATCCCCGTAGTGCTCGGTAATTTGTTTACCCAATTCAATAACACGTTTCTGTACCTCTTGTTCAGAGATCATCACTTCAACTGTATGTTTCATTTTTTACTCGTTCCGTTAATCACCCGCCTATTATACTCAAGTAGTTTGAATATGCTTGCTTGAGAAAAAATTTTTGCTATTTTTTATTTTTTCTATTGCTGTTGAAACTGTTATTTCATGCGGGATATTGACGAAAATAATTCACTCAATCTTGCCGAATTCTTGCTCAATCTCAAATTAATGACATAAATATAAACAACAGCATTTGACCAATCGTATATGCACTTGTACACTCATCATGACGATATAAAAGTCAATATAACTATTAGAAATATAAAACAATCAACATCTTGGCAAGGTATATATAATGGATATGATTACAAAACGTCCTAGAACGCGTCTTTCTCCTCAAAAAAGAAAGCTTCAACTCATGGACATAGCACTAGAAGTATTTGCTCGTCGCGGTATTGGCCGTGGCGGTCACGCAGATATCGCCGATGTCGCACAGGTATCGGTAGCAACAGTATTTAACTACTTCCCTACCAGAGAAGATCTGGTTGACGAAGTCCTTCACCATGTTGTTCGTAATTTCTCAGGCTTTCTTAATGAGAATATCGACACATCACTACACGCGAAAGAGAACCTTAAAAATATTAGTCTACAGTTAATCGAACTGGTTCAGGAAGATAACTATTGGCTGAAAGTTTGGTTTGAATGGAGCGCATCAACACGTGATGAAGTATGGCCGCTGTATATGTCTCTTAATAAAAACAGTCGCCTATTGGTACAAAACATGTTTGAACAATCTATCTCTCGCGGTGAGATATGTGACAAACAAGATCCTGAAAATCTAACCAAAATGTTTCAGGCTATCTGTTATGCCATCTACCTAGAAGCACACAGAAACCCGGACCCAGACCATTTACATCAGTTTGCAGACAGTTTCTTAAATATGCTTTGCATCTATAAAGAAGATTGATCCCACTCTTCTTTATAAGTAGATAATCAGCTTATCGCAGATAGAAAAAAACCGCCAAATAGGCGGTTTTTTATTAACCGTTTATCGCTAAATTATTTCTTCTTTTTAGCTTTAGCATTTGGAAGATCGGTAATTGTACCTTCAAATACTTCTGCGGCCAAACCAACAGACTCATGCAGAGTCGGGTGAGCATGGATAGTCAATGCGATATCTTCCGCATCACAACCCATCTCAATAGCCAAACCGATTTCACCTAACAGCTCACCACCATTAGTACCAACAATTGCGCCACCAATCACTCGGTGTGTCTCTTTGTCAAAAATCAGCTTAGTCATACCATCTGCACAATCGGAAGCGATAGCACGTCCAGACGCAGCCCATGGGAAGGTTGCAACTTCATACTTAAGACCTTCTTCTTTCGCTTCTTTCTCTGTCTTACCTACCCAAGCGACTTCTGGCTCAGTATAAGCAATCGAAGGAATCACTTTAGGATCAAAGTAGTGTTTCTTACCAGAGATGACTTCTGCAGCGACATGCCCTTCATGCACACCTTTGTGAGCAAGCATTGGTTGACCAACAATATCACCAATAGCGTGAATATGAGGGATATTCGTACGCATCTGCTTATCAACATTGATAAAGCCACGTTCATCCACTTCAATGCCGGCTTTCTCTGCATCAAGCAGCTTACCATTTGGTACACGACCAATAGCCACAAGAACCGCGTCATAACGCTCAGGTTCTGCAGGAGCCTTCTTACCTTCCATAGTAACGTAGATACCGTCTTCTTTAGCTTCAACAGCGGTTACTTTGGTTTGTAGCATCAAGTTGAACTTGTTCTTAATGCGTTTGGTATAGACTTTAACGATATCTTTATCAGCGGCAGGAATCACTTGATCGAACATCTCTACAACATCGATCTGAGATCCCAGAGAGTGATACACAGTTCCCATTTCAAGTCCGATGATACCACCGCCCATGATCAGTAACTTACCTGGAACTTCTTTCAGCTCAAGAGCATCTGTTGAGTCCCAAATACGCGGATCTTCATGAGGAATGAAGGGTAATTTAATCGGGCGAGAACCCGCAGCAACAATGGCATTATCAAAGTTAACCGTGGTTTTACCTTCTTCACCGTCCACTTCGATAGAGTTAGGGCCAGTAAATTTACCAAAACCATTTACTACCGTTACTTTACGCATCTTAGCCATTCCGCCAAGACCACCAGTAAGCTGATTAATTACCTTTTCTTTCCAAAGACGGATTTTAGTAATATCCGTTTGCGGCTCACCAAACACGATACCGTGCTCAGCTAGCGCTTTGGCTTCTTCAATTACTTTTGCCACGTGAAGTAGTGCTTTTGATGGGATACACCCAACATTAAGACACACACCACCTAGCGAGCTATAACGCTCAATTAATACGGTTTCCAATCCTAGGTCTGCACAGCGGAATGCAGCAGAGTATCCAGCCGGTCCCGCACCAAGTACAACCACTTGGGCTTTAATTTCTTTGCTCATTGTGACCTCTTGTAGTCATTATCCCTAATAGGCTGATGTTCTTTTTCTTTTCAGACCGCGATAGTTTACAAAGATGTTAACGAAGTGAAAAGAAATTCCCCGTAGCCTGTGAGCTATACAACAATTCCTCTTGATGAAAATTCAATTGAAGCGGAATCGGTTGCTCTCATGATGAAAGATAAGGTGGTTATACAACCACCTTATCATCTATACGTTACAGTACTAAACGACGGATATCAGACAGACATCCATTTAAGTAAGTAATAAAGCGCGCACCTTCTGCACCATCAACCACACGGTGGTCATACGATAGTGACAAAGGAAGTTGCAGACGTGGAACGAAGTCTTGTCCATTCCAAACTGGCTTCATTTCAGACTTAGACACACCTAAGATTGCCACTTCTGGTGCATTAACGATCGGCGTAAATGCCGTACCACCAATACCACCAAGACTTGAAATAGTGAAGCAACCACCTTGCATATCTGCTGCGGTCAGTTTACCTGAACGCGCTTTCTTCGATACAGCCATGAGCTCTTCTGAAAGCTCATAAATACCTTTTTTGTTCACATCTTTAAAGACAGGTACAACAAGGCCATTCGGTGTATCTACTGCGATACCAATATTTACATACTGCTTCAGAATCAGGTTTTCACCATCTTCAGAAAGAGAAGAGTTGAAGGATGGGAATGCTTCTAACGCCTTCGCTGCCGCTTTCATGATAAAGACAAGAGGGGTAATTTTAATACCCGAATCTCTCTTAGCTTCAGCTGCATTCTGCTCCTTACGGAATTTCTCTAGCTCAGTGATGTCAGCATTATCCCATTGTGTCACATGAGGAATCATCACCCAGTTACGGTGTAAATTGGCACCAGAGATTTTCTTAATGCGTGACAAAGGTTTCGTTTCAATATCACCAAACTTACTGAAATCGATATTCGGCCATGGTAGTAAACCAAGAGCGCTACCGTCACCTTTGCCTGAGCCTGCACCAGCTTCTAGACGTTTAAGCGCTTCTTTTACATAGCTTTGAACATCTTCTTTAAGGATACGGCTCTTACGGCCGGTTCCTTTTACTTTGGCAAGGTTAACACCAAACTCGCGAGCAATTCTGCGTACAACAGGTGATGCATGCGCGTACTCGTGGTTTTCTTTAAACTCTTCTGCCGATGCAGATTTTTGCTCTACCACTGCTTTTGCAGGTTCAGCCGCTTTAGGCGAATCCGAGACAGACGGTTCTGCAACAGCTGTCGCAGCCGTTGGCGCTGCTGGCGCACTACCAAGAGTTTCAAAGACCATAATCAATGAACCCGTTGATACTTTATCGCCTTCAGCAACTTTGATCTCTTTTAGCGTACCATTAAATGGCGCTGGTACTTCCATTGAAGCTTTATCACCTTCAACAGTAATGAGTGATTGCTCTTCTTCAATCTCATCACCAATAGAAACCATGATCTCTGTTACTTCAACTTCATCACCACCAATATCAGGTACTGTGACTTCTTTAAGTTCAGCCGCCGCTACCGGAGCAGGAGCCGCATCAGCAGCAGGCGCTTGAGCTGGCTCAGCTTCACCGGCGCCTTCTTCTGTATCAAAAATCATGATTAATGAGCCAGTGGTGACTTTATCACCTTCAGCTACTTTAATTTCTTTTACTGTACCCGCTTGCGATGCAGGTACTTCCATTGAAGCTTTATCACCTTCAACGGTAATAAGAGACTGTTCTTCTTCAACCTTGTCACCAACGCTTACAAGAATTTCAGTAACTTCAACCTCATCGGCACCAATATCAGGTACATTAATTTCGATTGCCATTATTTATTACCTCTTAAGCGTATAGCGGATTTGTTTTTTCAGTATCGATATCAAACTTCTTGATAGCTTCAGCTACCACTGAGTTATTAATATCACCACGTTTAGCTAACTCACTAAGAGCTGCAACCACTACGTAGCCTGCATTCACTTCAAAATGACGACGTAAGTTATCACGGCTATCTGAACGACCGAAACCATCAGTACCCAGCACTTTATAAGACTCTGCTGGAACATATGCGCGAACTTGTTCCGCATAGTTTTTCATGTAATCCGTTGCTGCAATAGCAGGCTCAGTGCCCATCACTTCAGCAATGTAAGGAACCTGTGCTTTCGCTTCTGGGTGAAGCATATTGAAACGCTCTACCGCTTGTCCATCACGAGTCACTTCGTTGAAAGAAGTCACAGAATAAACATCTGACGACACGCCATACTCTTCACTCAGAATCTCTGCCGCTTTACGAACTTCATTCATGATAGTACCAGAGCTCATCAATTGAACTTTGGCCTTCTTACCACGGCCTTTCGCTTTATGACTCTCTAGTTTATAGATACCTTTACGAATACCCTCTTCTGCCCCTTCAGGCATTGCTGGCATAGCGTAGTTTTCATTCATTAGAGTCAGGTAATAGAATACGTTCTCTTGATTCTCACCGTACATACGACGGATACCATCCTGCATAATAACCGCCAACTCATAAGCAAACGTTGGATCGTAAGAGATGCAGTTAGGCACTGTATTAGCTTGAATATGAGAATGACCATCCTCATGCTGCAAACCTTCACCGTTCAATGTTGTACGACCGGCAGTCGCACCCAGTAGGAAACCACGAGCTTGCTGGTCACCAGCCATCCATGCCATATCACCAACACGTTGGAAACCAAACATAGAGTAGTAAATGTAGAATGGAATCATTGGCAAGTCATTGGTGCTGTATGATGTTGCTGCCGCTACCCAAGATGACATTGCACCCAGTTCATTGATCCCTTCTTGGAGAACTTGTCCTGATGTTGCTTCTTTATAGTAAGACACTACACCACGATCTTCTGGCGTATATTCCTGACCATGTGGGTTATAAATACCGACCTGACGGAATAGACCTTCCATACCAAAAGTACGGGCTTCATCAGCGATAATAGGAACAATATTCTTACCAATGCTCTTATCTTTTAGCAGAACATTAAGCGAACGAACAAATGCCATCGTGGTTGAAATATCACGCTTCTGCTCCACTAATAGTGCAGAAAATGCATCAATTTCTGGTACGACAAACTCTTGGCTAAACTTAGGCAAGCGCTTAGGCGTATAACCATGTAACGCATTACGACGAGCGTGAAGATAGTTAAACTCAGCAGAACCTTCTTCTAACTTCAAGTATGGAAGTTGTTTGATTTGCTCATCATCAAGAAGGTCTTGTAGGCCAAGACGATCACGCATGTGCTGAACATGGGACATATCCATTTTCTTAACACCGTGCGCAATGTTTTGTCCTTCCGCGGCTTTACCCATGCCATAACCTTTAATGGTTTTAGCAAGAATAACCGTTGGGCGGCCATCAGTTTGCTCAGCATTTTTGAACGCAGCGTACAGTTTAGATGAGTCATGTCCGCCACGTTTTAGAGCGAAGATCTCATCGTCTGTCATATCGGCAACTAATGCCGCAGTTTCAGGATAACGTCCAAAGAAATGTTCACGTACGTACGCGCCATCTTTCGACTTAAATGTTTGGTAGTCACCATCCACAACTTCGTTCATCAACTGAAGAAGTTTACCAGAGGTGTCTTTTGCTAGTAGAGCATCCCAGCTGCTACCCCAGATAACTTTAACTACATTCCAACCCGCCCCTTTAAACAGGCCTTCCAGTTCTTGAATGATCTTGCCATTACCCATCACTGGGCCATCAAGACGCTGTAGATTACAGTTAATAACAAAACAGAGGTTATCCAGTTTTTCGCGAGCTGCAAATGAGATTGCGCCACGAGATTCTGGCTCATCCATTTCACCATCACCAAGGAAAGCATATACACGTTGCTCGCTAGTCTCTTTTAGCTCACGGCCTTCAAGATATTTAAGGAAACGCGCTTGGTAGATTGCAGAGATTGGTCCTAGACCCATTGATACAGTTGGGAACTGCCAAAACTCAGGCATTAATTTAGGGTGAGGATAAGAAGGAATACCTTTACCATCAACTTCTTGACGGAAGTTATCCAGTTGCTCTTCAGTTAAACGGCCTTCAACAAAAGCACGGGAATAGATACCCGGAGAGATATGACCTTGATAATAAACTAAGTCGCCACCGTCTTTTTCATTTGGAGCGCGGAAGAAATGGTTGAAACATGTCTCATAGAATGCTGCGGATGATTGGAATGACGCCATATGGCCACCAAGATCGAGATCTTTTTTAGAGGCACGAAGTACAATCATGATGGCATTCCATCGAATGATTGAACGAATACGTCGCTCTAATGTTGTGTCACCTGGGTAGGCAGGTTCTTGATCGGCTGGGATGGTATTAATGTAGTTTGTAGTGATACCAGTTGGCATATCTACACCATCAAGGCGTGCTTTATCTAAAACTTGCTCTAGTAAGAACTGGGCACGCTCGACACCTTCTTCACGTACTACTGATTCAAGAGCTTGTAGCCACTCTTGTGTTTCCAGTGCATCAACGTCATTCTTCATGACTTCAGACATGGCGGTCTATCCTTTTGTTAGTTGGATCTAATGAACATGCAATGAACCAATTAAGACTCATTACTTTGCTGGATTCTGCGTAACGAGCGCTTTCTTCGGCTCTCTTCACGAGTTAAGTCCAACAATGTTTCTTCGATATAAGCTAAATGAGAATGAGACATTTCACGAGCCAGTTTAGGCTCTCCAGAAAGTATCGCATCAACGATATTAGCTCTGTGTCTACTTACTTTATCCACCACTTCATTGCGGCGATGTAATAGTTTTAAATTCTGTAATACATTTTGCTCTAGAAGAGGTGCCAAGCTTCGAACAATGTGTAACAACACAACATTGTGAGCGGCTTCTGTGATAGCAATTAGCGAGTCCATCACGGCTGCGGCTTCGTCCGCAACGTTCTTCTCTTCTTCAGCTTTAAAAATTCGTTCCTGACATTGACGAATTCTTGAAAAATCTTCTTCAGTGCCACGCAAGGCTGCAAAATAGGCAGAAACACCTTCGAGTGCGTGACGAGACTCCAGTAAGTCTAGTTGAGCTTCTTGATGAGTCGACAATAAATCGAGTAAAGGATCTGAAAAACCTTGCCAAAGAGACTCACTGACAAATGTCCCACCACCTTGACGACGAGTGAGCAAGCGTCTTGCCTCTAAGCGTTGGATTGCTTCTCGAATAGAAGGACGTGACACATCAAACTGTAAAGCCAGCTCTCGCTCCGGTGGCAACTGCTGCCCTGGAGAAAATGTTCCTTCCATTATCAGCCGCTCTAGCTCTTTTTCTATAACATCTGAGAGCTTAGGCTGACGAATCCTTTGATAAGCCATTTCGGTTTTGTCTACTCTTATTATTAATTTTGAATATGTAAATTGGTAATACCAATTTCAGAGTGGCGTAAAATTTAACATAAGCCCAACCTTTATGTCCAGATGAAAATTGATATAAGTCATAAAATGCTTTTAATTTAACGGGTTAATAACATAATAAGTCATTATGTGAACAACAAAGAGGGCAAGGCATTACATTTGCGCCAAAGAATATGCAACTTGATATTAAAAATTGGTTATTTAAAACGTTTGGTTATTAAAAACAGAGGCTTATTTAAAAAGGTATGATGAGCTGAGGAAGGAACCACCTAAAATCGGGGGTCCTGCGAGTCGAGTTATCTGAGTGTAGTCAGTCAATAAGAGTAGACTCGCACTTGTGTTGCTAGCAGGATCACGCTCTGCCCTTACTTGCAACACTCAACAGGAAGTGGGGGACTTTATAAATCAGAGCCATTGATCAACTGACGATAATGACGCCAATCAAACACCAAGCCCGGATCAGTTTTTCGCAACGGTGCAATATATTGATGACCGGTAATTCTTTGCGAAGTAATCATGGGAAATCGGTTCTGCAACAGTAACGTCAACTGACTCAAGGACAGATACTGCTCATCAGTATAAACATCAAAATCCGTACCTTCTAACTCGATGCCAATAGAGTAATCATTACATCGCTCTACTCCAGCATAGCTCGACTGTCCAGCGTGCCAGGCTCTATCATAAAACGAGACAAATTGTATTATTTCTCCCGTTCTCTTTATTAGGCAGTGAGCGGATACCCGCATAGTATGTATCACCTTGAAAAAAGGGTGAGCATCAGGGTTTAATTGACCCGTGAAGAAATGCTCGATCGAATCATTACCATACTCTCCCGGAGGTAAGCTAATATTATGTATCACTAACAAAGAGATATCAGCATTGTCTGGTCGATAATCAAAATGTTCAGAAGGGACCTTTTTTACCTTCTGTAGCCATCCATCATTATCAATAATCATTCAACTTCCACCATCATTCTAACTAAAGGGTATTTTACAGCGAAATTATACGTTCTTTTGAGAGATTTACTGCTGAATTTCTTCACAAGCAGGAGTATTATGCCTGTCACCTCAACTTCTTTGATGCCAATTCGATGATAAAAAATACTCATAATAGCCAAGCTCGACTTGAATACTTAAAAAAACAACTGCCTCTTGAGATAACTCGTGCTGTTGCCGAAACATTACGTGAGGATCTCGGTGGCTCACTAGAGTCTAGTGCTGACATAACCGCTAATTTGATCCCAGCAGATGCTCAAAATACCGCGACAATCATCACTCGTGAACAGGGTATTTTTTGCGGACAAGCTTGGGCAGACGAAGTATTTGTTCAGCTAGGAAATGAAGTGAAAATTGAGTGGCACGTTAACGATGGTGACTCAGTTGAACCAAACCAAGTTTTATGTACATTAAGTGGGCCATCTCGCGTATTGCTAACGGGTGAACGAAATGCCATGAATTTTATTCAAACACTTTCAGGCTGCGCCACCACAACCGCACGTTATGCAGAAAAGTTAGCCGGAACAAATTGCCGACTTTTGGATACTCGTAAAACGATCCCAGGACTGCGTAGTGCTCTGAAATATGCGGTAACTTGTGGGGGTGGTTTTAACCATCGAATTGGCGTGTTTGATGCTTACTTAATAAAAGAGAATCACATTATTGCTTGTGGTGGCATAGAGAAAGCGATCAGTACAGCCAAGCAGCTCAATCCGGGAAAACCCGTGGAGATTGAAACAGAATCGCTACAAGAACTGCAAGCGGCTATTGATGCTGGTGCTGATATCGTGATGCTGGATAACTTCACTACTGACATGATGCGTGAAGCGGTAAAAATAAATGCGGGACGTGCTGCACTGGAAAACTCAGGCAATGTCACACTCGATACCATTCGTGAATATGCTGAAACAGGGGTTGACTATATCTCTGTTGGCGCACTCACTAAGCATCTGAAAGCGATGGATCTCTCCATGCGTTTTAAATAGGGCATTTTACGTAGTGTGTCTTAAGTAATGCGTTTACACGCCAATGAATAGCAAAACAGCACCTTACGTTCACTTAAATGTTTCGCTTCTGAGGTAACAAGCTCTGTTACCTCATTTATCATTTTTCTAACTGTCTCGAAAGCTATTACAATCAGGGGCCTCCCCTCTCATCAATAGTTTTACTCTCGCCCCAAATTACAGCTATTTTTGTTTCTCTATTCACTTATTCTGTTTACTTTTTGCTCATCTTCGACAACTGCGAATAATGACCAACATGAAGAAAACAACAACCGGTTTTACCTTAATCGAATTGATGATCGTTGTGGCAATCATTGGCATCCTATCTAGCTATGCCATTCCCGCCTACAACAATTATATTAAGAAAAGTGAAATAGCCTCAGCGCAAGCGACGCTTCGTGCCCTTATTCCTCCGGCAGAAATGTGGTATTTAGAAAATGGTAACTTTTCCAGTAGCAACATTCTGCAACAGTTAGGTAGCGCACCGAATGTCAATCCATTAGGAACCATAGCTCTGAATAACAAAGGGGTACTGTCATTTACCTTTTCTGAACATTCTCATTTCTCATCTCAAAGCACACTAAACTACCGAAGAACATCGAACGGTTGGCAGTGTTACGTTAACAGCAAAGAGCTTGAGACAAAAAACTGTGCATATGGCAGTGAGAAAGAAACGGATTAGGCTAACTATGCAAACAAATTTAGTCACGGCTTTGCAGCAAGGTAACTTTCTTTGCGAACAGCAAACAGAACAAATTACTCTACACATTGAGCAACAAAAAAGCTCCGTATCCCAAGCGATATTGCAGCTCAATATTCTTTCTGCTGAACAGCTACAGCAATATGTCTCACAATTATTTCACCTTACGAAAGTAGATATTCATCAATTTCAACACTTCACCCATTGTCACGAAGCCGATCTAACACCATTGATCATTAAGCATCACGCTTTGCCCATAAAACATGAAGAACAATTACTTACACTTGCAATCCTTGATCCTAGCAACCTTGCTGTTGAACGTGATTTCCGCTTTTTTACCGGACTGCAGACCGAATTAGTGGTTGCGAATTTCTATGACTTATCGCTAGTGATAGAGAAACTCAATCAGCACTCTACCTCGCATCTGGTCAAAACCACCAGCGAAGATGCAGCATCACTCGAACAGCAAGATAATTCAGTTAATGAGTTTATTGAGCAAGTAATTACAGATGCCGTCAATAGAGGCGCATCGGATATTCACTTCGAACCTTATAAAGAGCATTACCGTATCAGAATAAGGTGTGACGGGTTGTTACTTGAAGCTCAGCATCCGCCCCACTATCTCGCTCAACGCATCGCTGCCATTATAAAAATACAAGCTAAGCTAGATATCACCGAGAGGCGAATACCGCAAGATGGACGCATTTTTACACCACTGGCCAACAACAACTCCGTTGATTTAAGAGTATCTACCCTGCCCTGTATTTGGGGAGAAAAACTGGTGTTGAGAATACTTAATAATCGAAGAACACTTCTAACCTTGGATGATCTTGGTCTTCATCCCCAACAAAAAACACTCTTTCTCGACGCCCTTAACCAAGCTCAAGGTATGATTCTCGTGACTGGCCCCACAGGGAGTGGCAAAACCGCCTCTTTATACGCAGGCTTAACAACGATTAATACGCCACAACGAAATATATCTACCGCGGAAGATCCTATAGAAATTAATCTGTTTGGCATCAATCAAGTGCAAGTGAACGACAAGATATCCCTCGATTTTAATACAATATTACGCACCCTATTGAGACAAGATCCGGATGTTATTATGGTCGGTGAGATACGTGATAAAGAAACCGCTACCATTGCAATAAAAGCAGCGCAAACAGGACACCTAGTTTTATCTACGTTACATACAAACTCTGCCGTCGATACTCTTATCCGGTTAAATAATATAGGCATTGAGAGCTACAACTTAGCCGCCTCCTTATCTCTGATCATCGCACAAAGGCTGATTAGAACTCTCTGCCCTCACTGCAAACTTGCCACTAAGGTCTCTGATACAGATTCTGGCATTACTGGGCTACCTGTAAATAGCCCTATTTATGCTGCGCAATCAGCCGGATGTAACCGTTGTAATAATGGCTATAAAGGTCGCATAGGCATTTTTGAAGTATTACCGATAGATGATGAGATTAAAGCCGCGATGACCAAACCATTTAACCCAGCAGACATTTTATCTTTGGCAGAAAAGAGAGGAAACTCAAGCTTACAGCACTCTGCACGGATCTACTTGCAAAAGGGAGTAACAAGCATCGAAGAGCTGCAAAGAGTATTAGGTGCTCAATGAACAAATCAACCACAACGTCTTATCTTTATCATTGGCAAGGTATAGACGCGAGTAAACAGCGGGTAAAAGGCGTATTAAGAGCAGAGAATCAAAACCAAGCCATAATTAAATTGAAAAAAGAAAACCTTAAGATCATTAAAATACATCGTCAGTCTAAATTTCACCTAAACGTTACATCATCTAAAATCACTTCAGCGGAAATAACCCTGTTTACTCGTCAACTATCCACAACCATCAGTTGCGGCATTCCCTTAACCCAATCATTACAATTACTCTCAGCCCATCAGAATAACGACCGATTTAAAGCCTTAATTATGCAAATCATAGGGCATATTGAGTCGGGCCATTCACTGTCCGATGCATTACGCTTAGGTGATGAACATTTTGACTCTTTCTATATCCAACTTGTTGCCATCGGAGAGATGACGGGAGCGCTGCAGCCGATTTTTCAGCGTCTAGCTGACTTACGAGAAAAACAGCAAAAAATGAGACAAAAAGCCATTAAAGCCATGATCTATCCAAGCGTCATTATTATCACCGCTATTTTCATCACCGCCATCATACTAACGACCATTATCCCTGAATTTGCCCAGCTGTTTAAAAGCGTCAATGCGGAACTGCCACTCTATACACAATACTTAATACTCATATCTAACTGGCTGAAAAATCATATTATTACTCTCTGCTTACTGCTCATCTCCGCGATATCACTGTTCATATTTGCGTTGCATAAGTTCCCGGCGTTTAATCTATGGTTTAGCCAACAGACAACCAAACTCCCTTTACTTGGGATCATTATACAAAAATGTGCGCTGCTCTCTTTTAGCTACGGTTTATCACTCACATTAAGCTCTGGGATCCCTATATTAACGGCGCTAAAAAACGTCTCTCTCAATATAGATAATCGCTATTATCAACATATAATGACCGTTATTTATCAAGATATATCTCGAGGGACAACACTGCATTCTGCTTTGCAAAAGCAGGGGGATTTACCAGATTATTTTCTACAAATGGTTATGGTTGGAGAACAGTCCGGCACATTAGATACCATGCTCAGCCGCGTCGCTAGCCAGTATGAACACGAGGTTGATGACACAATAGATAACCTACATAAAATACTGGAACCTTCGATTATGATACTGCTAGGTTTAATTATAGGAACATTAATAGTTTCAATATATCTTCCTATCTTTAACTTAATGACAGTAATGGGATAGAATGCTTTTTATAGTTAATTATAGAGATGCACAATGGAAGCATTTTACTTATATCCTTGGCTTTTTCCTGTTTTGGCCGGAGTGTTTGGTCTCATTGTTGGTAGCTTTTTAAATGTCGTTATTTATCGATTACCAATAATGATGGAAAGAGAGTGGAAACAAGATTGCGCGGAGACGTTTCCAGAACTTGATATTAAGATAGATCAGAGCACTTTTAATCTCAGCAAACCCAACTCTAGTTGCCCAAAATGCGGCAAAAGCGTTCGCATCATTGATAATATTCCGTTATTCAGTTGGATCTTACTAAGAGGAAAGTGTCACCACTGCTCGGAACCAATTAGCCCCCGTTATCCTCTTATTGAACTCCTCACTGCGCTACTTTGCACAATAACAGCATTAAAGTTGGGTTTTAGCCCTTTTAATGCCGCTCTACTGTTTTTTATTTTTGCACTAATTGCCGCAACCTTTATCGACTTAGATACCATGCTACTGCCAGATCAAATTACCTTACCGTTAATGTGGGCGGGTATCGCAACAGTGCTAGCAGGTTGGAACCCCATTAGCTTGCATGATTCCGTTATCGGGGCAATGGTGGGCTATCTATGTTTATGGAGTGTTTACTGGTTGTTTAAGCTGGCGACCGGCAAAGAAGGAATGGGCTATGGTGACTTTAAATTGCTCGCCGCTCTAGGAGCTTGGCTTGGCTGGCAAAGTCTTCCCATCATAGTACTTCTCTCTTCATTGGTGGGTTTGGTTTTTGGTGTTATACAGTTACGACTACAAAAAAAGGGCATAGACAAATCATTTCCATTTGGCCCATATCTCGCCATTGCAGCATGGATAAGCCTGCTCTGGGGTACAGATATTACTAACTGGTATTACAGTACAATTTTAGGATATTAATATGCCATTGATCGTTGGGTTAACTGGAGGTATCGCCTCAGGGAAAACCACTGTCGCCAACCTTTTTCAACAGCACTTTTCTATTGAGATCATTGACGCTGATGTTATTGCGAGAGATGTTGTAGCAAAAGGCAGTAAGGGCTTAGATGAAATTGTTAACCATTGTGGTGAAGGCATACTATTAGAAGATGGTACTCTTAACCGTAGCGCCTTACGAGAGAAAGTATTCGCTTCACCAAATGAGAAAAAATGGCTAGATTCGCTACTTCATCCAATGATTCGCCAAAAGATGCAGCAAGATATAAGCAAGATAACAACACCTTATGCACTTTTAGTGGTTCCCTTATTGGTTGAAAATCAACTACAATCAATGGCAGACAGAATTTTAGTCATTGATGTGAGTCCTGAGATACAACTCAAACGCACTATCGCGCGCGACAATGTGTCACAAACTCAAGCGAATGCCATACTTGCCTCTCAAGCGAGTAGAGAGGTTCGTTTGCAGTTTGCAGATGATATTATTAATAATGATAACCATGAACTGTTGCCTCAGGTTACTCAACTGCACAATCAATATATGGCGTTGGCAGTTAATTTAGATAAATAGCTTTAGGAGCTAAATAAGGTCGCGGAATGACGATTCATAAATTTGAACATCCATTAAATGAAAAAACTCGTATTTATCTTAGAGTAGAATCTTTGCTAAGACAGATGCACCATTCTGCGAAATTTTCAGACAATTTACAGTATCAGCAGTTTTTCCGTTCTATTTTTGATCTGCTAGAGATATTCGAGCAAATCCAGTTAAAGGCTGAACTGGCCAAAGATCTTGAAAAACAGCGATTAACTTACAAGAACTGGCTAAACGTTGATGGTGTTGATCAAGAGACGCTATTGTCCGTTCTTAAAGATATTGATTCAGTACATAAGACTTTGATGGCCGCAGAACGATTTGGCCGTTCATTAAAAGAAGAGCGTTTTTTAAGCTCAATACGTCAACGATTCAATCTACCGGGAGGAACCTGCTGTTTTGACCTCCCTGCGCTTCATTACTGGAACCACCTTCCTTTGGAGCAGAGAATCCGCAATGCTGAACAGTGGATGGAAACATTACAACCACTATCTGAATCTTTAAATTTATGGTTAAAACTGTGCCGTGAAACAGGCTATTTCACCCCTCAAATTGCGAGAAATGGTTTTTTCCAAAGTGACGCAGAAGAAGCCAACATATTGCGTTTAAATATTCCGCTTCAGCACGGAGTATTCCCTATGATTTCTGGTCACAAAAATCGCTTTGCTATCAAATTTATGTCATTCGAGTCTGGTCAAGCC
This sequence comes from Vibrio sp. 99-8-1, assembly GCF_013114595.1. Lineage (GTDB taxonomy): Bacteria > Pseudomonadota > Gammaproteobacteria > Enterobacterales > Vibrionaceae > Vibrio. Next base: position 119,181 of record NZ_VTXE01000011.1, on the reverse strand, counting down.
TATAGCCAAGATGTTGAGTTTGAACTGGCCATTTGTAGCTAACCTCAGCGAGAAACTCATTTTTAGTCAATACGTTTTTAATCTAATTAACCTCACAAGTTGAGGTTAATTAGGTTGTTAGGAGTTATATCATTATGTCAAAACCAACGATTGTAAAATGTCCCGGCTGCCAAACAGAAGTAGTTTGGGGTGAAGAGAGTCCCTTCCGACCATTTTGTAGCAAACAGTGCCAAATAATTGATTTTGGAGGATGGGCTGACGAAGAGAATTCCATTGCCGGTGCTCCAGACATGTCTGATTCGGATGGTTGGTCGGAAGACGCACAATAAAAAAAGGGCTCCTTTCGGAGCCCTTTTTCTTTTGAGAAATGCTGGTTATAGCATTACTTCTTAGCAAGTTTCTCTTTAATACGAGCAGACTTACCAGAACGTTCACGTAGGTAGTACAACTTGGCACGACGTACTGCACCACGGCGTTTAACTTCGATGCTATCAACCATTGGAGAGTGTGTTTGGAACGTACGCTCAACACCTTCACCGTTCGAGATTTTACGAACTGTGAAAGCTGAATGTAGACCACGGTTACGTACAGCGATTACAACGCCTTCAAAAGCCTGTAGACGCTCACGGTCACCTTCTTTTACCTTAACCTGAACAACAACAGTGTCACCTGCGCCGAATTTAGGAAGGTCTGATTTCATTTGCTCTTCTTCAAGAGCTTTGATGATGTTACTCATTTTGTAAATTCCTAGAATAAACTGATACTAATATAAATAGGTTACTTTGCGTTATATTCGATCACGCATGATCGGCAATAAACTCTGCTAGTAATTGTTCCTGTTCGTCAGTCAGAGCTAGGTTTTCCAGGAGCTCTGGTCTTCTTAGCCAAGTACGGCCTAGCGATTGTTTTAATCGCCAGCGACGAATGTCCTTATGGTTTCCAGATTTTAGTACCTGAGGCACTTCTTTTCCATCCAACATTTCAGGACGCGTATAATGGGGACAATCTAACAGCCCATTAGCAAAAGAGTCTTCTTCTGCTGACGCAAAATCACCAAGTACACCCGGTATAAACCGTGATACTGAATCAATTAACGTCATGGCTGGTATTTCACCACCCGTCATTACAAAATCTCCAATTGACCATTCTTCGTCAACTTCAGACTGAATGACACGCTCATCTATCCCTTCATAACGACCACAAATAAGAACAATGTTTTCATTTGTTGCCAGTTCTTCAACCCCTTGTTGGTCTAACTTACGACCTTGAGGAGAAAGATAGATAACTTTCGTCTTTCCCGGTGCTGCTTGTCTGGCTGTTGCAATGGCATCGCACAGAGGCTGAACCATCATTAACATTCCAGGGCCACCACCGTAAGGTCTATCATCAACAGTTCGATGTTTATCATGAGTGAAATCTCTAGGATTCCATGTCTCAACTGTTAAAAGACCTTTTTTTACCGCTTGACCTGTTACTCCAAAATCAGTCACGCTACTGAACATTTCAGGAAAAAGGCTAATTATGCCAACCCACATCTGTTCTCTCGCTCTACTGTGGAGTTAAAATCCAGGATCCCAGTCAACTTCGATCCGTTGAGCTTGGCGATCAACAATTTTGATCACTTGCTCTTCAAGAAACGGGATTAATCGTTCCTTTTGTCCAAAAGCATCTTTTATATTTGCTTTCACTACCAAAACATCATTTGAGCCGGTTTCTAAAATATCGGTTACTTCACCAAGGTCATACCCTTTTGTCGTAACCACCTGCATACCAAACAATTCACGCCAGTAGAACTCATCTTCTGACAGCTCCGGTAATGAATCTGGATTGATTGCAATTTCAAAGTTAGTTAGAAGATGAGCGTCCTCGCGAACCTCTAGCCCTTCTAATTTAGCGACCATACCTTTGTTATGACGCTTCCAACTTTCAACTTTGTATTCAACCCAAGCACCCTTTTGTTTAATAAACCAAGGGTTATAACTAAAAACACTTTCAGAGTCGTCTGTATAGGAAATCACTTTCAGCCAACCACGAATACCGTAGGTAGCACCAAATTTGCCAACTACTATTTTTTCGTCTTGCTTACTCATTACTTCGTTTCCTTAAACCGACTTAATCTTCTTGTTACTAACTAATTAAGCTGCTTTTTGAGCATCTTTTACTAGTTTTGCAACACGGTCAGATAGTGAAGCACCTTCGCCAACCCAATGGTTAACGCGGTCTAGGTCTAAACGAAGACCTTCTTCTTGACCACGAGCAGTAGGGTTAAAGAAACCTACTTTCTCAATGTAGCGACCAGTAGCTGCATAGCGGCTATCTGCTACTACGATTTGATAAAATGGACGCTTTTTAGCGCCGTGACGTGCCAAACGAATGGTTACCATATCGTCCTCTTTGCTTTCTCAATAATAAAATAAACCCCAGAGAAAATATTTCTTGGGGCCTCGTGCCAATTTAAAGCCCCGGAATTTTACTCTTATTCAAGGGTTTTGCAAGGGAATTATCTTCAGCTCAGCTAACTTCCCTTGATAAAAAAATTGAGGTTTTCTTTATTAACAAAAGGAAACCTCAACTTAAATGGTCTTTTTTCTCTACAACTTGGCTGATCTTAACGGCCGAATGGTCCACCCATTCCGCCCATACCACCCATGCCGCCCATCATTCCTTGCATGTTACGCATCATTCCTTTCATGCCACCTTTTTGCATTTTCTTCATCATTTTCTGCATCTGGGTAAACTGTTTTAGTAGACGGTTAACATCTTGTACTTGGGTACCGGAACCGGCAGCGATACGTTTTTTACGTGACCCTTTAATCAAATCAGGGCGTCGACGCTCTTTCATCGTCATAGATGAGATAATGGCTTCTTGTTGTTTAAACATAGAGTCATCAACTTTATCTTTAACGTGGGCTGGTAAATTGCTCATACCCGGCAACTTATCCATCATTCCCATCATACCGCCCATGTTCTGCATCTGACCCAACTGCTCACGGAAGTCTTCAAGGTCAAAACCTTTTTTCTCTTTAAATTTTTTCGCTAACTTAGCCGCTTTGTCTTTATCAACATTACGTTCTAAATCTTCGATTAAAGAGAGCACGTCTCCCATACCTAAGATACGAGAAGCGACGCGATCAGGGTGGAAAGGTTCTAGCGCATCTGTTTTCTCACCAACACCTAAGAACTTGATAGGCTTTCCTGTGATGTGACGTACAGAAAGAGCAGCACCGCCGCGAGCATCACCATCCACTTTCGTTAGGATGACACCAGTCAAAGGTAAAGCATCGCCAAAAGCTTTAGCGGTATTAGCAGCATCTTGACCTGTCATTGCGTCAACAACAAACAGTGTTTCGACAGGAGTGATGGCAGAGTGAAGGTCTTGAATCTCACTCATCATCGCTTCATCAATCGCCAGACGACCAGCGGTATCGACAATTAATACGTCATAGAATTTTCTTTTGGCATGATCGATAGCTGCGTTAGCAATATCAATTGGCTTCTGTTCAACCGAGGAGGCGAAAAAGTCTACACCAACATCTTCAGCTAATGTTTCAAGCTGTTTAATCGCAGCAGGGCGATAAACATCGGCAGACACCACCAGCACTTTTTTCTTATCAACTTCTTTAAGATGCTTGGATAGTTTACCCACACTGGTGGTTTTACCTGCACCTTGTAAACCCGCCATTAAGATAACAGCAGGAGGCTGACTTGCTAGGTTGAGCGCCTCATTGGACTCCCCCATCACCGCTTCTAGTTCTTTTTGAACTATTTTTACAAACTCTTGACCTGGAGTAAGAGATTTGGAAACTTCAACACCAACAGCGCTCTCTTTAACACGCTTAACAAAATCACGAACCACAGGAAGCGCAACATCCGCTTCCAGTAACGCCATGCGAACTTCACGCAAGGTATCTTTGATGTTGTCTTCTGTTAGTCGGCCTTTGCCACTAATATTCTTTAATGTACTGGATAATCTATCCGTTAAATTCTCAAACATGCTTTTCTCTTCGCTTGGTAGGGGCGATTAATTAGTGGCAGTATACATTAGGCCAGTTGATCTTCCAAAACAGAGCCTTAATAAAAGCCGTTGATAACGATCTTTATCCGGTTTTTTACTTCGGTTTAAGGTTAAAATTGTAAAAGGATGGATAGCTCATCCGCCCTAACCAAGTTATAATGCAAAGTTATCAGTGTGTATATTCATCAATCAGAGATAAATTCTAATAAGCATGGACAGTTTAATCGCGATTGTTGCCGCAATTTTATATTCTCTAGCTATTGCTATGGTTGTACCCGGCTTGGTACAGCAAACAGGTATAAAGACAAAAACAGTATTCACCAGTGCGATTCTTGCTCTGGTTTGTCATGCTGTGCTGCTTCATGATCTGATTCATGCAGATACAACTGGGCAGAATCTAAGCATATTGAATGTGGCCTCCGTTATCAGCTTTATTATCTCCTTGGTCATGACGATTGCCATGCTGAAGACTCGCCTTTGGTTTTTGTTGCCGGTGGTGTACAGCTTTGCAGCTATCAATTTATTAGCATCAACATTTCTTCCCGGTGCTTTCGTCACTCATTTAGAAACCCGACCTGGTTTATTAACACATATAACATTGGCTCTTTTCTCCTATTCAACGTTGACCATAGGTGCTTTATACGCACTTCAGTTAGCTTGGTTGGATTACAAACTCAAAACCAAGAAAGCGATGGTGATCAACCCCAATTTACCGCCTTTAATGATGGTAGAACGCCAACTATTTAAGATTATCCTTATCGGCACGGGTTTACTGACGCTAACACTGATTACGGGTTCTATTTTTCTTGAAGATATGTTCGCAAGAGGCACCGCTCATAAATCGATACTGTCATTGGTTGCTTGGTTTGTTTATTCCACATTACTTTGGGGTCACTATCGAAAAGGATGGCGTGGACGCAAAGTGACTTGGTACGCAGTAGCGGGAGCTTCACTCTTGACCTTAGCCTATTTTGGAAGCCGATTTGTTAGAGAGATAATTTTATCCTAACTCAGCGAAATATACGCATTGGCTATACAAAACATATTTGACAGCTCAAACATTTTAGGTCATTAATTGAGCAACTATAAAAAAGGATTGCTAAACATTGGACGACATATCAACGGGGGTTTTGTTTACCCTTCTTGCCTGTTTAATTGTCATCTCAGGGTATTTCTCCGGTTCAGAGACAGGAATGATGTCACTGAATCGCTATCGCTTAAAACACCTTTCCAGCCAAGGGCATAAAGGCGCCAAAAGGGTTGAAAAACTTTTAAGTCGCCCAGACCGATTAATCGGTTTGATTCTAATTGGCAACAACCTAGTCAATATTCTTGCATCCGCTATCGCGACAATCTTAGGTATGCGTCTCTATGGAGATTTAGGGGTTGCAATCGCGACAGGCTTGCTCACATTGGTTGTACTTGTCTTTGCAGAAGTCACCCCAAAAACATTGGCGGCTTTATATCCTGAGCGTGTCTCTTTTATCAGCAGTATCGTTCTTAATGTTTTGATGAAACTGTTAGCACCGTTGGTGTTGCTAGTGAACCTCATTACCAATACGGTGTTAAGGCTTATCGGTATTAAAGCAACACATGGAACTGAGGACCCATTAAGTTCAGATGAACTGCGCACGGTGGTAAACGAAGCCGGAGGGTTAATTCCTAGGCGACACCAAGATATGCTGATCTCAATTCTAGACCTTGAGAATGTCACCGTTAACGACATTATGGTGCCTAGAAATGAGATAACGGGAATCGATATTAATGATGATTGGAAATCAATAGTTCGCCAACTCACGCACTCTCCTCACGGCAAAATCGTACTCTATCGTGACCAGATAGATGAAGTCGTCGGGATGTTAAGGCTGCGAGAGTCTTATCGATTAATGCTAGAGAAAAATGAGTTCACTAAAGAGACGCTACTGCGTGCCGCCGATGAGGTTTACTTTATTCCTGAAGCGACACCGCTGAACGTGCAATTATTAAAATTTCAGCGCAATAAAGAACGAATTGGACTGATTGTTGATGAGTACGGAGACATAATCGGCCTTATCACCTTAGAGGATATTCTTGAAGAAATTGTTGGTGAGTTCACCACGTCTATTACACCGAGTTTATCTGAAGAGATTACGCCTCAAAGTGATGGTAGCTTCCTTATTGAAGGCAGTGCAAACATAAGAGATATCAATAAGGGCTTACAATGGGATTTACCCACCGATGGCCCAAGAACGCTTAATGGTCTGATCTTGGAGTACTTAGAAGATATTCCCGAAAGCAAACTAAGTATTGAGATTGAACAGCATCAGATGGAAATTGTTGACTTTACAGAAAACAAAATCAGTTTAGTGAAGGTTTTTCCTATCCAAGAGTAGAAACTTTAGCTTCCATTAATGGATACGCGAGAGACAAAAAAGAGTCAGCTTATTTGATAAGCTGACTCTTTTTTCATATAAACAAGCAACAGTAATAACTAACTTCAGGTCGGAATAATTTAAGTCGCTCAGCAGTGCAGTGCAGTGCAGTGCATCTAATTAAAACTTAACTTATTATTAAATATAATTTTTTTAACTTTCTTATCCCGGGTTGAGGTTAACTAGTTTACTTTCAACTCTTGTAGCATAGATTCTGGTAACGCCAACTCATCATTTTTGTTAACCATGATACCAGCATCAATGATGGCTTGAGAGATCGCTTTAGCGTCTTCTAACGAGTGCATCGTGTAAGTGCCACACTGGTACTCATTTAACTCAGGAATGTTGTTTTGACTTTCTACTTTCAACACATCCTTCATTGCCGCCAACCATGCATTAGCAACAACGTCTTCTGCAGGTGTCCCAATCAAGCTCATATAAAAGCCTGTACGGCATCCCATTGGCGAAATATCAATAATTTCCACATCACTACCATTTAAGTGCGAACGCATAAAGCCAGCATATAGATGCTCTAATGTATGAATTCCTCGCTCAGAAAGAATATCTTCATTTGGCACGCAGAATCTTAAATCAAAAACGGTAATTGTATCGCCTTTTGGCGTCTGCATAGTTTTTGCTACGCGTACAGCAGGTGCACTCATTCGTGTGTGGTCAACGGTAAAACTGTCTAAAAGTGGCATTAATTTGTCTCCATTATTGCCTGAAAGCTTCTCTTTCAGGCGATTAATTTTTTATATATGAAAAGTAGTCTGCAAGGTACTCATCAAAACTTAGTGTGTCGTTTTGCTCAATCTCTTTTTGAGCCGCAATTGATGACTCCGCTTCACTCTCCATCGCTTGTCGGCTATAAACAGTGTAATCGTGCGCCAAGTGCTCTTCTCTATACTCAGCACCAAATGCACAGCCTACCTTGTCAATTCCGCCAAACTGTTTTGTCTTCTCTAACAAGCGTCCTGAGATAGTGAGTTCTGGATTATCTATCCAAGACATCAACTCTGTACAGGTTTGCTGATAGTTATTGCCCCCAATAGCAGTATCCATCTCTTTTGCTATCAGTTGTAAATCACTAAATATCTGCTTGGTATAGTCATGTAATGACAACATTTTACCATCACAACCATTATTGAGCTCTTTCAGCATAAGGCCGGGTTTTCTGCCCTCTAAAATAACGGTATTCCAATTGTCTTTCCAGCAACATAGCTGCTTGTTGTCTACCGTATCGGCATCTTTAATCAAGCACCATGTTAAGAATAGATCTAAAAACCGAATTTGCTCTTTGGTAATGCCTATAGGGCTAAATGGGTTAACATCCAGAGAACGAACTTCTATGTACTCAACACCCGCTCGTTTTAAGGCCTCAGAAGGCTTCTCTCCAGATTGGCTGACGCGTTTAGCACGTATGGGAGCATACAGTTCATTTTCTATCTGCAGTACATTACTGTTTAGCTGCTGGTACTCGCCATCCACTTTAATGCCAATTTTGGCAAACTCTTCAGAAGGAGTGTGTATGGCGGCATCTAACCCTTCAAGATACTCATTAAGATTGTTATAGCCGATTTTCAGTTCGCTTTGTGCGCTATTTGTATACCCCAGATCACTTAAACGTAACGATGTCGCATAAGGTAAGTACTGAGTATGGCCGATATTTTCAAAAGGTAAGTCGGTTTTTCGCCCTTGCAAAAATGATGAACATATTGCTGGTGACGCACCAAACAAATAAGGAATTAACCAGCCAAAGTGATAGTAATTTCGAATCAAACTAAAATAGGCATCGGACTTAGTTTGTTCTCTCTCTTTTTGCTGCTGTTCTCCATAAAGAGAATCCCACAAAGACTCAGGAAAAGAGAAATTGAAATGCACGCCAGAAATAACCTGCATCAAACTACCATAACGGTTTTTTAAACCTTTACGATAGAGTGTTTTCATTTTCCCCACATTGGAGCTGCCATATTGAGCAAACTCAATATCATCCTCGTTCTCAACATAACAAGGCATAGAAAGAGGCCAAAATTTCTCATCACCTAATTGAGTTTGAGTAAAGTGGTGAATATCCGACAACTGACCCAATAATTTATCCACATCATTTGAAACCGGAGTAATAAACTCAAGCAAAAATTCTGAGAAATCCGTTGTAATCCATTTATTGGTTAGTGCAGAGCCAAGCCCCTCTGGATGTGGTGTTGAAGCAAGTTTGCCATCTAAGGTATAACGTAAAGTTTCACGTTCTACACCTCGACCAAATTGAGTGAAGTTATTTGGATTGTTCGCTACTTTCTTGAGTCTCGATGTGAAATTTGTCAAAACGAAGGCCACTTATACATTGTAATTTTAGTTAGATTACGCCTTTTATGAGAATTTTCTACCCATAAGAAAGCAAAAAAGGAGAGGCAGAACCTCTCCTTTTATATGTGTCTGCTACTTGGATATTTCAAGTTCTATTATTGGGATATTCAATGTTTCCAGTTTCTCCTTAAGAGATTTCGCATCACCAACAACAATGATTTGATACTCGCTCGGGTCAAACCAACGACTGGCTACCTCATTGATTTGTGTTTTCTGAATGTTATCCAAAACCTCGTTTCGTTGTTCAATATAATCATCATCCAATGAGTAATTCAGGATATTTGATAACAGCTGTGCTTTCTTACCCGGAGTTTCATACTTCAATGCATCTTGCTGACCAATAGCGAGACGCATAAACTGCATCTCGTCGTCAGTGGTGCCATCTTGGCTATAGTGACGCATCTCTTTTAAAAACTCTTTAATAGATTCAACGGTTACATCACGACGAACCTGAGCAGAAAATACTATCAAACCAACTTCTTTATTCCCCACATGATAGCCATTTGCACCATAGGTGTAGCCTTTGTCTTCTCGTAAATTCTGATTTATTCGGCTATTGAAGTTGCCTGCTAAATTAAAGTTTGCCAGCTGGCTTAGGTATTGCTCACCAAGCATATCGTATGGCAAGCCTTGCCGAACCACTCGAATAATACTTTGTGGCGCATTCGGCTTGTCCACCAAATAGATATTCTGTTTCTCTAATGGCGATACCGCTTGAGGACTTAACAACGGAGCATCTTCACCTTGCCAGTCGTTAAGAAATGTCAGTTTTCTAGCCAGTGATGGCTTAGAAATATCACCAACCACCACCACTTGAGCTCCCAACGGCGTATAGTTGCTGGCGTAAAAATCTTTAACATCTTGCAAGGTTAATGATGAGATCGAATCAATCGTGCCATCATTGGAGTACCCATAAACCGTGTTCGCAAATAACACCTGCCTTGTTGCTTGAGAGGCTAACCATGAAGGCTTTTGATGTTCATACACTAAGCCTTCTAATGCTTGTTTTTTCAAGCGCTGGAAATCATCTTGTTTAAAAGCAGGAGAAAATAGCATCTCTTCAACAATCTTTAATGTTGGCTGTAACTTAGCTTCTAAGGCTGAGATGGTAATGGTGGTTGTGTAGTTCCCTGCCGCAAAACTAATGCTGCTGCCTAACGTATCAAGCTCAGCTTGAATCTGTTCGACACTACGCTCAGTTGTACCTTCCTGAATAAGTTCTGCCGTTAAATTGGCTAACCCTTCTTTTCCCGGGGAGACATAACGGCTTCCCGCTGGTAATTGAATATCAATGAGAACGGTAGGCGTCTCTGAAGTCACTGTCCCTAGCACTTCTATCCCATTATCAAGATGTAATCGGTATAGCGATGGCATTTTGCCTAATGCGGCACCCGTAACTGCTGGCATAACCGAGCGATCAAAATTGTCTTCCGCTTTAACATACCTTAACTCTGCTTGATCAATCGGTTGATAGTCGGGCAATGCCCTCTTCGGAGTAACAAATGTAGCTTCCTGTACCGCCAATTCCAATTGACCTTTAGGCACCACACTCAGTGTTACGTTATTTTTTTGGTCGATAAAATCATCATAAGCCTTCATGATGGCCGAAGGTGTTACGGCTTTAAGTCGATCAAGTTGATATTGAATACGATCCGGTTGATTGTAGTACGTTTGGTTGGACGCTAGCTTAGAAACCTTGCCACGTACACTCTCTAAAGAGAATACGGCGTTTGCTTCAGCACGGCCGATTATTTGATCCAATTGCGCTTGAGAGACGCCTTGACGCTTAAACTCATCGAGAGCTTTCATTAGCTCTTCATTAATAATAGTTAAATCGCCTTTTTCTCCAGAATTACCCATGGCATAGACATAAAAATTACACGCTAACTCAGCACAATCTTGAAATGCCCCTGCATCAATGGCTATTTCGCTCTTCACCAATTTTTGATAAAGAATACTGTTTTTTCCATCACCCAGAATAGACGCAAGCGTGTCTAACGTTTCTTGATTTTCTTCACCTCGGTAGGTCGTCGGCCAAGCAATCATCACCATAGGCTGCTTGATCCGGTCCTCTAAAGTGATGAACTTGCTTTCCGCTAATGTTGCTGGCATTTTCTTGGCGTTTTCTACTTCCGGTCCGCTAGGGATAGAGCCAAAGTATTTATTTACCCAATCCAAAGTTTGCTGGATATCGATATCGCCACCAATTGTTAACGTGGCATTATTCGGCCCATACCAACGTAAGAAGAAGGCTTTCAAGTCATTAACATCCACTCGATCCAGATCTTCTACATAACCTATGGTTTGCCAAGAGTATGGATGACCTTCAGGGTACAGAGCTTCTCCCATACGTTCCCACATTAACCCATAAGGACGATTATCGTAGTTTTGTGCGCGTTCGTTTTTGACCGTATCTCTCTGAATTTCAAATTTCCGTTGTGATACCGCATCAATCAAAAAGCCCATACGATCAGATTCTAACCACAAGGCTTTTTCTAACTGATTAGAAGGCAAGGTTTCAAAGTAATTAGTCCGGTCTCTGTTCGTTGTACCATTTAAGGTACCACCTGCTTCCGTTATGATTCTGAAATGCTCTTGATCGCCAACATTCTCGGAGCCTTGAAACATCATATGTTCAAAGAAATGCGCAAAGCCTGAACGGCCTATCTCTTCACGAGCTGAACCGACATGATAAGTAACATCAACATGCACAAGAGGATCGGATTTATCTGGCGATAGAATTAAAGTTAATCCATTGTCCAATTGATACTTGGAGTATGGGATCGAGATTTGGCCTTGTTTGGCTTCCATCTGTTCAATGAAGGTTACCCCCTCAGGGAGTTGAACATCACCACCACTTGGCGCTGTTTGAGAACAGCCATACAAAGCCACGAGAGTTAACACGCCAAGGCATAATTTTCTCATTGATATTTCCTTAAAAAAAACCAAAATACAGAGCTGTTAGAACGCAATATCTCAGCATTTTTCCAACAGCAATAAGGATAAGGGAAGGCAAAAATTTCATTCTCAACCAACCAGCAGCTAAACATAATGGATCACCTATGATAGGTAACCAACTAAATATCAAAGCGCCATACCCATACCGGCTGATCCACGCTATAGCAGTATGACCATGTTTTTCTTCTCTAGTTCGATTGGGAATAAACAATCCTAACCAGTAGTTGGTTAAGCCTCCCAGTGTATTACCAATAGTAGCAACCACAATTATGGTCACACTGGGGTATTGTTCGGTACTTAATGCAGCAATTAAAGAGGCTTCGGAGCCCCCCGGAAGTAATGTGGCGCTCAAAAACCCAGTAATAAATAGGACCCAAAGCGCCGATTCTGCAAAGAAAGTGTAGAGTGCTTCTAGCACCGCATATCCAACACCACTTTCCCTCGTGTATGGCCTGTTTCTAGCTGTTTATGAGCAACCACTACCTCTTTGTAAGAGACCGCTGGATGAAAATCGATTTTTAGCAACCCAACACTGACCATATAGAGTAAAGCGTCCATCTGCTCTCTATCGGGCTCAACCAACATACCTGTCGCCTGGAAGCCTAGCGTGGTCGCTTTTTCGCATATAACATCTTTGGTTAATGTCGGTACTGTGACCACTCTTGCGGCATCTTTAAGGCACTTCAGAGCGTCCAAAGCCGCGTCACCGCCAACAAGGTCAATCAGAACATCAACATCACTCAACCGCTCCGAAACAGGAGAGAATTGATAATTAACGGCGTGAGCACCAAGTGTGGCGAGATAATCCAAGTTGGCTTCACTACACGTTGTATAGACCTCAGCTTGAGCGGCAACCGCCAGTTGCACAGCGATGTGGCCCACACCACCTGCACCCGCCAGAACCAATACTCGTTCACCCGCCTGCACTCCGGCAATATTTATCGCTTGAGCAGCTGTTTGACCCGCGACAGGCAGAGCGGCGGCGGCTTCTAACATTACAGCGTCCGGAACTTGACTTAGCACCGATGCATCTACCGACAAATACTGACTGTAGCCTCCAGCGTCAAGAGGGAAGCCAATTAAACCCGCAACAGCATCTCCCACGGAGAGCTCTTCAACACCGGATCCAACAGAGACTATTTTTCCAGAGATGTCATAACCTGGGGTCCATGGCAAATTGTCTTTGTTGCTCTCTGCCGCCCAACCTAAGCCCGCTCGCGTTTTTACGTCGATTGGGTTTACTCCAGCAAAATAGACTTTAACTACGACCTGTCCTTCTTTAGGCTCAGGTATCGAGGTCGATTCTATGGTTAGTACTTCTGCGTCTCCAAACGTAGGGATAACCACCCTATAATTTTCTGTCATACAAATATCCCTATAGCTGGCAAAAAAAAGGGATGCCGCAGCATCCCTTTGACTATAAACTATTTTGTCTAATTCTCAAATTAACCAGGCCTCACTATGCGCTTTAACCTGCTAATGCTAACAAGATACCAGCCGCAACTGCAGAGCCAAGTACACCTGCAACGTTAGGTCCCATAGCATGCATCAGTAAGAAGTTTTGTGGATTAGCTTGTAACCCAACTTTGTTCACTACTCGTGCCGCCATTGGTACAGCCGAAACACCCGCGGCACCAATTAATGGGTTAATATCTTCCTTCGAGTACTTGTTCAGAAGCTTAGCCATAAGAACACCCGCTGCGGTACCAATACTGAATGCCACAGCTCCAAGAGCCAAAATACCTAACGTTTCAACATTTAGGAATTTGTCAGCCTGCAATTTAGAACCGACACCCAAGCCAAGGAAAATGGTAACGATATTAATCAGCTCGTTTTGCGCCGTCTTAGATAAGCGATCAACAACACCAGCCTCACGCATTAAGTTACCAAGACAGAACATACCAACCAGAGGCGTTGCCGGTGGCAAGAACAGAATGGTCATTACCAATACCGCTAATGGGAAGAGTATTTTTTCTGTTTTACTCACATGCCTAAGTTGGGCCATTTTAATCTGGCGCTCTTCAGGTGACGTTAACGCTTTCATAATTGGTGGCTGAATAATCGGTACTAAGGCCATATAGCTATACGCAGCAACAGCAATAGCACCAAGCAGATCAGGAGATAGACGACTGGATAAAAATATCGCAGTAGGGCCATCAGCTCCACCAATGATTGCGATTGAAGAGGCATCTGCTAATGAGAACTCCATACCAGGGACATAGTTCAGTAATATCGCCCCAAATAGAGTGGCGAAAATACCAAACTGAGCAGCGGCGCCCAACCATAAGGTTTTAGGGTTAGCGATCAATGCACCAAAGTCTGTCATGGCCCCCACACCCATAAATATGAGCAGTGGGAAGACACCGGTTTCTATACCAACGTAATAGACATAGTAAAGTAGCCCGCCTTCGTCAGTGAAGCCTGCATTAGGGATGTTGGCCAAAATCGCACCAAAACCTATAGGCAACAATAACAGCGGCTCAAAGCCTTTTCTAATTGCAAGAAACAGTAGTACACACCCTACTGTGATCATACATATCTGACCAAACTCAAAGTTCGCGATGCCCGTTTCTTGCCATAGAATCAATAAACCTTCCATGATTCTCCCTTATGTAAGACTTAGAAGGGGCGCACCTACTGTTACAGCGTCTCCCTCTTTTACATGGATAGCGGCAACCGTGCCACCTTTCGCTGCTCGAACTTCCGTTTCCATCTTCATTGCTTCAAGAATAAGTAGAACGTCTCCTTCTGCAACTTGAGAGCCCACTTGAACATCGACCTTAAAAATAGTTCCAGCTAATGGTGCTGGTACATCTTCAGCTGCCCCAGCACTCGCAACAGGCGCTGGTGCGGCTTTCCCTTGAGCGTCACTTGGCGTAACAGAAGCTAGTTGACCTTGCGGACCAACCTCTACGTCGTAAACTTGACCATCAACTTTCACACTGTAGGTTTCAATGCCACCCGCAGCTGGTGCTGCAGCAACTGGCGCTTTAACTTCTGGCTCGGTACCTGGTGCAGGTTCAAACGCATCAGGGTTAGCACGGTTTTTCAAGAACTTAAGTCCTACTTGAGGGAATAGTGCGTAGGTTAATACATCGTCAACTGTATCTTTCGCCAACGAAATATCTTCCGCTTTCGCTTTCTCAAGCAGTTCTGCGGTTAGCTCGTCTAACTCATCTTTTAATAGATCAGCTGGACGGCACGTAATCGCTTCTCCACCATCAAGCACTTTCGCTTGTAGATCTTTATCTACATCGGCAGGAGCAGAACCGTACTCACCTTTCAGAATGCCTGCTGTTTCTTTGGTAATACTCTTATAACGTTCACCCGTCAGAACATTAATCACTGCCTGTGTACCAACAATTTGCGACGTTGGTGTAACCAGAGGAATATAACCTAACTCTTTACGTACGCGTGGGATCTCTTCCAATACTTCATCAAGTCTATCAGCTGCGCCTTGCTCTTTAAGCTGACCTTCCATATTGGTTAACATGCCACCAGGAACTTGTGCGATTAAAATTCGTGAATCAACGCCTTTAAGTTGTCCTTCCCATTTAGCGTATTTTTTACGCACCTCGCGGAAATACGCTGCAATAGGTTCAATTTGATTAAGTTTTAAGCCGGTATCGCGTTCTGTACCTTCCAACATAGCAACAACCGTCTCTGTTGGTGTATGTCCGTATGTTTGGCTCATGGAAGAAATTGCGGTATCAAGAATATCTAAACCAGACTCAACCGCTTTAATTGCAGTTGCAGTAGAAAGGCCCGTTGTAGCATGACAGTGTAGAGCCAAAGGCACATCACAAGACTCTTTAATTCGCGTGACCAACTCTTCAGCTTCATAAGGTTTAAGCAGACCGGACATATCTTTGATACAGAGAGAGTGACAACCAAGATCTTCTAGTCGCTTAGCCAGATCAACCCAAGTATCGGAATTGTGTACAGGGCTAGTAGTATATGACAGAGTACCTTGGGCATGAGCACCCACATCAACGGTTGCTTTCACTGCTTTTTGGAAGTTGCGTACATCATTCATTGCATCAAAAATACGGAATACATCCATACCGTTAACGTGTGCACGCTCTACAAATTTCTCTACCACATCATCAGCATAGTGACGATAGCCTAAAAGGTTCTGCCCTCTTAGTAACATCTGCATTGGTGTGTTGGGCATGGCTTTTTTCAGCTCACGTAAACGCTCCCAAGGATCTTCTCCCAAGAATCGGATACAAGAGTCAAACGTCGCGCCTCCCCATGTTTCTAATGACCAGTAGCCAACCTTGTCCAGTTCAGCTGCAATCGGCAACATATCTTCGATACGCATACGCGTAGCAAATAGAGATTGGTGGGCATCGCGTAGCACTACATCAGTAATAGCAAGTGGTTTAGACATGCTCTATAACTCCTTTTATTAAACTTTAACTACTATTTTGAAGCTGAATTTCGGTACTGATGTACCGCAGCAGAGATAGCTGCAACAACTTGCGGACTAACAGCAGATGATGTTTGAGTGTTTGAAATTTGCTTGGGTATAGCAGCAGCTAATGGCGCTTCCTCTGGGACCAGAGTCGACATTAACCTCACTATATAAATAAGAATGGTAAGAAAAACAAAAACCACAGCCATACCTGTGAACATCAGTGTGGCGGCTTGTTCTAATAAACTTCCAATATCTGTCATTATGATTCCTTTCTTTGTCACTAAGACAAGATGCCCGTTTCGAGATCCATTTAGCGAAACACGGCGTAGCTAAGGATTATCTCGATTGGAATATAATTGTCAATTCTGTTTGCGCAAGATAAATTCACGCCATTTGAACCACAAGTCATAACCACCTGATTTATATAAACAATCAAGCAGTAGACCACTAGATAAAGTTTCGATTTTTAATTTTTTCCGTACAGAACAACTTAAGCTAATCTAGATAAAATTACTGAGATATGGGTAAAAAAAAGAGGATTTAGAATCAAAAAAGAAAATGATGTAAACAGTATATTTACCACTTGTTAAATAAAGGTTAATAAATGAGTCGTAAGTTTCCACTCCCGTCACATTAATTATTTAAATTGGCCTTAGTGAACAATAGAAAATAATTAAGACATCTAACGTTAAGCAACAATTTCTCGCTATTTAACCTCAGATTGAAGCAATAAAATCAACTTAACCGATGCATTCAAGCAGAAACAAAAAAACCTCGCAAAGCGAGGTTTTTTTAAAGATGGCGCGCTCGGAAGGATTCGAACCTTCGACCGCCTGGTTCGTAGCCAGGTACTCTATCCAGCTGAGCTACGAGCGCGCAATGTTTGGTGCTACAGTATTACAACTAACCAATACCGTTTTGTTACGACAATTATACTGATAATTACCGCTTAAATAATGGCGCGCTCGGAAGGATTCGAACCTTCGACCGCCTGGTTCGTAGCCAGGTACTCTATCCAGCTGAGCTACGAGCGCGCAATGTTTGGTACTACAGTATTTAAACTTTCCAATACTGTTTTGTTACGACAATTACACTGATAATTACCGTTTAAATAATGGCGCGCTCGGAAGGATTCGAACCTTCGACCGCCTGGTTCGTAGCCAGGTACTCTATCCAGCTGAGCTACGAGCGCGCAATATTCTTTGTTACAGTATTCATGAAACTCAATACTGTTTTGTTACGACAATTACGCAAGATAATTATCGTTTAAATGATGGCGCGCTCGGAAGGATTCGAACCTTCGACCGCCTGGTTCGTAGCCAGGTACTCTATCCAGCTGAGCTACGAGCGCGCAATTCGTGAAATACATCACACTTCATTTCTGAGAAACGAAAAAAATGGTCGTTAGTGACCATTTATTACTAGAGACAAGTCGCTAGTAAATGGCGGTGAGGGAGGGATTCGAACCCTCGATACGGCTACAAACCGTATACTCCCTTAGCAGGGGAGCGCCTTCAGCCTCTCGGCCACCTCACCACATTTTTAGAAATGGCGCGCTCGGAAGGATTCGAACCTTCGACCGCCTGGTTCGTAGCCAGGTACTCTATCCAGCTGAGCTACGAGCGCGTATTTCTAACTAATCGCAAGAATGGCGGTGAGGGAGGGATTCGAACCCTCGATACGGCTACAAACCGTATACTCCCTTAGCAGGGGAGCGCCTTCAGCCTCTCGGCCACCTCACCGTCTTGCGGAGGCACATATTACGATTTACCAAAAATATGTCAAACACTTTCTGGGGTAAAACTTACAAAATATGTGTGATAGAACAGTATTCAACCAACAAGTTCTATTTTCATACTTTTTTATCGATAATATGCACAAAAATATCCAGAAATGAATAGAAAGTTATTTAGCATTTTAGGATAAAAAAAGGCCAACGATTGTTAGCCTAATGTATTGCTTAGTAATTACCTGAAGAAGAGTTACCTGTACCTTTTTCCGCTTGAATTCTCATATATATTTCTTCACGATGTACAGACACTTCTTTTGGTGCATTAACACCAATTCTTACTTGGTTACCTTTAACACCTAATACCGTTACAGTAACTTCATCACCTATCATAAGGGTTTCGCCTACACGGCGAGTCAAAATTAGCATTCTTATGCTCCTTGAGTATTCTCTGAACTATCTCTTTATAAGGCTATTATCCAACAACATCATAAACAAGGTAAACTTAACCAAGTTAAGAAACCGCATATTTTTATTGCTGTTCAAGCGCTTCCTTAGAAACAATGTATTTATTATGAATAATATTTGCTGCTTCCTCTACATTAGCAGGGTTAAGCAGCAACAATGAATATTGCTCTCCAGTCGATGATGCAAAAACATCAATATTACAACTAGCAAGACATTCACATGAGTGCTCTACAATCCTTTTCGCTTTGCTACCCACACTGGTTAGCGAACTCACTTGCTCACTATTACGGATTTTATGCGTAAAAACCAGTCCTAACTTAGCATAAGCACTATGATTGATGACAACACCTGTTCGTTCTGTTTCCTCGATCACAGTCCACACTGCTATAGCTAATATCTGACACTGCTTGATTAACCCATCTAAATCCTCTTTGTCTACTTGAACAAAAATAAGGTCTCGTTGGATAGCAATGCCACAAATACCGTGTTGGCACGTTTCCCCTTTCACCAGCGTACCGCTGTTTTCTGAGAAAGAAGAACGAACTCTTAATGGTATTTGGTTTCTCCATGCATCTTGAACACATGGCAAGTGAAGAACTTTCGCCCCTTTTCTTGCCATCTCTTCCATATTTGGAAAATCGATAGTTTGCAATTGTACTGCGTTTTTCACTACACGCGGATCACAGCTATAAATGCCATCCACGTCGGTAAATATTTGGCACTCGGTGGCATTCAGTGCACCCGCTAACGCTACCGCACTGGTATCTGAACCTCCACGTCCCAAAGTTGTGATATCGCCATTACGGTTAACCCCTTGGAAACCCGCTACGATGACGATGTAATCGTCTTCTAACCAATGGCGAATATTGTCTGTTTTAATCTCTTGAATGGTCGCATCGTTATGCACATTATCAGTAACAATCTGCGCCTGCCCCCCCGTTAAAGAAGTAGCTAGGTAACCACGACGATTCAACTCCATGGCAAGAAGGGACATACTCACCTGCTCACCCGCAGTTAGAAGTACGTCCAACTCTCTTGCTGTCGGCACAGAGTCAATCTCTTGTGCCAGCCCCATCAATCGGTTTGTTTCACCAGACATAGCAGACACCACAACCACCAGTTGGTAGCCACTGTTCTTGCTAGCAATGATCCGCTCTGCAACCGCTCGTATGCGTTCAATAGAGCCGACTGATGTACCGCCAAATTTGAGTACGAGTAACGGTTTTTTCACCGGACTTCCCTTATCTGAGGCTAGGATCTATCGACCCTAATGACAACCCCAACAAAAAAACCAACTAACAGACTATTAGTTGGCTTCATTTATATTATTACTATAAACGCTCTTCAAGCCATGCATTAACTGAGTTGAGTGCTGCAGGCAATGCAGAGGCGTCTGTGCCCCCAGCTTGAGCCATATCAGGACGACCGCCCCCTTTTCCACCCACTTGCTGAGCAACCATATTAACCAGCTCACCCGCTTTTACTTTATTGGTAAGATCTTTGGTAACGCCGGCAATAAGGCCAACTTTATCACCAGATACATTGCCTAGCATGATGATGCCACTGCCAATCTGATTCTTCAGCTCGTCAACCATGCCACGTAAAGCTTTGTTGTCTGCGCCATCAAGCTTGCTAACCAACACATTAATGCCGTTAATTTGCACAACGTTGTTTGCTAAACTCGCACTCTCTTGTGACGCTAGCTTGTCTTTAAGTTGTTGAATTTCTTTTTCCAGCAACTTCGCCTTAGCGTGCATTTCGCTTACTTTAACTTGATGAGATTGATACTGTGAATCGAGCGTATCAAGAGCCGATTCACCTGTAACCGCTTCAATACGACGAATACCCGCAGCAATACCACCTTCTGAAGTAATCTTGAATAAACCTATGTCACCCGTGTTGTTAGCGTGAATACCACCACATAACTCGGTAGAAAATGCGCCCATCGAAAGTACGCGAACTTCATCATCGTATTTCTCACCAAACAGCGCCATAGCCCCTTTGGCTTTGGCGGATTCGATGTCCATAATATTGGTTTCGATACTATGGTTACGACGAATCTCAGCATTCACCATACGTTCAACTTGTTTTAACTCTTCAGGCTTCACCGCTTCTAAATGTGAAAAGTCAAAGCGAAGATGATCAGGTTTAACTAAGGAACCCTTCTGCATAACATGCTCACCTAAGACTCGGCGTAAAGCTTCGTGCAGCAAGTGCGTAGCAGAGTGATTAAGAGAGGTTGCCGCACGACGCTCTGCATCCACGATGGTGGTAACAGGATCAGATGCCGCTAATACACCTTCAATTAACTCACCATGGTGCGCGATAGCATGACCTAACTTGTGAGTATCATCGACTTTGAATACACCAGAGTCGCTCTTAATTACGCCAGTATCTCCACACTGACCGCCAGACTCGGCATAAAAGGTCGTTTCATCTAGAATCACGATCCCTTTATCACCCGCAGACAATGCCGATACTTCATCTCCAGCAACATAAAGCCCCATCACTGATGAGTTGCCTTTGGTAGCTTGATATCCATTAAATTCTGTTGAGCCATCCACCTTAATTACATCGTTGTAATCGGTGGTAAATTGACCTGCGTCACGAGCGCGTTGACGTTGCGCTTCCATCGCTTTTTCAAAGCCAGCTTCATCAATAGATAGATCTCGCTCACGAGCGACATCATTGGTCAAATCAGCCGGAAAACCGTACGTATCGTAAAGCTTAAATACTGTTTCACCATCAAGGACTTTGCCATCTAGCTGATCTAATGCGTCGTTCAAAATGGCCATACCGCGCTCTAGTGTGCGGCCAAAGTTCTCTTCTTCAATGCGAAGTACTTTTTCAACGATCTGCTGTTGTTTTTTCAGCTCGCCACCTGCACTACCCATCACCTCGATCAATACACCGACTAGTTTATGGAAAAATGCACCTTGTGCACCCAGCTTATTACCATGGCGTACAGCACGACGGATAATACGGCGAAGAACATAACCACGGCCTTCGTTTGAAGGCATGACACCATCGACAATCAAGAACGCACATGAGCGAATATGGTCAGCAACAACGCGCAACGATTGATTGGAAAGATCTTGATGTCCGGTAACGTCAGCTACAGATTTAATGAGAGTTTGAAAAACATCAATTTCGTAGTTGGAGTGCACGCCTTGCATAATTGCAGCAATACGCTCGATGCCCATACCAGTATCAACAGCGGGTTTTGGTAGCGGTTCCATCGTCCCATCAGATTGACGATTGAACTGCATAAATACGTTGTTCCAAATCTCGATGAAACGGTCACCATCTTCTTCAGGCGTACCAGGACGGCCACCCCAAATATGATCACCATGATCGTAGAATATTTCGGTACACGGTCCACATGGACCGGTATCACCCATTTGCCAGAAGTTATCTGACTCATAAGGCTTTCCACCTTTCTTATCGCCAATACGAACGATACGATCAGCAGGAATACCGATGTTTTTGTTCCACAATTCGAACGCTTCATCATCAGTTTCATAAACCGTGACTAGCAGACGTTCTTGTGGCAACTGTAATACGTCAGTTAAAAATTCCCATGCATAGGCAATCGCGTCTTGTTTAAAGTAATCACCAAAACTAAAGTTACCCAACATTTCAAAGAAAGTATGGTGGCGTGCGGTAAAACCCACGTTTTCTAAATCATTATGTTTACCACCAGCACGTACACAACGCTGGGCGCTGGTTGCACGTGTATAGGCTCGTTTTTCAGAACCTAAGAAACAATCTTTAAACTGGTTCATACCTGCATTAGTAAATAGCAATGTTGGGTCATTGGCTGGAACTAATGATGAACTTTCTACAATTTGATGTCCTTTGCTTTCAAAGAACTCAAGAAACGCACGGCGTATCTCGTCGGTGCTCATGTACATGCGACTCTTCCTGAAACTTTCGGGATGAATTTCGGGCAAAAATTGCCCATAAATAGTTATTTGGCGGGTATTGTAAATCAAGGGAAGAAAATAGCCTAATTTTCTTAATAAAAGGGAGAGTGTTGTTGGTATGCTGGCTGTTATTTATTCTCTAGTGCGTAACTAATTTGCTCAAAATCGAAGCCCCGGTATTGCATAAAGCGAATTTGTTTGGCGTACATTTTTTGATCTTCGGCGGGCTCCCCTTTAAATTTCTTAAGGGCTACCTGCTTTGCTAATTCAAACCAATCTATTGCTTCTTCATCAAATGCGAATTCAATCTCCATGTCTGAGACTCGCTGCTGTTTCAGTGCCTGAAAAATCCTTAATTTTCCGTGCCCTTTAGTCACATGTTGTCTGATCTGGCTTTTAGCATAACGGAGATCATCAAGATAGCCATGCTCAGCACAATAAGTCACTGCGAGTTCAACATCGTCACGATCGTATCCTTTGTTAAGTAGTTTCTGAGTTAGCTCGTAGCGGCTATGGTCTCGACGACTTAACAAGTTTATAGCGCTTTCTCTTGCAGATAGTTTGATAGGGTAACGTGGTTTCATAATGTGTAATGTCAATAAAACGAAAAAGCCTCGCGATTAAGGCGAGGCTTTTCAGTTAGTCACATTTTATAACTCTTCTTGTGGCATCTCTTCGTTACTGTCCGCGTCATCTAATTGAACCGGAGCCAGTAGCATTTCACGTAGTTTAGTATCGATTTCCAAAGCGGCTTCAGGGTTTTCACGCATATATTTACCAGCGTTAGCTTTACCTTGACCGATCTTATCACCTTTGTAGCTATACCAAGCACCCGCTTTCTCAACCAGCTTATGCTTAACGCCTAGGTCTATTAGCTCACCTTCACGGTTGAAACCTTTGCCATACAAAATTTGAGTTTCTGCTTGTTTAAACGGTGCAGCAATCTTGTTTTTAACCACTTTAATACGAGTTTCATTACCAACAATCTCGTCGCCTTCTTTGATAGAACCAGTTCGACGGATATCAAGACGTACTGAAGCGTAGAATTTAAGTGCATTACCACCCGTTGTGGTTTCTGGGTTACCAAACATAACACCAATCTTCATACGAATTTGGTTAATGAAGATACACATACAGTTAGACTGCTTTAAGTTACCCGTTAACTTACGCATAGCTTGTGAAAGCATACGAGCTTGCAGACCCATATGGCTGTCACCCATTTCACCTTCAATTTCAGCTTTAGGTGTTAATGCAGCAACGGAGTCAACAACTAAGACATCAATCGCACCCGAACGCGCCAAAGCATCACAAATCTCTAAAGCTTGTTCACCCGTATCCGGCTGAGACACTAATAAAGAATCAATATCAACACCTAGTTTCTTCGCATAAATAGGGTCTAATGCGTGTTCTGCGTCAACGAAAGCACATGTTTTGCCAACGCGTTGTGCCGCGGCAATAAGTTCTAAAGTTAGCGTTGTTTTACCTGAACTTTCAGGGCCGTATACTTCAACGATACGTCCCATAGGTAAACCACCAGCACCTAAAGCAATATCGAGAGAAAGAGAACCTGTTGAAATGGTTTCCACATCCATGGTCCGGTTGTCACCAAGGCGCATAATTGACCCTTTACCGAACTGTTTTTCAATTTGACCAAGAGCGGCAGCTAATGCCTTTTGCTTATTCTCGTCCATTACTTTCTCCGACTTATTTCGCTGTCTTGTTATTTTTTGCTGAGCGGCTCTGCTATTGGAGCCATAGAACAGAACTCGCTGTTCTCAATCTCAAAGTGACCTGAGTATATACTGTTGATTCATACAGTGTCTATACCTGTATAACTATTTTTTTTATATTCGATCAACATCGCAGTCGAAATCGAATATGCTGTTCATAAGTGATACAGGAGTGCACATTAATATGGATATTAATTTTAGCCGGATACAGTTTTCCACTCATCGTTATAAAGTCGAAATACCGGATTGGACAATTCAATCAAATCAATCTTGGGCAGTATTCAGTACTGAAGGAGACATAGGTTCAGTACTTGGGGATCTTCTCTGCGGGGAAAGCACACCAGAACAAGGAGAACTTGCCGGAGTCGATGAATCTGTCGCACAAGTTTCTTTACTAGAACAACAACGCCTATTGGAGATCGAGCTGTCTCAAGACGATAGCGACTTTTTAGATCGGATAGATACAGGAACCACAGTGGAAACACTTGTCAAGCAAGTCTGTTCCAGCGAATCCTATGCCGAAAAACTGATCACCGATCTCGATCTTGAATTATTAAGAGACTCAGGATTTCGCATTCTCTCTACCGGTGAAACTCGACGGGTCATGCTAGCGAGAGCATTAGCCTCACAGCCTTCCCTACTGGTGCTTGATGAGCCTTACACTGGCTTGGATGTAGAACACCGAACTCAGCTTGAGAAGTTTTTGCACACTTTGTCACAGCAAATACAGTTATTGCTTATTGTTTCACGAGAAGATGAGATAGCCGACTGGGTTGATAATATCGCACTTTTTGATCAAGGAAAGTTAGTCGAGCAGATGGATAGAGAAAGCTGGCTTTGTCATCCGGTTATTGCGCAGATAAAATCTCAGTCGAAAAAACAGTCTGAGCAAATGGTTGATTTACTTCATAAACACCAACATATTTCTACTTTTCCAGATCCTCTTTTCGAATTAACCAACGGCAGGGTTGCCTACACAGATAAAGTCATTTTCTCGCAATTGAACTGGCGTATAAACAGTGGCGAACATTGGCAAATACGTGGCCCCAACGGATGTGGAAAAAGTACTTTATTGGGACTTATTTTTGGCGATCACCCACAGTGTTACAGCAACCAGATAGATATTTTTGGTAATAAGCGCGGCAGCGGCGAGACCATTTGGGATATTAAACAGAATATTGGCATGGTTTCTTCCGCACTGCATCTGCAATATCGAGTCAATTGCAGTGCTTTAGAGGTGGTACTTTCCGGCTTTTACGACTCTATTGGTTTGTATAATCAACCAAGTAAGAGAGAGATCAATGTCGCTAAAGAGTGGTTGACCATCCTCCATATGGACGCATTGACGAAAACGCCATTTAGACAACTTGAATATGGACAACAGCGTCTATTACTCATTGCTCGAGCTCTCGTCAAACAACCCGCATTATTGATTCTAGATGAACCCTATCAAGGTCTAGATTACCTTGGTCGACGTTTAGTGATGAACACGTTAGACATCATTGCTAAAGAAAACCTTAGCCAGCTACTTTATGTCTCTCATTATCAGGAAGATAGCTTGCAAGCAATTACTAACTACCTCGACTTTGTGAAACATGAAGAGAAAGATGAATATAGGGTTGAGATTTCTCGGCAATAGTAGTTACATCCCACTGAAAATAACTTTATAAACCCAAATAGAAAAGCCACTTCACATCATGAAGTGGCTTTTTAACTCGCTAAAGTAACTAACGATATCCGTTACAAGCTATTTTTCACCTGCTGATGCAACTCTTGAACAGAAGTAACACTATTTCGGTCATCTGCCGTATGAGACATACAAGTTGCGAATGCTGCATTAAGAGTCGTTGTATAATTCACTTTCTCTTGTAATGCACCGCGACGTAGGACTTTTGAATCCTCAATAGCTTGGCGGCCAGCCGCAGTATTAATAATATAGCTATACTCATTATTTTTAATACGGTCCAAAATATGTGGACGACCTTCATGCACTTTATTGACTAATCTTGGATTAATACCTGCTTCACCAAGAATCACGGCCGTCCCATGGGTAGCATCTAATTGATAACCAAGCTTGGTCAGTTTAGAAGCTAAATCCACAACGCGTTGTTTGTCATCATTACGCACAGACAGTAGAGCTCTTCCGCCTTCTGGGTACTCTTTACCACAACCCAGTTCCGCTTTGGCAAACGCTTCAGCAAATGAAGCACCAACCCCCATCACCTCACCAGTAGAGCGCATTTCAGGCCCAAGTAGTGGGTCAACACCAGGGAACTTATCAAACGGAAGCACAACCTCTTTAACCGAATAGTAAGGCGGTATAATCTCTTTGGTAAACCCTTGCGAATCCAACGATTGACCGGCCATTACCCGCGCAGCAATTTTTGCCAGCGGAGCACCCGTTGCTTTTGAAACAAACGGAACGGTACGAGCAGCCCTTGGGTTCACTTCAATCAAGTAAACCTCATTATCTTTTACCGCAAATTGAGTATTCATTAAGCCACGAACCCCAAGTTCAAACGCCAGTTTCTCAACTTGAGTTCGCATTACATCTTGTATCTCTTGGCTTAGTGTATAGGCCGGTAATGAACATGCTGAGTCACCGGAGTGCACACCCGCTTGCTCGATATGCTCCATAATGCCACCGATGACAACACGTTCACCATCGCAAATAGCATCAATATCCACTTCAACCGCATCGTCAAGGAATCTATCCAGCAACACTGGCGACTCATTAGAGACACTTACCGCTTCATTGAAGTAACGGCGCAGATCTGTTTCATCATAAACAATCTCCATCGCTCTTCCGCCTAGAACATAGGATGGACGAACAACTAACGGGAAGCCAATGTCTTTCGATTTCTCAATCGCTTGTTCCATGGTAGTGACGGTAGCATTGTCTGGTTGCTTAAGAGAAAGTCTCTCAACAGCAGCCTGAAAACGTTCACGGTCTTCGGCTCTATCAATGGCATCTGGGCTGGTACCAATGATAGGCACACCTGCTGCTTCAAGTTCACGAGCCAGTTTAAGTGGCGTCTGCCCACCATATTGAACAATCACGCCTTTTGGCTTTTCAATTCTAACAATGGCCAGAACATCTTCTAAAGTTACAGGCTCAAAGTAGAGACGATCAGACGTGTCGTAGTCAGTAGAAACGGTTTCTGGGTTACAGTTCACCATAATGGTTTCATAACCATCGTCACGAAGCGCTAAAGAGGCATGCACACAGCAATAGTCAAACTCAATACCTTGACCTATTCGGTTAGGTCCGCCGCCCAGCACCATGATTTTGTCTTTATCTGTCGGGTTAGCTTCACACTCTTCGTCATATGACGAATACATATAAGCGGTATCTGAGGAGAACTCCGCCGCACAGGTGTCAACTCGTTTGTAAACAGGATGGATATCATATTGATCACGTAGACGACGAATTTCTGTCTCAGCAACACCAAGTAGAGAAGAGAGACGAGCATCAGCAAAACCTTTACGCTTCGCCAGCATGAGCTGCTCTTTGTTGAGTCCTGCAAAACCACCTTTTTTGATGGCTTCTTCCTGCTTCACAAGGTCTTCAATCTGAACCAAGAACCAACGGTCTATCGCGGTTAGATTGAAAACACCGTCGACCGATAGTCCCGCACGGAAAGCATCTGCTATATACCATATACGGTCAGAACCCGCTTCTTTTAGCTCATGGCGAATTTGAGTTAGCGCATCGGGTGCGTCCAAGTCCACCATTTCATCAAAACCATTAACGCCAACTTCTAAGCCACGCAACGCTTTTTGTAACGACTCTTGTTGATTACGGCCGATAGCCATTACTTCACCAACTGACTTCATCTGTGTGGTTAGACGATCGTTAGCCCCAGCGAATTTTTCAAAGTTAAAGCGTGGGATTTTGGTAACAACGTAATCAATGGTCGGCTCGAACGAAGCTGGTGTAGCACCACCGGTAATATCATTCATCAGCTCATCCAGTGTGTAACCGATGGCGAGCTTAGCGGCGACCTTAGCAATAGGGAAACCTGTCGCTTTAGATGCCAATGCAGAAGAACGCGAAACCCTTGGGTTCATCTCAATAATAACCATACGACCATCTTGAGGGTTAATACCAAACTGCACGTTTGATCCGCCGGTTTCTACACCAATTTCTCGCAATACCGCCAGAGAAGCATTTCTCATTAGCTGATATTCTTTATCTGTCAGTGTTTGAGCAGGAGCAACAGTAATCGAGTCACCGGTATGTATTCCCATCGGATCGAAGTTTTCAATAGAGCAGACAATGATGCAGTTGTCGTTTTTATCTCGAACCACTTCCATCTCATACTCTTTCCAACCAATTAACGATTCATCAATTAACAGTTCATTTGTAGGAGATAAGTCCAGACCACGGCGGCAAATTTCTTCAAACTCTTCTTTGTTATATGCGATACCACCACCAGTTCCGCCCATCGTAAATGAAGGGCGAATAATGCAGGGGAAGCCAACCATATCGAGTACTTTATACGCCTCTTCCATGGTTTTCGCAGTGTCAGCTCTTGGACACTCTAATCCGATGGACTTCATCGCTTTATCAAAACGAGAGCGATCTTCTGCTTTATCAATGGCGTCGGCCGTGGCACCAATCATTTCGACATTAAACTCAGCCAGTACTCCGTACTTTTCCAAATCCAATGCACAATTAAGCGCGGTCTGCCCCCCCATGGTTGGTAACACGGCATCAGGGCGCTCTTTTTCAATAATTTTACGCACCACTTCCCAATGAATCGGCTCGATATAAGTTGCATCCGCCATTTCTGGATCAGTCATTATGGTGGCAGGGTTAGAGTTAACCAAAATAACTCGATACCCTTCTTCTCGGAGCGCTTTACAAGCTTGAGCACCGGAATAATCAAACTCACAAGCCTGTCCAATCACAATTGGGCCAGCCCCTAGGATTAGAACACTTTTTAAATCATTACGTTTTGGCATTCTCGTCAACTCCAATTATGCAGTGTGTTGTTTGATTAAATCGATGAAATGGTCAAACAGCGGCGCGGCATCATGTGGTCCAGGGCTCGCTTCAGGGTGACCTTGAAAACTAAATGCAGGCTTATCTGTACGATGGATACCTTGTAAGGAACCATCAAATAGCGATTTGTGCGTTGCTCGTAAATTGTCAGGCAAGCCAGACTCATCTACAGCAAAACCATGGTTTTGTGACGTTATCATCACCACATCTCTATCAAGATCTTTTACTGGGTGGTTAGCACCGTGATGACCAAATTTCATTTTTACCGTTTGTGCTCCAGATGCCAGCGCCAAAATCTGATGCCCTAAGCAGATACCAAAAATCGGCACACCTTTATCTAAAAATGTTTTAGTTGCTTCTATGGCATAATGACATGGCTCTGGATCCCCCGGGCCATTAGAAAGAAAGACACCATTAGGCTTGAGAGCCAGCACGTCTTCGGCTGGAGTTTGTGCAGGCACCACAGTTAAACGGCAGCCTCTATCAACCAACATTCGCAAAATATTTCTCTTAGCACCAAAATCATAGGCGACAACATGATAAGGTAATTCTTGGTCTTGTTTTGCTTCAGGAAGCCCGTCGGTCAATGTCCAAGATCCTTGTTTCCATGGATATGCTTCATTAGTTGTTACTTCCTTCGCCAAATCCATCCCCTTTAAACCTGGGAACTCTTTGGCTTTCATCAGTGCCAGATCTGCATCTAAATGATTTCCAGCCACAATACAGCCATTTTGCGCACCTTTTTCTCGCAGAATTCTCGTTAACTTACGAGTATCTATATCCGCTATACCAACAATATTCTGTGCTGCTAAGTATGCAGATAAAGATTGTTCACTGCGGAAATTAGAAGCAAGTAGAGGTAAATCTCGAATAACAAGCCCTTGAGCATGAATAGAGCTCGATTCTTCATCTTCAGAGTTAGTACCGGTATTGCCAATATGAGGATAGGTGAGTGTCACGATTTGCTGAGAATAGGAAGGGTCGGTGAGGATTTCTTGGTACCCCGTCATTGAGGTATTAAAAACGACTTCTCCAACAGAACAACCATCCGATCCGATAGATAGCCCGTGGAAAACTGTCCCATCTTCTAGGACAAGCATTGCTGACTTTTTCAAGACAACCTCCAGAATAAAAATGCATTAATAGTGTATTAATTTGCAATTCTACCTTCCTTTCAGCCGATTACAACAGCTTAGTGGAATTTAGACAAATTGGCGATATTCTAGAGATGAGTGTGATATGTGTCAATAATAACCAAGCCACAATAGTGCAATTTATTCCAACAACAGTAGCTTTATTGCCTGTAACCGATGTAATACACAAAAAAGTTAGTAAAAAACGATGATAAGCAATAGAAAAACTTTTACCCCACCATAAATCTTATTTTTTTAATGATTAAAAAAACAAATTCAAATAGCAAACGATTAACCGCGAAGTAAATAGTTAAAAATGGAGCTTTTAATTAAAAACCGCATTAAATAGCGCTATTTTAACTGTTAAATTGAGGGGATTTGACAATTTAGAGGAAGAAAAGAAAAAAGTGATAAAACGGAAAAGTTATGCACCGGACAGAACCAATGCATAACTATTTACTTATAGATCATTGAGGCCTAGAACATCGGTCATAGTAAAAAAGCCTGAAGGGCTATCATCTAACCATACCGCAGCTTTTACGGCACCATTGGCAAAGGTCATTCGATCGGTGGCTTTATGGGTAATTTCCACACGCTCACCAAGGTCGGCAAACATTGCTGTGTGCTCACCGACAATATCACCGGCACGTATGGTAGCAAAACCAATCTCATCTTTTGTTCGCTCACCAGTAATCCCTTCTCTCGCATATACGGCAACGTCGTTTAGAGAGTTCCCCATCGCGCCAGCAATCGCCTCTCCCATTCCAATGGCAGTACCAGAAGGTGCATCAATCTTATGTCTATGGTGTGCTTCGACTATTTCAACGTCGCAATAATCACCCATAACCTTGGCTGCTTTTTCCAGCAACTTAAACACTAAATTAACACCAACGCTGTAGTTTGGTGCCATCACTATAGGGACTTGCTGTGCAGCTTTCTCAATAGAGGCTCTTTCTTCATCAGAAAAACCCGTCGTACCAATAACTATTTTCTTACCATACTTTTGACAAAGCTCTATGTTGGCTAATGTGCTTTGAGGAACGGTGAAGTCGATAACAACATCAAAATCATCAATCCTTTTTTCCAGATCATCGACTAGTGCTATATCAAAATGGCCTTCACTGCACAGTTCTCCAACATCAACACCAATTAATGAGGACTCAGAGCGCTCAGACGCAGCGCCTACTGACGCCATAGCGTTGTGATGTGTTGCTTTAACTAGGTTGCGGCCCATACGGCCAGCTGCTCCTGCAATCGCAATTCGAACCATTGCGTCTATCTCCATTTTGTAAGGGAAATTCAATGTAACCGAAACGGTTAACCGCTTCAATGGTTTTCAATATTTGCTTATCGTTAACCAAGTGATCTTAAGATCGGGGTTAAATATCATTTGGATATAAGCTCGGATCTCTGCTTCTGTACCATTTCTAATACGGGCAAATTCGCTTCTGGAAATGAGTAATGTTTAAGCTGATCAATGGCTACCCACTCACCTTGTTGTCCCTCTTTTCCATAAGGTTCGTTATTAAATTCTTCAACAGCATAAAAATCGAATGTTAATGACTTATCAGGATAGTCATAATCAAGATGCGCATAGTGACTGAGCTTTACGACCTTTATATCTATCTCTTCAAACAGCTCTCGACAAATGGCTTGCTCGGTCTCTTCATCTTGCTCTACTTTACCTCCCGGAAACTCCCAGAAACCGCCTTTATGTAGGTGATCGGGTCTTTTAGTTATGTAAATCTTATCTTTGTCACGGTTGTATATAATCGCGGCAACAATATGAACTCGTTTCATGTACAACTCCTTGTTTGACTATCACTCTGCTCATCGCTAATCAGGTAAAAAAAAGAGCTGCAACCGCAACTCTTTATTCGTTTCATGTGTCAGGAAAAATTAATCAATTTTACCGTGGCACTGCTTATATTTTTTACCCGAGCCGCATGGGCAAGGTTCATTTCGGCCAACTTTTCTACCGTCACGTACGACAGGTTGTTGAGAGCCATCTTGTTCTTCATCACCGTCTGCTAGCTGATTCTCCGCCGACTGGTGTTGGAACTGTTGTCTGCGAGCGGCTTCTTCTGCTTGAAGACGACGCTGCTCTTCCATTCGCTCTACTTCTTCTTGCTGTTGCACTCGCACTTTACTTAAAATCATTACCACATCAGATTTAAGTGCATCGAGTAAGTTTTCGAACAGTTCAAAAGATTCGCGTTTGTACTCTTGTTTCGGGTTCTTTTGAGCATAGCCACGCAAGTGAATCCCTTGTCGTAGATGATCCATCGCCGCCAAATGCTCTTTCCATAAGTTATCAAGAGTCTGCAACATCACGGATTTTTCAAAGTTACGTAGAACTTGTTCACCTACGGTCTCTTCTTTCGACTTATAAACTTCAACAGCAGTATCGATAATCCGTTCACGTAACGTCTCTTCATACAGCTTATCATCTGCATCTAGCCACGCTTGAATATCAACATCGAGATCAAAATCGTTTTTCAATCGTTCTTGCAGGCCTGCAATATCCCACATATCTTCTAGCGACTGTGGTGGAATATATTCGTTCATAATATCTGTGAACACGTCTTGGCGATTCTGCTCAATCATTTCACTGATATCATCAACGTTCATCAGCTCATCACGCAGCTCATAAACCACTTTACGCTGGTCATTAGCCACATCATCATAATCTAGTAGCTGTTTACGTATATCGAAGTTACGACCTTCTACTTTACGTTGTGCTTTCTCTATAGAACGAGAAAGCATACGACTTTCGATCGCTTCCCCTTCATCCATACCACTTTGAATCAATCCAGCCATACGGTCGGAAGTAAAGATACGCAGTAATGAATCTTCCATCGACAAGTAGAAGCGTGAAGAACCTGCATCCCCTTGACGACCAGAACGTCCACGTAACTGGTTATCGATACGACGTGATTCATGACGCTCTGTACCAATGATATGCAAACCACCAGACTCAAGGACTTGGTCATGGACAACTTGCCAGTTCTGTTTAATCTTTTCGATCTGCTCTTCTGTTGGGTTATCCAGTTTTGCAACTTCTGCTTGCCAACTACCACCCAAAACAATATCCGTACCACGTCCAGCCATATTGGTTGCGATAGTGACGGCAGACGGCGCCCCAGCGAAAGCGACAATATCGGCTTCTTTTTCGTGGAACTTAGCATTAAGAACATTGTGTTTAATCTTAGATTGCTTTAATGCATTTGACAGTAATTCTGACTTCTCAATCGAAACGGTACCAACAAGAATCGGTTGGCCTTTTTCTACACGCTCTTTGATGTCTTCAATAATGGCATTAAACTTCTCAAGCTCGGTACGATAAACCACATCCGGCATATCATCGCGGATCATCGGTTTATTGGTTGGAATGACCACTGTCTCCAAACCATAGATAGATTGGAACTCAAAAGCTTCAGTATCCGCCGTTCCCGTCATACCTGACAGTTTTTCGTATAGACGGAAGAAGTTCTGGAAGGTAATAGATGCTAACGTTTGGTTTTCATTCTGAATTTTAACACCTTCTTTTGCTTCAACAGCTTGGTGTAACCCTTCAGACCAACGACGACCCGGCATGGTACGGCCGGTATGCTCATCAACAATGATTATCTCGTCGTTTTGAACAATATAGTCAACGTCTCTTTCAAACAGTACGTGTGCGCGCAATGCAGCATTAACGTGATGAAGTAAGCTAATATTGGTTGGTGAGTAAAGCGTATCGCCCTCTTCCATCAATCCAGACTTAACTAACAGCTCTTCAACAAACTCTTGGCCATTTTCAGTAAGATGAACCTGCTTAGATTTTTCATCAAGCGTATAGTGACCATCACCGCGATACTCTTCTGTATCTTCTTCGGCTTGTCTTTCTAAAGAAGGAATTAAAGTGTTGATTCGTGTATACAGCTCAGAGCTGTCTTCTGCAGGACCAGAAATGATCAGAGGCGTTCGGGCTTCATCAATCAAGATGGAATCCACTTCATCCACAACGGCAAAGTAGCGTTCACGCTGAACTCTGTCTTCGTTTCTGAATGCCATATTGTCACGCAAATAATCAAAACCAAATTCGTTATTTGTACCGTATAAAATATCGCATAGATAAGCTTGTTTCTTCTCCGGTGGCGCCATATTTGGAATATTAACGCCAACAGTCATACCCAAGAATTCGAATAGAGCACGGTTAGTTTCAGCATCACGAGCCGCCAAGTAGTCATTGACGGTTACAATATGAACACCTTTGCCAGGAAGGGCATTAAGGTAGGCAGACAACGTTGCCGTTAAAGTTTTACCTTCACCGGTTCTCATCTCAGCGATCTGACCTGAGTTAAGCACCATACCACCAATAAGCTGCACATCGAAATGGCGCATACCAAATACACGCTTTGATGCTTCACGTACGGTTGCAAATGCTTCAGGAAGAAGCTGGTCTAAAGACGCACCTTGTTCAAGGCGTTCACGAAACTCAACTGTTTTCGCTTTAAGCTCTTCGTCCGATAAGGCTTCAAACTCAGGCTCGTAGTTATTAATCTGTTTTACAATCTTTCCTAATCGACGCAAAGTTCGATCATTGCGACTGCCAACAACTTTTGTCAGTAGCTTAGTTATCATTTCTCGTGGATCTCATGTTGTTAGGCGCTCTGCCTAGCTGATACTTGAATTCATGTCTCTAACCACCAATACGATGAGACGGAACCATCTGCATACTACATTGTGGCGAATCTTTTATTTTTCAAGTCGATTAATAAAGGATCTCAGTATATTAAGCGATTATTTTCCTTAGCTCCATTAAGATCAAAGTTTGTTTGAACTGATCGCTATTTTTTTTGTAAATTGCCTAATAAGAAAGCAATTTATTCGCCATCAACTCAGCCATTTCATTTTGGTTCCCCTATTTGACTTTAACTCACACAAGCAAATCTGAACGCTCCCATAGTAAAACAGCTAGGCAATATCACTCAGAGTGGCAATTTCAGATAGAGCGTACGATATAAATAAGAGTAAGTGACAACACCAATAGGTGGATTTTTAGGCATAAAAAAACCAGACTGATTAGTCTGGTTTTCTGTAACTGATTTGATTGGCTAAATTATGCTAACACCATATTAGGTTCTGCATAAGCCACAGGAGAGCCAACTTCTTCTTCAAATGTTGCCCATTCCCAAGCTTCTTGATCTGCCAATACCGCTCTTAATAACTGATTATTTAAAGCATGACCCGATTTATACGCACGAAGCTCACCAACAATACTGTGACCACACATGTAAAGGTCACCAATAGCGTCGAGTACTTTATGGCTGACAAATTCGTTTTCAAATCGCAGACCTTCTTCATTTAGGATGCGATACTCATCTAATACTATCGCGCAGTCAAAACTGCCACCCAAACATAGGTTTTGTGATTGTAAATACTCGATATCTCGCATGAAACCAAAAGTTCTTGCACGAGAAATATCTTTTACAAATGCACTAGAAGAGAAATCGAACAGCATATGTTGTTCGTCAATTTCTATCGCTGGATGATTAAATTCGATAGCGAAATCCATGCGGAATCCGTTATAAGGAACCAACTCGGCCCACTTATCACCATCTTCAAAACGAACTGGCTTCTTAATCCGAATAAAACGCTTAGGGGCATTTAAGGTTTCAATACCAGCCGATTGCAATAGAAAAACGAATGGGCTTGCGCTTCCATCCATAATCGGAATTTCAGGCGCATCCACTTCAACAATAACATTATCTACACCCATACCGGCTAAAGCAGCATTTAGATGTTCAACCGTTGAGATTCGGACGCCTTCATCATTAACCAAGGCAGTACATAACATGGTGTCGCGTACTGATGCAGGATCAGCAGGAAAATCAACAGCAGGGCTTAAATCGGTTCTTCTATAAATGATACCGGTGTTGGCCGCCGCAGGACGCAAAGTAAGCGTAACTTTACGGCCAGAGTGTAAACCTACACCTGTCGTTTTCACGATCTCTTTTAGAGTACGCTGTCTTATCATTTACTTTGCCTCATGTTACTTATCAAAAATCACGGTCAATGTTAAAACCGACCGCGAATCCTACCACAAATTTAACAACTGTCAAATTTATCAGCTATTTCTAGTCCGCTTGGCGACGAAGAAATGCTGGAATATCTAAATAACCGCTCTCTTTGTCCGCCTTAGGTGCCGCACTTTGGCTAGTTGTTGCCGCTGCATGACCAGAATTTGACGGTGTTGCAGGTTGTGGCTTTGCCTCTTCATTTTTATGCAAAGGCTGTGCCGTTTTTGACTCAACTTTTGCAGCAGCAGGTTGTGCTGGTGTTGATGCTACCGGAGCCGGCTTCGGCTTTGCAGCAGAACCCGCAACCAATGTGATTTCCGGTTTCTTCTCGCTACCTATACCTGTCGCAACAACCGTTACTCGGAATTCATCAGACATATCAGGGTCTAGTGATGTACCAATAACTACCGTTGCGTTGTCAGATGCGAATGCTTTAACTGTATTACCTACTGTTTCAAACTCATCTAGGCGCATATCTAAACCAGCAGTAATGTTCACTAGAACACCACGAGCACCAGCTAAATCAATGTCTTCTAACAGTGGCGATGAAATGGCAGCTTCTGCCGCTTCTTCAGCTCGCTCTTCACCTTTAGCAACACCACTACCCATCATTGCATGACCCATCTCAGACATTACCGTTCTAACATCAGCAAAGTCGACGTTAATCATGCCTGGGCGAGTAATCAGCTCAGCAATACCTTGTACCGCATTTTTTAATACGTCATTCGCGTATCCAAATGCTTCTAACAAAGTCACGCTACGGCCATACACTTTTAGTAGCTTCTCATTTGGAATGGTAATTAAAGAGTCCACATGTTTAGATAACTCTTCAATTCCTTGGTCAGCAAACGCTAAGCGCTTCTTACCTTCGAATCCAAATGGTTTTGTTACTACAGCGACTGTTAGAATATTTAATTCTTTAGCAACTTCTGCAATAACAGGAGCAGCACCAGTACCTGTTCCACCACCCATTCCTGCGGCGATGAATACCATATCGGCACCAGTAATACTTTCTTTAATTTTTTCTCGATCTTCGAGAGCTGAGTCACGTCCTACTTGAGGGTTTGCACCTGCACCAAGTCCTTTCGTGATATCACCGCCTATTTGAATGACACTATTTACGCTGGTTTTTCTCAGTGCTTGTGCGTCTGTATTTACGCTAATAAACTCAACACCTTCGATGGATTCGCGAACCATGTGTTCTACAGCGTTACCGCCACCACCACCAACTCCAACAACCTTAATTACAGCATCGTCAGACATTTCCATCATTGGCTCAAACATGTGTTTTCTCCGTTTTTCCTGCTCTCAGGTTAAAACTCTTTTTGTATCCAATTACGCATTCTACTAAAAACTGAGCCAATA
This sequence comes from Vibrio sp. 99-8-1, assembly GCF_013114595.1. Taxonomy (GTDB): domain Bacteria; phylum Pseudomonadota; class Gammaproteobacteria; order Enterobacterales; family Vibrionaceae; genus Vibrio. Next base: position 81,589 of record NZ_VTXE01000011.1, on the reverse strand, counting down.
GAGGAACGTTTTGGTTCACTATATTCGCCATCGTCATTAATTTGGCTATCTTTTGCGTAATGAAGTAATCCAACTGCCGTAGAATGATACGGCTCTTTAACATAATCAGTAAGTCCACTCACTTCTAACGGCTTACCAACCCTGACTCGATTTGCGCCAAATACGCGCTCTGCGCATTCAACTAAACCTTCAATTTGAGCAGCACCGCCAGTTAAGACGACACCCGCTGCAAGATGATGTTTAATACCATCATCCCTTAACTTTGCTTGAACAGAGTTAACTGATTGATTAATAAAACCCATTAGTTCTGCATAACGAGCTTCTATAACACCGGATAACTCTTGTCTCTTTAATATTCTTGATGGACGACCGCCTACACTTGGGACATTAACCGTATCATCTTTACTGACTAGTTCACTAAGAGCACAGCCATATTTCACTTTTATCTCTTCTGCATCTCCTACTGGAGTACCAAAAGCAAAAGCGATGTCACTTGTTACTGCGTTGCCAGCATAAGAGAATACTTCTGTGTGTCTTAACGCTCCACCTGTCCAGATAGAGACGTCCATCGTACCCGCACCGATATCAACGACGCAAACACCAAGTTCTCGTTCATCTTCAGTAATGACAGCATTACTTGAAGCTAAACCAGAGAAAACCAGTTGCTCTACTTTTAAACCGCAACGTTCAACTGCTTTAATAATATTCTTAGCCATATCATTATGGCAAGAAATAAGATGAACGCTTACTTCCATACGCACACCTGATAAACCAAGCGGGTTTTTAATCCCTTCTTGATAATCAATGGTAAATTCCTGTGGAATAACATGCAGAATTCGCTGTTCTTCGCCAATTTTTATTGACTTAGCAGTATGAATAGCACGGTCCATATCATCTTGCGACACCTCTTCATCAGAGATAGCACCCATGCCTTTTTCTATTCGGCTAGCAATATGTTGACCAGAAAGAGAGATGAAAACGTTACTTATTTTACATTCCGCCATTAACTCTGCTTGATCAACTGCACGTTGCACAGACTTAACTACAGACTCAAGATCGTTAACTCCCCCTTTATCCATCCCACGGGACGGACTACTACCGGCACCAATAATGTTTATCTGGCCATCGGGTAGAAGTTCTCCAACTAAAGCAGACACGCTGGCAGTACCAATATCAAGACCAACAATAATGTTGTCGTCTGCGGTTTTAGTCATTTATGCTCTCTTGTTCTATTTCTTGTTCTGGAAACCAACCCACTGCGGCCCCAGTGTCATACCGTAAATCGATATAACTAATCTTTTCTGTCTTACTTCCCAATCGATAATATAAAGAAATAAAACGCTCAATTCTTTCCGTTAATGACTCTTTACCTAACTCTAAGCGGATGCCATTGTCGAGTATAATTTGCCAAGCACGGCGATCATTTAATACTAATGAATCAATGGATAAACCCAATGGCGCAAATAGAGGATTTGATGCTCTCCATGTTGCCAGTACATCCTTACTGCTTTTTTCAGGACCGTATAGTTTAACCTTTTCTTCTGTTAATTGTGCAACATCTCCGTTGAATATATCACCGGTGTCATTTAACAGTGTAGTTCCATTCCAAATTGCAGAGGCTTTATGCTCAACTAAATAGACTTTAATAATATCAGGCCACTGTTTTCTAATGGACGCTTGAAATACCCAAGGTAGTTGGATGAGCGCTTGTTGCAACTCATCCACATCTTGGGACATAAAGGTACCAATATGTTCCACTTTACCTAATGCACGTTGTACATCTTGGTCGGATGTATAGGCTAACTCCCCTTGTATAACAACCTTAGAGAGAGGCAAACGCTGTTCATCTAACATCCAGCTTACTGTTGAATATAACAAATAACTGATAGAAACAAATACGAAACAGAAAAACAAACTTCCAATCACGTGTTTTTTTGTCATTTTTGACGTGACATTAAAAGTTGGAAAATTAACCGTAGTATTCATAAACCCAATGTTATTCGCCCCAGTAATTAATAGCACAATTATTTTAATTTAAGAATTATACTTAGCCGAGGCAAAGTATCTAGTCCCATAAGCCGATAATTCGATCTGAAAAGTCGAAAAACTGCGTTTTCCTACTTTTTACACAGAATATTAACCGTTTTGCATATTTGTTACGTTCAATTTAAGCTGTTCTAGCTGACGAGCGACTTTTCCTATATCACCCGCACCTTGAGTTAATATCAAATCATTATCTTGCATAATATTAGCTAAAACCGACGGTAATGATTTTGCATCGGGAACAAATACAGGATCTATTTTGCCTCTCGCTCTTATCGTTCGACAAAGAGAACGTCCATCTGCGCCTTGAATAGGTTTTTCTCCCGCAGAATAGACATCAAGCATAATCAGCAGATCAACTTTTTCGAGTACATTAGCAAAATCATCATATAAGTCACGAGTTCGGCTATAACGATGGGGTTGGAATATCATCACCAATCGCTTGTCTTCCCAGCCAGCTCTTGCCGCTTGGATAGTGACATCAACCTCGCTTGGGTGATGACCATAATCATCCACCAACATAACATTGCCATGGCCAGTATCAAACTCACCTAAATGTTCAAATCGTCGGCCTGTTCCTTCTGTACCAGCCATTGCATTTAAAATAGCCTCATCACTGATATCATCTTCTGTCGCCACCGCAATCGCAGCTGATGCGTTAAGCGCATTATGACGGCCAGGAATGTTCAGAGTAATATCCAATGCAGCTTTGCCTTGGCGAATAACCGTAAATTTCCCTTGCTGCCCTTGCTGTCGATAATTCTCAATTCGAACATCGGCATCATCTGAAAATCCATAAGTAATAACTTGGCGACTTACTTTGGGTATCAACTCTCTCACAACTGGGTCATCAATACACATTATTGCCTGCCCGTAGAATGGTAAATTGTGCAGAAAATCAATAAACGTCTGCTTTAGTATCTCAAAATCACCACCATAGGTATCCATATGATCTGCTTCAATATTTGTAACAATACTGACCATTGGCTGCAGATGTAAAAAAGAGGCATCACTTTCATCGGCTTCGGCGATCAAAATTCGGCTTGAACCCAGTCGGGCATTTGTGCCTGCACTCTTAACTAAACCACCATTAACAAAAGTCGGATCTAATCCCGCTTCTGAGTATATCTGCGTGACTAATGCAGTAGTCGTGGTTTTACCATGGGTGCCAGCAACCGCGATGCCGTGTCGAAAACGCATCAGCTCTGCTAACATTTCCGCCCGACGAACCACGGGTATACGCTTCTCTTTAGCAGCAACTAACTCAGGGTTATCTGTTTTTATTGCAGTAGATACCACGACCACACTGGCCTTCTCTATATTCCCGGCATCATGACCAAAATAGATCTCTGCACCTTTACTGCTTAACCTTTCAGTAACGGCATTCTCAGAAAGATCTGATCCAGAGATCTGATAACCTTCATTAAGCAATACTTCTGCAATACCACTCATGCCAGCACCACCAATGCCAACAAAGTGAATGCACTTTACTCTGCGCATTTCCGGTACTACCGCTCTGATTTGCGATATATTTTGAGTAGGATCTATAGTCATTCAGTTATTCTCATTTCTCAGTCAAGGCAACAATGGCCTTTGCTACAATTTTGTCTGCATCCAATTTGGCTGCTGATTTAGACTTGTTCGCCATTTCTAGCATATCTTGCCGTGATAGGTGCGAAATCATTTCTGCTAGCTTATCAGCAGTTAGGTCCGGCTGTTCTATCATTTTTGCAGCACCCACTTCAACAAGGTGATCTGCATTCAATGCTTGCTGGCGATCTTTATGCATGAACGGGATAAAAATAGCGCCTAGTCCTGCAGCAGACACTTCGGAAACCGTTAGTGCACCAGAACGACATACTATGATATCCGCCCAATGATAAGCTTGAGCAACATCATCAATAAACTCCGTCACAATGGCACTGTTTATACCATGTTGCCTGTAACTGCTCTGCACATCATCTGCGTTACCTTTGCCTGCTTGATGCTTTATTACATAGCCATCCTGCAGCTTTTCCATTACCTCAGGCAGAGTGTTATTGAGTATTTGGGCTCCCTGACTGCCTCCCATAAGCAAGATACGTATATCACCATCTCGCTCAGCAAAACGTTGCTGCGGCTCAGGTAAACACGCTACGTCTTGTCGAACAGGGTTGCCAACAACCTCTGCTGATGGAAAAGCACCAGGAAACGCCTGAAACACTTTTTTGGCAATCTTGGCAAGCCAGTTATTGGTTAATCCAGCAACCGCATTCTGCTCATGAAGTACAACCGGGATACCGAGCAACCATGCCGCGATGCCACCGGGTCCACTAACGTAGCCACCCATACCTAATACCACATCAGGTTGCCACTGCTTAATATGCTTTTTGGCTTGATTTATCGCATTCAAAATCTGAAAAGGAGCTTTAAGTAATTTAGCAATACCTTGGCCACGTAAGCCTTTTACTTTAATAAAATCGATCTCAATACCATGCTGAGGAACCAAATCGGCTTCCATTCGATCAGCCGTTCCTAACCAACGGATCTCCCAGCCCTGCTGCTGTAACTGCTTTGCTACCGCTAATCCGGGGAATACATGCCCACCAGTGCCACCAGCCATAACTAATAAACGTTTATTTTTCTTCATCTTCGTTCTTTTCAATATCTTCTTGTTGAAAATCGGAGCTATCTTCTGTCATTAAGCCCACTTGCTTCAGTCGACACTCATGATCAATTCGCAGCAATATAGAGACAGCGATCGTCATAATAATCAAGCTCGATCCACCATAACTGATTAATGGCAAAGTTAAGCCTTTTGTTGGAACAATTCCCGCCGCTGCACCGACATTGACTAGTGACTGAAACGCAAACCAAACACCAATACCAAAAGCCAAGTAACCACCAAACTGCTCACCAGATTCTAGTGCTTTCTTGCCAATATATATCGCTTTTAAAACTAAAGAAAAAATCAGTATTAAAATGAGCGACACACCAACAAAACCAAGCTCTTCTGCTATTACAGCGAAGACAAAATCGGTATGAGCTTCAGGCAGATATTCCAGTTTTTGAATAGAGTTACCTAGCCCTTGGCCAAACCACTCTCCTCGGCCAAAAGCCATCAGCGATTGAGTGAGCTGATAACCGCTGCCGAAAGGATCTTCCCAAGGGTCTAAAAATGACGTCACTCTTCGCATTCGATATGGTTCGATTAAGATCAGTACAATAACCCCAGCAATACCCACCATCATAAGAGCAATAAACTGCCATAGCTTCGCTCCGGCGATAAATAGCATTGCGAACAAGGTGACCAGCATAACGACCACAGTTCCCAAGTCTGGTTGACCCAATAACAAGCCTGCAAATAGAGCAAAAATGAAGATAGGCTTCATAAAGCCGCCAAAGAACGTTTCTCTTACTTCATCGGCTTTCCTGACCAGATAACCCGCCATAAAAATAAAGAGAGATAATTTGGCCACCTCTGCGGGTTGTAAATTGAACAATCCAAGTGGAATCCAGCGAGAGGCACCATTTACAGATTTCCCGGCAAACAGCACAAACACCAGCATTAAGAATGAGAGAGTAAGAAGAACAGTACTAAATTGTAGCCATTTCTTTAATGGTACTTGTAAAACCATCGCTGACGTTATCAACGCTAAGGTGATAAAAATGGCATGCCTGAACATAAAATGGAATGGCTGGCCGGTTAAACGAGTACTAATAGGAAAAGAGGCAGATGTGACCATAACTAGCCCTGTGAACATGAGTCCAAGAGCAATCCAAACCAATTGACGGTCAAATAAAACATAAGGAGCAGATGTGCTGCTCCAATCAAAAAAAGTCTCTTTTACCCGACCAATTCTGCTCATCTTTAACTCACCTTAAGCAAATTTCTTCGCAAGTGCGGTAAATGCATCACCTCTTGCCATAAAATTGCTAAATTGATCAAAACTGGCACACGCCGGAGAGAGCATAACAAGATCACCCGCAGAAACACTCTCTGCTAACGATTTAATGATCTCTTCAATGTCTTTCCAACGAGTAGCAGATGGATGAAGTGTCATAAACTCCTCACCATCTTCACCATAGCAATATAGCTTCACATTTAGTCGTTCTAATGCTGGTCTAAGTTCTGAGAAATCAGCACCTTTTCCTTTTCCGCCAACCAACAAATGTAATGTCCCCGATAACTGTAACCCAGACAAGGCCGCCAAGGTACTCGCAACATTTGTCGCTTTGGAATCATTGACCCATTTAACTCCGCTTTTATCTTCAACAACCTGACATCGGTGAGTAAGACCGTTATATGAGGTCAAAGTACCCAACAGCGGCAAGCAATTAACATCCAGACAGTGAAGCAGTGCAAGTACAGTGAGCACATTGGTAAAATTATGTTTCCCTACTAATTTTAACTGCGACGTTGGTAAAATTAGCTGCTCAGAAAAAGAGAGGTACTCCACCCCATCAATAAGGGTAAAACCAAACTCAGATGCATCATTACCAAAAGTGACGAGATTACCCTTTGGTGCGACATCACCATGGGTCATATCATGACAACAATCAGAATCCGGATAAGTGGCCATATCTTCGCGATTAACCACCAGTGATTCTGCATGACGAAATATTCTTAACTTAGCTTGACGGTATGATTCCATATCATCATAGCGATCCATATGGTCTTCAGATAAGTTCAGAAATGCCGCGACTTTAACAGACAGTGACGACGTCGTTTCCAGTTGAAAACTGGATAATTCTAACACATAGATATCAGCAGGATCATTTAACAGCTCAAGTGCCGGAACACCAATATTGCCACCTACACCCACTTTCATGCCAGCGGCTTTCAGCATCTCACCGGTTAAATCGGTAACGGTACTTTTTCCATTGGAGCCAGTAATCGCAACAACAGGTGCATCGGTAGCCCAAGCAAACAGCTCTATATCCCCAACAACAGGGATACCTTTAGCAATCACAGCTTGAATTTCCGTCGTACTCAATGCAATACCGGGATTGGTCACCACCAAATCGGCAGACAATAACCAGTTGTTATTCCAACTCCCTGAATGAAGCGGTATATCTTGATTGAGTTCATCTACGCCGGGGGGGTGCAGACGCGTATCTATCACTTTAATTGATAAATTAAGATCCAATTTCTGTAAGTGCTTAACGACAGAGAGCCCGGTAACACCGAGCCCTACGACAACCACTTGTTGAATATTATTCCAGTGACTCATTAATTATCGAACCTTCAAGGTCGCCAATCCAATCAAAACTAACACAATAGAGATAATCCAGAAGCGCACAATTACTCGCGGTTCTGGCCAGCCTTTAAGTTCGTAATGGTGATGAATCGGTGCCATTCTAAACACTCGCTGACCACGTAATTTATAAGAGCCAACCTGAAGAATAACCGACAAGGTCTCTATAACAAAAACCCCACCCATAATAACCAAGATAAACTCTTGTCTTACTAAAACAGCAATAATACCTAGAGCACCACCCAGTGCTAACGAGCCAACATCGCCCATAAATACTTGAGCAGGATAGGTGTTAAACCATAAGAAGCCGAGACCCGCCCCCACCATTGCGGTACAAACAATAACCAGCTCACTGGTTAAGGGAATATATGGAATGTGTAAGTACTGGGCAAAGTTAACATTGCCTGTTGCCCAAGCAATAGCAGCAAAGCCGGCAGACACAAGAACCGTCGGCATGATGGCTAATCCATCTAATCCATCCGTTAGGTTTACCGCATTGCTGGTTCCAACAATAACAAAATAACTGAGTACTATGTAAAACAGACCTAGTTGCGGCATGATCTCTTTAAAAAATGGCACCACTAATTGAGTAGCAGCGGTATCTTTACCATGAATATAGAGCGCAAATGCGACAACTAAAGCGATGGCAGATTGCCAAAAATATTTCCAGCGAGCGATTAAACCTGCGGTATCTTTTCTCACCACTTTACGATAATCGTCAACAAATCCAACGGCGCCATAGCCAACAAGAACCGCCAGAACTGCCCATACATAGACATTGCGTAAATCTGCCCACAAAAACACAGTAATAATAATAGAGGCTAATATCATTAAGCCCCCCATTGTAGGAGTACCGCGTTTGCTGAAATGGGATTCGGGACCATCATTACGCACAACTTGACCAATTTGCATCAGTTGCAGACGTTGAATCAATTTCGGGCCGATCCAAAGAGAGAATCCAAGAGCAGTAATGACACTTACTATTGCTCTGAATGAGAGATATTCAAATAACCTAAAAAATGAGAAATAAGGCTGTAATAACTCTGCTAACCAGATAATCATTTATGCTTCTCCTTTAAAGCTTCAGCCACAAGACTCATTCGGGCGCTATTTGCCCCTTTAACCAATACAGTATGATTTTGAACTGAGGACTGTTGTAACTGTTGTTCGATATAGCGAATCAACTCAGCATGGGTTTCAAAGTGAAGCCCACCACATACTTCACTTATGATTTTGCTATCATCACCATAAGTCAGTACATATTCAAATTTAAACGGGGCAGCATAATCCCCGAGTTGTTGATGAAGTGCAAGAGTTTCACTGCCCAATTCGGCCATATATCCTAAAATTAACCAACGCGTTCCAGAATATGTTGATAAAAGGTCTATTGCCGCCTTCATAGCAGGCATACTTGCATTATAACTGTCATCAATCAAGCGTAGGCTATCGGTTAGCTGCTTAACCTCAACTCTCCCCTTCACATTTTCTACTTTTGCTAGCCCTTTACCAATGTCATCCAAACTGCAATCACATTGAATAGCCAAAGCGGCAGCGGCCAAAGCGTTAGCAACATTATGCCTGCCAACTACCGCTAAAGAGATATTCTGAACACCAATTGGGGTATGCATATTGAAAGTTGCATTACCTTGCTGATCAAGGCTTATATCACTGGCATAAATATCTGCTTGGTCATTTTCAATGGAGAAAGAGATCAATTTTTTGTCCGCTAATACCTCATTCCACGCCTCTTCACCGTGGCTATCAAGGTTCACTATTGCACTATCACCAGCCTGTAAACCTTGATAAATTTCCCCTTTCGCGACTTTAACCCCATCTAACGAGCCAAACCCTTCCAAATGCGCTGCAGCAACGTTGTTCACTAACGCAACACTTGGTTTCACTAAGTGGGTGGTATAAGCAATTTCACCGATATGATTAGCACCCAACTCTATCACTGCATAATCATCATCGACTTCAGAACGCAGTAACGTTAATGGCACACCAATATCATTGTTAAAATTGCCAGCGGTAAATAGAACTTTTCCTTTATTTGCTAAAATCGAAGAGACCATCTCTTTAACTGTGGTTTTGCCACAACTGCCAGTTATAGCGAGGGTTTTACTGTTGCTTTGCTGATGAACCCATGCCGCCATTAAACCCAATGCAATTCGTGTGTCGTTCACTATTAATTGTGGAAGAGCAACATCTAATGGTCGCTCAACCAACAGTGCCGTTGCCCCATTCTTCTCAGCATCATGACAGAAGTCATGAGCATCAAATCGCTCACCAACCAGAGCTATAAAAAGTGCGCCAGCCCCTATCGTTCGAGTGTCTGTAGACACACTCTCTATCTGACAGTCTGAACCTTGCAGTTCACCTTCAACGATGTCCGCAAGTTGACTTAGTGATGTCGTGATCATAACTCGATACCTAGCAACGTCGCCGCCGATTCTCGATCCGAATAATGAATGGTTTCATCATTCAGTACTTGATAGTCTTCATGCCCTTTGCCTGCCACTAAAATAATATCCGTGCTATCGGCAGCGCTAAATGCTTCACTCATGGCTGAGAACCTATCATGTATCTTATCCACCAACTGAGGTGCACTCATACCATCGAGCATATCAGCAAAAATGACATCTGCGTCTTCACTGCGAGGGTTATCATCGGTCAGTATCACTTTATCCGCTAGCTTCTCTGCAATGGCTGACATCATAGGTCTTTTACCCATATCTCTGTCACCACCACAACCAAAAATAGCCCACAACTTTCCTTTGCAATGCACTCTTAATGCCAGCAAAACTTTTTCTAATGCGTCCGGAGTATGAGCATAATCGACTACGACTTTTGCTTTGCCTTGAACCTGAAACAGTTCCATTCTACCAATAACAGGCTTTAGCTTACTGGCGGTCGAAACAAGGGCTTGCTTATCAAAGTTGAGCGACAGTAACGTTGCCAGCGCTAACATAATATTTGACGCATTAAATGCACCAATTAGCGGCACTTGAAGTTCGCCTTTCCCCCAGTAACCATCAAAAGAGATGTTAATACCGCTCTCTGAATAGTCTACCGAGTCAGCCCAAAGCGCACGTTTATGATTTAACGGTTTTTCAATCGATACTGCTACGGCGTCTGGCAATAGCTGCAACCATTTTTCACCCACTTTGTCATCGGCATTAATCATCGCCTGTTGGCATTTATGCTGAGTAAAAAGGGTTAACTTTGCTTCTTCATAAGCTTCCATTGAGCCGTGGTAATCAAGATGGTCTCGGCTTAAATTGGTAAATATACCCGCTTGAAAAGAGAGATCACTCACCCTCCCTTGCACTAAGCCATGCGAAGAGACCTCTAAAGCGGCATAGTTTGCCCCTTTATCATCAAGTTGAGCCAATGTTTTCCGTATATCAATAGCATTGCCAGTGGTGTTAGCTGTGACTTGCAAATCATCAAGAAAGCCATTACCTGTAGTTCCCATTACAGCCGCTTTCTTTCCTAATAAGTCGATCCACTGAGCAATAAGTTGGGTAATGGTTGTTTTACCGTTGGTCCCCGTTACACCAACAAGTTTTGGGCTAGAAGCATAAAGTCGTCCAGCTAATTCCGACAAGTTAATATTAAGATCATTGAGATACACAATCGGACAGCCATTTTTATACTCAATCGTGCCATGATTGTGCTGAGTACAAGCTTGAGCGATAACCGCATTCGCGCCATTTTTGGTCGCTTTATCTATGTATTGTCTTCCATCTAATGCATGACCAATAATGGCAACAAACGTATCACCTTGTTGCAATTGTCGGCTATCCAATTCAAGAGCCTGAACGTTTATTTCATTTAATGCAGAGTCATTGAACTCTATCCATGGGGAGAGTAATGACGCTAAACTCTGAGGAATCACCATTAAGTTCTATCCTTTATTTTATTTTGCATCTGGAGCAATATTTAATATTTGTAAAGTCGACTTCATAATATCGGCAAACACTGGGCCGGCAACTGAACCACCATAATATTGATCACCTTGCGGCTCATTAACAATAACGACCATGGCCACTTTGGGTTTACTCACTGGAGCAACCCCCGCAACAACCGCTACGTATTCATCACTATAGCCACCAGCGGTTGCTTTTCGAGACGTACCCGTTTTTGCCGCAATACGATAACCCGGTACTGCTGCTCGTGTTGCTGTACCGCCTTTTTGTGTTACTTTCTCAAGCATTTCTAACACATTTCTTGCGTGTTTTTTATCGACAACCTGTTTCGCATTTTCACTGTGGTTGCCCTCGATAATATGTAACGGTCGATACATTCCATAACTTCCCAGCGTTGCGTAAGCGTGGGCCAGTTGAATGGGAGTGACTGAAATACCATAACCAAACGATAGTGTCGCAATTTCAAATTTTGACCAGCGACGTCTATTGGGGAAGATCCCTTCTGTCTCACCCACTAGGTTGACACCAGTCGTCGCACCAAAACCAACCGAATTATACATACCCAGCAGTGCTTCTAACGGCATACCCAATGCTAAATTGGCCACCCCAATGTTACTGGATTTCTTTAGAATCGTTCCCAGATCGGCCTTACCCACTTTGGAGGTATCCCTAACTCGACTCCCCCCAATTTGCATCACACCATTACCGGTATCAATAATGGTTTTGTCATCGGCAGTACCGTTCTCTAATGCCGCCAACACCACAAAGGGCTTCATTGTTGAGCCCGGCTCTAACGAATCGGTAATGGTCCGGTTTCGCATCTTAAAACTTTGTAGCTGTTGTCGGTTATTGGGGTTGTATGAAGGAGCATTGACCATCGCCAATACTTCTCCGCTATCGACATCCAAAATGACGACAGACCCTGATGTCGCCCGGTAATCAGCAACAGCCTGTTTGATAGCGCGATAGGCGATGGCTTGTAATCTTTGGTCAACGGTTAGCTGCAGCGGCTTGCCTTCTTTGCTATCACTTAACGCGATGTTCTCTACCACTCGTCCATAGCGATCTTTACGTATGGTTTTCTTTCCTGCTTCACCCGTTAACCATGAATCATAACTGCGCTCAACACCTTCTAATCCATGATCATCAATGCCTGTCACACCAACAAGGTGAGCACTTACTTCCCCAGAAGGGTAGTAACGTCTTGATTCATTATTGAGCCCAATCCCGGTTAGCTTTAACTCTTTTACATAGTTAGCCATGGCTGAGCCGACTTGACGTTGCAGATAAATAAACCGGCGCTTGCTGTTTTTCTCTATTTTCTTCAGCAAAACATCTCGCTTTATGCCAAGAACATCAGCAAGTGCGTGCCAGCGATCCAGTTCAGAAAAACCGCCCGCTTTAAAAATCGCGACAGGATCAGCCCATATCGCTTGTACTGGTACACTTACCGCTAACTGCTCACCATTTCGATCAGAGATAATCCCTCGAGCAGTAGGAATCGATTTCACTCGGACAGATCGCATATCACCTTCGCGAATCAGATTATCCGGTTCAATAACTTGAATGTAGGCAACTCGGCCTATTAAGGTCGCAACGACTAAGAAAACAAAAGAAACAAGCACATAAAAGCGCCAAGGAATAAGCAAGGAGTCTGGCTTTTTCTCCACGCGTTTATTGGCATTTTTATTATTTTTAACCGCTTTCGCAGCTCTTAACGGTTTCTTAGTTGTCATTGGGCAGAAATCACAACCTCTTTATCAGCGTCAGGCCGCTTCATCTCTAACTCATCCACCGCCATTTTGTGCACTCGACTATGCTCAGCTAATGCGTTCTCTTCTAAAATGAGGTTACGCCACTCACTGTCCAGTATTTCGCGCTCAACCAAAGCACGATCTTTTTCGGTAATGGCTAGACGAGTCTCATGAGTGCTGAATACGATGCCCATTGCGGTAGCAAAAATACAAAACAGCAACAACAAAGGTAGCAAACCGGCCTTAAATAGGTCAGTTACTATTAACTTGGTCAGATTCGGCGACTTGGCTGTCATAGTTTCTCAGCAATACGCAGCATAGAGCTTCTGGAACGAGTATTCACTTCTACTTCATTCACTGAGGGTTTGATTGCTTTACCTACTGTTTTCAGTGCAGCACTTCCAAGCGCTCTGATTTGCTCTTCTGTCAGTGGGATACCATGAGGAACTTGAGGACCACGGCTCTCTTTGCGCATAAAGCGTTTAACCATTCGATCTTCTAAGGAGTGAAAACTGATCACAGAGAGACGCCCTTCTGGCGCTAATATGCTCAACGCTCCTTTTAGCGCCACATCAATCTCTTCCAGCTCACTGTTAATATAAATACGAAAGGCTTGGAAAGCCCGAGTAGCAGGGTGTTTTTTCTCTTTAAAACTTTTAGGTGCCGCGTCTGAGATCAGTTTAGCCAACTGCCCTGTACGGGTAAGTGGCTCTTTCTCTTCATCATCTCGGTGAGCGATAATCGCCTTGGCAATTCTGCGGGCATGTTTGTCTTCACCAAACTCTCGAATAACCCAAGTAATATCATCTAAATCCGCTTCCAATAGCCATTGAGAGACAGGCATTCCCGATGTGGGATCCATTCTCATATCCAAAGGACCATCTTTCATAAAGCTAAAACCGCGTTCAGCATCATCAAGCTGTGGAGAGGAAACACCAAGATCTAATAAAACACCATCAACTTTTCCATCAATACCATGCTGTTTTGCGTAATCCGCCATTCCTGAAAATGGTCCATGAATAATGGTAAATCGCTCATCATCAATTTTATTGGCTTCAGCAATCGCAGTAGGATCTCTGTCGATACTATATAACCGACCATTTTCGCCTAACTTGGACAAAATAGTGCGGCTATGCCCTCCTCGCCCAAATGTTCCATCAATATAAATACCGTCGGACTTTATGGCTAATCCATCAATAGATTCATTGAGTAAAACAGAGATATGCTGGAAAGATTCGGTCATGATAGAGGCTCGTATTCCTTGGGGAATTAAATATGGTTAATAGTGTACCGAAATGCAATAAACTCGCTAGTATCAATCTGAGGAATCTGACGAATTCCAAACAAAAATCACTTATTCAGCACATGATTTTCTGTAAAAAGTAAAAAACCCACCGCTCTCGCAGTGGGTCTTAAGTTGGGGAGTCGACTTATAAGCCGGGTTCTGTGCCGCTTTCGCGGTGATAGCCATTCCTCTAGGCCAGCAATCGCTCACTGGCTCCAGCAACCTACCCGCTTCCAAACGCGAGCAGCGCCATATGGAAGCCTATTTGGTCTTGCTCCGGGTGGAGTTTACCTTGCTACGAACTGTTGCCAGCCGCACGGTGCGCTCTTACCGCACCCTTTCACCCTTACCTGTGCTGTCTCTTCTCTAACGAAAAAAGAAGCCATCGGCGGTTTTCTCTCTGCTGCACTTGTCGTGGGCTTGCACCCCCCAGGCGTTACCTGGCACCCTGCTCTATGGAGCCCGGACTTTCCTCCCCTCCGTCAGTCTCCACAGGATTAACCGTAGGACATCAACGAAGCAGCGACTATCCAGTCAACTCCGGCGCGGATTGTAACTAAGCAATATTAAGATGTCTAGCTTTATACTCAATTACTCTAGGTGCTCCAATCCCCACTTATACAGCGCATTTTTCTTCATGCTATGCAGTTCAGCAACAATGGCTGCGGCTTTTTTCAGCGGTAGCTCTTTCACCAACATAGTCAGTAAACGGATAGCATCTGCTGGGAATTCTTCACTTTCGCTTTCTCGATAACCGTGAATAAGAATCACCATCTCTCCACGCTTGCGGTTATCATCCTCTTCAATCCAAGCAATTAGCTCTCCCAACGGCAGACCTTTTATCGTCTCAAAGGTTTTTGTCAGCTCTCGGGCAAGTACAACTTCTCTCTCTGGACCTAACACTTCAAGCATATCTTTTAGTGAATCCATAATCCGATGAGGAGACTCATAAAAAATACAGGTACGTTCTGCTTGTTCAATCTCTCTGATTCTATCTTGTCTTCCTTTACTTTTGGCAGGAAGAAAACCTTCAAAACTAAATCGATCAGACGGTAATCCAGAAGCACTTAACGCAGTAACAAAAGCACACGCTCCCGGTAATGGGACAACATTGACACCCGCTTGACGACATTTATTGACTAAATGGTATCCTGGATCACTAATTAATGGCGTACCAGCATCGGAAACTAGTGCAATAGACTGGCCTTGCTGCAATTTTTCAACCAATACTTGCGCTTTCTGCTGTTCATTGTGATCATGCAACGCATAGGTTTTAGTTTGAATATTAAAATGGGATAATAACTTACCAGTATGGCGAGTATCTTCGGCGGCAATAAGGTCAACGAGAGATAATATTTCTATTGCTCGCTGAGTAATATCCCCTAAATTGCCTATTGGAGTTGGTACAATATAGAGAGTTGGGATCTCTGACGGGAATCTTTTATTATCTGTCATTTGTTTACCATCACTTCAGCGATTAATATAGTACTTAATTTTACACACAATTGAATAAGAACTCATGGCTAGAATGAACCACAAGCGAACCAGTGTACCACGCCTTCTCACTCCAATTGCACTAGCAATTACTCTTGCGGCCTGTTCATCTATGCCTCAAGCGCCACAAAGCTTGGATATTACCTCTGAGCCGACCTTAAGTTCACACAGCTATTTAATCAAAGCCGACACCATTGAAGGCAATGAACAGAATAACTGGTTGATCATGGCACTCAAAGCCGCCGTTGATGAAGGAAAGCTAAATCAAGCTTCACTACTCATTCAGCGAATAGGTCAATTACCTTTATCTGAAATGCAACAAGCGGAGTGGCAACTGGCTCGCGCTGAATATCTAAACTTAAGAGAACAACCCGACGAAGCGCTAAAAGAGCTAAACTTCCCTCGTTGGTGGCGAATTCCAGATGAGCAATGGAAAGATTATCATCAATTGAAAGCGGATCTTTATCTAAGCTTACTTGACCACCTTAACGCGACGCGTGAGCTTATACAGTTATCCCAGTACGTAGCAGAAGATCAGCGTCAGCAACTGACGAATGACATCTGGCAAACCATCAGCCTCTACTCCACTCTCGATATAACCGAGTTTGCTATTGAAGATGATGAGAAAGATCTAGAAGCGTGGCTTCAATTAGCCGTGTATATGAAAACCCTTAATGGCCATATTGGTAAGCTAAAGAGTGCCATCGAAGGTTGGATGATTGAGTATCCATACCATGCAGCCGCTATTTATCCTCCAATCGAAATTCAGAATATTCTGGCACTAGAAATTGTTGAGGCCAAAAATACTGCCCTATTGCTACCACTAACCGGAAAGTATCAAAAACAAGCGGAACTGATCAGAGACGGTTTCATGCTGGCGATGATGGACGACTACAACCGTAAAGATGATGAAAGCCTTACTATTATCAACAGCAGTGCTTTGGATGAAGAGGCACTAGCGGAAAAAATTCAAAACAACAGTATCGATTTCATTGTTGGCCCATTAGTGAAAGACAATATAGAAGTGGTTCAAAACATTCAGTTAGCACAACAGAAGCAAGTCCCTATGCTAGCACTTAACCTGCCTGACGATATCAATCCAGAAGTCAACAGTTGTTACCTTGCCCTGTCTCCTGAACAAGAAGTACAGCAGGCCGCAAAACATCTCTTCTCTCAAGGGTTCCAGTATCCACTCATTCTTGCACCTAAAGGCGCTTTAGGTGAACGTGTAGCAATAGCATTCCAAAATGAGTGGAAGAAGTTTAGTCGCAATAAAGCATCAGTCAGTTACTTTGGTAATAAATCTCAACTTCAGCAAAATATTAATACCGTCTTTGGCATCAACGCCAGCAAAGCCAGAAATGCTCAGATGGATAAGCTATTAAATATGGAGTTAGAGAACCAAGCGAGAAGCCGACGAGATATAGATGCTGTATACATTGTAGCGAAAAGCTCAGAACTCACTTTGATAAAACCGTTTATCGAGGTCATCATCAACCCGGAAACAACACCACCGACATTATTTGCTAATTCACGCAGCAATAGCGGAAGCAAAAGGCAGTTTGAAGATCTTTCTGGCGTAATTTTCAGTGACATACCTCTACTGACGGAACAAAACAGCAGATTAGATAATCAAATGAAAACCTTGTGGCCAGATTACGGTAATAATGAAAAACGCCTGCAAGCTCTAGGAATGGATGCTTATAAACTGGTCAAAGAGCTACCTCAAATGAAAGTTGATCCTAACTATCATGTACAAGGAAAAACCGGCGTTCTTTCTCTAAGCCCGCAATGTGTGGTGCAGAGAGAAATTAGCTGGATAGAGCATGAAGCTCTTTAGCAAAAAAGAGATAGGTAACCAATACGAACAAGTTGCTAAGAGATACTTGTTGGATCATGGGTTAACGTTTATAGAAAATAACTTCTGCTGCAAATTAGGTGAGATAGACCTAATTATGCAGCATAAGCAAAGCATTGTTTTTGTGGAAGTGAAGTATAGAAAGCACCTCAGCTACGGACACGCCGCTGAGTTTGTCACCAAGAACAAAGCGAGCAAGCTAATAAAAGCGGCTCATATTTGGTTAAAGAAAAACAAATTATCACCCATTTCTACCGAATTTCGATTTGATGTCGTCGCAATTCATCAACATGGAAACGACATCAATTGGATAAAAAACGCGATCACCGAAGGATAAACATGCAAGACATCATTAAAGCCAGTTTTACTGAAAGTATTCAGATCCAAATTGCAGCCGCCGAGGCGTTGCCGGACGCCATTACTCACGCTGCACAAGCGATGGTTGCCACTCTTCTAAATGGCAACAAAATTCTTTGCTGTGGGAATGGTGGATCTGCGGCAAACTCTCAGCAATTTGTCTCCTGTTTACTTAATCATTTTGAAACTGAAAGACCCAGTCTGCCCGCGATGGCATTAACCGCGGACAATACCACCCTTACTGCGGTAGCAAACGATTATGACTATCAACAAATCTTTTCTAAGCAAGTAAGGGCGCTTGGCCAAGAAGGAGACATACTTCTCGCCATATCTACCAGTGGTAATAGCCAAAACATTGTCAAAGCGATGGAAGCGGCTGTAAGCAGAGATATGACCATTATTGCGTTAACAGGAAAAGATGGTGGCGAAATGGCAGGGCTACTTGGTGAACATGATGTAGAAATCCGTATCCCTTCTCTAAGAACAGCACGTATTCACGAAGTCCATATGGTCACCTTGCACTGCTTGTGTGACCTTATTGATCAAGTTCTATTTCCCTCGCACGAGGAGTAATGATGAAAAACAAATTTAAAATTATATTGGTCTCTTTTTTCTCACTTTACCTAACAGGTTGTGCTGGTGTTCTTGTGGTAGGCGCTGGTGCAGCAACCGCCGCCTACTTCGTTACAGATCCACGGAGCAGCTCTGAGCTTTTGCATGATCAAGATATTTCCTTACAAATAAACGCACTTGGTAATAAAGCACCGTTTAAGACTAATGTGCGTGTCACCGCAAGTACCTTTAAAGGAAATACTCTACTTATGGGACAAGCCATAAGCCAAGATTACAAAGATTCATTAGAGAGCGAAGTGCGGAAAATATCGGGAGTTAAAGTTGTCTATAACCAGCTAAAGGTAAAACCGTTACTCTCTATCACCGATGTTAGCAACGACACTTGGATTACCACCAAGGTTAAATCCGCGTTGATCGCAGACTCTGAACTTCGAGATCTTAAGATATCGGTATTCACTGAAGATAGTGAAGTCTTCTTAGTTGGGTCTGTGTCTCCTTATCACGCAGAGAAAGCGGTTGAAGTCGCAAGAAATATCTCTGGAGTTAAAAAGGTAGTTAAAGCCTTTTATTACGGGGAAGCAGACAAGAAAGAGAAAGAGAGCCCAGACAGCTCTCAACCAGCACCAACAGAATCTGTTACCAAATCAGAGGCAACCGAAGAGGTTATTCCTTATATCGAGCCAGAAGAAGTTGACGGGCTATAAGCCTGATATCCAAGCATAAAAAAAAGCAGCCATTGGCTGCTTTTTTTTATTTGACTACTTTAAGGCTAGGTCGGCCTTTCGGTTTTGGTGGTGCTTCATCTGATACTTCTTCAGTTGTATCATCAGCCACCGTTAACCCAAATGTCGTGACAGGCGTAATCGCGTCGTCATCCACCAATTCCTCGTAATCCACCATATAAGCATCTTCAGGTTCAAACATTGTACCGGCACCATTTTCACGGGCATAGATCGCTTGAATAGCATATAAAGGAACAATTACAGAATGAGGCTGACCGCCAAAACGAGCACTAAAAGTAACCGTCTCATTCCCCATTTCAAAATTGCCCACCGCTCGAGGGGCAACATTAAGAATAATTTGTCCATCTTGAACAAACTGATCCGGAACTCGCACTCCAGGCAAATCCGCATCAACCACCAAATGAGGGGTTAAATCATTATCAACCAACCACTCATAATGGGCTCTTAATAAATAGGGACGACGTGGTGTCATATCATTCATTTCCATGATTTAACGAACCAAACGCATCTCACGTTCTGCTTCTGTTAAAGATGCAAGGAATGAATCACGTTCGAACACACGGTTCATGTAAATTTTCAGCTCTTTTGAACCCGGTCCAACCAACTCAATACCAAATGTCGGTAAACGCCATAATAGCGGAGCTAGGTAACAATCAATAAGGCTAAACTCTTCACTCATAAAGTATTCGTATTCTGCAAATACAGGAGCTAAAGTTAGAAGATCATTGCGTAACTTCTGACGAGCAGATTCAGCTTCTTCAACAGAGCCTTCTACGATTTTTTTCGCAAGGGTATACCAGTTACGTTCAATGCGGTAAATCATTAAACGGCTGTTACCACGAGCAACAGGGTAAACAGGCATTAGCGGCGGATGCGGGAAACGCTCATCCAAGTACTCCATAATGATTTTAGAGTCGTATAACGCAAGCTCACGATCAATTAGAGTAGGCACTGACTTATAAGGATTAAGCTCAATCAACTCATTAGGCAAATTGGCATCATCAACCAATTCCACTTCAACACTTACGCCTTTTTCCGCTAAAACAATACGCACCTGGTGACTGTATAAGTCAGAGGCACTTGAAAAAAGAGTCATTACAGAACGTTTATTGGCAGCTACAGCCATTGAGCCCTCCAGTACACTTACAAACAAAAAAACAATGGAGGCTAGTTGCCTCCATTGCATACAAATTAGCACCGAATGATAGCATATTTAATGCACATCACGCCAATACTCTTTCTTCAGCAGTACAAAAACAATCGTGAGTAAAACTAAGAAAGCCATTACCCACCAACCCAGTGCTTCACGCTCTAGTTTGACTGGATCTCCGGAGTATTCTAGGAAGTTCACTAAGTCACGAACTGCCATATCATACTCTTTGCTACTTAACTCACCACTGCCATCCGTTTCTATACCAACAACAACCGTTTTCTCTACACCATCAACTACCTGAACTTCAGTAATTGGCGTAGGAATACCTTGCAGCTCTTCAAGAACATGCGGCATACCAACACTTGGGAAAACAATGTTATTTACGCCAAATGTTTTACTTGGGTCAGTATAAAAAGTTCGTAGATACGTATACAGCCAATCCGCGCCACGCACTCTTGCAACCAAAGTCAAATCAGGCGGTGGAGCACCAAACCATTTAGCCGCTTCTTCATCTGGAATGGCATTTTCCATTAATTGGCCGATCTTCGCTTCAGGGTCAAACACCAAGTGCTCTTTCATCAGGTCCAACGGAATATCAAGATCCGTCGCCACTCGTTGAAAGCGCTGATACTGGGTTGAGTGACAACCAAAGCAGTAGTTCATGAATAACTTGGCGCCGTTTTGCAACGATGCTTTATCACTTAAATCATTATTCGCACTGTCTAAATGTACGTTACCGCCGGCAGCAAATGCCAATGAAGGTAACATAGTAAATAGTATTACAATCCACTTTTTCATTTGAATGTCACCCTCTCTGGTAATGGTTTTGTTTTTTCATATTTGCTGTAAATAAACAACAGCACAAAGAACATGAAATAACCTAAGCTAAAGAGACGAGCTAGCCATGTATACAAATCTGTTGCTGGCAGTGCACCTAGAACACCCAGTGCAATAAAGCTCACGGTGAATTGAACAATGTTAATTAAGTGAAGCTTGCTACGATAACGATATGAACGTACGTTGCAGCGATCCAACCAAGGAAGTAGGAACAACACAACAATTGCACCACCCATAGCGACAACACCTAATAGCTTATCAGGCACGGCACGTAAGATGGCATAGAATGGCGTAAAGTACCAAACCGGCGCAATATGTTCAGGTGTTTTCAGCGGGTTTGCTGCTTCAAAGTTTGGTGGCTCTAGGAAATAGCCTCCCATTTCTGGATTGAAGAATAACACGTAACAGAACAAGAATAAGAAGCCTGCAACACCAACCAGATCTTTTACCGTTCCATAAGGATGGAAAGGAATAGAATCGATGATGTCATACTTCTTGGTGTAGTATTTATGGAACTTAAATTGCGGCTCATAATCATCACCCATGCTACCTTTTGGCAGCTTGGTTTCGATACCATCAGGGTTATTTGATCCGACTTCATGCAGTGCCAATATGTGTAAAACCACAAGAAGCAACAACACAATAGGCAGGGCTACAACGTGTAATGCAAAGAAGCGGTTGAGTGTCGCTCCAGAGATAACATAGTCGCCACGAATCCATAATGTCAGGTCATCACCGATAACAGGGATGGCACCAAATAAGGAGATAATTACCTGCGCTCCCCAGTATGACATTTGTCCCCATGGCAATAGATAGCCCATAAACGCTTCAGCCATCAGCACCAAGAAGATCAACATACCAAAGATCCACAGCAGCTCACGAGGTTTTTGGTATGAACCGTAAATAAAGCCACGGAACATATGCAGATACACCACAACAAAGAACGCTGACGCGCCTGTTGAGTGCATGTAACGAAGCAACCATCCATACTCTACATCACGCATGATGTACTCTACAGATGCGAATGCGCCATCACCAGACGGTTCATAGCTCATCGTTAACCAAACACCAGTCAACAGTTGGTTAACCAGTACTAGCATCGCTAACGAGCCAAATAAATACCAAAAGTTAAAGTTCTTCGGCATTGGGTATTCTGATAAATGCTTTTTATAAGCATTCATCATGGGCAGACGTTTTTCAAACCATTCAGCTAGAGCTTGCATTAGGCTTCTCCCTCTTCATCTACACCAATCACAATTCTTGTATCACTCAAATACATGTGTTTTGGTATAACCAAGTTCAAAGGTGCAGGTACACCCTGGAACACACGGCCTGCCATATCAAATTTAGAGCCATGACATGGGCAGAAGAAACCAGACTTAACACCTTGAACCTGTTCATTAAAACTGTCAGGTAAATAGGTTGGTGAACAACCAAGGTGGGTACAAATACCAACAGCAACAAAGTACTCTGGTTTAATTGAACGATACGCATTTTGTGCGTAAAGGGGTTGTTGCTCTTCAGAAGATGACGGATCACGTAGTTCACCATCAATCTCATTCAGCGCATTCACTATTGATTCAGCTCGACGAACGACCCAAACAGGTTTACCACGCCATTCGACGCGAACCATTTGACCTTCTTCTAGCTTACTGATATCGACTTCAACGGGGGCACCCGCTGCTTTCGCTTTCTCACTTGGGTTCCAAGATTTAATAAAAGGAACAGCGACAGCGACAGCTCCTAAACCCCCAACAACCGCAGTTGTGGCAGTTAAGAAGCGCCTACGTCCACTGTTTAAAGGCGCATTGCTCATCCAACATATCTCCCATTTGCTCTGCTTTATTTTTTTCTATTCACAGGGCATGGCTAACAAAACTAATTTTATTCTACTTTTAGCGGTGAATAATAAGTAAAAAGACACCTTTTGTTAACATTTATAACAAAAATTCGTTCAGCGCTTCACAAAAACACTTATAGGATGAAAATAATGTCGCCCAAAACGGAGTAATCTTTTGATTCTGAATAATTAGCTTGATCAAATAAATATGTAAAAAAGGTGGGATTGTTACAAAATGTTCTGATATTTAGATACAAAAAAGCTCGGTATAAACCGAGCTTTTGATTCCACAATCCAGCAATAAAGCTGAAACGTAATCTTTGAAAAGATTAACGCTTAGAGAATTGTGGGCGACGACGTGCTTTACGTAGACCAACTTTCTTACGTTCTACTTGACGTGCGTCACGAGTAACGTATCCAGCTGCGCGTAGAGCAGGGCGTAGTGTTTCATCGTACTCCATAAGAGCGCGAGTGATACCGTGGCGGATCGCACCAGCTTGACCAGAAATACCACCACCTTTAACAGTGATGTATAGGTCTAGTTTTTCTAACATTTCAACTAACTCAAGTGGTTGACGAACAACCATACGAGAAGTTTCACGTCCAAAGTAAACATCAAGGCTACGCTTGTTGATTACGATGTTACCACTGCCTGGTTTAATGAAAACGCGAGCAGCTGAGCTTTTGCGACGACCAGTGCCGTAGTATTGATTCTCTGCCATTGTCATAATCCCCGATTAGATGTCTAGTACTGTTGGTTGTTGAGCAATATGGTTATGCTCAGCACCAGCGTAAACTTTAAGCTTACGGTACATTGCACGGCCTAGAGGACCACGTGGTAACATACCTTTAACAGCAAGCTCAAGAACCATCTCTGGTTTCTTATCAATTAGTTTTTCAAACGTAATTGATTTAAGACCACCAGGGAACTCAGAGTGACGGTAATACACTTTACCTTTAGCCTTGTTACCTGTTACAGCAACTTTCTCAGCATTGATAACGATGATGTAATCACCAGTGTCAACGTGAGGAGTGTATTCAGCTTTATGTTTGCCACGTAGGCGAGATGCAATTTCACTTGCTAGACGGCCAAGAGTTTTACCTTCAGCGTCTACAACATACCAGTCACGTTTTACTGTAGCTGGTTTAGCAACGAAAGTTTTCATGCTAATAATAACCCGTTAATTTAATTTTACACTTAAGGAGCTTTCGCTCCCACTGTCTAAGAGCCCATATCATCACCCCTTCGAGTGTTGGCACTCTCGGTCATATTAAAAAAAATAGACCTGCAGTAACGGTGGGTCGCAGGATTATAGAGAAGTGTGAGGGAAAAATCATCTATTTTTTAAGGAAATTTATAAATAATTCATTCTAAGAATTCACATCGAGTCCTTGAGTATAAAGGAGTGGACAGATGTCTCCGGGCAGAGTCACCAAGGAGAGCTAACCATCACCAAGTTAACTCCCCTTCTATCGATAATTAGGCGAGGTGCTCTTTAGCCAAATACTCGTGACTTTGCATTTCAACCAAGCGAGACAGACAACGCTTAAACTCAAACGTAAGTCCACCTTGATCATAAAGCTCTTGCGCCGCAACTTCAGCCGAAATAATCAACTTAACATTTCGTTCGTAAAACTCATCCACTAAGGCGATAAAACGACGAGCTGCATCATCTTGTGTCGCTGTCATCTGAATCACATCGGATAAAAGTACCGTATGGTACAGGCGAGAGATCTCAATATAGTCATTTTGGCTACGGGCCGTTTGACAGAGCTGAGCAAACGTCGCGTACAAAACCCCATCACACGCTTTGTTAATGGCAATATCTCGATGATTGATCTCGATTGAATGAGCAACGACTTTGCACTCACTAGTCAGTTGAGAGTAGTATTTATCGAGGTTTTCTGTAGCGGATTGATCCAAAGGAGAGTGGTAAATTTCTGCTTGCTCTAATGTTCTTAAACGATAATCAACGCCACCATCAACATTGATCACTTGGCAGTGCTGCTCTATAAGTTCAATCGCAGGTAAAAAACGTGCCCTTTGCAAACCATTTCGATACAGATCCTTCGGCGGAATATTCGACGTTGCAACAAGTACAATTCCTCGTTGAAATAGTGCTTGGAACAACGTCCCCAGTATCATGGCATCTGTTATATCTGAAACAAAAAACTCATCAAAACAGATAATGTCGGCTTCAGCAGTAAATATATCTGCTATATGTTCCAACGGGTCTGAAACTTCGCCAACGGTTTTTAGCTCATCATGCACTCTAAGCATAAAGCGATGAAAATGTACCCGCATAACACGGCTATTCGGTAAGGTTTCGCAAAACGTATCCATTAAGTAGGTTTTACCACGCCCTACTCCACCCCACATATAAATCCCTTGAGGCAAGGTAGCTTGCTCCACTTTTTTCCCAAGCAGCTTCTGCATGGTGGATAACTTTGCCACAGGGGCATCCAGATACGCTTTATAAGCGTGATAAAGCGCATCTAAAGCGGTTACCGCATTTTTTTGAGCAGTATCGATTTGAAAATTAAATTCACGTAGATCGCTTTCGTACTTTCTTAATGGTGTCATTACTAAATACCCAAGTTCCCTCTAACACATTTCCCGTTAACACATTTTTTCACTAACACATTGGTCGAATCTGTTACGTAATATCTTTATCAGATTGCTCAGTCATAGTAACATGCGCAAGAAACATGTGGTAAACAACATGTTAACCGACTCTATAATTAAGGAGCTTTTATGCCTTGGATTTTTGGATTATCAGGCTTATTAGTAGGCGCAATATTCGGCATTATTATTGCCCGCATTAAAACCCCTCAGTACAAAAAGCACCAACAGATGAAAAAAGAGCTGGAAACAGCCAAGTTTGAATTAGAACAACAACGACAAGAATTAACCGATCATTTCTCACAAACAGCAGAGATGCTCGATGTACTTGGAAAAGATTACACTAAGCTGTATCAACATCTGGCTAAGACATCTTCGGAGCTATTACCTAATCTTCCAGAGCAGGATAAGCCGTTTTCTAAAATCGTCACGCCACAAGAAGAACAAACGGAAGATCTTAACCTGCAACCTAAGGATTACGCGAATGGTGCGACTGGGTTGTTAACCCCTGAGAAAAAAGAGATCATCAAAGCACCTGACGTTGTAAAAACAGCATAAGTAAAAAAATTTGAACTAGATATAGGTTTTTTAGTCATATTCATCATGAGTAAAACGAGGAACATATGATGAAAAAACCTATGCTTGCATTCACTGCATTAGCGCTAAGTCTCAGTACAACACTAGCGCCGATGCCTGCAACCGCAGCTCTTCCCCTAAGCGTCGACAGTCAACAACTTCCAAGTTTAGCCCCAATGCTTGAGCAAGTTACACCCGCCGTAGTTAGCATTGCGGTAGAAGGCAAACACGTATCAAAACAACGTATTCCCGAAGCATTTCGCTATTTCTTTGGCCCAGACATGCCAGCAGAACAGACTCAAGAAAGACCATTTAGAGGTTTGGGCTCTGGTGTAATCATTAATGCTGACAAAGGACATATTGTCACGAACTACCACGTCATTAATGGTGCCGACAAAATCAAAGTACAACTTCATGATGGTCGTGAATATGATGCAGAGTTGATAGGTGGCGATCAGATGTCTGATATCGCCTTACTAAAACTTGAGCAAGCCAAAAACTTAACCGCGATTAAACTTGCAGACTCAGATTCCATTCGCGTCGGCGACTTTAGCGTTGCTATTGGTAACCCATTCGGTCTAGGACAGACAGTCACATCAGGTATCGTTTCAGCATTAGGCAGAAGTGGCCTTAATATAGAGAATTTTGAAAACTTCATCCAAACCGATGCCGCCATTAACAGTGGTAACTCCGGTGGTGCGCTTGTCAACTTACGTGGTGAATTAATCGGTATTAACACCGCCATACTTGGGCCTAATGGCGGCAACATAGGAATTGGATTCGCTATTCCATCAAACATGATGAAAAACTTAACGGAACAAATTGTTGAGTTTGGAGAAGTCAAACGCGGAATGTTAGGCGTACAAGGTGGTGAAGTCACCTCCGAGCTAGCAGAAGCTCTTGGCTACGAAGCGAGCAAGGGTGCCTTTGTTAGCCAAGTCGTAGCCGATAGTGCCGCAGATAAAGCTGGATTAGCCGCTGGAGACATCATTGTTTCCATCAACAAAAAAGAGATTGCGACATTTGGTGAGCTTAGAGCCAAAATTGCCACTCTAGGTGCAGGCAAGAAAGTCGCCATCGGTATTGTGAGAGACGGCAAGGCGATGAGCTTTGATGTGGTGTTAGGTGAAGCGGGTGACAGCAAAACCAAAGCAGATAAACTGCATGATGGCCTACAAGGAGCAGAGCTCAGCAATACGACTTCAGAAGATGAAGCTGAAGGTATTAAGGTAACCAACATAGAAAAAGGCTCTGCCGCAGAAGCGTATCAGCTGCAAAGTGGCGATATTATTCTTGGAGTGAATCGTAAGCGCGTCCGTAATCTTGGCGAGTTAAGAGCGATTCTGGAAGATAAGCCGAGCGTGTTAGCATTAAATGTACAACGAGATGGCAGAACCATTTATTTAGTTGTTCGTTAACTGTAAAACATTGATCACAAAAAGGAGCACGTATATATTCATTTATACGTGCTCTTTTTTTGTCATTGGTATTAAAAAAAGCAAAATGGTATCCTTGCCTGTTATATACACCAAACGATACTTTTCTGTTCTCCAGCATTGAGGAATACATGCTGAATTTTTTATTACGCTCAATTGGTTTAGGATTGGTCACCGCATTAGTCGTGCTGCTGGCATTCCCCTCTTTACGCTCAAATATTCTTCCCAACAATATTAACCCAACAGCAAACAACATTAGCGAACTGCAGATCTCATTCAATAATGCAGTAAGGCTTGCAGCACCTGCTGTGGTGAATATCTACAGTAGAAAATACACCTCTGAAGGGCAAAAAAACCTTCAAGTTCAAGGGCTGGGCTCTGGCGTTATTGTTAGTGATAAAGGCTATATCATTACTAACTTTCATGTGATTGCTCAAGCAGATGAGATTACGGTCGCCCTTCAGGATGGCAGAATTGCCAGCGGGCAACTGGTTGGTAAAGATCAACGCACAGACATTGCTGTATTGAGAATAGAAGAAAGCAACTTACCGACCATTCCATTGGATCCTAACTATAAAGCCAAAGTTGGTGATGTTGTTTTGGCCATAGGTAACCCATATAACTTAGGACAAACCACAACATTTGGCATTATCTCCGCCACAAGCCGTTCATCCATTAGCGCAGGCGGCCGCCAAGCGTTTATTCAAACAGATGCGGCAATTAACCAAGGAAACTCTGGGGGCGCACTGGTCAACACACAAGGTCAATTAGTCGGCATTAATACGGCTTCCTTCCAACAAGCGACCGATCTAGAAACTTACGGTATCTCGTTTGCGATTCCCTATGCATTAGCAAATAAAATCATGAACAAGATTATCGCTGATGGACGAGTGATTAGAGGCTATATCGGCGTTGATGGACAAGACGTCACCGCAATGACATCACGAATGTTAGGTGGCGACTATATTGGCGCAATTATCGTTTTAGGTATTGATGAGCAAGGCCCTGCAGCGTTAGCCGGATTCCAAAAAAACGATGTTATTATCAAAATAAATGGTCATAAAATTAGTGGCCGACAAAGCGTCATGGATACCGTCACCGATCTTCGTCCCGGCACAACGGTGGACGTCGATATTGTTCGTGATGGAAAAAGCATGACCTTGCCGGTTACCGTTGCAGAACTGCCTAACCCATAAAAAAGCCTACAAAAATCCCGACTCATTGGTCGGGATTTTTTATTATCTAGTTAAATAAATACCGTTCAGTACTTACTCATCTTCTGGCTCTTCTTTGCTCGCAACACTCGCCTGTTCAATTTCAATACTGGTCACGCGCTGTAACCCTCTTGGCAGCAATCCACCACGACGTCCGCGCTCACCTCTAAAGTTATCCAGATCAGCCGGTTTAAGCCCAAGTTTACGCTTACCTGCAAACAGAGTCACTGACGCTCCTTGAGGAATGGACAATAGGTGACAAACCATCTCTTCCCGGGCCTTAGATTTTGCTGCCGGAATATTAATGATCTTGTTACCTTTACCTTTACTCAATTGAGGTAGATCTTTGATTGGGAACAGCAACATCCGGCCAAGATTTGTTATAGCCAAAATCTCGTCATTATCTAAGTCTGCAATAGGGTTAGGTGTAATAACTGAGGAGTTCTCAGGTAAATTCACTAATGCCTTACCGCTGCGATTTTTCGACAGTAAGTCACCACCTTTACAAACAAAGCCATAACCTGCATCGGAGCCAACAAGCCACAGTTGAGTCTCCTCTCCCATAATAACCTGTCTTACATTCGTCCCTTCAGCGATGTTTAAGCGGCCTGTTATTGGCTCTCCTTGGCTTCTTGCCGACGGTAAAGAGTGAGACTCTAAAGAGTAACTTCGTCCATCAGAACCTAAGAAAACCGCTTGCTGATTACTCTTACCACACGCATGAGCAAGATAACCATCACCCGACTTATAGTTTAAGGAAGAGGCATCAACATCATGGCCTTTCGCATGACGAATCCAACCTTTTTCGGAAAGAACCACGGTGATCGCTTCACTTGGGATCAGATCTCGCTCAGTCAGTGCTTTGGCTTCACTTCGCTCAACCAATGGTGAACGACGGTCATCACCATATTTTTCCGCATCAGCTTTAATCTCTTTCTTGAGCAGTGTATTCATGCGACGCTCAGAACCTAGCAGCAGTTCCAGCTTGTTGCGCTCTTTCTCTAATTCTGACTGTTCGCCACGAATCTTCATCTCTTCTAATTTAGCAAGATTACGAAGTTTGGTGTCTAAAATAGCATCCGCTTGAATGTCACTGATACCAAAGCGCTCCATCAAAACAGCTTTGGGATCATCTTCGGTACGAATAATTTCAATCACTTCATCTAGGTTAAGATAAGCGATCAACAAACCTTCTAAAATATGTAACCGTGCTAGGATCTTATCTAGACGATATTGAACACGACGACGAACGGTTGCACGTCTAAACTCAATCCACTCAGATAAAATCTTGACCAAGCCTTTTACTTGAGGACGGTTATCTAGGCCAATCATATTGATATTGACCCTGAAACTTTTCTCTAGATCCGTTGAGGCGAACAGGTGATTCATCAACTGCTCACAATCCACACGGTTTGAACGGGCAACTACGACAATTCTGGTTGGGTTTTCGTGATCAGATTCATCACGAAGGTCATCAACCATCGGCAGTTTCTTCGCTCGCATTTGTGCGGCTATCTGTTCCAATAACTTAGCACCGGAAACTTGATGAGGCAGCGCGGTAATCACAATGTCATTACCTTCTTTATGCCATACCGCACGGGCTTTAATGCTTCCTCGGCCCGTTCTATATATTTTTTCCAGTTCTGATTTTGGTGAAATTATCTCAGCTTCAGTTGGGTAATCAGGCCCTTGAACATAGTTCAAAATATCAGGCAGTTGAGCCGATGGATGATCAATCAGATGAATGGTCGCTTCTGCCACTTCACGAATATTATGAGGTGGAATGTCTGTTGCCATACCAACGGCAATACCAGTAATACCATTCAGCAATATATGTGGTAAACGTGCCGGCAACATTTGTGGCTCTTTCATAGTGCCATCAAAGTTGGGTTGCCATTCAACCGTTCCTTGGCCTAGTTCACCAAGCAGCACCTCGGCAAACTTAGAAAGCTTGGCTTCGGTATAACGCATTGCCGCGAATGACTTAGGATCATCTGGCGCCCCCCAGTTACCTTGTCCATCGACAAGAGGGTAGCGATAAGAAAATGGTTGAGCCATTAATACCATGGCTTCATAACACGCTGAGTCGCCATGTGGGTGGTACTTACCCAGAACATCACCAACCGTACGAGCAGATTTCTTATATTTGGCCGCAGCAGAAAGACCAAGCTCAGACATAGCGTAAATAATACGGCGCTGAACCGGTTTTAAACCATCACCAATATAAGGTAACGCCCTATCCATAATTACGTACATAGAGTAATTAAGGTAGGCGTCTTCGGTAAATTTTCTTAGTGGCAGCTGTTCAACACCATCAAATGACATTTCTGTAGACATCAATTAAACCTCTGCTAAATCGCCGTTTGTTTGTAACCACGTCCGTCT
This sequence comes from Vibrio sp. 99-8-1, assembly GCF_013114595.1. Classification (GTDB taxonomy): domain Bacteria; phylum Pseudomonadota; class Gammaproteobacteria; order Enterobacterales; family Vibrionaceae; genus Vibrio. Next base: position 50,252 of record NZ_VTXE01000011.1, on the reverse strand, counting down.
ATCATCGGCACGTTTCTTACCTAACAACATATCCATCATTTCATTAGTCAATTCACAATCATCAATGGTTAGCTGTACTAAACGACGAGTATTAGGATCCATAGTAGTTTCGCGCAATTGCAGTGGGTTCATCTCACCCAAACCTTTAAATCGCTGAACATTTATTTTCGCTTTCTTCTTACTCAAGCGTTCCAATACCCCTTCTTTTTCTTCTTCATCTAGGGCATAGAAAACTTCTTTTCCACAATCAATTCTAAATAGTGGTGGCATAGCGACATAAACATGTCCCGCCTCAACCAGAGCTCTAAAGTGTTTAACAAATAGGGCGCAAAGAAGCGTAGCGATATGCAAACCATCGGAGTCCGCATCCGCGAGTATACAAACTTTTCCGTAACGTAAACTTTCTAGATCATCACTATCCGGATCAATACCCAGCGCAACCGAGATATTGTGCACTTCCTGAGACGCTAACACCTGATCGGCAGACACTTCCCATGTATTTAGGATCTTACCGCGCAGCGGCATAATAGCTTGGAACTCACGGTCTCTCGCTTGTTTCGCTGAGCCGCCCGCCGAATCCCCTTCCACTAAGAACAGTTCTGTTCGGTTTAAATCTTGTACTGAACAATCCGTCAGCTTTCCTGGTAATGCAGGGCCTGATGCGATTTTCTTACGCACCACTTTCTTACTGGCTCGCATGCGTCGATGAGCATTGGCAATACACATCTCAGCCATCAATTCAGCGATTTGTGGTCTTTCATTTAGCCACAAGCTAAAGGCATCTTTCACCACACCCGACACAAATGCAGCACATTGACGAGACGATAAACGCTCTTTTGTCTGCCCAGCAAACTGAGGATCTTGCATTTTAATCGACAAAACATAAGAACAGCGGTCAAAAACATCATCCCCTGTTAGCTTAACGCCACGAGGCAGCAAGTTACGGAACTCGCAAAACTCTCGCATGGCATCTAACAAGCCTTGTCTCAAGCCATTTACATGTGTGCCACCAAGAGCAGTAGGTATCAAGTTAACGTAGCTTTCTGTAATCAGTTCGCCACCTTCCGGCTGCCAGATAATGGCCCAGTTGGCCGCTTCTGTTTCTGCTTTAAACTCACCCGTAAATGGCTGTTCTGGCAGTACGGTATAACCTTTTACACCTTCAGCTAAGTAGTCTTTTAAACCATCTTCATAAAGCCATTTATGTTCATTACCATTCACTTTATCGGTAAAAACAATCTCTAAACCGGGGCATAGAACGGCTTTTGCTCTCAAATTATTGATTAAGCGCGAAACAGAAAACTTAGCTGAGTCGAAATACTTGGCTTCTGGCCAGAAATGAACACTGGTACCTTTGTTGCGACGACCGCAGGTACCGATCACTTCAAGATCCGACACCTTATCGCCATGCTCAAAAGCAATGCTGTAAACTTGGCCATCTCTTCTTACCACCACTTCTACACGTTTTGACAAGGCGTTAACTACGGAGATACCTACACCATGCAAACCACCTGAAAACTGATAGCTTTTATTGGAAAATTTGCCACCAGCATGGAGCTTACAAAGTATCAATTCCACACCGGAGATTTTCTCTTCCGGGTGGATATCAACAGGCATTCCTCGTCCATCATCAATGACTTCCAATGATTGATCAGCGTGAAGGATGACTTGCACTTTAGAGGCGTGACCAGCCAAGGCTTCATCGACACTGTTGTCGATAACTTCTTGGCCTAAGTGGTTAGGACGTACGGTATCCGTATACATCCCTGGTCTGCGACGTACCGGCTCTAAGCCATTAAGAACCTCAATGGCTCCAGCATTATATTGTTCAGTCATAATACGGAATTATACTTCTTCAATTAGGGTTACTTTACCGTGAGAATATGATGTTTAAAACTCGGTCAGTTTCGCATTTAGCAGAAATGAGATTTTCTGAATATCGTTATTTCACGGGAAACAAGGAGAACATAGTCTGGAACAAGGCCGCTGTTGTCAAGCGCGTTGCTCACGGGATGGATATTTTTATGACCCATCCCCAATGCTTTTCATTTTAAAGCTGTAAAAAATTAACAATTTGTTGAGGGAATCGCTCAAATCCTTGAAAACTGTGGTCTCCACCTTTTTCAACGGTTTGCTTCGCATCGGCAAATTTATCCACCGCTTGACGATAATCGAGCACTTCGTCCCCTTCTTGCTGCAACAACCAAAAATCTTCAGCAGATTTTAGCTCTACAACATCTAAGCTTTTTAACGTGTCTATATGCTGCGCTTTCAAAACATAACGCTCATGGGTATAAGGGTTAACTTGTTCCCCAAGATAATCTTCTAACAACTCATACGGTTTGACCGCAGGATTTATCAATACGGCCTTAAAACCATAAAGGCTATTTAACCAAGTAGAGAGGTAACCGCCCAATGAGCTTCCGACAAGACCAATACGATATTCATCCTGATACTTTTCGACCAAGCTTATCAGCAACTCGCTGGCTTGCTCTGGAAAGCAAGGAAGTTGTGGGATAACGACCTTAATATCACGTCGGTGAGTCTCACAATAGCTTTTCATCTCATTCGCTTTCAACGATAACGGAGAACTATTAAACCCATGAATATAAAGTAACAGGGATGGCTTCATTAATAACCACCTGAAGTAAAGTCAGGAGAGAAGCGACCATTTTGTAGTCGAAAAACCTCGGTTTCTAATCGACCATCATCAAACAAATTTAGCATTCTCCAACCGGGAGAAAGCGCATCTAGAGCAAAATCGTCAGAATCAGGTTTAAATTGAACACAAGTTGAGGGGGTCGTAATCACTCTAACGCCATTATGGCGTTCATCATAGTCTTGGTGAACATGCCCGCTTAAAAGTGCTTTAACGTTGCTGTGCTTCGCCAGTATGGCCCAAAGATCCTGCGCTTCTGTCAATGTATGCTGATCCAACCAAGCACTACCGACAGGAATAGGATGATGATGCAAAAGTACTAACGAATGTAAAGAAGGGTTTTCAGACAGCTTATTATCCAAAAATTCCAGCTGTGTTTCACTTAGTCTACCGTGAGGAACACCCACAACTTGGCTGTCTAGCAATATCACTTGCCAATGCTCACCAGCAAAGAAATGATTCTCAGAACGAATTTGTTCAGAAGGGATAACACTATGCATACTTGGTTTAAAATCATGATTACCCGGTAACCAAAAGCAAGGTTTCTCCAGCGGCTCTATACCTTGCTCAAAGCGTTGATAAGACTCTACGCTATGATCTTGTGAAATATCACCAGTGGCGAGTATCGCATCAAAACTCTGCTTATTAAGCACAATTTCATCAACAACTGCGCGAAAGCTATCAAAAGTATTCACGCTCAATAAGCAGCCGTTTTTATCAGAAAACAGGTGAGTATCTGTAATCTGTAAAAGCTGTACTTTGTGATTATTTTTGCTTGCTGATAGTTTCAAAATAGTAAACCTAATGTTCCTTCAATCATTATAAATGCTGTTCTAGTTACTGCTACTGGCACAGATAGCTGTTTTTGCGTTTACTTTATAACGCCTATATTTCTAAAAAATCGGTGCCCGACTGATGCCATTTTTTAAACAAAATGATAACCAGTCACTTAAAAAACGATTTAGCTGAAGTTTCTCATCCTTCTGCATCATTTTTTTGTTTGGGTAATCATATCGGGCTTGTACCCTAGAGATCTGCTCACTAGCACACACTTCCGCAACTCTAGCATCATGATATAGCCTTACCGTCATCTTCGGCAGTGGAAAAACTGGATTTTCATCACACTGGCTAACATCAATCAAGGTGGTGTATTTGGTCACTTCCACAACATCAAGTTGATAAGAAAGCGCAATCACTTGATAAGAGCGACTATCTCCAACACTCGGTTGGTTAGGCAAAAGTGCGTTTAACTTTGCATAATTTGTTTCATATATCCGCATCAACTCAGCGAGATCAACATGATACGGTTTGCTTGACGCTAAATTTGCCATTGCGATAATAATTCTTCTCTATTCAATTCAAGCCATTGCAATGCAATTATTGAGGCACCATTCTCAATTTTTCCATTTTTCACCATAGAATATGCTTGTTCACGGCTCATAACATGGACTTGAATATCTTCATTTTCATACTCTAAACCATGAACACCGCTCGCGGTTGATGCGTCAACTTGACCGACGAAAACATCTAATCGCTCAGAGCAACCTCCCGAAGAAGGGTAATAATTGGTAATTGGCGAAAGTTGACGTACCTCTACTCCTGCCTCTTCCATTGCTTCTCTTCTCACTAAGTCTTCAACACTCTCTTCTGCATCCATGATCCCGGCAACAATCTCAAACTGCCATGGATTTTCATGCTCAAGAGCGCCAACACGAACCTGCTCTATCAATACCACTTCATCGCGAATCGGGTCATAAGGCAACATAGCCGCGGCATGACCTCGCTCAAACAGCTCTCTTTCTATAGGCTCGCTCCAACCACCAGCAAATAGCTTGTGTCTAAATGTCAGCTTAACCATTTGAAAGAAACCTCGGAATAACCTCTCTTTTGAGATAATTTCTACATCGTTCGGTGTATATTGAGATTTCATGATGAGTGTTAGATCCTATAGTTCATAATTGAGTTATTTAATCATAGAGTATCTTTCCCACCAATGATAAGCCTCAACTTTTTTAATAAATACTAAAAATTTCTTTGGGTAAACAAGATATTTATTGCACAACCGGACAATAAAGTGTAAAAAAGCGCAAAGATTAACGCCAAAACATGACAGTTTAGGTTAAACTCTTGAAGATTCGACTATAAATAAGGCAGGAAAAAACCGATGAAAAAGCTGCTACCTTTGATTATCAGCGTCACACTCAGTAGTGTTGCTAGCTACTCTATGGCAGATGATCTTGCTGGTATCTATAACCTAGCAAAAGAAAATGACCCAACATTATTACGTACAGCTGCTCAAAAAGATGCGGCATTTGAAGCGATAACGTCTAGCCGTAGTTCACTTCTTCCACAAATCAATCTTACGGCAAACTATGACATCAACCGTAGTGATGTAAATAGCCGAGAAAGTAACCTATTTGGTGCTGGCGTAGGGTTTACTCAACAGTTGTATAAACGCTCTAGCTGGATCACATTAGACACAGCAGAAAAAACCGCTCGTAAAGCTGATGCTCAATATGCAGAAGAGCAACAGGGTTTGATTTTACGTGTTTCTACTGCGTACTTTGAAGTATTAAGAGCGCAAGATAGCCTAGAATTTGTTCGAGCAGAAAAAGCGGCGGTTGGACGCCAACTTGAACAGACTAAACAACGTTTTGAAGTTGGCCTATCTGCCATTACAGATGTGCACGATGCTCAAGCTCAGTTCGATACTGTATTAGCCAATGAAGTCGTAAGCGAAAACGCTTTAATCAACAGCTACGAAGCGTTACGTGAAATTACTGGGCAGGAACATACTGATCTAAACATTCTCGACACGAAGAGTTTCTCCGCTGAAAAAAGCCAAGAATCACCTCAACAGCTGTTAGAGATGGCTCAAACACAAAACTTAACGCTACTGCGTGCTCGTATCGCTCAAGATATCGCTCGAGACAACATCTCTCTAGCGAGCTCAGGTCATTTACCAGAGTTATCTCTGGACGGTTCATACAGACGCTCAGATCAAACAGAAAGCGCAAATGACTTTGATGCTAACGATTTCAATATCGGTCTAAACTTAGCGATTCCACTTTACACTGGTGGTAACGTTACTTCTCAGGTTAAACAAGCTGAGTACAACTACGTAGTAGAAAGTGAAAACCTAGAAGCGAGCTATCGTAAAGTTGTCACTTCGGTTCGCAGCACCAATAACGATATTAATGCTACCATTGGTACTATTCGAGCTTATGAGCAGTCGGTTGTTTCTGCTAGGTCTGCTTTAGAAGCAACAGAAGCAGGGTTTGATGTAGGTACTCGTACTATCGTTGATGTACTGGATTCAACAAGACGTCTATATGATGCTAACCGTAATCTAGCTAACGCTCGTTACAACTACATTATTAGCGTATTAAAGCTTCGTAATGCCGTTGGTTCACTGAGTGAACAAGATATCATTGATATCAACGCCAGCTTGATGAAAGCAAATTAAAAGCACTTTAAATAGAAAAGGGGCCAGATAACTTATCTGGCCCCTTCTTTTTTAACTAAAATCTGTGCCGTGTAACCATCTACTCTTTGCCACCTTTGATGGCTTTAATGATTTCAGTAGTAGAAACACCCTCTTCAAAGTTAAGCACCTTAACTTCACCGCCAGCGGCAATAACTTCGTCACCACCCGCAATTTCGTGAGGTTTATAATCGCCACCTTTCACTAGCAAGCTAGGCAATACTTCAGAAATAAGACGTTGTGGCGTATCTTCTTCAAAAGGCACCACCCAATCAACGGCACCCAAACCGGCTAGAACGGCCATTCGTCTTTCTGTTGGATTAACTGGACGACCCGGTCCTTTTAATCGCTTAACGGAATCGTCACTATTTACAGCAACAATCAAACGGTCACCAAGTTCAGCCGCATGATTAAGATAAGAGACATGTCCGGCATGTAAAATGTCAAAGCAGCCATTTGTCATAACCACTTTCTCACCTTTTGAACGGGCTTTCTTCACCGCTTCAATTAAAGCGCTTTCAGTAATCACACCATAGTCAGTATCCTGACTACCGTGAATGGCTTCCGCAAGCTCAATAGTCGATAGCGTAGAAGTACCGAGTTTTCCAACAACAACACCTGCAGCTGCATTGGCTAATGCACACGCTTCATCAAGAGGCTTACCTGCCGCTACCGAAGCAGCAAGAACGGAAATCACCGTATCACCGGCACCGGTCACATCAAAAACTTCTTTGGCTAATGTAGGCAGATGAAAAGGCTCTTCGCCTTTACGCAATAGCGTCATCCCATGTTCGCTACGAGTCACCAGTAAGGCTTCAAAATCGTAACGTTCGATCAGGTCCAGTCCTTTTTCAACCAGTTGCTGTTCATCTTCTACTTTACCGACAACTAACTCGAACTCGGCCATGTTAGGGGTCAACAATGTCGCGCCACGATAGCGTTCAAAGTCTGCCCCTTTCGGATCAATAAACACAGGTAAACCAGCTGCGCGTGCCTTTTGGATTAAAGCTTGAACGTGCTCTAATGCGCCTTTGGCATAGTCTGATAGCACAACCGATTGTACATTTGGTAGTGCCGTCTCCATTTGCGCTAACATAAGTTCCGGATCAACACCTGTAAACTTATCTTCAAAATCTAATCGAATCATCTGCTGTCCACGGCTCATCACTCGTAATTTAGTGATGGTTGGGAACTCAGCCAATGGTACAAACTGACAATTTACTTTTAGTGAACTTAAGGTGTTGGTGAGAACCTGTGCTGGCTCATCTTCACCAACCAAACCAATTACCGTTGCCTTACCACTGAGTGCAGCAATGTTCATTGCCACGTTAGCTGCACCACCCGGTCGCTCTTCATTATCTTCAACTTTAACTACAGGGACGGGAGCTTCAGGTGAGATACGTCCCGTTGGGCCGTACCAATACCTATCTAGCATGACATCACCAATAATAAGCACACCCGATTGACTGTAATCCGGCAATATCGGTTTCATAAGGTTCTCCAAAAATAATTTGTGCCAATGTTAACTTATATACCCAAGTAACCTCAAGGCGCAGAACTTAACGCTGCGCTGTCACAGGGCAAGCTTTATGCTTTTGATTTCATTAAACGTTGAGATAATGCAACGACAATCTAACTCATCCAACGTTGCCACTGTTGCGTCACACACTCTCTTTCTTCAACAAAGCGTGATTTATCAACATCCGCTTCTTGATTAAGTAGATTTCTATGATGAATTTCATCTCTCAAAGTTGTGTATGCATGGTTCAGTCGCTGCATATCTTGCTCGGATACGATCTCTTGCTGAGCAAGAGATTCAAAAATACGTACATTGTCAGACCACCGAGTAAGAGAAATGTTCTCCGAGCTGTAACGAAGAACCAGATATTGAGCTAAAAACTCAATATCTGTAATTCCTCCGGTGTCTTGTTTGAGCATAAAACGACCCGCCTTTTTACCACCAAGGTGATCACGCATTTTTTCTCGCATATCAACCACTTGTTTTTTAAGCTCGCTCTCTTCTCTTGGTAACGCCAATACTTTATTACGAATATTACTAAACGCTTTCACCAAAGAGTGGTCACCATAAATTAGACGAGTTCTGACCAATGCCTGATGTTCCCACGTCCAAGCGTCATTTAACTGATACTCTTCAAACGCTTCCACCGGGCTGACTAACAAACCAGACGCACCAGATGGACGAAGTCTTGTATCCACTTCATAAAGGATGCCCGATGCCGTTCGAATAGAGAATATATGAATAATTCGTTGCGCTAAGCGAAGATAAAACTGTCGACTATCAATCTGTTTCTTCCCTGTGGTATAGCTCGAAACAGGACAGTCATGCATAAACACAATGTCTAGATCGGAATTGTAGCCAAGTTCCCAGCCGCCAACTTTTCCGTAGCCAATAACCGCTAGCCCTTTGCTGTGACTATCCTTTAAGTAATCCGGCTCACCATATTTCTCACTCAGTTGTAGCCACGCTTGGTTGATGACCGCTTCTACAATGGCTTCCGCTAAATAGGTTAAATGGTCACTCACCTTCATCACTGGCAGAGCCCCGGCAATATCAGCCGCGGCAATACGTAAAATACATATCTGCTTAAACTGCCTTAATCCCTCGATCTGCTGCTCCATATCATCTTCAGGGATACGAGCAAGGAAATCTCGTAACTCCACTTTATAAGAATCAAGGGCAATAGGGTTATAGAGTTGCTGCGGATCAAGCAGCTCATCAAGCAGTATTGGATGGCGGCTCAATTGCTCAGAAATCATTGGGCTAGCAGTGCATAAACGCACTAACTGAGTTAACGCCGCCGTATGTTCATCCAGCAACTCGAGATAGGTTGTTCGTGTTGAAATCTTGTGCAGCAACTGCAACACCCTAGGCAAGCCATATTGAGCATCCTTGTGCGCAAAAATCGCCTGAAACACTTTTGGCATCAGCTTATTAAGTACGTCTCGTCCTCTTGGGCCTAAGGTTTTTTTCGCCAAATCGGCTTTAAATTGAATAATGGTGTTGGCGTCTTTCTCTGCATCTTGGCTGTTAATATCTTCGCGCAATACATCTTGAATAACGTCCTCTGAATGGGCCATATCCCACAGTTCAGAGAAGTGTTTATCAACAGGCGTACTCTCTTCTTCAACATCCCCTATTAGATTCTCAAAAACAGTATGAACATTTTCCATGTGCTTGGCTGTTTTCTCTCGCATGACCTGCCAATTGTCCTCTCCCATCGCACAGGCAAGCATGGCTTGTTCTTCTTCTCCATCAGGAAGCGTTTGAGTCTGTTTATCCGCCATAGCCTGCATAAGGTTCTCTAACTTACGCAAAAAACAGTATGCCGTGTGAAGTTGTGTCACATCCTCACTATCCAACAAATTTAGCTCATCAATAGCCTGTAACGTCTGCAATAAACCGCGTCCACGTAAAGACGGTTCTCTGCCGCCTCGGATAAGTTGGAATACTTGTGCGATAAACTCTATTTCTCTAATGCCCCCAGCTCCCAGCTTAATGTTGTTACTAAGCTGCCGGCGACGAACTTCACTAGAGATCATCGACTTCATTCTTCGCAATGACTGAATCGCACTAAAATCAATATAACGACGAAAAACAAATGGCCGTAACATCTGTCGCAACTCTTGGTATTCTGGGTACATCTCGCGCCCCATTACCCGAGCCTTAATCATCGCGTAGCGTTCCCAGTCTCTGCCTTGTTCTTGATAATAGTCTTCTAAAGCAGCAAAACTCATTACCAAGGGGCCACTTTCCCCAAAAGGTCGTAACCGCATATCTACCCGATAACAGAAACCATCAAACGTCTGTTGATCCAACGCTTTAATAATTCTCTGGCCTAAGCGGGTAAAAAATTGCGCGTTAGCAATGCTTCGTCTTGCCCCTTGAGTCTCACCATTTTCCGGGTAAGTAAATATAAGATCGATATCCGAAGAAAAGTTAAGTTCTCCCCCACCCAGTTTTCCCATACCGATGATCAGCATAGGTTGAGCGTCACCATTCTCGTTGCAAGGTGTTCCCCACTCGCCACAGCAGATCTGATATTGCCACTGATAAGTCTCAAAGATCATCGCTTCAGCCAGCATAGAGAGGTGACTAAGGCTCTGCTGCAAACTCCAACTAGCCGAAAAATCTCGCCACGCTATGTTGACCATTTCTCGTCGTCGAAACTGGCGAAGCACTTTAAGCCCTGCGGCTTCATCGCGACACTCTTGCAACTGCGTACTCAATGCTTGTCGGTATTGTGGTGAACGGTCACTGTCTGCCAGCATAGAAGGAAGAAGTGAACAGAGTTCTTCATCTTGGCTCAGTGATTCACACACAAAACGGCTCAGGGGTAATACCCGCTTTGACTCTTCAACTCTTAACGAGGGCCACTCATTTATCACTAACTGGCTCTGTTCTGGCAACTGGTCAAACGATTTTTGATATTGTTGGGAAAGGCTATCTGGTCGCTGCATTACACATCCTTGCTCTGCATCAGTTCTGTATTTAGCCTCAACTGGGGATAAGAAAGTCAAAACTCCATATTTAATAATAAGTTAAGCTTTAACTAGGCGCAGTGCTGCTACTTTAGATGGATGACAAGGCAAAATTATAAGTGATAGTTATTCTATCACGTTGATTTTAACGAAGTCAGACACTATAAGAGCAGTACTGAGCGGCTTAAATTATCCCGAGCTGAGGTTATTTAGTTAATCTCACCACTCTAACAATAAAAAACGCCCGCTTAAACTAAGCGGGCGTCGTATTTTGATATCAAAATAGTTTGTGTATTAATTACACCTTAAATGACTGAATTTTCCCGTCCAGTTCTTCCGCATTACTTTGCATGATCTCTGAAGTCTCTAACAACTCAGTCACCACCACAACCGAAGCTTCAACCAACTCTCTAACATTATTCAAGTTTTGGTTCATCTCTTCAGCCACACTACTTTGTTGATCGGCGGCTGTGGCGATTTGGAAGTTCATATCATTAATATTGTTCACTTGCTCAACAATGCCATTCAACTCTTCACCCGCATTGGTAACGAGCTCGGCACCATCCGCCGCTTCCACAACACTTTTTTCCATTAACTCTACTGCCGAGTTAGCACTGCTTTGCAGTTGAGAGATCATCTCTTGAATTTCAACCGTAGCGGTTTGTGTGCTCTGCGCTAGATTACGCACTTCGTCAGCCACCACAGCAAAGCCACGACCCGCTTCACCGGCTCTCGCCGCTTCAATGGCCGCATTCAGAGCCAACAAGTTGGTCTGTTCAGAAATGCCCTGAATAGTACCCACAACGCTACCAATAGCCTCAACTCGTTCTTCAACTTGGTTTACTGCATTAGCAGACTGGCTAATATCGGTGGAAAGCTCACGCATTTTTTGCACACTGTCTTGCACAAAATTCTGGCCTGTTTTCGCTTGTTGTGAGGCATTCTCTGTCACTGACGACGCATTTTTAGCGTGCTCAGCAACCGTTAGAACTGTGCTGGTCATCTCTCCCATCGCCGTCGCCAATGAATCAATTTCATTAAACTCTTCTTGAGAGGACTCTTTTGTTTCAGACATGCTGAGTGTCATGATTTCCGTCATTTCTGACAACTCTTGCGAAGAGTTCACCTGAGCCTTAATCACGTCTTGAAGTTGTACGCGAGTCTTCTCTAACTCACGGGCAAGATCACCATATTCGTCTTTACAATCTAGCTCAACGGGCACAGATAGATTCTTACTGGCCATCATTTTTATGCTTTCAATTATATAGTTAGTCTGACGTAACATGACATGTGCCGCCCCTAATAAGACACCAACAAAGATCACGATCATCGCTAACGTCTGCCATATAATTTCGGTAACATAAGCATCATAGTATGACTGTGCAATTTGTGAGCTTTGCGATACCACCACTAACCAATTTGCATCTGCTAGCTTTTCAGCATGGAATAATGATTCACCATCGTTCAGCTCAAAAGCGACGCTTTTGCTGTTACCAGATAACAGCTGAGATAAAGCTCGCCCGTCATCTGTATTGCCACTAAACCCGCTGACTGTTTTAATCTTTGGATGCCCAGACACTTTTCCACTATCAAGATCAATCAAAAAGGTAAACTGACCTTGTTGATGTTTCGCATCTAATATCGCGAACGCTTTATCTACATCTATTTCACTATTATCTATCGCTAGCACTTTATCTAATATGCGAGCCTCAGCCATAGCAAAGCTCGCCGTTTGGTCTTTTTGTACTGACAGTACCGACTGATAAAAGGTGTTGGCATCCCATAACTGCTTAGCAATAATTAGGACGGTACTCAATACCATTAAAATAACTAATTTTGGCACCAAACGAATGTCGGTAATTAGTCTTTCCCACGGTTTAATCTTTATGCTTGCCATTACAAATTCTCCACGTATTCTTTAAGTACTGGCGCGAACGTCAAATAGTGATTATTAAAATAAGGTCACTGTTTATTCACTTGTGTCGATACTTTATTCCATTTATTTCGAGCTGCGAATGAAAAACAATCATAACAAAAATGACTTAAAACCCATGAGTCTTATGTCACTGTTACTCTCTTTTTTATCGCTATTTGTGATCTCTGGGTTGTTATTTATGACACTGGAGCCAAACACATACCGTATTCTTCTCGGTTTAGATACGCTCATCTGCTGTTTATTTCTTTTTCAGCTCACTATTGACCTAATACGTTCTAACAACCGTCGCAAATACTTGCAATCACATTGGATAGATTTTGTCGCGAGCATCCCATTGATCGAACCACTTAGATATGGGCGGCTGATGCAAATATTTAGAGTATTAAGAATTATCCGTTCGGGTAAAGAAGTTTGGCGACTGCTACAAAGAAACCGAAAAGAGGCCACCATAGCCTCCATCTTGTTTTTGTTAGTCATGTTACTCACCGTCGCGTCAACGCTGATTATTGCCGTTGAAGCAACGGATCCCTCTGCCAATATAACATCCACTGGAGATGCACTATGGTGGGCTTTTGTGACCGTAAGTACCGTAGGTTACGGTGACTACTATCCCGTCACAACCGTCGGTAAGGTTATAGCGACAGTCGTTATCATTTGTGGGGTGGGTATTTTTGGCATGATATCAGGTTTGATGACGTCTATTATTACCACTCCGGCACATCAACATCATCGTCCTAAAAGTGAAGATAACCATCAGTTGTTAGAGCAGATCTTGCATCAGCAACAACAGCTAGAGAAAAAGCTCGATAAATTAGAACAATCTGTTTCTCAAATTAAAAATAGCCAATAGGTCAGTATTGGCTATTCATTTATAAACCCTAAAGCTCATTGACCTCAGCTCAGGCAGGTTGCTACCTCTTATTAGTATGGCTTTGTTAACGTCTAACTACGCCAATAAGGTTCCGCTTCCACACCCATCATTCTTGTTTGCTCCATAGCGTGAAGAATGGACGATTCTTGACGAGCGATCCAACGTTGCAACTGACCTTTGTCTTCCTCTTCTAACTCTTCTACCAAAGACTGTAATGGTTCTAAAGTGAGAAGATCATCAATACCACTGGACAAATCTGCCCAAGGAAGACGAAATGAGTTGCGCTGCTCAATATCATAAATCGCAGCAAAGCAGATACCAGTATACAAGTTACGCATTAATCGATAACGTTGGTCGATAAACTCCTGACGAGACAGCTCTCTTTCCGGAGGGAAAGCTTCCATCAACTCAGCCCAAGTTCTGTCTAACTGCTTTTGTGAGAAACGACTAATACCTCTTGCCATTTTCTCTCTAGCGCTGTCATCCAAAAATGGCTGCCATCCTCTTGCCAATAACCAACGGCTAAGATCCAACAGCAACCCTGTATAACGAGCGGAGGTAAGCAACGTTACGACATCCTCTTCATTAGGCAACTGCTCTTTTTGTTGTTGCAAGCGTTTCAGTAGCTGTTTACGCGCATCAAGTTTACGCAGTGCATGTCCCTTATCTTCACAAAGGTCATCAATATAGTCAGCAGTTTTAAGCCAAGCCAACTCTTCATCAAGCCATTTAAGCTCTTGACGTAATATCGCGCTCGCTCGTCTTGGTACAATACCGCCAAATACCGTGAGTATTTGACGAATAAATGAAATGGAGTAACTGATTTGGTGAAGCGCAGGTAGCGACGTTTGTTCAAAATAAATTTGTTCATGACGATGCCAGTGGGCCAACGCATGTTCTAGTGACTTAACAAAACAGACTTCTACCGAATCGGCTTTGTTGGCAGCAACTAATGCCAATGGTTTCACTTCATCACTGCTGCTGCCTTGCGCTAAACGGTAACCTCGTGCGGCTTTACTCAAATTGCCTAACCGCATTCCTCCGTCTTCGCTCAATGTTCTTGCTAAAGTAAATAACGCATCCGCCTGACCAGACTTGAGTTCCAATTCAACTTCACAAATAGGTTCTTCTTTATCACCGGCAACAACAACACCTTGATCAAATGCCACTTCCACTTGGCTACCATCAGCCATTCCCACTAGCCATTGCTCTCTAGTGAAGTTTGTTGAAAATATGGGACTTAGCTCACTTTGCAACTGTAAAACATCTTTACCTTTCGGCCAGATATCTTCTGGATGAAGAGACAATTCAGGCTCATTGCAATTGTGTTCAGCGTTGTATTCAGGGCGTTGATGTAATCCCGCAACGACTCGGCCGGAGGTTTTCACTGTCTGAACAAAAACCTCGTCAAAGCGTCGAATACGTAAACCTATATCATGTTTACGCAACCAGTTGTCTTGAGTGTCAAAGTAGGTATTGCCTAGCTCTCTACAACTGTTCTGAAGTACTTTTGTTTGTGCGATCTTCTGCGTTAATATCTCTGAAAAATCTGGGGCAACAAAGAACTTCAGTTCTATTTCGGTTTCCATAGTTTTACCTTAAAAAGACGATACAGACAGGATATTGCCTATTTTCCACCACGGCAAGCGCCAAATTTCACACAACTGATGATCTAAATCAGTTTTAATGAGTAATTTATTAGGTTACCATGCGCCACTTTATAGCCCTATGGACACCGTGATAATGAAACATGGTGTATGTTTAAATTAGGTTTATATTTTTTTGAGTTTGAATACTATGCCAGTAAATACGATCATGGGATTGTTTGCTAAGTCCCCTATAAAACCTCTACAACGACATGTTGCAGTTGTGGATCGCTGTTGTTTCCGCCTGATTGACTTTTTTGAAGCTTGTAATCAGGGAGATTGGGAAAAAGCAGAGACCATCCGCTCTACAATATCAGAGTTAGAAAAAGAGGCTGATGTACTGAAGCGAGAAATCCGCCTCAAACTTCCTAGTGGCTTGTTTATGCCCGTTAGTCGTACAGATATGCTAGATCTGTTAAGACAACAAGATATGTTAGCTAACTTAGCTAAAGATATCGCCGGACGTGCGTTAGGAAGAAAATTACAAGTCCCAACCCCTATCTATGAAAACTTTATCGAATACCTAAAACGTTGCCTAGATGCCGCTGCATTAGCGCACAAGGTTGTTCAGGAATTTGATGAGTTACTAGAAACCGGATTCAAAGGCCGAGAAGTTGAACTAGTGGCCGACATGATTCATCAGTTGGACGTAATTGAAGATGATACTGACTCTATGCAGATTCAGCTTCGTCAAGATCTTATGGCAATTGAGCATGAATACAGTCCGATAGACGTCATGTTTTTATACAAAATTTTAGAATGGGTTGGCGAAATAGCCGACCAGTCGCAGCGCGTCGGTGCTCGATTAGAAATAATGCTTTCTGATTCTTAAAATTTAAAGTCACTATGTTCGTTCAGAAAATATACGCTGAAATGAGGCGTAGAAGGTAGTTACCCTTCAAGAAACTGAACAACTCAACTACTTAGGTACTAAGATGGATATCCTCGCTAACTACGGCACTGTCCTAATTATTATTGCTGCACTGTTCGGATTTTTAATGGCCATTGGTATTGGCGCAAATGATGTTGCTAATGCCATGGGAACCTCTGTAGGTTCTAAAGCGATTACCGTTAAACAAGCGATAATTATCGCAATGATTTTCGAGTTCGCTGGTGCGTATCTTGCCGGCGGTGAAGTCACCGATACCATCCGAAAAGGTGTTATTGAAACGTCACTTTTTGCAGATAAGCCTGATGTTCTTGTCTTCGGAATGATGTCTGCACTATTAGCTGCGGGAACATGGTTATTACTGGCCTCTTTTATGGGTTGGCCTGTATCCACTACTCACTCAATCATTGGTGCAATCATTGGTTTTGCCCTTGTTTCTGTTGGTTCAGAAGCCATTGACTGGGGCTCAGTTCAAGGCATTGTTGGCAGTTGGATAGTTACCCCTCTCATATCCGGTATTATCGCCTACTACATATTTCTCAGTGCGCAACGGCTGATATTTAATACTGAATCACCACTACAAAACGCTAAGCGCTTTGTTCCTGTGTACATGTTTATCACCACAATGGTAATTGCACTGGTTACCATTAAAAAAGGTCTTAAGCATGTCGGGTTACATTTAACCGGTGTTGAAGCTTGGGGATGGGCGATTGCTGTTTCTGCTATGGTAATGGTGGGCGGTTATCTCTATATCGGTAAAAAGTTCGCTAAGCGTACTGAAGATCATAGTTTTGCTGGTGTTGAGAAAATTTTCAGCACGCTAATGGTGATTACCGCTTGTGCCATGGCCTTTGCTCATGGTTCAAATGACGTAGCTAACGCAATTGGGCCACTTTCTGCTATCGTTTCTACCATTCAAAATATGGGTGAAATTACAACGAAAAGCTCCATCGCATGGTGGATACTGCCACTAGGTGGGTTAGGCATCGTATTTGGTCTAGCGACTATGGGTCATAAAGTAATGGCAACCGTAGGCACAGGCATTACAGAACTCACACCAAGCCGTGGCTTTGCTGCGCAGTTAGCAACAGCTTCAACCGTTGTGTTGGCTTCGGGTACTGGGCTTCCAATTTCCACCACACAAACCCTTGTAGGGGCTGTATTAGGTGTTGGTTTTGCTCGTGGTATTGCGGCTCTTAATTTAGGTGTAGTACGCAACATTGTGGTTTCATGGGTGGTTACCCTACCCGCTGGTGCCATCTTATCTGTTGTTTTCTACTACATCATCAAAGCAGCATTTAGCTAAGCTTAGATCACTTATCTCCTTACCGATAATTGTCACTAGATAGCGGCAATTATCGGTAAATAATACCTAAGCTTTTTATTAAATATGGATTTTTGATTTTCTTATCCCGCGTTAAGGTTAATCAAGCTTCCTCTATGAAACTGCACTTAAGTTACCTTCACTCATAATTACCATCATATCGGTAGATTTCTATTAGATAATCAAATCCGTATTTAGCTAACTTATGTTAGAGTAGTGTCATATTTGACTCAATCGCACATAAAGGGGCGTTTTACCTCCCTCTTTTGTTGCACGACCAAAAGAAACTTCTTACTATTCCACCTATAAGCGAAAGGTTAACTCTATTAACCATAGTCTCACTAAAGGAACCATAAAGGGACACACTGTGAAAAAACTGTTTTCTATTGTTTTATTTGTCTGCTTAGCAACACCAAATGCATTTGCTGCTCAACGTTATATTGCTGACAATCTATTTACTTACATGCACGCTGGTCCAAACAACCAGTTTCGAATTATTGGTAGCGTCAACGCTGGTGATAAAGTCAACCTGGTTGATACCAACAAAGAATCAGGTTACAGCCAAGTGGTCGATAGCAAAGGGCGTAAAGGCTGGGTAGAAAGCCGCTTTGTAACTCGTCAAGCTAGCATGGCAGAGCGACTACCAAAGCTAGAAGAAGAACTCGCTAGCGTAAAAGAGCAGCTTTCTAACGCACGTAAAAACTCAGATGAAGAACAAGCTGGATTAATGCAATCTCTAGATAGCCGTAACGCTCAAATTAAAGAGCTGGAAAACAGCTATAGCGATATCAGCCAGAAACTCACTTCATCCCAAACTGAGATCCGTGAACTAAGAGCCAGACTGGATACTCAAAAAGAAGATCTACTGCTTAAATACTTTATGTACGGCGGTGGCGTTGCGGGTGGCGGCTTGTTACTTGGACTTATTCTTCCTGGTATTATGCCAAGAAGAAAAAAATCAAATAACGGCTGGGCTTAATACCCACACAAATATTAATGACATGTTAAATAAAAAGGCCAATGGATCTAACATTGGCTTTTTTATTGATAACGCCTGCTTAAAAACCTTTAGCTTACCCTGAAATAACCCTACAAAAAGTAGTTGATTCCATTAAACTTTTTATTCTGCCGCAAAAAACAATAACTATTCCCTATCATTAGCCTAGTCATTATGTGATCGTTATTTATGTTTTACATATTATTAACATTGACCTAGTGTTAAATTGATTCAAATCAAAACAACTCATTCCACTAATTCATTACCCTAGTGACCTAATTGCTAATTGGAGTTCAAAATGGGGAATACTTTAGAAAGACTAAAGACTTTAGTTGTGCTTATCTTTACGGTCTTAAGTTTATGTTACTCCCCACTGTCTCAGGCTCTGTTTGTTAGCCCGGCGAAAGATCCTTTACCCATCATTGAGGAGACATTTCCTCAAGCGACATCCATATCAGACAAGCAAGGCCCTCCACTGCTTAGAGTCATTAAAAAACAAGATGACATACTCGGCTATGCGTTTGAGACAAATGATATCGCTAAGATTCCCGCCTACTCAGGCGAGCCCGTCAACATGTTGGTGATCATCGACCCTGACGGCAATTACCTCGCATCAAAAGTACTTGAGCACCATGAACCCATTATTTTGGCTGGTATTCCAGAGAAAAAACTGTGGGATTTTAGCGATCAATATGTCGGCTTGTCTGTTAAAGACCGGATTAAAGTCGGTGGCAAGCCCAACCAAAATTACATTCCTATTGATGGTTTATCCGGAGCAACCGTGACCGTCATGGTCATGAACGTCGCCATTACTAAAGCGGCAACAAAAGCCGCTGAGTCTCTAGGTATCATTCAAGCAAAATCAAAAATCATTCAACCTATTTCCACCATTAAGAAAGATATTTTCTCTGACAAAAACTGGTTTGATTTAACCGGTGATGGCTCCATAAGAAAACTGTTCTTAGATAACAAAACCGTTCAACAAGCCTTTAATGGCACCGATGCGGAAAAGGTCGATACCGTTGCAGATAGCAAAAAAGACGACATGTTTGCTGAACTCTATTATGCCATCGCAGATATCCCAACGATCGGGAAAAACCTTTTTGGCGAGGCAGAGTATCAATGGCTAACAAAAGATCTAAAAGCCGGTGAGCACCTTATCGCGGTTTTCGGTAATGGATACTCCTACAAAGGGTCAGGCTACGTTCGTGGCGGTATATTTGACCGTATTCAAGTACACCAAAATGACAACGAAATATCATTTCGAGATTTAGACCACACTCGAATTACAGACTTGTACACCGATGGCACACCCAAGTTCAAAGAGATGTCGGTGTTTAAAGTGCCCGCCCATCACGACTTTGATCCGGGAGCCAGTTGGCAAATAGAATTATTAGTCCGTCGACAAACCGGGCCAATTGATAGTGTATTTACCAGTTTTAAAGGGCGTTACGACACATTAGAGCAGTACGTTGATACACCACCAGCCATTATTCCACCACCAGAACTAACACTGGCAGAGCAAGTGTGGAAAGAGCATCAAGTCACCGTCATTATATTAACCGCAATGCTTGCGTCCTTAATATTAATGCTATTTTTCCAAGATATTCTGGTTCGCCACCCCACATTTATGCATAGATTCCGTCATGGTTTCTTAGCCATTACGGTTATCTTTATCGGTTGGCAATGGGGTGGGCAGCTCTCTGTCGTTAACGTGTTCACCTTTCTTCACGCTTTAATGTCAGAATTCTCTTGGGATCTGTTCTTGCTCGATCCAGTGATCTTTATTTTATGGAGCGCAGCGGCAGTAACCATGCTGTTGTGGGGACGAGCGGTATACTGCGGTTGGCTATGCCCATTTGGTGCGCTTCAAGAGCTAATAAATCAGTTTGCCCGTTATATAAAAATCCCACAGTTCGAACTACCTTGGGCAGTCCACGAGCGCTTATGGGCCATTAAATATCTAATTTTACTGGCACTCTTTGCCTTATCTTTAGACTCATTAGCGCTAGCCGAACAGTTTGCGGAAATAGAACCGTTCAAAACTACCTTCTTACTCAAGTTTGACCGCGAATGGCCATTCATCGCATGGGCGGTCTTGCTATTGGTGATCAACATATTCAACCGCAAAACGTTTTGCCGCTATTTGTGCCCACTTGGAGCGGCTTTATCCGTCTCCAATAGCGTTCGTCTGTTCGACTGGCTAAAACGTCGCCCTGAATGTGGTTCCCCTTGCAAAATCTGCGCGAAAGAGTGTGAGATTCAAGCCATTCAGCCTGATGGCGTAATCAACATGCGTGAATGCCATTACTGCCTTGATTGCCAGATAACTTATTCAAATGACAAGAAATGTCCGCCACTGAAAAAGGCGGCATATAAAAAACGTAACACCGATATACCAATACAAGAGCTATAGAAAATACGCTTATCGCGTTAGATGAACCGCGTCTTACTGTAAGCAATTTCTAGAACGTCAGCACCCTACATCAAAAATGGAGACTCATTATGAGTGACGACAATAATGCACAGGACAACGATAACAGCCCAGTAAATAATGACCGACGCAAGTTCTTTGGAAAAAGTGCTGCGATTGGTCTAGGAGTAGCGGCGGCCCCAATGACGGCCGCAATGTTTGCTTCTATGGCGAAAGCGCAAGCTGAAGAGATCAGAAACAGCACCGTTGTTCATCCTGGCGAACTTGACGAATATTATGGATTTTGGAGTGGTGGCCACTCTGGAGAGGTTCGTATATTAGGCATTCCGTCTATGCGTGAACTGATGAGAATCCCGGTATTTAATACCGACAGCGCAACCGGCTGGGGATTAACAAACGAAAGTAAACGCATTAAAGGGGATAGTGCAAACATACTTCTTGGAGACTCTCATCACCCTCATATGAGTATGACAGACGGCCGCTACAACGGTAAATATGTCTTTATTAATGACAAAGCAAATTCACGAGTTGCTCGCATCCGCTGCGATGTAATGAAGTGCGATAAAATGCTAACAATCCCTAACGTTCAAGCCATACATGGTTTACGTGTACAGAAAGCCCCTTATACCAAGTATGTAATCTGTAATAGTGAGTTTGAAATTCCAATGAACAACGATGGCAAGTCATCACTAGAAGATGTCAGCACTTATCGTTCACTGTTCAATGTCATTGATGCAGAAACCATGGAAATGGCCTTTCAAGTTATGGTTGACGGCAACCTCGATAACACAGATGCTGATTTTGACGGCAAATATTTTGCCTCAACCTGTTACAACTCTGAAATGGGAATGAACCTTGGAGAGATGATCACGGCTGAACGCGATCATGTGGTCATCTTTAATCTTGCACGTTGTGAAGAAGCGATAAAAGCCGGCAATTTCAAAACCTATAATGGCAACAATGTTCCCGTTGTCGATGGCAGAAAGGGCTCCGAGCTGACCCGTTATATTCCTGTTCCTAAGTCACCTCACGGCATGAACACCTCTTCAGATGGCAAATACTTTGTTGCTAACGGTAAGCTATCTCCAACCGTTTCTGTTATTGCTATTGATAAGCTCGATGCTCTGTTCAATGACACCATTCAGCCTCGTGACACCATTGTTGCTGAGCCAGAACTGGGATTAGGGCCACTGCATACCGCCTTCGATAACCGCGGTAATGCTTATACGACACTCTTCTTAGATAGCCAAATCGCCAAGTGGAATGTAGAAGACGCCATCAAAGCGCACAACGGAGAGAAGGTAAACTACGTTAGACAAAAACTAGACGTACACTATCAGCCGGGCCATAACCATACATCAATGGGTGAAACCCGAGACGCCGATGGTAAATGGTTAGTCTCACTCTGTAAGTTTGCCAAAGACCGTTTCTTACCCGTTGGTCCACTTCACCCTGAGAACGATCAGTTAATTGATATCTCAGGCGATGAAATGAAACTGGTTCACGATGGGCCAACCTACGCAGAACCACATGACTGTATTATTGTTCACCGTAGCAAAGTGAAGCCAAACAAAGTCTGGTCTCGCGATGACTCAATATTTGCAGAAACCGTCGCCATCGCTAAGAAAGATGGTGTTGACGTAATGACAGAAAGCAAGGTTATAAGAGACGGAAATAAAGTCCGTGTTTATATGACCTCTGTCGCGCCGACATTTGGTTTAAATGAGTTCAAAGTGAAGTTGGGAGATGAGGTCACCATCATTATTACTAACCTTGATATGGTTGAAGATGTTAGCCACGGGTTCTGTATGACTAACTACGGCGTTCAAATGGAGATCAGTCCACAAGCCACCGCTTCGATTACATTTACCGCCGATAAACCTGGAGTTTATTGGTATTACTGTAACTGGTTCTGCCATGCTCTACATATGGAGATGCGTGGACGAATGTTTGTTGAGGCTTAACCCTTAGCAGATACAAGATTAAGGCTTCTTTATCGTATAAATTTGCTAGTTATATTGATAGAGAAGCCTTGCTTACCGGCTCAAGTGGCTTAATTGACTCATTAGGATATATGGATTGAACAAAACACTTTGCTTCACTCTGCTTGCTCTCAGTTTACTGCACACCGAACTAAGTGCCGCTGTATTCACCGTCACGAGTAACGACAACTTACAATCTCGTCTCGACAGCACAAACAATGGCGATACGGTTTTACTTGAACCGGGCACCTATGTGGGCAACTTTGTGGTTAACAACAGCATTACGCTCGCAGGGAAAGAAGGCGCCTTGATCGATGCAGGCGGGTACGGCAACGCCATTACACTACAACAATCTAATACCACCATAGAAAATCTCACCATTGTCAATTGGGGCAAAAACTTAACTGAGCAAAACGCCGCCATTTATCTCGATAAAAAAACAGACAATATCGTCATTAGAAATAACCACTTAACAGGGGATGGCTTTGGATTTTGGTTGCAAAAAACTCAGCATCTATTAGTAGAAAACAACACCATTAAGGGCAACCCTCAATTACGCTCAGCGGACAGAGGTAATGGTATTCAATTGTCTGCGGTTAAACATGCCAAAGTGATTGGCAATACCATCAGCAATACTCGTGATGGTTTATATATCATCTCCAGCCAAAACAGTGAACTTAGAAACAACCTGATGCGTGACATGCGGTATGGTGTTCACTATATGTACTCACATAGCAATACAGTGGTAGACAACCGAACTTATAACACTCGTGCCGGCTACGCTTTAATGAGTTCGAATCGACTAACCGTACATGGTAATCAAAGTAACGACAGTGAAGACTACGGTATGTTAATGAACTTCATTACCTACTCTGACATCAGTTACAACTCCATCAATCATGTTTGGACAAAGCCTGAAAACAAAGTGATGGGCCGTGAAGGTAAAGGGCTATTTATCTATAACTCCGCCTACAACACCATAAGTTACAACACTATTGATACCGCCGAGATCGGCATTCACCTCACTGCCGGGTCAGAAAATGGCAAAATATTTGCCAACAACTTTATCAACAACCCGGTTCAGGTGAAGTATGTATCAAATCGCAAACAAGAGTGGTCTCAACAAAATATTGGCAACTATTGGAGTAACTATTTAGGTTGGGATCTCGACAATGATCAAATTGGCGACACACCTTTTGAGCCTAATGACGGCATAGATAAAATGGTTTGGAAATACCCAGAGGCAAAAGTGCTTTTGGATAGCCCTTCAGTGTTGATGCTGCGCTGGATTCAAAAACAGTTTCCACTGCTTAAGCCCGCAGGCGTCAAAGATTCTAACCCTTTAATATCACCGACCAACTCCAAAGCCCAGTTTTTACAGTCCAGCAAATACGCTACGGACAATAAAGGAAAGAATTTATGAGCAATCCTGTCGTCGTATTGGAAAAGGTGACCAAGCAATACAAACAGCTCCTCGCTCTCAGCGAGATAGACTTAACTCTCGACAGCGGAGAAGTGCTCGGTCTATTTGGTCACAATGGTGCAGGTAAAACAACCATGATGAAGCTTATCTTGGGGATTATTCCTGCAACAAAAGGACACATCGAAGTATGTGGTGTCGACCCAAAAAGTAAACAAGCATGGCACAGCCGAAAAAGCATTGGCTACTTACCGGAAAATGTCAGTTTTTACGATCAACTCACTGGCCAAGAAGTACTAACCTACTTTTCTCGTTTAAAGTCCGAACCGACTAAACATATCCCTTCTCTACTGCAAAAAGTAGGCTTAGATCATGCTGCACAACGTCAAGTCAAAACATACTCAAAAGGGATGCGACAGCGGCTGGGGTTGGCTCAAGCATTTCTCGGTAAACCCAAATTACTGCTATTAGATGAACCAACGGTGGGGCTAGACCCTATTGCAACTCAAGAGTTTTACTCCAGTGTCGATCAACTAAAAAATGACGGTGCCAGCATTATATTATGCTCTCACGCCTTATCTGGCGTCGAGCAGCACATCGACAGAGCCATGATTCTATCTTCAGGACACCCCATTGCCATGGGCACGTTAGAGCAGCTAAGGCAACATGCTCAGTTGCCCGTTATCATTAAAGCGAAAGGGATAAACCGTGATTTAGCAAACGACCGTGCATTAGCACCTTATCTCGTCTCTACCGATCAATTACACATTCCTGAGCATTTAAAAATGACGACATTAAAAGCGCTGTTAACACACGCCGCACTGGAAGATGTTCAAATCGAAAACGCCAATCTAGAGCAGATCTACCAGCACTTTTTACAACAAGCTGAACAGCAAACGAACCATCAACGCGAGGGCCAATTATGAACCCTATCTTTGCCGTTGCATTAAAAGAGTTTCAAGATAGCCTTCGCAACCGTTGGTTTATTTCTATTACCTTCATATTTGCTTTGCTCTCCATTGGCCTTAGCTATTACGGAACAGTGGCGTCTGGACATATCTCCTCACCTTCCCTTTCTTCTACCATTGCCAGCCTATCAAGTTTGTCGGTATTTATTATTCCGTTGATCGCGCTGCTCCTTTGCTACGATAGCTTTGTAGGAGAGCAAGAGTCCGGCACCCTACTGTTGCTGATGACATACCCAATAAGCCACGGTCAACTCCTGCTAGGGAAATTTATAGGGCAAGGAGGCGTAATTGCGCTGGCAACCATTTTAGGTTTTGGTAGCGCCGCAGCGTTACTTCAATTAACCACTGACATGGTCGCCATCGGAGAAGCGTTCAGCCTATTTATCCTCACCTCAACCTTGCTGGGATTATGTTTTATCGCTCTTGCCTATGTCATTAGTTTACTGGTTTCAGAAAAATCAAAAGCAGCCGGTATTGCGCTAATACTGTGGCTGCTGTTCGTCATTATTTTTGATCTGGTTTTATTGGCACTATTAGTCGGTACCGATGAAATGGTCACTCAACATGGTTTAGTGCAGTTGATGATGTTTAACCCTGCCGATCTCTTCCGGCTGATCAATCTCTCTTCACTTAACAGTAGTGATGTTAACGGCGTGCTCTCTGTCGCCATCAACAGCAGTTATTCAACCTCGACATTGCTGCTAGTGATGCTCGCTTGGATTATTGCCCCGCTTAGCGTCGCGCTCATTATTTTTAAAAACAAAAACTTATAAGGCCCAAATATGAACAATTACCTACGGTCCAAGTGGCACTTTTTATTTGCTCTCTCTCTCTTTCTTGTTGGCTGCGGAGAAGCGCCGCAACAAACCATGTTAAAACAAGCCGTCGCGATCGAAAGTGCTGATGAGTGTCATTTATGTGGCATGATCATCGCGAATTTCCCCGGGCCTAAAGGGGAAGCCTATCAAAATGGAAACGACAACGTATTAAAGTTTTGCTCGACACGAGATCTGTTCAGCTACCTTTTGCAGCCAGAAAACCAACGTCAAGTGAGGCAAGTGTTTGTTCATGATATGAGCAAGGCGCCATGGCAAAAACCAGAAGACCAATATTTCATTGATGCGGAAAAAGCATGGTTTGTTATTGGCTCAAGTCAAAAAGGTGCGATGGGTAAAACATTAGCCAGCTTCGGCAAACAGGAAGACGCCAAAGCATTCAGCGAAAACTATGGCGGTACGATTTATCAATACCAAGATATTACTATCGATATTCTGTGATCTTGCTTCAGCCTTTTGTTAATAAAAACAAGAGGCTACCTTCCCCCAAATACTAAAAACAAATTGTCATTAAATTAATAGTTTTCAACCTATTAGCTCGCATTCTTCCCCTCTCACTTTCCCAAATATGGTCTATAATTAACTATAGCTATACAGATAAACATAATAAGTGAACAAACAACTGTACATAACAACAGTATTTTATTGACTTAAGCAATACCAACACTATACTACTGTATATAAATACAGCTTTATGGGAGGTTAGATATGTTTTCGTTATCTGAAAGGCTCGATAGAGTAAACAAACTTCGCAAACAAGCGATGTCTGATCCTGAGTTTATCCAAGCTGCCGAGGATCATAAGCTCGCTATTCAATCTGAATCTGAACTCACCCCTTGTAAATCAAAAAGCAAACCCAAAACCAAACGCTTTAAAGATGTCTATAAAGATATCTCTTTTGGTGCAGAACGAGCAGGTGATACGCACTAGTTTCTGTGTTAATTTTCAATCAAAAAAGGCTTCAACGTTCAATCGTTGAAGCCTTTGCGCATAATATAAAAAGTCGTTAATTTACTTTATATAATTATCCCTTCCACTCATACAAAGCAGGGATTTCAATAAACTTACCCTTGTATTCAATCACAACATTACGTGGGGAAATACTTACCAGCCTAATTTGGTTGTTTAACCAATCCCCCTCATAAAGCTCACGACCATTTATTTTTACCCAGCGACTATCTTTATTACTGGCGTACATATGCGTTTGTAGATTCATCGCGGGCAGTTGCCCTACAAACTGATTCTCATTATCCACCAGCTTAATCGCTGCTTTAGCGGCTCTATCTTGCTCAACTGAGTCGCTTATACTCTCAACACTAAAAGCTTGTTCAACACGTTTTGCCAGCTCTGGAGATAAACCGCTGAGATCAAGAGAATCAAGTTGAAACCCTTCGTCATTACTCACCGTGTTGTCATTAGTATGACTGCCACTCGCCAAATCCTTTGTCTCTTCACTCTCTTTCGCATTGGCGCTAATAGCGCTTGTCTCCTTGAGTGACGTCAGCTCTGTTTCTGTTGGCTTTTCTTCTTTTTCCACCACAATCTCAACTATTTTCGGCTTGTTATTTTTACCTAATCGCTGCCGAATCTCTGATAATGGTTCAAGAGATGAGGTATCTGGATAAGGCAACTCAACCGCAATAGTGCTATCAAGTGCCTTTTGTTCTGCCAACTGCTGTTGTTCAGCAAGACGTTGTTTCGTTAACTGCTGCCATTCACTGTTGCTGTTAACAAAATTAATCACCAACAAACCACAAGGTAAAATCAACGCCAAAAACAGATAAAAAAGCCAACCTGTCGACTTTGGCTGCTGCTGAGATAATGACGCCGAAGCCACCGAAGAGGGCTGACCCGCTTGATGATTCATCTCCGACTCTTGCAGTGCTTTCATTATTTGAGACATTATTTTGTCTCCTTAACTTCAATACGGTGCAAAGTAGGTGCTGAGGTATTGGTGAGCTTAGCTAAAATTTTCAAAGTATTACGCCCTACAACACCATCAGCATCAAGCCCTTGCCACTGCTGAAACGCTCGTACTTTTCTCTCTAACGATGCGTCAAACAACACACTGTCGTTAGCGGGTTCATTGAGTGCAGTTGAGAGCAAGCTATCCAACAGCAAAACTTGGTTGCCCCGGCTATTACGCTTCAATACCTGATCCACTTCGCTGTACCAAAGACCTTGATAGCCACCATTCCAGCGCTCTTTTAGCCACCAAATCGGCACCTGAATGCGTTGATTCTTATTTAAGAGTTCTGCGTACTCATCATTAATGGCGTACAACACCACATACGACAAACTATCCTGTTCACTCAACGGCAATATCACCGGCTGATTGGCTGAAACAATATGTTGCCAATCGGCAACGCCTGTATCGCACTGATACGGTGAGTTATCCGCCAAGCAGTTGCTGTTCAGGACAGATGCCCTAACCCCCCACAGTTCATACAGCACTTGCATGGCATCAACCGAGCTTTGACTCTGGTTGAGAAAACTCGCCAAAACTGGCTCAGTAGTATTGTCCGCGGTTTTTTCGTCAAGCTGAACCACAGGTAGAGGCGCTAATTGGCTTTGGATCAACCGACTAATGTCTGCTTTAAAATGATAAATCCCACCACTTAACAGAGCACTAACTAAAAACGTCACCAGCAGAGGAGAACCGCTGCGCTTTTTTTCCATAGTTGGCGCTGCAACCATGGGGGCTTGAAAGCTCATCACATCCTGACACGCTTTCTCTGCCTGACTGGCAGACACCTCTTTCTCTCCGCTGTAAAAGGTGTAGAGCAAAGCTTTGTCGCAAACAAGGTTAATTAACCTCGGTACACCTTTGGTTGTTTGCGCGATAATCTTAACCGCCTTAGAAGAGAAGTACTCTACGGGGCTGCCCGCAATACGCAGTCGAAACTGAATATACTGCTCGACCTCTTTTTCCCCTAATGGCAGCAAATGGTAGCGACCGGTGATCCTTTGAGCCAACTGTCTTAGCTCTGCGGTTTGTAATTTTTGTTGTAGCTCTGGTTGCCCGACAAGCAGCACTTTCAGTAATTTCTGACTGTCGGTTTCTAAATTTGTTAGCAGCCTAAGTTGCTCCAATACTTGAGCAGAGAGATGTTGTGCCTCATCAATTAGCAGTAATGTTTGAATGCCTTGGCTATGATTGGCCATTAAGTAGTGATAAATCCCTTTGGTCAGCTGCTTTAAGCTGGCGTTATCAGGGTATTTAATTTCAAACTCATCGCAAATGGCTTCGAGAAGATCCGAATCACTAAAGGTTGGGTTAAGAATTAAGCCCGCTTTTACATTGTCATTTAATGAGGCAAGCATGGCTTTAGATACGGTTGTTTTTCCCGTTCCCACTTCGCCGGTAAGCATAGCAAAGCCGCCACCCTCACCTAACCCCGCTTGCAAATGCCCCATCGCTTCCCGATGACGAGAACTTAAAAATAGGTATCTCGCACTGGGTACAATGGAAAACGGCAACTCTATAAATCCAAAGTAATCTTTGTACATCAACTCATCTCTCACTTAACAGTTCTGGAAAAGTACCATTGCCTGATAGAATGTAAAGGGATAACTATTCGATATTCACTGGAGTTCACTTTGCA
Organism: Vibrio sp. 99-8-1; assembly: GCF_013114595.1. Taxonomy (GTDB): domain Bacteria; phylum Pseudomonadota; class Gammaproteobacteria; order Enterobacterales; family Vibrionaceae; genus Vibrio. Next base: position 20,701 of record NZ_VTXE01000011.1, on the reverse strand, counting down.
AATCTATCTTGTTGGCGGTGCGGTTAGAGATAAACTACTTAACCTGCCTGTTTATGATAATGACTGGGTTGTGGTTGGCTCAACACCAGAACAGATGCTGTCACAAGGTTTTCAAGCCGTTGGAAAAGATTTTCCGGTCTTCTTGCACCCTAAAACCAAAGAAGAACATGCACTGGCGCGAACAGAAAAAAAAGTCGAGGCCGGCTATACAGGTTTTGAGTGTTATTTCTCTGCGGATGTGACATTAGAACAAGATCTCATGCGCCGAGATCTCACCATTAACGCCATCGCAATGGATGATAACGGGCAACTTATCGACCCATATCATGGTGAAAAAGACATTCAAGATAAGGTCATTCGCCACGTTTCATCCGCCTTTGTGGAAGATCCTTTGCGAGTACTTCGTGTGGCTCGCTTTGCCGCGAAGCTTCATCATCTGGGTTTTTCTGTTGCACAAGAAACCGTTTCGTTAATGCAAGAGATCAGCGACTCCGGCGAACTCGCCCATTTAACCCAAGAGCGCGTATGGCAAGAGTGGCAAAAGTCTCTACAGACTCCTCACCCAGAGCAGTTTATTGCCGTACTCAGACAGTGTGGCGCACTGAAAATAGTGCTACCTGAACTGGACGCCTTATTCGGTGTTCCTCAGCCAGAGCAGTGGCACCCAGAAATCGACACAGGCATTCATACCTTAATGGTTGCAGAACAGGCCGCAATAATCAGCTCCTCTCCACAAGTTCGTTTTGCCGCGCAAGTTCATGACCTCGGCAAAGGTGTCACACCATCAGAAGAGTGGCCCAGCCATAAAATGCATTGCCAAACAGGCATAGCCATTATTAAAGCCTTATGTGAACGCGTAAAAGTGCCCAATGATTATAAAGAGTTGGCTCTGGCAGTCTGCGCACAACACTCTAATATCCACCGCGCTGACGAACTGCGAGCGGCCACCTTTTTAAAAGTATTCAACAAACTTGATGTATGGCGTAAGCCGGAAAAATTGCCGCAAGTGTTGCTGTGCTGCGAAGCGGATCATCGGGGAAGAGAAGGTCACCAGCAGATGCCCTATCCTCAAAAAGAGCGCGTAGAGACCGCTTACAACGCAGCATTATCCATTGAGGTACAAGCCATCATTGCCGATGGGTTTACCGGAAAAGCAATAAGAGATGAGCTAGACAGCCGACGAGTTCATGCGGTGAAAATGGCACTGTTTTCCGATACTGAATAAGCCATTAAACACCCATGCCACAAAACCAAAACAGAGAGCCTGCAATAACATTACAGGCTCTCTGCTAACACTATTCGCTAAGGTTTTTTATACAAAAGAGTTATACCAACTCTCCTGCCCCCTGAACGGAACGCTCACTATTTTCCACCAAGAACACAGCGGCCGTCTGCTTTAGCTGTTGCCACTCTTCATCCTCGACAAACACACCATCTTGCCAAGATGCACTCTCCGCTTGGCTCAGTTCATCACCATTAATGTGAATAGAGTAGTGCTCAGTATGTTGCTCAACATTAAAATCATTAACTGAGAGCTCAATAGTCATGGTGTGATTGTCAGCTTCACCATTACCATCAAGTTTTTTGTTATCAGAGAAGAAAACCTCTGGAGCGATACAACCTCGTCCAAGCACATAAAGCACATGCTTAGGGCTACTGCCGTTTGACCAACGTGCACGACAAGCAATACCTTTTGCGGCAAGCCTAACCAACTCGCTATATCCCAACCATCGGTTATGACACTGTTTAAGTTCCAAAGTGATGGATTTGGCACCCACCATATTTTCTAGCGCATAATCTAAAACAGCTGGAAGGTGACAAGCCACGCTGCTATTTTTCAGGTCCACTTCAATGGTGTTATCCGGCAACTTGTTAATAGAGACCGCGCAGTCTGAGTCGAGGCCGATAAATCGACTGGCATTATTAAAGTGTTGAACACCACGTAAACCCACCATCTGTAAATCAGCAACCATGTTGGCAATAACATCCGCCTCACCAAAGCTACGTTGCATGCCAAAAAACGCTTTGTTTACTGCAGCGACCAGTTCATTGTGCGAAACGATCATTGTGCTAGCCCTCCACTCAATTGGTTGTCATTACTATTATTCGCTGGCATCAATGGAAAGATCCAGTTGTCCATATAGTCAGGACTCTTTATGTCATTCAATAAAGGAGCACCTTGGAAGAAGGTGACACGAACCCAGCGATCAGAGCGTGGATCAAATTTCGTTGCACCAAAAATCGCCAACTTACAACGCAGCAGATGCATCGGCAACGCATCTTCACGCAACACATTCATCTGAATATCACCCATTTCACGGTTACCCAAAGTCCATGCTCTACGAGTAATCGCTCTGTATTGTGAGTGACTAAGCAAAAACTCCGCTACAGACGCGTGTTCAGGGCACTGACACAGTGCGTGGTACAAGCGATTAATCTGTCGTCCAATATCAAGAGGTAACTCGCGATCTTCGCCTTGCTCTTCACCTCTAACACCAAGTCTTGGCTCTTCTTTATCCTGCGAGCGATACCAAAACCAGTAATTATTTTCTGCTAGAGAATAGTCAGCCTCTATCGCCCAGCGATATTTACTTTTCAATACTGCTAACAACTCTCCCACATTCTTACCACTTGGAATAGCCAAGGTTTCATTGCTATTCATCTCATTTTCAAAACCGTCAACCAACTCTGGATAAAGCTCAATCAAGCATGAGGTCAAAATCTCTTGCGCTTCTAAACTCATGTCACTTGTCTGTTGAGATAAATGGTTCCAATCAGGCTGATGCAGCATTAACTCTTTCAAATTTTCAGATAGCTGCTGTAAATCGGCTATCGCATCATGGTTCAGCTGATTTTGATGTTCATTAATCGTCACCACTTGCTGTAGATGACAAATGGCTTTGTTTAGCAAGCTTTGTAGAGGCTGATGCAGTGCACTATCACAAGGCATAGACAACGCCTGAGCAACGGCACGCTCACGAGCGGTCATCCACTGATCAACAATACATGGGTGATTAATAAGATAAGGAGCCATGCCTAACCCTGTTGCATTTCCGACCCCTAGATAGCGTTGAATGCCTTTATCTAAAGAGGTTGCCGAGTCTCCGCCCTTCTGCATAGCCAAGTAATTGACCCAGTCGAGACTGAACTCTCGCAATAGATAAACCGCACACATCTGAGCGCTAAACGACAAGTTAAAATCTGGGTTATCTTCAAGCAATTTAAAGTCGGCAATACCAAATTTGCCATTGCCATACACCGCCGTAGTGCGAAGGATATACCCCACTTCTGCTAGCTCAGAAGTGTCTGGCTGGGTACCTTTTGCTAACGCACTGACAATATGCTCAAACACCCGGACACTCTTATTTGCCCGCGCAAGAACCAATACGTTATTAGGGTTTCTGCCTGCTTCTTGTAGAGGCACATTTGCTCTTAGTTCTTCAAGTAAATCAACGTCAACATCACCATACACCAGTGCAAATGTCACATCCCACTTTTCAGCAATAACTCTATCGTTGCGTTCTTCATCGGCAATTTCGTCACAAAATACCACCAGATGATAGACATGCAGAGGCGTTTGCAACTTGTAAATAACGTGACCAAAGCCTTGAGGCGATAATTGCCATTGCTGTTTTGTCACCTGCCATTTCTGCTCCGCCATTTTACGGATCATACTGCGAACAAAGCTAATTCTGTTTTGATGCATAGCGCCTAATCTATCAGGCGCCATGACCATCTCTGCGTCACGCAACTTAATATCAGTGTAAGTAGAACGATGTAGGTTCATTTTCTTACCACCTATTTTCTATAAAAGTGGAGAGGAACTCTGTTTTTGAAATTGTCTGCAACACAAGCTCCTCTAGGTTATTGTCGTAATTATAGGTTCTGCTCTTTTGCCATTTTCATGGCTATTTGAGGGGCATTCCATAGCGACGGCAGCAGTATCAAAGAGACTGGAACTGCAGTAATAACAATGAAGGATTGCAGCGCCGAAATGCCACCCGATCCCAGCGAGATTAAGATCAACGCCGTTACACCCATCATCACACCCCAGAAGATACGAACAATCGCGTTTGGCTCTGTTTCGCCACTAATAACCACACTGATGGTGTACGTCATTGAGTCACCCGTTGTGACGATAAAAATGGTGGTTAAGATAAGAAACAGAATCGAAATCAGCATTGGATTAGGAAGCTGTTGAGTGATAGCAAGAAGCGCTCCCGGTAAATTAAACCCTTCAAATGCGGTACTCACGCTACCAGGATCGGCAATCTCGAACGCCAGACCAGTACCACCAACAATGGTGAACCAGAAACAGGTTGTAAGAGGCGCTACGATGCTAATTGTCGAGATAATTTGACGAATAGTACGACCACGAGAGATACGCGCAATAAAGATAGCCATCATTGGGCCATAGCCTAAGAACCAGCCCCAGAAGAACACCGTCCACCAGCTCAACCAACCTTCATCACCACGATAAGTAGCCATTGGGATAAAGTTATCCAGCATACTGCCAACACCTTGGATATAGCCGTTAAATATAAAGCCTGTTGGGCCAAATATCAGGATATAAACCATCAGCCCCACCGCGAGTATCACGTTGTAGCGACTCAGTAACTGCATGCCTCGGTTGATACCGCTCAATGCAGACAGGGTATACAGTACGATAGCAAATAGAATGATGATCAATTGAGTAGTGAAACCGTCTGGAATCTCAAACAGAGCATTTAAAGCATAGCTGACTTGCAAGCCAAGGAAACCAATAGGGCCAATGGTGCCCGCAGCAACCGCGATGATACAACAAGCATCAATTAACGCGCCCACATGGCCTTTTAGCGCTCGCTCTCCAAGCACAGGGTACAACAGAATACGCGGTTTCAGTGGAAGGCCTTTGTCGTAATGAAGGTGCATTACAACAATGGACGTTAAGCTACCTACAATCGCCCAAGCTAAGAAGCCCCAGTGCATATACGATTGTGACAATGCATTAATTGCACCCTGCACAACATCTTCCTGCGCACCGTATAGTGGCGGTGGGCTAACATAGTGAGCAAGAGGCTCAGCCGCGGCCCAAAAAACACCGCCACCAGCAAGTAAGGTACAGAAGATGATCGCTATCCAGCGGAATGAGTCCATCTCTGGTGTGCTAATGCCACCTAAAACAACTTTACCCGTTCGGCCAGCTGCCAGCCCTAACCCAATAAGGAAGGTGAGCAACAGAAGTAATTGCCAGTATGGACCAAATACCTGTACTGACCAGCCAAAACCGGCATTAACGATGGCAGAGAGTTTTTCTCCGTCATACAGAGCGACGGCAACAAACAGCGCGATAAATCCGCCGCTGTACCAAAATGCGGGATTACTTAATCCCAGTTTCTCCATCGATTTAGCATTGACCGGTTGAGCATCATGAGATGCTGTACTTTTTAACAATGTCGCCTCAGAGGGATCATTCATTGTTGATGCTTTCATGCTATTGCTTAAATCAGACATACTCTGACTCCAGAGGTTCTTTGCAGTAGATACCACCTGCTACAAAAGTTAACTTTAACACCTGCTCTGTTATTGTCTTATCAGCAGGTCGTTCCATGTTTGGGCTACAACTTATGAGATAGGCTCTAATCCTTCTTTTAAGAATTCGAACCAGTTCTCGCCCAGTATTTGTCCCGCTTCAGGTTCACTGAACCCATAGCGAATTAATCCGTTGTAAATATTCTCCATGCCTGAGCTGCCGTTAAACCATGGCAATGCATCAGGCCAACCGGAATTGCTTGCGGATCCTTCTCCGTAATCCATCGCTTTAGACCAACGTCCGTTTCTCATCCACTCCAATACTTGCTGTGGCTGGTTAAGACATAAATCACTGCCAATACCTAGGTGCTCAACGCCATACAGCTCAGCCGCTTTCGCCACCATCTGGCAAAAATCGTCCAGTGTGCATTGGCTGCCATTAGGAAGATGAAAGGGATACAAACTAAAACCGATCAATCCACCGCGGCTGGTTAGCGCTTTGATCACCGTGTCGGATTTATTACGTAATGCATCATGAGCAAAGGTTGGGTTAGCGTGGCTAATGCAGATTGGCCGCGTAGAGAGATCGATCGCCTCTAACGTTGAACGCTCAGCGCTGTGAGACATATCGATGATCATGCCCACTCGGTTCATCTCTTTAATTGCCTGCTGACCAAATCGAGTTATGCCGTTGTCATTTTGCTCGTAGCAGCCAGTGGCGAGTAAACTTTGGTTGTTATAGGTAAGCTGCATAATCAACAGCCCTTGCTTACGCATCACTTCAATAAGGCCAATCTCATCATCAATTGGCGAACAGTTTTGCGCCCCAAGAAATACCCCAACTTTTCCTAACTCTTTTGCTCTCTGAACATCTGCCATCGAATGAATCGGCATGATCAAGTCAGCGTTATTTTCAAATCGTTGATTCCACTCAGCAAAGCGAGTCAGCGTTTCACGGGCATTTTCATGGTAAACAACCGTTGCATGAACCGCAGTAATGCCGCTGACTTTCAAGGTTTGAAAATACTCTCGATCCCAGTTGCAGTACTGCAAGCCGTCGATCACTATCCTTTTCTGGTACATAACCACTCCCTATACAAATTCGTTGCGTTAAGTAATGGGTGGCAACACCACCCAATAGGCTTAGTAAGGACGTTGGTAAGCGGTTTTCACCACGGTATAAAACTCTTTGGCATATTGACCCTGCTCGCGAGGACCAAAGCTTGATTCTTTACGACCACCAAACGGGACGTGGTAATCAGTGCCTGCGGTTGGTAGATTGACCATCACACAACCGGTTTGAACCTGCTGTTTAAAGATGGCGCTGTTACGAAGGCTTTGAGTGATAATGCCGCCAGTTAAGCCGAAGCGCGTGTCATTTGCGACCGCGATTGCTTCGTCTAGGTCAGCCACTCGAATGACACACGCCATTGGTGCAAACACCTCTTCCTGATTCACTTCCCAGCTATTGTTACTGTTTAGGAATAGGGTTGGAGACATGTAGTAACCTTCATGTTTCAGAGATAATCTTTCACCACCAAAGCCAAGTTCCGCACCGCTTTGGCGGGCTTTCTCTATCCACTCAAAGTTAGAGCTAAGCTGTTTATCATCAACAACCGGCCCCATAAATATGCCGTCATCCAATGCATGCCCGACTTTTAAGTCACTCATGCGTTTGATCAGGGCGTCTACATAGCGGTCGTGGATTTTGTCCATCACAACAAGGCGAGATGAAGCGGTACATTTTTGTCCGGCACCGGAGAATGAACCGGCGATTGTCGCTTCAACAGCAATCTGAATATCGGCATCGTCCGCCACCACAAGGGCATTTTTACTGCCCATTTCTAACTGGCTGCGAACAAAGTTCGGCGCGGTTGCGGCGGCGACTTTTCGTCCCGTCTCTACAGAGCCCGTAAAGCTGACACCATTAACATCTTTTGAATTAATAAGCGTGTTACCCGCTTTGGAGCCACTGCCTAAAACAAGGTTAAATGTTCCCGCTGGTAGCCCTTGGCGATGGATGATTTCGGTAAGAGCAACGGCACTTGCAGGAGTAAGATTAGAGGGTTTCCAAACAACGCTGTTACCAAAAGCCAGAGCAGGCGCTATCTTCCACGCAGCAGTTGCCGTTGGGAAATTCCATGGCGAAATAATGGCAATCACTCCAACCGCTTCGCGTGTCACTTCGACAGAAACACCCGGTCTTACAGAGGCTGCATTGTCGCCAATTTGACGCAGTACTTCGGCGGCAAAATATTGAAAGAACTGGCCAGCGCGATAAATCTCACCACGCCCTTCCGCAAAAGGTTTGCCCTCTTCACGAGATAACAGCGTGCCAAGTTCATCACAACGAGCTATCAGCTCATCACCTATCGCTTGCAAAACACTCTGCTTACGTTCTAGAGGCGATTTTTCCCATTCAGGATGCGCTACTTTCGCGGCTTGAATCGCTTGCTCAACCTGAGAGTCACTCGCTTGCGAAAAGTCACCCAAATTTTCACTTATGTCTGACGGGTTAATATTCGCAACAGTACTCACACCCGCTTGCCATTCACCTGCGATGTAGAGCGATTTCTCTGTCTGAACGTTATTTATTAAAGTCATTGCGTTTTCCTTGTCTTTACTCAGTGCCAACCTTTTCCGTTAGCCTGTTAATATGGTTATCTGTTATTCCGGCTGCGTAGCCGAGGCATATACAACAAATTCAACCAACATCTCTTCACGCGCCAAGCCTGCCACAACCATGGCGGCACGGTTTGGATAAGGCGCGTTAAAATAATCTGCATATATTTCGTTCACCGTCTTCAAGTACGCTCGGTCGGTAACATAAATAAGAACTTGAAGCACTGAGTCCATCGACTCACCCGCGCACTCAAGGGTATGAACTAAATTGTTAAACGTTTGACGGGTTTGCGCTTCAATTCCCCCCGCTACAACCGCGCCAGTTTCATCGATTGGGATCTGTGCAGTATAAAGTGTGCCGTTGCCAACAACCGCCCACTCTAGAGGGGCTTTAGAGGCAAACAATTCTGTTTTTATCGGCTGTTTTTTAGTTTGAATACTCACAAGCACTTTGACCTTTTGTAATGTTAATGTTGCAATTTAGTTAAATGATGCACATTACTTAACGATAAATCTAACTATAAATTTTTTACAATTGATAAATTTAATTTATCGAACTACCCTAATTGCAGTAAATAAAGGGATTTAAGGGGAAGGACGTTGAGTATTAAGCTGCAACAATTAAGGCATTTTGTGATCGTCGTCGAAGAAGGAGGCTTTCGCGCCGCCTCAAATAGAGCCAATCGCTCTCAGGCAGCGCTATCAACCTCGATAAAGGAGTTAGAGAGAACCCTTGGACAGTCGCTGTTTGAAGGAGGAAACAAAGCCAAGCTCACCCCTTTTGGGGAGATTTGTTTACCCAAAATCATCCAGTTTCTCAACATATACAGTGCCTTGGATAACGACTTAAAAGCCGCCGCGGCAGGTCAGCAAGGAAGAGTTAAGATAGCGAGTGTGCCCTCCGTAGCGGCAAAGCTTATTCCTAGCGTGTTAGGTCACTTTTGCGAACAGCACCCAAATGTAGAAGTTAGCCTTATTGATGACAATGCCTCAGGCGTAGAAGCGCGGTTGTTATCGGGAGAGGTGGACTTAGCTCTTGGTAACCCATCTAGCCTAGAGGAAACAGGCATCGATTTTACGCCGCTGATTTCAGATCCTATTGGCGTTGTCTGTTTAAAAGATAATCCCATTGCCAAGCAAGTTGACGGTATTGAATGGCAGACACTTCTTAAGCAGCCTTTTATCCGCAATGGAACCTGTAAATTACTAGACCCGACACCAGCCGGGACACTGTCGCAGCAAGCACTCTATTCTGTCGAGAACATCACCTCTCTATTTTCTGTGTTAGAGCTAGGCATAGGCGTCACAACACTGCCCAAGTTGGCATTTCCAACTAATGACACGCCATTGGTATGGATACCTCTTATAGATCCCCCATTGGAGAGAGAAATCGGTATTTTCACTTTAAGTGACAGAACCATCTCTCCTCAGGCGAAAGCTTTTCAAGCCCTGTGCATCCAACAGCTGAGCACCACATCGGTTGAGCAGCATTAACAGGCAGTAAATAAAAAGGGCCATAGCCAGATTCAATAAAGATCGTGCTATAGCCCTAATTCAATTGAAGCCTTTACGCCTCAATGTGATGCTTAACCGTTGAAAATCAGTAGACCAAACAGGCCAAAACCAAGCAGTAAGCGATAGATAACAAAAGGAGTCATGCCCATTTTTGAGATAAGCTTCAGGAAGAAATAGATACAGATATAGGCACTGATAAACGAAGTAATCATCCCCGTGCCGAGCATCCCCAAGTGAACAGGCTCACCACTAGAGATCAGTTTTAAGCCAAGATATCCCCCTGCCAAGGTGATAATAGGGATCGACATTAAAAACGAAAAGCGAGCAGCCGCTTCACGACTAAAGCCAAGATACAACGCCGCAGTAATGGTGGCCCCCGAACGAGACGTACCAGGAATCATTGCTAACGCCTGAGCAACACCAATAAACAGTGATTTCTTCCAGTCCGCGCTGTACTCATCGTCAGCAAAACGGCCATGTTTATCTACCCACCATAGCAGTAACGCAAATATCACCGTGGTGGTCGCTATTACCCAAGCACTTCTTAAGTAGAGCTCAATTATGTCCTTCATAAACAAGCCGAACAGGCAGGCAGGAATGGTGGCAAGTATGATCATCCATGCCAGCTTAGACTCTTTGCTTTTCTCTTGACGAAAGATTGACCCCATTAGCGCAGTAAAGAGTGTCACTATCTCTTGTCTAAAATAGATCACCACGGCGGCTAATGTTCCTACATGCACCGCGACATCAAAGGCTAAGCCTTGATCTTCCCAGCCCAAAATAGCCGAAGGGAGAATAAGGTGCGCCGAGCTAGAAATAGGTAAAAACTCGGTAAGCCCTTGAATGAGAGCCAATATAAACGCTTCAAAATACGTCATTTAACAACCACTAAATTGAAAATCCGCTTTAGTAAGGGATTGAAGATTATCCATACTCAACCACACCTCTTTAACTAAACGGCCATCATCAGGAATACAAAGATCCGGAGATAAATCATAAAGTGGTTGAATCACAAATGGGTACTTAAAAATGTCCTTCCTTGGTATTTGAGGTGAAGCACTGGAGACCTCTTCACCAAATAGCAGAATATCGAGATCCAGCGTTCTATCTTGATATTTCTGAGCATCCTGCGCTCTGCCTGCTTTGAACTCAATCTCTCGTAACGCTTTAGAGAGTTGAGGCAAACTCATTGCCGTATCAAACTGCACGACAAAATTGAAAAAAGGGGCACTGTCAAAATCAACTGAAGCACAATCATATACGCTAGATATGACGATATTTTTACCAAGTTCAGATAACGCTTCAACCGCAAACTGAGAGTAATATTCTCGGTTTACGTTACTGCCAATGCCAATATAGGTGGTAATCATCGCGTTCCTCGTTCAATCACCACTCCAACCCCTTTTGCTTGAGGAACCGCACCGGGTTTAGTTAAACGAACTTTAATCCAAGGCACTGAAAAACGCTGCATAATTAAATGGGCAATCTCTTCCGCCACTCGTTCAACCAATAAAAAACGACCGTTTTCAATGTGCTCAAGCACCGCTTGACTCACTTTAGCATAGTCTAATGCATCTTCAACATCATCACTTTTGCCCGCTGGGCGGTTGTCGTGCGCCATTTCAATATCAAGCACCAGCTTCTGCTTAATCTCTTGTTCCCAATCATAAGCACCAATGGTGGTTATTACCTCTAGCTGCTCAATAAAAACTGTGTCTAAAGCCATTAATAAACTCCTATAAAATCATTCATACGAAGGAAAAATGTTACCTGCTTTGATAATAATGCTCGAACGAAGGCAAAATACACGAGCGAAGTCACCTTATTGAACAAAAAAAATGCGATAAGATACCAATCAGCAACAGGTCGGATACCAATACTCATTAAAAAGACGTATTATTTTTAAGCCGGACACTTTACCCCTTTTTTGCTTCATAGGATAGCCATGACGCCACTAGCACTTTGCATGATCATCTTTGCCTACTTACTAGGTTCGATCTCTAGTGCCATCTTGATCTGCCGATTATTTGATCTTCCGGATCCAAGAGAGACGGGTTCGCACAACCCCGGCGCCACTAACGTACTTAGAATTGGGGGGAAATGGTCGGCTCTCGCGGTTCTGATTTGCGACATGTTAAAAGGGACAATTCCGGTTTGGGGCAGTTACTATCTAGGTATTGAGCCATTAATGCTTGGCTTTATCGGCATCGCCGCCTGCCTCGGTCATATTTATCCGATCTTCTTCCATTTTAAAGGTGGCAAAGGCGTGGCCACGGCCATTGGTGCCATTGCCCCCATAGGTTGGGGCTTAACCGGATTACTCGCTGCGACTTGGATTGTAGCTGCGATTATTACCCGCTACTCTTCCCTTGCTGCCATTATTACTGCCTTAATCGCACCATTTTACGCTTGGGTATTTAAACCCCTCTACACGCTGCCTGTGGCCATGCTGTGCTGCTTAATTTTACTGCGCCACCATGAAAACGTCCGCCGATTAATTAAAGGCGACGAACCTAAAATCGGCACCAGTCAGCAGTAAAAACCTTTTTCCTTATTACCATAAGAAGCATCCTCATTATCACGCTCTCGCGTGGTAATGCATACCTGACCTTAACGAAACGCCCAACTGATTCTTTGCGCTGAAGGGTTTAGCAGCCCTTCGGTTATGGATTAACGTCGATATGCGTTCCCACGAGAATCATGGGAACGAGATAGATGAAAGGAACGTGCAAGGGGCTGCTAGGTTATATTACTCACTCTCTATTGGTGTGAGCTGATCAATCGGCCATCTTGGTTGTGCTTTAACCGATAAATCCGTTGTATCCCCATTTTTAAGCCTCTGCATTCCCGCATAAGCGATCATCGCGCCATTATCGGTACAGAACTCGGTTCTTGGGTAATACACTTCACCACCAATACGTTTCGCCAATGCTGCCAGCTCTGCGCGTAACTGTTTGTTCGCACTCACTCCGCCAGCAATAACAATACGCTTTAGTCCGGTTTGTTCTAATGCTCGTTTACACTTAATGGATAACGTTGAGCAGACCGCCTCTTGAAACGCATAAGCAATGTCTGCGCGAGTTTGATCATCGTTATCATTCGCTGCGATCGTATTCGCTGCAAATGTCTTCAGCCCGGAGAAGCTCATATCTAGCCCCGGTCTATCCGTCATCGGACGAGGAAACTTAAAACGACCTGCAGTGCCTTTTTCGGCTAAACGTGACAGCAATGGCCCACCGGGATAATCCAGCCCCATTAATTTAGCCGTTTTATCAAACGCTTCTCCTGCCGCATCATCAATAGATTCGCCAAGGATTTGGTAATCACCAATGCCCATCACCTGAACAATCATGGTGTGGCCACCAGAAACCAACAGAGCAATAAATGGAAATGGCGGTGGGTTATCTTCTAACATTGGCGCCAATAAATGCCCTTCCATATGGTGAACCGCCACCGCTGGAACATTCCATGCGTACGCTAAGCTGCGTCCGATAGTCGCACCAACCAATAGCGCCCCCACTAAACCCGGCCCTGCGGTATAAGCCACACCATCGATGTCATCAGAGGTTAAATTGGCCTCTTTCAATGCTTCTTTAATCAGTGGAATGGTTTTCTTGACATGATCCCTTGATGCCAGCTCAGGCACCACGCCACCGTAGTCGGCGTGCAGTTTTACTTGGCTGTAAAGTTGATGAGAAAGCAACCCTTTCTCATCGTCATAAATTGCTACGCCGGTTTCATCACACGACGTTTCTAACCCTAAAATGCGCATACTTTTCTCGGCGTCATCAACATTAAAAAATAAATTTGGCGCAATATTACCTAATCAAACAAAATTTGACCACGATAAAGCTTTACAAAGGTGTACTTCTCGGATTAAAATTCCGCACCATTTTTGATCAAGCTGGTTAATGCCAATCGCTAACGATTCGGCACAGAGGAACCAGCATTAACGAATAACCCCTGAGGTGAAAGGCATATGCCAGTAGTTAAAGTACGTGAAAACGAACCGTTCGACGTTGCACTTCGTCGTTTCAAGCGCTCTTGCGAAAAAGCAGGTATCTTATCTGAAGTACGTCGTCGTGAGCACTATGAAAAACCAACTACAGTTCGCAAACGCGCTAAAGCAGCTGCACAAAAGCGTCACGCTAAGAAGCTTGCTCGCGAAAACGCACGTCGCGTTCGCCTGTACTAATAACTGAATTCTTAAAGGAAATTAGTTATGGCTCTTATTGACCAACTCAAAGAAGAGCAAAAAATAGCGATGAAAGCCAAGGACAAACCGCGCCTTGGCACTATTCGTTTAGCCCTTTCTGCCATTAAGCAACGTGAAGTCGACGAGCGGATCACTCTGACCGACGACGACATAATTGCTGTCATGACAAAAATGGTTAAACAACGTCGCGATTCTGTCGCTCAATATGAAACTGCAAATCGTCATGATCTTGCTGATGTTGAGAAGGCTGAAATTACCGTACTTGAGGAATTTATGCCTCAACCGCTGACGGATGACGAAGTAACAGCACTTATTGAAAGTGCGATTACTGACTCTGGTGCTGCGGGCATGCAAGACATGGGTAAGGTAATGGGCGTTCTTAAACCTCAAATTCAAGGGCGTGCAGATATGGGCAAAGTAAGTGGGTTGGTTCGCGCTAAACTCGCTTAAGCTCAAAGAAATTTTAGCAAGCCGTGCTATCCTTTTTGGAATGCGCGGCTTGTTCGTATTCGCTATTCTCGATTATTTTAAAAGACCCTAGGATATATGGCTGGACTTATTCCACGTAATTTTATTGATGACCTACTCGCCAGAGTGGATGTCGTGGATATTGTCGACGCCCGGGTAAAGTTAAAAAAGAAAGGCAAAAACTACAGTGCTTGCTGCCCTTTTCATAACGAGAAAACCCCATCCTTTTCCGTTAGCCAAGAGAAACAGTTTTACCACTGTTTTGGTTGTGGTGCCCACGGAAACGCCATTGACTTCGTTATGGAGTTCGACAACCTCGATTTTGTTGAATCCATTGAAGAGCTGGCGAACGGTTTAGGCCTAGATGTCCCCCGAGAACAGCGGAGTGGTGAGATAAGCCACACACCACGAGCAAACAGCGAAGAGAAACGCAGCTTATATGACCTTATGGGCAGTATTTCTCAGTTTTACTCGTCACAGCTAAAAGTCGCCAGCAACAAACACGCCATTGAGTATTTACAACAGCGCGGACTATCCAGCGATGTTGTACAAAAATTTGGCATTGGTTACGTAGCCGATGAGTGGGACGCCATTCGCAAGAACTTTGGTCAGCAACCCAACATCCAAGAGATGCTGGTTACCGCTGGCATGCTTATCGAAAACGACAAAGGCAACCGCTACGACCGTTTTCGTGGTCGCGTTATGTTCCCTATTCGGGATCGACGTGGTCGAGTGATTGGCTTTGGTGGCCGCATTACAGGTGAAGGTACACCAAAATACCTTAACTCCCCTGAAACACCAATCTTTCACAAAGGCAAAGAGCTCTATGGCCTTTATGAAGTGCTTCAAGCTCACCGAGAGCCTCAACAAGTTTTAGTGGTTGAAGGCTATATGGATGTCGTGGCCTTAGCGCAATATGGGGTAGATTACTCCGTGGCGTCACTAGGCACTGCCACCACAGGTGACCATTTACAGATGCTATTTCGCCAAACCAACACCGTTGTGTGTTGTTACGATGGTGACCGAGCAGGTAAAGAAGCGGCATGGCGAGCATTAGAAAACGCACTTGGCTTTTTGAAAAGCGGCAACATCTTAAAGTTTCTGTTTTTACCCGATGGTGAAGACCCAGATAGCTTTATCCGCAAAAATGGCAAAGAAGCGTTTGAACAAGAGATACAAGATGCAGAGCCACTTTCGACTTACCTATTTAAAAACCTCACTAGTCAGGTTCAGGTAGGCAGTAACGAAGGTAAAGCCGCATTAGAAGCGTTAGCAAAACCACTAATAGAAAAAATACCGGACGACCACCTGCAAGCACAGCTATTTAAAATGCTTGGCGAAAAAACCGGACACTTTTTGGAGCATCAAGCCTCGTCAAAAAGAGCCGCAAAGCAGAACCACAGCGCGCCACAAAAAATAGCCAAAACCCCAATGCGGGTAGTCATAGCTTTGCTTGTACAAAATCCGAGCTATAGTGAATTTGTGCCAGATTTAACGGATGTTCGCGAAATTAACATTCCGGGTCTAAGTTTATTACATGATGTGCTTGATAAATGTAATGCTTATCCCCATATCAACACAGGCCAATTAATAGAGCATTGGCGCAATACGCAAAATGAGGCGCTATTATCTCGCCTAGCGAGTTGGGATATTCCACTCGAAGATGATAATCAACAAGATATATTTTTAGACTCACTGGACAATATTCTTGCCCAGTGCGTAGAAAAGCAGATAGAAAGCTTGCAGGCTAAGGCAAGAAGTATCGGTTTATCAACCGAAGAGAAACGGGAGCTACAAGCTTTAATGCTTGATTTAAAAGCGTAACCCATATTGATTAGTCAGCAAGGTTAAAATTTGTTATAATTGGCGGTTTGCGTTTCGCATACTTACACCATCACTCAGACCTGAAGTTGGGTATCGTCTATGGATCAAAATCCGCAGTCACAGCTAAAGTTACTTGTCATAAAAGGTAAGGAACAAGGCTATCTGACCTACGCCGAAGTAAATGACCACCTACCAGCAGAAATCGTAGATTCTGAACAGGTAGAAGACATCATTCAAATGATCAACGACATGGGTATTAAAGTCGTTGAAACTGCACCAGATGCAGATGAAATGTCGCTAAACGATGACAATGTCATCACCGATGAAGACGCAGCAGAAGCTGCGGCAGCTGCACTATCCAGTGTTGAGAACGAAATAGGTCGAACAACTGACCCAGTACGTATGTATATGCGTGAAATGGGTACAGTCGAGCTATTGACTCGCGAAGGCGAGATCGACATTGCAAAACGCATTGAAGATGGTATTAACCAAGTTCAATGTTCTGTTGCAGAGTATCCGGGCACCATCTCTTACATCCTTGAACAGTTTGATAAAGTTCAGGCTGAAGAGCTTCGTCTTACTGACATTATTTCAGGCTTTGTTGACCCGAACGATGATGGCACGGTAGCACCTACCGCCACTCACATCGGTTCTGAGCTTGCTGAGTCAGATCTAGAAGATGAAGACAAAGAAGATGCGGATAGCGATGAGGACGAGGAAGAAGAAGATACAGGTATTGATCCAGAGCTTGCTCTAGAGAAATTTACCGAGCTTCGTAACACCTATCAAAACATGCAACTTGCGATCAACGAACATGGTCGTGAAAGTAATGCAACCTCAGCGGCAAAAGAGAGCCTTCTGGAAGTATTCAGAGAGTTCCGTTTGATTCCAAAACAGTTTGATTACCTAGTAAACGAACTTCGTACTTCTATGGATCGTGTTCGTACACAAGAGCGTTTAATTATTCGCCAATGTGTTGAATACGGCAAAATGCCGAAGAAGACGTTTGTACAAGCATTTACTGGTAACGAATCGTCTGACGCTTGGCTAGACCAAGTACTTGCATCAGACAAACCTTATGCAGAAAAAATCAAACGTAACGAAGAGGACATTCGTCGTAGCATTCAAAAACTGGCTATGATCGAAAAAGAGACCTCTCTTCCAGTACAAAGCATTAAAGACATCAGCCGTCGTATGTCTATCGGTGAAGCGAAAGCACGCCGTGCCAAGAAAGAGATGGTTGAAGCGAATTTACGTCTGGTTATTTCTATCGCCAAGAAATACACCAACCGTGGCCTACAGTTCTTGGACTTGATTCAAGAAGGTAACATCGGCCTAATGAAAGCGGTAGATAAGTTTGAATATCGCCGTGGTTATAAGTTCTCTACTTATGCGACATGGTGGATCCGTCAGGCTATTACTCGCTCAATTGCTGACCAAGCACGTACTATTCGTATTCCGGTACACATGATCGAAACGATCAACAAGCTTAACCGTATCTCTCGCCAAATGCTGCAAGAGATGGGTCGTGAGCCGTTACCAGAAGAATTGGCTGAGCGCATGCAAATGCCTGAAGACAAGATCCGTAAAGTACTGAAAATTGCCAAAGAGCCAATCTCTATGGAGACACCAATTGGTGACGACGAAGATTCGCACTTAGGTGACTTTATTGAGGACACCACGCTAGAGCTACCTTTAGACTCTGCAACATCAGGCAGCCTGAAGATTGCAACTAAAGACGTACTAGCTGGCCTAACGCCTCGTGAAGCAAAAGTACTGCGTATGCGCTTTGGTATCGACATGAACACTGACCACACTCTAGAAGAGGTTGGTAAACAGTTCGACGTAACTCGTGAGCGTATCCGTCAGATTGAAGCAAAAGCACTGCGTAAACTTCGTCATCCTAGTCGTTCAGAAACTCTGCGCAGCTTCCTAGACGAATAAAATAGCAATTGAAAACAGTGTTAAAATTCAATATTTGATTAAAAGGTGAGCAAACGCTCACCTTTTTTATTGAAACTGATTTAAGTGGATAAAAACTAAGCGCAAATACCCCCATTACTCTCTAGACAGCAATGGGTTCATCCCCTATAATCTCCCTCCATTGGCCCCTTAGCTCAGTGGTTAGAGCAGTCGACTCATAATCGATTGGTCCGCAGTTCAAGTCTGCGAGGGGCCACCAGATACCATAAGGCCTGAGAGCATTTTCGCTTCTCAGGCCTTTTTCATTTCTGCTCTCTGTGTAGCAACTCAAATCCAATTGCTACACAGCATTCATAACAACTCTCTTTTCAGTCCTACTTTTAATAGTAATTCTCTTTTCCTCTAGGAATGATTTTATGACATAAAAATTGTAATTGATCATAGCAAGGAAAAATGACAGCTTATTAAGAAGAGACTTTCCAAAAGAGGTTATCCAATTTTCAATAGATGAGCGCTTCTGGCTAGTGTTAACGATAGTAAACTAGTCAACATGATCGAAACTGGGCGCTATAAGTTAGATAACACTGAAAGTAAACCTAAGTCTTAAGCGAAACGCTTAGCAAAACACACATGCCTTATTTGTCAATCTGAGTTCGTTTTACGAATAGCAAAAATTAATAAGCAAAAGGGCGTTCAGGATACTATGGCAGCTCTTCGTATCCAAAGTGCAGATTCACTTACAAAGCCAGTTAAAAATAATTATTTACAGGGTCAAAATAATCGTTACGTATTCGACTTTATGCTTTAGGCACATTTAAACTAATTTCATGACGATGTAAAAATCCAACTTTATCGTCTATTAATTTTTGATGTAAGGATGTTTCTACATTCATTCGCCCACTATCTTCAACCGTATAGAAATCTGGATACTTACTCCGTATCATCTCAGCAACACCACGACTAAATCCATTTTGGATCATAGTGATAGTTTTCTTATCTACAGTTCCATACTTAGCAAGTTTATAGTAATTATCATCCATTATATCTAGCTCATGTAGTATCTCAACAAATCGAAATAGCACATAATCAAAGAAATCTTCTTCCTCTTTAATCCTTACAATGGCTAAATTAATTTGCTCTGATTTACTTTTTCTAGATATATAAGTAAACACTTCTCTGTGAGAGTCCCCTTTCGTTGAGTCTCCCCAGCTTCCGGTAAATACAGGGGTATTATCAGGTAACTGATTCCAATAGTGAATAAAACGTCCAATCATTACGCCTAGTGGCGCATTTTCTATACTCCAGTCAAGAAACATAGCATAAAATGTTTGTGCTTTATCGCTCTCTAAGCGCAGCAAATTGTTTGTTTGATTAGTTGCACTTTTCTTAACGAATGAGATAAAAACTCGATATATAACAAGCATCAAAGTGTTAGAGTCGTTAATTAAGCCATATTCACTTTGGCATTGCTTTAGAACGTTATGTATTTCAACCTCATACTTAAATACATCGATATCAGAGATATTATGCTCTAGTAACTTCAAACCTACTGGAGTCTCAACTCTTGGAAGGTTTTTCATATCACTGATACCCTCTTCTAGATTTTCGAGTCTAGTCAATAACCTTTGATATTCATCTTTATTACTATCATTAATCTCTGAGCCATCAAGAAAAAGGTTTTCAACACTATCTTTCTCAACCTTATTCACATACATAACATTTTTAATAAATTTTTGTAAGTTTGCCCCTTTTCTTAAAAATCGGTCAGTTCCAACGATATGAATCTGTGGTTGAAGCTTCTGTAATGATTCCAAAGATGCGGCACCAAAGACTTCACTAAAACGGTTTACCCTACCAATTAGGTTTTTAAATTGAGAAGGGCTTAAACTTCTTAAGCCTTTTCTAACATCAAATAAAAACATCCTCTCTATTGGTAGGTTGACTCCCTCCAATAACGTTGAGCTAGAAACCAAAAATTTTATCTCATTACAACTTCGATATAAAAACTCTGCATAATTGCGCATGGAGTCTGTCATTGAGCCATGATGATACAAAACTCCTCTTTGTAAGCAATACAGTAAAAGGTATTGTTCATGGGTGCTTGCCTGTATTTCTTGAATAGCCAAACTTAACTCTTGGGATTGAACCATTGGAAGTGATTCTGCAAGCTCTTTGGCAAACTCTTGGATATGCTTAGGACGATTAAAATAGATGATATTCTTACAAAGTGAATTATCTAAAAGGTAACTAATAGAACTCTTGGAGTCATTAATACAATCGGTAAATTCATCCGTAAATTGGTCATACATTGTCACTTCAGGGACTGTAGGTCTATAGTCTGCAATATACAAACATTCTGATTTAACGTACTCTGTAACCTTATAGCTGACAGAGTCTTTGCTTGAATCTTTGAAGTCCAGACTGGAAGGATCTTGCAAGAATGGGGTTAAGAACTTGAATGCAGTCGATGAGTTTCTGTACTCTAGGACTTTAATTACTGATGCTAGAAGAGCATTTCTAGAGACTGTAATTTAATTTGTGTATCTGCTTATAATTAAGCCAGTCATGGCTAAGGATAAGCAACATGGATAAGAAAGCTCTAGAAGCATTTGCTCGTGAAGC
>NZ_VTXE01000002.1 GCF_013114595.1 Vibrio sp. 99-8-1 | reverse complement strand
TTTAACTACAGAACAGATGCGGAAGTGGCGGAATTGGTAGACGCACCAGATTTAGGTTCTGGCGCCGCAAGGTGTGAGAGTTCAAGTCTCTCCTTCCGCACCATTATTTCAAAGCCCACTTTTTAAGTGGGCTTTGCTGTTTTTGTTTGATTCAGTTTTAATGGCTATTAGCTAAGGCCAATAGCATATTTTAAGATCTGCGCTTTGATGGGACCTGCATGCTCAGCAAACTTAAGCACCGCATTTCTAGCAAATTTAACAGGGACAATATTATTGCTGAATGTTTTGTAAAAGAAATCCATGCCAGATTGCATCAACAAATTGTCTGTTCGACGCCTTCTTTCATATTTAGCTAAATTACTCTCTAAATACCACTCTCTCTCTTTTAATACATCTAGTAAGGCACTAACGTCTTTAAACCCTAAATTAACTCCCTGACCAGCTAATGGGTTTATCGTATGAGCTGAATCACCAACCAACACACAACGATTCTTTTGATACTGTTGCGCATGTCGTCTAGTCAATGGAAACGATCCCGACTGTAACACTTTAATATCGCCCAACTCTTCAGGGAAATGGGCAATTATTTCATCGCGTAGTGCCTCATTACTCATTGCGACAAGCTGTCGGATACGTTGCGGCTTGTCATACCATACCAGTGAGCCTTGCTGTCCCGTGAGAGGTAAAAACGAACGTGGCCCAGAAGGTGTAAACCATTGCCAAGTAATATCTTGCTGAGGCTTATCTGTCTCTATATTCACTAGCATGCAGTCTTGACGATAATCCCAAGCCGTAATTCCTATTCCTGCACTAGTGCGAACGTTAGAATTAGCGCCATCAGCACCAATAACTAAATGCGTCTGTAACTCTTGCCCAGATTCCAGCACTAATCGATGCGTATCTTCACCAAACTCAATAGATGACAGCGAGTCAGGACAAAAACAGTGCAAATTATCATACTGAGAAAACTGCTGCCAAAGACCAAGTTGAATCAATCGATTTTCTACAATAAAACCAAGTTGTTCCATATTGAGCGAATCCGCACTAAATCGAGTACGACACTGCGGTGACTCCCATGTTTCCAGTCGTCTATACGGGCAAGTACGCATTTGTTTGATATGACCCCAAGCCCCTAATGACTCTAGCAACTGCACTGAAGCCATTGAAATAGCAGACACTCTGATATCCATTGCTTGATCAACGGAAAAGGGCTGCGGGGTGATACCTTCAACTAGAGCAACTCTCTTGCCCTGCTGAGCCAACCCAACGGCCGTTGCGGCGCCAACCATTCCTCCACCAATAACAACAATATCAAACGATTCTTTCTGCATAACTCTATCTCTTTTAAATCTACTGCTACCATTCTACTCAAAGAGGCAGGCAAATAGCTATCATCATACTTGCTATCTTAATGGTGGTTTTTTAAATCATTAATCCCAGCTCTGGTCAGGCGGTTTTTAAAGCAGTACAATACGCGGCTTGCCAGTTTATCGCTGGCCCGAAATATATACTAAAGAACTAATGATGAGCGAACTTTAAAATGAGTAAGAAACTGCTAATTAAAACTTGGGGTTGCCAGATGAACGAATACGATTCATCTAAAATGGCGGATCTGCTTAATGCCGCCAACGGCTACGAGCTGACAGAAGATCCTAACGAGGCTGATATTCTCTTACTTAATACCTGTTCGATCCGCGAAAAAGCACAGGAAAAGGTCTTTCATCAACTCGGTCGCTGGAAAACCCTTAAAGACAAAAAAGAAGGGGTTGTGATTGGTGTTGGCGGCTGTGTTGCCACACAAGAAGGTGATCATATCCGTCAACGCGCTCCTTTTGTTGATGTGATTTTTGGTCCTCAAACCTTGCACCGTTTACCAGAAATGATCAAAGCATCACTCAGTGACGATGCTCCGGTAATGGATATCTCATTTCCTGAAATAGAGAAATTTGACAACCTTCCAGAGCCAAGAGCAGAAGGCGCAACCGCATTTGTATCAATAATGGAAGGGTGCTCTAAATACTGTACTTACTGCGTAGTACCATATACTCGTGGTGAAGAAGTCAGCCGTCCTATGGACGATGTGCTTTATGAAGTAGCTCAGTTGGCAGAGCAAGGTGTGCGCGAAGTTAACTTACTTGGTCAAAACGTAAATGCTTATCGTGGTCCGACTCATGATGGTGAGATCTGTTCCTTTGCTGATCTTCTTCGACTCGTTGCATCCATTGATGGTATCGACAGATTACGTTTTACTACCAGCCATCCGTTAGAGTTTACTGACGATATCGTCGCGGTATACGAAGACACACCAGAACTTGTTAGCTTCTTGCATCTTCCGGTGCAAAGTGGATCCGACCGAATTCTGACCATGATGAAACGTCCTCATACTGCTATTGAGTATAAGTCGATTATTCGTAAGCTACGTAAAGCACGTCCCGACATTCAAATTAGCTCGGACTTTATTGTTGCTTTCCCTGGTGAATCTGATCAAGATTTCCAAGATACCATGAAGCTTATCAAAGATGTCGATTTTGATATGAGCTTTAGTTTTATTTTCTCTCCACGTCCCGGCACTCCTGCGGCAGACTATCCTTGTGATTTAACTGAACAGCAGAAAAAAGAGCGTTTATATCAACTACAGCAACAGGTGAACAGCCAGGCTATGCGCTATTCTCGCCAAATGCTTGATACTGAGCAACGTGTACTTGTTGAAGGCCCTTCAAAGAAAAACCTGATGGAGCTAAGAGCTCGTACAGAGAACAACCGCGTGGTTAACTTTGAAGGAACAGCAGAACTGATCGGCCAGTTTGTTGATGTGAAAATTACGGATGTGTTTACCAACTCATTACGTGGTGAGCTGGTTCGTACTGAGAGTGAAATGGACTTACGTGTCGCAGTATCGCCTGCTGCAATGATGGATAAAACACGAAAAGAAGATGAATTAGGCGTTGCAACGTTTACGCCTTAGTTTAAATAGGCTATAAAAGCTGTAATGACTAATGCCGATGAGCCCGGTCAGAATCGGGCTCATAAATGGCAAAATTGAGAGGCAAAATTGAGCAATAAAATTGTAACTCTAGAAATAGATCTAGAACCTTCTGACAACCACCGACTCTCTAGTCTATGTGGCCCATTTGATGACAACATCAAACATCTTGAACGCCGGCTCGGTGTAGAAATCAACTATCGTGGTAACGCTTTTTCAATCGTAGGTAAACCTCATACTGCCGCTGCAGCGCTTGATATCATCAAAACCCTCTACGTAGAAACAACACCCGTACGAGGCCAAATTCCAGATATTGAACCCGAGAGCATTCACCTTGCCATAAAAGAGTCCGGAGTATTAGAACAGACAACGGAATCAAATATTGAGCACGGCAAAGAAGTGTTTATTAAAACCAAAAAAGGGGTGATCAAGCCGCGCACTCCAAATCAAGCTCAATATCTTGTAAATATGGTTCACAATGATATCAGCTTTGGTATTGGCCCAGCGGGTACAGGTAAAACCTACTTAGCAGTGGCTGCCGCTGTTGATGCATTAGAAAGACAAGAAATTCGTCGTATACTTCTTACTCGACCAGCAGTTGAAGCCGGTGAAAAGCTCGGTTTCTTACCGGGAGATCTAAGTCAAAAAGTCGACCCTTACCTTCGTCCTCTTTATGATGCACTGTTTGAAATGCTTGGCTTTGAACGAGTAGAGAAACTGATTGAACGCAACGTTATAGAAGTCGCGCCACTGGCTTACATGCGTGGTCGTACACTAAATGACGCTTTTATCATTCTTGATGAAAGTCAAAATACCACCGTTGAACAGATGAAAATGTTTTTAACTCGTATCGGCTTCAATTCTCGTGCAGTGATTACTGGTGATGTCACCCAAATCGACCTACCTCGTGGGGCAAAATCTGGGCTTCGCCATGCGATAGAAGTATTGGCTGAAGTGGATGAGATTAGTTTCAACTTCTTCCAAGCTGATGATGTTGTACGACACCCTGTGGTAGCGAGAGTGGTCAATGCTTACGAAAAATGGGAAGCAAAAGACCAAAAAGAGAGAAAGGCAGCAGAAGCACGACGCAGAGCAGAACGTGAAAGTGCTCAGCTTGCCGCTCAAGAGGCAGAAAAATAATGGCCATAGATGTCGATCTCCAAATTGCAGTCAACAATGAAGAAAACTTACCAAATAGTGATGATTTTACCGTTTGGTTTTCTTCGGCAGTCACACTTTTTCAGCCAGATGCGGAAGTCACTATTCGCCTAGTAGATGAACAAGAAAGTCATCAACTTAATCTGCAATATCGAGGAAAAGATAAGTCAACAAATGTACTCTCTTTTCCATTCGAAGCCCCTCCAGGCATAGAGCTGGATTTATTAGGGGATTTAATTATTTGTAAGCAAGTAGTTGAAAAAGAAGCCGCAGAACAAAATAAGGCCTTAAATGCACATTGGGCGCATATGGTTGTACATGGTGCACTTCATCTGCTAGGTTATGATCATATAGAAGATAATGAAGCAGAAGAGATGGAAGCCATTGAAACAGAAATCATGTTGAAAATGGGCTTTTTAGATCCATATTTAGAACAGTAGTTCAGATTGTATCGGACTATTGGACGTGTGCTATCACACATTGATAGCGTCAAACTATGAGTAAATATGAACGACGACAACTCTCCCAGTTCAGAAGGGAACAGTAGTAAATCAGAAGGTCCCAGTAGAAAGTCCTTCTTTGAACGCCTAGGCAAAATTTTTCAGGGTGAACCTCAAGATCGCCAAGAACTCGTTGATGTGATTAGAGACTCTGAAGAAAACGATCTTATCGACCATGACACACGCGATATGCTCGAAGGTGTGATGGAAATAGCTGAGATGCGAGTACGGGATATTATGATACCGCGCTCCCAAATGGTTACGGTTGAAAAAGAACATGATCTTGACCAATTAATAGCGATCATCACAAAAGCTCAGCACTCCCGTTATCCGGTTATTAGTGAAGATAAAGATCACGTCGAAGGCATTCTGTTAGCGAAGGACTTAATCAAATATCTCGGTTCTAAAAGCGAGCCTTTCCAGATTAGTGAAGTGATTCGACAAGCAGTTGTAGTGCCGGAAAGTAAACGAGTAGACCGACTTCTCAAAGAGTTTCGAGAAGAACGTTACCATATGGCCATTGTCGTCGATGAATTTGGTGGTGTTTCTGGCCTAGTAACCATTGAAGATATTCTCGAAGAAATAGTGGGTGAGATAGAAGACGAATTTGACGATGAAGAAGAGGCGGAAATTCGCAAGCTCAGCAAGCACACCTATGCGGTTAAGGCACTCACCACCATCGAAGAATTTAACGACACTTTTGCCACTAAGTTCAACGATGATGAAGTCGATACCATTGGCGGAATGGTCATGACAACTTTTGGTCATCTTCCATCAAGAGGTGAGGTTGTTGAAATTGATGGCTATAGCTTCAAAGTCACCTCCGCAGATAACCGACGCGTAGTTCAACTTCAGGTGACCATCCCTGAAGGAGAAACGGCCACCTTAACCGAAGAAAACTAACCAAACACAATAAGATAAGATGATGTTTAAAAAGACTCATCGCCTAATACGGCCTTTATTGGCCGTTTTTGTTGGCGCTTCTACTACCCTAGCTTTTGCTCCTTATGCTTTCTGGCCAATGGCCATTATTAGCCCTGCTTTGCTGTTTTTATTACTAAATAACGTTTCTGCTCGAACCTCAGCATTGATCGGATTTTGCTGGGGCTTTGGCCAGTTCGCGACAGGAATCAGTTGGGTTCAGATCAGCATAGACAACTTTGGTGGCATGCCAAAAATAGCAACTCTATTTTTGATGTTTCTGCTGGTCTCTTATCTTGCCATTTATCCCATGCTGTTTGCTGGATTACTAAATCGCTATTTCCCAAACACACTCTCTCCTCCAACAGACCGCATTCGCTTCTTTATTGTTATTCCCGTATTTTGGCTACTGGCAGATTTAGCCCGCGGATGGGTTATGACAGGGTTTCCATGGCTGTTACTAGGATACAGCCAAATAGACAGCCCTTTAGCCTCCTTTGCTCCAATAGGTGGGGTGCAATTAATCACTCTAGGTGTGGTTCTAGTCGCCTCTAGCATAGCCTATGCGATAAATGTGAAACGTCCTCATAGCTTGTTGTTAGCTCTAGCTATTTTTGCTGGCGGCCTTTCATTCAACTCAATTGATTGGGTTACTGTAAAATCAGATGACTCTCCTCGATTTGCACTGGTTCAGGGAAACATCGATCAAGCGCTAAAATGGTTACCTAATCAGCGTTGGCCCACGCTAATGAAGTACCTCGATTTAAGCAGAGAAAACTGGGATGCTGACATTATTATCTGGCCTGAAGCTGCAATTCCAGCTTTGGAACAAGAGGTCACGAACTTCTTAACAAATGTTGATTCTGCTGCTCGCAATAACGACAGTGCATTAATTACGGGCGTAATCACCAAAAACAACCAAGGCAACTTTTACAATAGCATTATAACCCTTGGCCGCTCGCAAAGTGATGAATACAACGCGGCGACTCACCCTCATTACAATAAACACCATTTATTACCGTTCGGAGAGTTTGTGCCCTTCGAATCACTATTGCGTCCTCTTGCGCCGTTTTTCAATTTACCTATGTCTTCATTTACTCGGGGTGAACTGATTCAAGATAATATCCTCGCAAAAGGATACGCTTTTGCTCCTGCCCTATGTTATGAAATCATATTTGGTGAGCAAGTTCGTAAAAATGTCACCGAAAACACCGACTTCATATTAACCCTTTCTAACGACGCTTGGTTTGGTGATTCCATTGGTCCATTGCAACATATGGAAATAGCCAGAATGCGAGCGTTAGAGCTCGGTAAACCGTTGATCCGAGCCACAAACAATGGTGTAACCGCCATTACCGATTACAAAGGAAAAATTGTTGCTCAAATTCCTCAGTTCAAAACGGAAGTGCTTAAAGCGCAAGTCTCATTAACCACGGGCACGACACCTTTCTACATCGCGGGCAACTGGCCTACTCACTTATTGATTATGTTGGGTCTGCTGTTCGCTATTTTTGAAGTGACTCGTAGAAAGTCAAAAGGTTAACCAAAATGCTAAAGGTAAATGGGCAAGATGCCCATTTACCTAAACAGACGAAACTGCACTATGGCTTTAACGCTATTCGGGTAAATTCATTACAGCCGCATTTTGCACAAGGCTGAATGACCGTTGGGTGAATATATTTACTCTTATCACCACACTTCTCACACACTAAATGCCCTAATCCAATCACATCATTGGTGTTATATACACCTTGATGCTCCAGATCTTCAAACAATTCAACCCACTCCACTTTGGTTCTATCAGTCAGATCTAGCAGTGCTTGCCAAATGGAATCCGTCACCATAATAGAAAATGGACTATCTTTACTCTCTTGATAGTTATCAGCAAACTCTTTTAAATCCGCTTTCATATAAGCAGAGACCAAAGAGAGTTCATCTTTGGTCATATCAGTTGCCGCCTGTGCCACTTCACCAGAGGTTTCAAGCACCTTATTTAGCTCATCAGGACTATGTTTAATGGTTTCTACGACTTCTTTGAACTTCTCTTCATACCCATGTTTACGCTTTGGCATAATTCTACCTCCATAGTATTCTCTGCTTAACTTAATCTTTATCTTTATTGTAGCTTGTTGAGCGTGCTTCCTTTAGGTATTCTATGCCGATCGATACGTATCTGATCAAACCGATCTCACAGTTTCCAAGATAACCGGATTTCATAAATGCAAGAGCAATATAACCCGCAAGACATTGAACAAAAAGTTCAACAGCACTGGGACGAGAATAAAACTTTTGTCGTCACCGAAGATTCCAGCAAAGAGAAATTTTACTGTCTTTCTATGTTCCCGTACCCAAGTGGTCGACTGCATATGGGACATGTACGTAACTACACCATAGGTGATGTTGTTTCTCGTTTCCAGCGACTGCAAGGCAAAAATGTTATGCAGCCTATTGGCTGGGATGCATTTGGTCTTCCTGCTGAAAATGCAGCGGTTAAAAATAAGACCGCTCCTGCGCCGTGGACTTATGAAAATATTGAGTACATGAAAAACCAGCTTAAGTTACTGGGCTTTGGTTATGACTGGGACAGAGAGTTCGCGACCTGTACGCCTGAATATTATCGCTGGGAGCAAGAGTTTTTCACCAAACTGTATGAGAAAGGCTTAGTCTACAAAAAAACATCATCGGTAAACTGGTGTCCAAATGACCAAACTGTTCTTGCTAACGAGCAAGTTGAAGATGGCTGTTGCTGGCGATGTGACACACCTGTAGAGCAGAAAGAGATCCCTCAGTGGTCAGTTAAAATTACTGCTTACGCACAAGAGCTATTAGATGACCTAGACAATCTAGAGGGTTGGCCTGAAATGGTGAAAACCATGCAGCGAAACTGGATTGGCCGCTCTGAAGGTGTCGAACTAAAATTCACTGTTGCTGGTCAAGATGATTTAGAAGTATATACCACTCGTCCAGACACTCTAATGGGCGTGACTTACGTTGGTATCGCAGCGGGACACCCATTAGCCGCACTTGCAGCAAAAAATAACGCCGAATTAGCTGAATTTATTGATGAGTGCAAAAATAACAAAGTTGCAGAAGCTGAACTTGCCACCATGGAAAAGAAAGGCATGGACACCGGATTAACCGCTATCCATCCTTTAAATGGCCGAGAAGTGCCTATTTACGTCGCCAACTTTGTCTTGATGGATTACGGTACAGGCGCAGTTATGGCCGTTCCTGCTCACGATCAACGTGATTACGAGTTTGCCAATAAATATGGTCTAGATATTGTTGCAGTAATAAAACCTGAAGATGGTAGCGAACTGGATATCTCTGAAGTCGCGTATACTGAAAAAGGGGTTCTATTCGCTTCTGGTGAGTTTGATGGTCTGAGTTTTAAACCAGCCTTCGATGCTATTGCCAATAAGTTAGAAGAGTTGAACAAAGGTAAGAAAACCGTCAACTTCCGTTTACGCGACTGGGGTGTATCTCGTCAGCGTTATTGGGGTGCACCAATCCCAATGGTTACGACCGAAGATGGAGAAGTACATCCAGTTCCAGCAGATCAACTTCCTGTGATCCTGCCAGAAGATGTTGTCATGGATGGTGTAACCAGCCCAATTAAAGCAGATAAGAGCTGGGCAGAAACGACCTTCAATGGCCAACCAGCACTGCGTGAAACCGACACATTTGATACCTTTATGGAGTCATCTTGGTATTACGCTCGCTACTGCTCGCCTCAAGCAGATGAGATGGTAGACTCAGAAGCAGCAAATTACTGGCTTCCTGTTGATCAATACATCGGTGGTATAGAACACGCATGTATGCACCTTTTATATGCACGTTTCTTCCATAAGTTACTACGTGATACAGGTATGGTTACCAGCGATGAACCATTTAAAAAGCTACTCTGCCAAGGCATGGTACTTGCGGACGCGTATTACTACAATAATGAGAAAGGTGCAAAAGTTTGGGTCTCTCCAGCGGATGTTACCGTAGAGCGTGACGAAAAAGGTCGTATTGTTAGTGCAACCGACCTTGATGGCAATAACGTTGTTCATACTGGCATGACCAAGATGTCAAAATCGAAGAATAACGGCATCGACCCTCAAGAGATGGTAAACAAGTATGGCGCAGACACTGTTCGCCTGTTTATGATGTTTGCTTCTCCTGCCGATATGACACTAGAGTGGCAAGAATCTGGCGTAGAAGGTGCTAACCGTTTTCTTAAGCGTGTTTGGAAATTGGTTCAGGAACACAACGAGAAAGGTGATGTAGCCGCTCTCAACGCTTCTGAGTTTAACTCAGACCAGAAAGCGCTACGACGTGATGTGCATAAGACCATCACCAAAGTGACTGATGACATTGAACGTCGTCAAACCTTTAATACCGCAATTGCAGCAATTATGGAGCTAATGAATAAGTTAGCAAAAGCACCACAAGAGTCTGCTCAAGATAGAGCCATTCTTGATGAGGCACTTAAAGCGGTGGTTCGTATGCTGTACCCAATCACTCCTCATATTTCGTTCGAATTGTGGCAAGTACTTGGCGGCCAATCTATCGACACAGAAACATGGCCTGCCGCGGATAGCGCAGCTATGGTTGAAGATGAAAAACTGATTGTGGTTCAAGTAAATGGTAAACTTCGAGCGAAACTAACAGTATCAGCAGACGCGACAAAAGAGGCCGTTGAAGCGCTAGGTTTATCCGATGAGAATGTTACTAAGTTCACAGATGGCAAAACCGTACGTAAAGTGATCTATGTTCCTGGCAAACTTTTAAATATTGTTGCGAACTAACCAAGATAGATAATGTCCTTACAATGGACACTATATAAACAGGGGGCTACCCGCGCCCTGTTTATATTTATCTAAGTGAAGTAAGAGATCTTATTTGACTTAGATAAATATAAACTCAAACCATCAGAGAGTTATTTTTGTGAAACGTATTTCTGTCAAATCTACACTTCAAACGGCTTTTTTGCTTTTAACCGTATCTGCGTTATCAGCCTGCGGATTTCATTTACGTGGCAACTACCTAGTACCACAAGAAATATCTAGCATCTCTTTAACTAGCTTTGACCAATTCAGTCAGCTAACACGAGATGTTGATGCTCAGTTAAGACTCAATGATATTGAGCTTGTTCCACCATCAGCGTCAATTCCAAATCTTCATCTTGTCAATGAAAGCGTTGGTGAAAGAACACTGTCACTCTATCAAAATAGCAAGGCAGCAGAGATAGAACTGACTTATACCACATCTTATAGAGTGACCATCCCTGATGTAGGCAGCAAAACCTTTACCACAAATGCTACCCGAAACTATCTTGATAACCCACGAGCGGCACTAGCGAAATCGGTAGAGCGTGATTTGATTGTGGATGAAATGAGAAAGCAAACTGCGACTCAAATCATGCGTCAATTAGCACGACTAAAAGCAGAAATCGATTCAGGGTTTACACAATTTGATCCCATTGAAGAGCAACCATCCGCCGCGAATTCCGCAAATCAATAAGCGTTAATATATAATGCGTATTTTTGCGGATAAGCTCGCTGACAATCTCCAGCGTCAATTGAATGGCATTTACTTACTCTTTGGCAACGAGCCTTTACTTCTTTTAGAAAGTAGAGATGCCATATTGTCGGTAGCCAAAAACGCAGGTTTTCTGGAAAAACACCGCTTTACCCTTGATGCCAGTCTGGACTGGGGAGACGTATTTGATTGCTGTAACGCACTGAGTCTGTTCTCTTCTCAGCAAATAATTGAATTAGAAATTCCAGAAAATGGCGTTAATGCCGCAGCATCAAAACAGTTGATTGAGCTATCTGAACAACTTAACCCTGATATCTTGTTGCTTATCACAGGTCAAAAACTGACCCGCCAACAAGAAAACAGTAAATGGTTTAAAACACTGAATCAAAAAGGCATTTGGGTCAGTTGCTTAACACCTGATATACAGAGATTACCCCATTTTGTTCAACGTCGCTGCCATCAACTAAACCTTAACCCAGATGCTGAAGCGTTGCAGATGCTTGCACAATGGCACGAAGGAAACTTGCTCGCACTTAAACAGAGTTTAGAGAAGTTAACCTTGTTATATCCTGACGGTCAGCTCTCTTTAATGCGTGTTGAACAAGCACTGAGTAGACACAATCATTACACCCCTTTCCAATGGATTGATGCTCTTCTAGCCGGCAAGCCAAACCGATCACAACGAATTTTAAGACAGTTAGAATCAGAGGGTGTTGAGCCTGTTATTTTATTAAGAACACTACAAAAAGAGCTCAGTTTACTACTCACTATTCAGCATGAGTGCGTAACGGCACCAATTGGACAGGTGTTTGATAAAAACAGAATATGGCAAGCTAAGCGGCCGCTATACAATGCCACGCTACAAAGACTGGATAACAGACAGATAAAACGACTAATTAAACAGCTAACACGTGCCGAAATTATGGTTAAAACCCAGTATGACAATTCAAGCTGGCCCTTAATTAGGCAACTATCGTTGGAGTTTTGTTCGGCGAGTACGATACTCTAGCCCGTCATGGCTCATAGTGCCATTTCAAAGTTAAACAGTGATATAATCACGCTTACAAGCGCAATAAACTGAGGTTCCCCTTGCAAAAAGATAAGTTAAAAGCCTTTTTGGTCGATAAAGTAGACGACATGAAAGCCGAAAATATAAAGACCATTGACGTCATTGGAAAATCTAGCGTCACCGATTATATGGTTATCTGTACCGGCACATCTAAACGCCATGTGACCTCTATCGCCAACAATATCGCTAATGAGGCAAGAAACGTCGGCCTTACTCCCTACGGTGTAGATGGTGAAAATGAAGGCGAATGGGTTGTGGTTGATATGGGTGATGTCATGGTGCACGTAATGCAAGAAAAGCAACGTGAACTTTATCAGTTAGAAAAACTCTGGAGTTAATACTTGAAGATTCAACTTATTGCCGTAGGCACTAAAATGCCTAAATGGGTAGAAGAGGGTTTTCAGGAGTACCGTAGAAGGTTTCCACACGATATGCCCCTTGATCTCGTCGAAATTGCAGCCGGGAAAAGGGGTAAAAACGCCGATATTGTTAGAATACTGCAAAAAGAAGGCGAAGCCATGCTTGCAGCCGTGCCAAAAGGCAATCGAATTGTTACTCTAGATATTCCAGGTAAGCCATGGGACACCGAACAGTTGGCCGGACAGTTACAACAGTGGAAGTTAGATGCTAGAGATGTTTCTATTTTGATTGGTGGGCCTGAAGGGTTATCACCGGCATGCAAAGCCGCCGCAGATCAAAGTTGGTCTCTATCTCCATTAACACTCCCCCATCCTTTGGTTCGTGTTGTTATGGCAGAGAGCCTCTATCGCGCATGGAGTATTACTGCAAATCACCCATACCATAGAGAATAGAGTGGCATGAAACGACAGCGCACTCAGATTCGAGATCACCACAAAGAATCATTACTTTTTCAAAGCCGGGCAATTGTCTCTTTTCTAGGCATAATAGTAATGATCAGCCTGCTCATCACCAATCTATACAATATTCAGGTTAATCAGTACCAAGATTATAAAACACGCTCTAATGACAACCGGATTAAAATCGTTCCTATTGCCCCTAACCGAGGGTTGATCTACGACCGAAACGGCAAAATACTTGCGGAAAATCGACCGGTATTCAATCTAGAGTTGATTCCAGAAAAGATCAAAGATAGCGACGAAACAATCCGTCAGTTGCAGCAGATCCTAGAAATACCAGAAGAGAAAATAGCGAACTTTAATAAAGAGAAAAGACGCTCTCGTCGATTTAAATCAGTCCCTTTATTAACACAGCTTACCGAGCAACAAGTCGCGATCTTCTCGGTAAATCAATACCGCTTTCCCGGAGTTGAAGTCACCGGAAAACTAAAGCGTTACTACCCTTACGGCTCAGCTCTGACCCATGTTCTCGGCTATGTTTCTAGAATCAACGATAGAGACATGCAAGCGCTTGTTCGCGAAGAAAAAGACAGCAATTACCAAGCAACGTACGATATTGGAAAGCTAGGAATAGAACGATACTATGAAGATATGTTGCACGGCACCGCTGGCTACCAAGAAGTTGAAGTAAACAGTCGTGGACGTATTATCCGTACATTAAAATACGTTCCACCTAAACCGGGTAAAGATCTGGTTTTAAACCTAGATATCGATCTTCAGCTCTATCTTTATAGACTGTTGGATAATCGCCGCGGTGCAGCAGTGGTTCTCGACCCGAAAGACAACGGTATTCTGGCCATGGTTTCAACACCAAGCTATGATCCCAACCCATTTGTACAAGGTATTTCAGGAAAAGCGTACCGTAAACTGCTTGAAAACAGTGACCGTCCGCTCGTCAACCGAACAACGTTAGGTATCTATCCTCCCGCATCGACAGTTAAACCTTTCATTGCGGTGGCAGCTTTACAAGAAGAAGTGGTTACCCCATATACCACGCGCAATGACCCCGGTTATTGGAAAATACCTAACTCAAAAACAAAACCTTTCCGAGACTGGTTACGTTGGGGACATGGAAGAGTCAACATCACTCAATCATTGGAAGAATCTGTAGATACTTTTTTCTATCAAGTTGCATATGACTTGGGCATAGATAGGCTTTCAAGTTGGATGATGAAGTTCGGCTTTGGTGAGTTCACCGGCATCGATATATTTGAAGAGAGTAAGGCAAACATGCCGACTCGAGAATGGAAAATGAGCCGACACCGTACACCTTGGTATCAAGGTGACACCATTCCTGTGGGCATTGGCCAAGGGTACTGGACCGCGACACCAATGCAGATAGCTAAAGCAACATCAGTATTGGTGAATAGAGGAAAGGTAATGGCTCCCCACTTACTAAGATCAACCGTGGATAACAATCAGCCATTAGAGACTCAAAAACTCGAAGCCATTGAGACCTATCCTCCAATCAC
Source organism: Vibrio sp. 99-8-1 (assembly GCF_013114595.1). Classification (GTDB taxonomy): domain Bacteria; phylum Pseudomonadota; class Gammaproteobacteria; order Enterobacterales; family Vibrionaceae; genus Vibrio. The sequence continues at coordinate 214,566 of NZ_VTXE01000002.1, read as the reverse complement.
CAACGTTCCAGATAACTTTTGGGACATATCGGTAAAAGGAATGAACTTAGTCAACCATGGTAAAAAAGGAACGGCAAGAAGAGCTTTTCAGAACCTTGGCTATCAAAGCGCCGGAAAATCGGGAACAGCTCAAGTCTTTGGTTTAAAAGAAGACGAAGAGTATGATGCCGAACAGATAGCGGAGCATCTTCGTGACCATGCGTTGTTCACCGGTTTTGCCCCAGTAAAAGATCCTGAAGTTATCGCAACCATTGTATTAGAAAATGCAGGAGGTGGCTCCACTAACGGTGCACCTGTCGTGCGAAAGATCTTTGATAAAGTGATATTAAATAAAGAAGATAAGGCAGAGTAGTGATGAAACTCGATCCCTCCACAGGTAAAAGTCGAATCTTTTTTGAAAGATTCCACATTGATCTCCCACTGCTGCTCGGGCTTATTACTATCATGCTGTTTGGTTTAGTTATCATGTATAGCGCCAGCGGACAGAGCATGATAATGATGGACAAACAAGCTATGCGTATGGCTCTGGCGTTAGGTGTCATGGTGGTTTTGGCCCAAATTTCACCTCGAACGTACGAAGCTTTTGCCCCTTTTCTGTTTGTCGTCGGGGTTGGCCTGTTGTTTGGCGTGCTATTTTTTGGGGAAGCGTCAAAAGGCGCTCAACGATGGCTAAACCTTGGCTTCGTGCGCTTTCAACCTTCCGAGCTACTAAAACTGGCTGTGCCATTAATGATCGCTCGTTATATTGGCAAAAAACCCCTTCCCCCTAGCTTTAAAACACTTGTTGTTTCACTGGTCATGCTTGGTGTACCAACCATTCTTATCGCCAAACAACCGGATCTAGGCACCTCAATCTTGATTGCGGCCTCAGGAATATTCGTTATTTTCCTAGCGGGTATTAGTTGGAAAATTATTTTTGCGGCTATATGTGCCGTAGGGGCCTTTGCACCAGTACTATGGTTTTTCCTAATGCGTGAATACCAGAAAGTACGGGTGCGAACCTTATTCAACCCAGAATCCGATCCTCTTGGGGCTGGCTACCATATTATTCAGAGTAAAATTGCCATCGGCTCAGGCGGTCTAACGGGTAAAGGTTGGCTTCATGGAACGCAATCTCAACTGGAGTTTTTGCCCGAAAGGCATACCGATTTCATCTTCGCGGTCATCGCAGAAGAGTGGGGAATGTTCGGGATACTGGTTTTACTCACCTTATACCTATTCATCATAGGCCGCGGCCTTTATCTTGCTAGCCAATCGCAAACTGCGTTTGGCAGAATGATGTCAGGAAGTATTGTTTTAAGCTTCTTTGTCTATATTTTTGTCAACATTGGTATGGTAAGTGGCATATTACCCGTTGTAGGAGTGCCACTGCCGCTGATAAGCTATGGAGGCACTTCAATGGTGACCTTAATGGCTGGATTTGGAATATTAATGTCAATACACACACATCGCAGTATGTTATCAAAAGCGACTTAGCTGGCTATAAGGTTTATACATCAATGATACGAATTCTTTCCATCATGCTACTCATTCTGTTAGCTGGCTGTTCAACACCTAGTGGACGCTACTCTATATCGGATGATGTTGGACCTGACACTCCTATCACTTTGGATCACATTGAGGATGCACAACCAAAATATGAACCCTATAGCTTAGGCGGAAACCGAGATTACACCCTTAGAGGTAACCGTTACCAAATCAACAAGAACCCTGACGGGTTCAAGCAGAGTGGAAAGGCCTCCTGGTATGGAAAGAAATTTCACGGTCACCTGACGTCTAATGGTGAAATCTATGATATGTATTCAATGACTGCCGCTCATAAGACTTTACCCATACCAAGTTATGTAAAAGTAACCAATAAGGATAACGGCAAAACCACCATTGTCCGTATTAACGATCGTGGACCTTTCTATCAAGGAAGGATCATTGACTTAAGTTATGCTGCTGCATATAAATTGGATGTTATTCAGTCTGGTACGGCAAATGTGGATATTGAGTACATCAATACTCACAAACAGAAGTCTGAAGAAAACTCGGCTCAGTTAAACATAAACTATGTTATTCAAGCGGCATCTTCAAATCATGAACAAAGAACGCGAACTTTAGCAAAAGATTTGGGTCAAAAACTGTCTGTAGAGAGTTTTGTCGAAGCAATTAACAAGAACTATCGCGTATTGCTTGGCCCTTTTGATGATTACTCAACAGCAGAACAGGTATTAAAAACGATACAAACAGAGGGTTACCCTCAAGCATTTATCAGAAAAACAAAACGTTAAATCCCAATACCAACAAGGTATCGGAACTTACTCGTCTTCACTCATTCAGTATCAATAGTATGGCCTAGCCTCACTATTCTGTTAAGATACGGGCAATTTAAAACAATGAACATTGATTACACTAAAATGATTAAGTCAAAACGGACCATAACAAGACTTCTTGCTACCACGGCAATGGTAGTAGCACCAACCGCTTTCTCGGCACCAATCGTGGTTCCAGATCCACCGCAAATAGCGGCTAAAGGCTATGTTTTAATTGACTATAATTCAGGTACAGTTTTAGCTGAAAAAGCGAAAGACACCAAGCTATCCCCTGCTAGCTTAACTAAAATGATGACAAGTTATGTCATTGGTCAAGAGCTAGCGCGTGGTAACATTTCTCTTACTGACGAAGTGGTTATCAGCAAAAATGCTTGGGCTAAAAACTTCCCAGACTCCTCTAAAATGTTCATAGAAGTAGGCACTACCGTTAGTGTCGATGATCTAAACCGTGGAATTATCATTCAATCAGGTAACGATGCATGTGTGGCAATGGCTGAACATGTGGCGGGTTCTGAAGATGCGTTTGTTGATCTTATGAATGCATGGGCTAGCTCAATTGGCATGAAGAACACAAACTTTGCCAACGTTCATGGCTTGGATAATCCAAACCTATACTCTACGCCATACGATATGGCGCTATTAGGTAGAGCACTTATCCGTGACGTTCCTGAAGAGTACGCGATTTACTCAGAAAAACAGTTTACTTACAACAGTATCACCCAATATAACCGTAACGGACTGCTTTGGGATAAAAGCATGAACGTTGATGGCATAAAGACTGGCCACACCTCTAAAGCAGGTTATAGCCTAGTAAGTTCAGCAACAGAAGGTAAAATGCGCCTTGTTGCTGTAGTGATGGGAACCAAGAGCGCAAACGCTCGTAAAGCAGAAAGCAAAAAGCTTCTCAACTACGGCTTTCGTTTCTTCGAAACAGTTGCTCCTCATAAAGCGGGTGAAACATTTGTTAGTGAACGTATCTGGATGGGCTCTAAAGAGAACGTTGCTTTAGGCGTTGCAGAAGATACCTATGTAACACTACCAAGAGGCCAAGCTAAGAACTTAAAAGCCAGTTTCGTGCTGGAAAAAGAGTTAAAAGCACCGATTAACGAAGGGGATGTTGTTGGTAAACTTTACTACCAAGTAGATGGTGAAGACATCGCAGAATACCCGCTTCTAGCATTAGAAAACGTAGAGAAAGGCAGTATTTTCAGCCGTCTAATTGACTATGTTATCTTACTATTTAAGAGCTGGTTTTAACTGCCCCTCTTAATCTAAACAAGCCGCATTAGCGGCTTTTTTATTGCGCAAAGATAACCTTATGTTATCTCTATCCATTTCCACTTAGAGCCGATATTAAGATTCAGTAATACGACAGTTATTGAGAAATAGGAACCCTTTTAAGGGAGCAAGGATACCTTGAGATCTTGTTCTAGAGAGCGTAATATCTCGCTTCTGTTATTCCATCCGATCTGGACGAAACAATGCAAGAACAACCAAAGTTAAAAGACCTATTAGAGTTCCCTTGTCAGTTTACCTACAAGGTAATGGGTTATGCTAAACCGGAACTGCCAGAATTGGTGCTAGCGGTTATCCAAAAACATGCCCCTGGGGATTACAGCCCAAGCGTTAAGCCGAGTGGTAAAGGGACTTATAATTCAGTGTCTATTACTATTACTGCTACTTCAGTTGAGCAGGTTGAGACTCTTTATAAAGAGTTGGGCGACATTGATATTGTTCGTATGGTTCTATAGCAACCACACGGTAACAGCGGCTATAGGCCGCTGTTTTTATAATTAGCCTCTGCTCAACATCAATCTCAACTCAATTTTCAAATTCTCCAACGAATCACTACAGCGAATAAAAACATTTTCACATTATTTACCTAGGGGTTTATAATGTTTTTTCTTTATATAATCATGCCAATGCAGTGCTATACCAATCACCGCAGTTATACCGCCTACTTATTCGGTTATGCCCATTAAATTAATGAGTTAATCAGAAAGATGTCATCGAACAGGCGAGGATAACGTCATAGTTATATTTTCTTGTAATGCCTTATAGGTAAGGAAGTTAGTTTGCAGAATATTGAAAACAGGCTGGTCATTAAACACCTTGGCTTACGAGACTACGAGCCTGTATGGAAAGCGATGCATCAATTCACTGACCAACGAACAGAGGATACTGTAGATGAAGTATGGCTGGTAGAGCACAACCCAGTGTTCACACAAGGACAAGCAGGAAAAGAAGAACATCTTTTAAACACAGGTGATATTCCAGTCATACAAAGTGATCGTGGCGGGCAAGTTACTTATCATGGACCCGGTCAACTAGTGGCCTATTTTCTTATCAATCTTAGAAGAAAAAATCTTGGTGTAAGAGAGTTAGTTACCCAGATAGAAAATATTGTCATTGAGTCATTAGCCAGTTTTGGCATCACCTCTTCAGCTCGTCCTGACGCCCCCGGTGTTTATGTAGATAACAAAAAAATCTGTTCTCTTGGACTTAGGATTCGTAAAGGGTGCTCTTTCCATGGACTAGCCTTGAACATAGATATGGATCTATCCCCCTTCTTAAGAATTAATCCTTGTGGATATCAGGGGATGGAAATGATACAAGTAAAAGAACTTGGTGGGCCGGATAACATCTCCACCGTAAGCGAAGCAATAATATCAGCGCTCACTACCCTACTGAGCTATGAGCATGTCGACATAATAAAAGAAAGCAATTAATCATGAGCAAACCAATTCAAATGGAAAAAGGCGTCAAATACAGAGACGCTGATAAAATGGCATTAATTCCTGTTAAGAACATGCCTGAAGAGCAGAAAGAAGTGCTGCGCAAACCTGAATGGATGAAAATCAAACTTCCTTCAGACAGCAAACGCATTCAAGATATTAAAGCTGCTATGCGTAAGAATTCGCTGCATTCAGTTTGCGAAGAGGCATCATGCCCTAATCTGGCAGAATGCTTTAACCACGGTACCGCAACCTTTATGATTTTGGGAGCAATCTGTACACGTCGCTGTCCTTTCTGCGATGTTGCCCATGGCAGACCAATAACACCTGATAGCAATGAACCCGCTCACTTAGCTCAAACCATTAGTGATATGAAGTTAAAGTACGTGGTGGTGACCTCTGTTGATAGAGATGACTTAAGAGATGGTGGTGCACAACATTTTGCTGACTGTACCAAAGCCATCAGAGCCAAAAATCCACAGATCAAGATCGAAACTCTGGTTCCAGATTTTCGTGGTCGTATGGACACGGCACTAGAGTTGTTAAACGATAACCCACCAGATGTGTTCAATCACAATTTGGAGACAGCACCACGCTTATACCGCAAGGCAAGACCTGGAGCTAACTACAAATGGTCTCTAAAATTACTGCAAGAGTTTAAAGCCCTACATCCAGAAGTACCAACTAAGTCTGGTTTAATGATGGGGCTAGGTGAAACCAAAGAAGAGATCATTGAGGTACTTAAAGATCTGCGTGCTCATGGTGTCACTATGCTAACGTTAGGACAGTACTTGGCACCAAGCCGACATCACTTGCCAGTTGAACGTTATGTACCACCAGCTGAATTTGATGAACTAAAAGAAATAGCATTAGATCTTGGATTTACTCACGCCGCTTGTGGGCCATTTGTTCGCTCTTCATATCATGCAGACATGCAAGCTAAAGGTGAAGAAGTAAAATAAAGCACGCTGTATTTATTTCCCTTGATCAATCATGGCCAGTCATTATGACTGGCCATTTAGCAGAAAAGTTAGTTTGCCATCATAGGAACCAGAACTATGGTTCCTATAATAACGGTAATCAATCCTGCAAACACAGGCACAGATGTACGCTTCACCACTTCAAAAGGACTAATTTTACCCATACCTGACGTAGCAACCACGACGCCAGATACAGGAGAAATTGTACGACCTAAATTGGAAGCCTGCAGCATAGGAATAATCAGGAAAGCTGGATTCAACCCCAGTTTTGCAGCAAGCGAAGGAGCAAGTTCAACAAACGCATAGAAAGGCGCGTTCCCCGATCCTGTAGCAACGGCGGCTGCAACAGTAAGAGTCGTCAATAGAAGCATTAATGCAACACCACCCGCTCCAGCTTGATCAGCAAGGTGTAACAAGTTATCAATGGCACCAATGGACATCAGACCCTGAGCAAATACCCCAGCAGCAACTAACAGCATTACAACACCTTTAAAGGCTTCTGCCATCCCCTCATAACAAGAGTCTAGGTCTTCCAATGTTTCTTTACCTTTAAAACCTTTGTTAACAAAGTCGGTCAATGCTGCTAAGAAGATAGCCAAGACGACAATAGTGTAAATATCCAAACTTAAACCGGGTATGGTTTTACCGTTAAATAGAAAAACACCAACAATGGGTAGAAAAGGGAGCATGGCGTAATAAGCGGGAGCTTTCACTTCAATAGAAGAGATATCCACCTTCTCCATTGGTGTGTTTTCTTTTTTATCCAAATACCTATTCCAAAAATAGGCCGCTATCGCCATAACAACAATCGCACATAGAGAAACAGGCAGCACCGTTTGGACAGCAAACACATCTAAATCCATCCCCGCTTTTTCTGCCGCAACAACAACATCTCCAGATGTAGGCGAAAGAATGATGGCCGCGGGTGAAGCACAAACGGCAACTGCGGCAGGCCTAGAAATTCCCATAGCCGTCATCATAGGAAACAGTGTCGCCATTAATAACACACCAAGACCGGTAGCAGAACTGACGGCTAATGACATTAAACAAGCCACAATATAGGCTGCAACCAATAAAATGTATGGGGATTTAATAAATGCTAAAGGTTTAGAAAACTGCTTTACTACCACATTATTCGCGCCAATAAATGTCATATAAGACGCAAAACCGCACAACAGCATAATTTGCATCCCCAAGCCACCACCGCGATATTTAAGCATATATTTAATGTATTCCAGAGAATCTGTCAGAAAATTCCCTGTCGCTGCGACCTTAGCAGGCAAAACCGTATGACCGAGCAAGCCCGTTAGAATCAACAGTAATAACCCCGCGCTAAGTAGCACCCCTGCAGCTCTATACCCTTTAACGATATAGTAACCAACACCAATCGTAACAATTAGACCAATAAGCAACTCTAGCATTTGTACCTCTATAATTTAGCCAGACAAAATCAAAACGAAACTATAGAAAACCAAGTGCATAAACAGTGATCCAAGCTAACTTATCGGTCATTAATGAAAATAAAAACTACATTTTGCGCAAAAGAACACATAACAAACCATGTATGAGTGCAGAATTAAGATATTATTTCAATTCAATTAACTCGTAATAACTCATCTATTTAAGCTTAATAATAAAAACCACCAAGATAAGCATCGAGAAATAGCGGTGTTTATCTATTGCTAAATACCCATTACAATAAGAAGAGATAACGTCGACAAAGGATTCTGCCGTGAAAGATATTGGATTAATCGCAATTCTGTCTATTGCAATAATGGGGTGTTCTTCCAATACCCAACAAGATAATTACTTAGATGCTTCCTTCGAGCTTTGTAATACAGAAGTAGATGTGTACTCCGTGAGTGACGATGGTCGAGTACGTATTATTTGTGCTGACGGTTCAAAGTTCACCATGAACAGTGAAAGCACTTTAGAAATAATGAGAGATATTAATATTGACTACTGTACCGGTGAAGGTCTCTCTAAATTTAATGAAAGCCGCCGTTATTACTCATTTCAATGTAAATCTGGTACCACACTTAGTATCAATAAAAAATAATACAATAAAATAGCAAATTGCTAGTTCACCATTAAAAATGGCCAGCCCGTTAAGGCTGACCATTTTATATTTCATTCTGTTCGTCTTAACTATCGCTCTTTTTTTGGCAATAACTTAACGAATCAACATACTAAGCATAAACTGGCAAACGAGCACAGATCGCCAAAACTTTTTGCTTGGTTGCATCGATTACAGATTGATCATCCGTATTATCCAATACATCACACATCCAGCCAGCTAAGGTCTTAGCATCTTCTTCGGTGAAACCTCTACGGGTGATAGCAGGCGTTCCCACTCGGATACCAGACGTTACAAATGGGCTTCGAGGGTCATTCGGAACCGAGTTCTTGTTCACCGTAATATTGGCCGAACCCAAAGCAGCATCAGCTTCTTTACCGGTAATACCTTTATCAATTAAGTCTACCAAGAACAGATGATTCTCTGTAGAACCCGATACAATGCTATAACCACGAGCAATAAACTCAGCCACCATTGCTTTAGCATTAGCAACAACACGATGCTGATACTCTTTAAATTCAGGCTCCATAGCCTCTTTAAAGGCGACTGCTTTACCGGCAATAACATGCATTAGAGGGCCACCCTGCCCACCCGGGAATACAGCAGAATTTAGTTTTTTGTACAACTCTTCACCAGCATTTGACAGTATAAGTCCACCACGAGGGCCAGCTAATGTTTTGTGAGTTGTTGTAGTCACAATATGTGCGTGAGGTAATGGCGTTGGGTAAGCACCCGCCGCAATCAGTCCAGCAACGTGTGCCATATCAACAAACAAGTAAGCATCGACTTTATCCGCAATCTCACGCATGCGAGCCCAATCTACCACTTGAGAATATGCAGAAAATCCACCGATAATCATTTTAGGCTTGTGTTGTTGTGCTAAAGCTTCCATTTCGTCATAGTCAATTTGACCAGCTTGATCAATGCCGTAAGGAATAATGTTGTAATGTTTACCTGAGAAGTTCACAGGAGAACCATGAGTAAGGTGACCACCATGGGCCAAGCTCATTCCAAGTACCGTATCACCTGGGTTTAGCAGCGCCATATAAACAGCACTATTTGCTTGAGAACCAGAGTGAGGTTGAACATTGGCATACTCACAGCCAAACAGCTGACATGCACGTTCAATCGCTAATGCTTCTGCTTTATCAACATACTCACAACCACCATAGTAACGCTTGCCCGGATAGCCTTCCGCGTATTTATTCGTTAGCTGAGAACCTTGAGCTTCCATTACTCGAGGGCTGGTATAGTTTTCTGAAGCAATAAGCTCTATGTGTTCTTCCTGACGAAGAGTTTCTTCCTGAATTGCAGCGTATAACTCTGCATCATAATCAGCGATATTCATATCACGCTTTAGCATCTGTATCTCCTGACTCAGATAATCTGAAAATTGCAATAAAAGCACAAATTTCGCCACGCAAACGTTTTCGTGTCGACAATAAGCGGCTATATTCTACATAATTTGTACAATATCAGAAAGCCGCTCAATGCATTTATTTGTGCTATTTTCCTAATCCATTTAAAAATAATTCAATTTGACCGCCAAACAGTCAGCGTCGATAAAGCAATGCCAAACCATCTAACTTCATTTAGCCTTGCTTACCCTAGTGTCAACTTAGGCATTTACACCCTGTAAATTGTAGAATACAGACCTTACCTTTAATTTACCGCGCCAAGCTATCGAAATAAACAGTTTTTCTCTAATATTCGCGCTATTCTCTGCCACATAATTGAAACATGATGGAAAAACACTCACGTAAAGAAGATTGGATCGCCATATTGACCGGAACATTTGTCACGGCACAAGGGGTGTTCTTTCTCCAGTCTGCCGATCTTTTGACCGGTGGCACAACAGGGCTTGCTTTGCTTATCAGCCAATTTGTCCCTTTAACTTTTGGCGTACTCTATTTTTTGCTAAACACACCATTTTATCTGCTAGGCTGGAGGCGGTTTGGTAAAAAGTTTGCTATAAACAGTGCGATTTCCGGTGGATTGGTGTCTATTTTCGTCGATCATCTTAATTTAGTCATCAGTTTAGAGTTTGCCAATCCAGTGTACTGCGCTATTGCTGGAGGCTTGTTAATGGGCTTGGGTATGCTCATTCTATTTAGGCATAAATCGAGCTTGGGTGGCTTTAATGTTTTCTGTCTCGTCGTTCAAGATAAAACCGGCATTTCAGTAGGAAAAACGCAACTGGCTATTGATTGCACTATCCTCATCGCCTCATTTTTCTTTGTTTCTCCACTGATTATCGTCATATCTATATTAGGTGCAATAATGTTAAATCTGGTCTTGGCAATGAACCATAAGCCAACCAGATATCAAGTTAACTACAACAAAGCCACTTAAAAATAGTCATTGAAAAGTCGCTAAAATGAGTATACAAATATTCTATTCACTCTCTTGTATACTCATCTTATGACTCGTTTATCACACCCGCACACCTTTAATGCCACGCAGTTTCGTCGCCAACTTCATATGTTTCCAGAGCTATCAAACCAAGAAGTAAACACCGCGGCCAAGATAGTAAAACAGCTCTCCATGTTTGGTCTAACCGCTAAAGAAAACATTGGTGGTAACGGTATAGTATGCGTAATTGACAGCGGTAATACAGGAGAAACCACTCTGTTTAGAGCCGATTTTGATGCGCTACCTATTGTCGAGAAATCCACTCACCAACATGTTTCTCAGCACTGTGGTGTAATGCATGCATGTGGTCACGATGGGCATACCGCATCATTACTTATGGTGGCAGAGCACCTCGCGAATCACCCACCAAGTCGCGGAAAGATCATTTTACTGTTTCAACCTGCTGAAGAGACAGGTACAGGTGCGGAGGAGATGTTGAAACATTCTTGGTTAAATAAACAAAGTGTCGATAACACTTTTGCTTACCACAACTTGCCCGGACATCCGCTGGGCTCGATATTAGTAAAGCCGGACACCTTCGCTTGCGCATCGACCGGGGTCAGTATTGAGTTTCAAGGCAAAACCTCTCATGCAGCGCGACCAGAAAATGGAATCAGTCCAGTTGAAGTCATGATGACGGTAATACGCCAACTGCAAACTCTATCTGAGCATTACCCTGATACTTTCACTTTGGTCACCATTGTTCATGCTCAACTAGGAGAAGAAGCATTTGGTGTTTCACCCGGTTACGCCAAAGTAATGGCAACACTTCGTAGCGAATGCAATACGACTTTTGAACAGATGAAGAAAAAGTTGCTTAACACGCTAAGTGAGTTAGAAAATAACAGTGATATTAAAATAACCCTACAGTGGGATGAACCTTTTAACGCAGCGGTAAACAGTGCTAAACACTGCGATATCGTCGCAGAACAAGCGGAAGAACTCGGACTTTCAGTTATTCAATTGTCAGAACCGATGCGCTGGTCAGAAGATTTTTCACAGTTTTTATTAAAATGGCCGGGCGCACTTTTCTGTATCGGCAGTGGAGAGTCTCATCCACAACTACATAATCCTGACTATGATTTCCCAGATGAGATATTAGCTACAGCGAGTTCACTATTCATTTCAATTGCGCAGAGGCTACATAAGTGAATGGCTAACTGGCCTTAGTAAACAACAAAAAAGGCTCAATAGGTTGTCTGCCTACTGAGCCTCAAAAGTCCGAATGCAATATCAACAATATTATGAAGTATGGCTAATCAATAGCACCAATGTTTGATAGGGTTCTAACGTTATTAAATGTTCAAATTTATCGTTCGTTGCATAGTTAGAAATCAGACAGCTTGCTGAATGAACATCTATATCACTCGGCAATACACAACTCGTACGCTCACCATAAAAATTATTGATACAAATTAGCGTGCTGGACTCATCACTTCTGCTATAACAGAACACCTGTTTATGATCTGGCAGTAGATCTTGATAATCACCGAAAGTAATCACCGCAACCTCTTTACGCAACGATATCAACTTTTTATAAAAGTAGAATACGGAGTCAGTTTGGTCTACTGCACTTGCTGCATTCACTTCTAAGTAGTTCTCTGCAATATCAAGCCAAGGTTTCCCTTGAGAAAATCCCGCATTTTTTTCACGATTCCACTGCATTGGTGTCCGTGAATTATCACGAGATTTTTGCGCCAAAATTGCCATCATATCGTCAGCGTTTACACCTTGCTGATTAACCATAATGTCATACATATTGGTACTTTCAACATCTTGGTATTGCGACAAATGGCGGTAATGAGGATTGGTCATCCCGATCTCTTCACCTTGGTAGATATAAGGTGTGCCTTGCATCATATGGATAGAGGCCGCCAGCATTTTTGCCGACTCGACTCGAAATGTTTTATCGTCACCTAATCGGCTAACTACCCGAGGTTGATCATGGTTACACCAAAATAGAGCGCCCCAACCATTATTATTTAAGCCTCTCTGCCAATGATTGAAGATCTGCTTAAGCTGTAAGAAATCAAAAGGCGCTTTGGTCCATTTATCTCCATCGGTATAATCCACTTTTAAATGATGAAAATTGAACACCATAGATAGCTCACGCTGATCCAAACTAGAATACTGTTGGCAGTGCTCAAGGGATGTTGAAGACATCTCCCCAACCGTGACCGAACCATATTTTTGGAATACCGCTTCGCTGATCTCCTGAAGATATTCATGAACTCTAGGACCGTCAGTATAAAAACGTCGACCGTCTCCAATGTTGTCATCGACAAAATCTTGCTGCTTAGAAATAAGATTGATTACATCAAGGCGGAACCCATCTACCCCTTTGTCTGCCCAAAAGCTAATGACCTGTTTAACTTCTTCTCTAACTGTTGGATTTTCCCAGTTAAGATCTGCCTGCTCTTTAGCAAACAGATGTAAATAGTACTGGCCGGTCTCACTATCCAGCTCCCAAGCATTACCACCAAATTTTGACTGCCAATTATTGGGTGGCAGGCCATTTATTGGATCCTTCCAAATGTAGTAATCACGATAAGGACTATCGAGATTGCCCAGAGCATCTTGAAACCATTTATGATGCGTGGATGTATGGTTAACCACAATATCCATAACAACACGAATACCTTTTTGATGCGCTTTTTCTAACAGTTCATCAAAATCATCCATACAACCAAACTGTGGATTGATGGCATAGTAGTCCGAGATATCGTAGCCATTGTCCACCATTGGTGACTCATAAACAGGAGTTAGCCATATCGCATCAACACCGAGAAGTTGCAAATAATCTAACTTAGAAATAATACCCTGTAGATCACCCGTGCCTTTGTCACCGCTATCGCAAAAACTTTTTGGGTAAATCTGATAAATCGTAGCAGTCTTCCACCACTGCGGATCGATTGTACTCATTTGAAAAACTCTCTCACCAACTAAATCAATGTCACTAATTTTCTGAACGACTCTGACCAAATTAAGTTAGCCTCACTAAAGCAAACTAAATAGGTTAGCGGTACAACCTTAAAAAAAGGTTGCCACTCACGGCTCAGCTTATCGAACTCATTTTGAACACTAAATTAATGCCATTGAAACAACAGAAAAGAGTGGTCAAATTGACCACTCAACAATTGATACAACAATTACGCACTAGCGACTTGTAGTTCGCCTTTCGCTTCTGCACGCTTATAGAAGAAAAGAGTTAATGCAGCAGGAAGTAAAATCGCAACCAGCATTGCAATAGAATAGATTGTCCAGTATTGCGGCTGAATCGATAGAATGCCCGGCAGACCACCGACACCGATACCATTTGCCATCACGCCAGCACTACCACAGATTGCAGCAGCAACTGCAGAACCAACCATCGCACTCAACATAGGGAACTTGTATTTAAGGTTAATACCGTACATTGCAGGCTCTGTTACCCCTAAATACGCAGAAATAGCCGCTGGAACAGAGATGTCGCGTTCACCATGCTTACGGCTGATGATGATAATGCCGACAACAGCCGATGCTTGCGCAATATTTGACAGTGCAATCAATGGCCAGATAGGTGTGCCACCCAACTCTTGCATAAGTTGTAGATCCACCGCATTGGTTGTGTGGTGCACACCAGTAATAACTAATGGTGCATAGAAGAAACCAAATACCATTGCACCTAGTATTGCAAAATCACCTGTCATTGCAGCCTTAGCAGCAAAAGCAACACCGTCACCAATGGTACGACCAATAGGGCCAATCAGAGAGTGCGCAAGAATCACAGACAAAATGATGGAAACAAATGGCACAACCACAAGATACAAATAGGAAGGAACAATTCGCTTAAGGTTGGTCTCAATAAACGCCAGAGCGACACCCGCTAACATTGCAGGAATAACCTGTGCTTGATAACCCACTTTTTCGATAACAAACAGACCAAAGTCCCACACTTGTGGCACCTCTTTACCTATCGCATAAGCATTCATTAATTGCGGCGAAACGAGAGTGACACCCAAAGTAATACCCAAAATAGGTGTTCCACCCAACTTCTTCACTGTCGACCAACAAACCCCTACAGGTAAGAAGAAGAATATCGCTTCACCAATCAGCCATAAGAATGAGTGTACCGTTGCCCAAAACTGACTAATTTGCGTCAGCGTCTGGCCATCAAACATTTTGATGTCACCAATGACATTACGGAACCCAAGAATCAAACCACCAGTGATGATAGCAGGTAGCAGAGGTACAAAAATTTCAGCTAAATGGGAGATACCTCGTTCCAGAATATTCATATTCTGACGTGCCGCTACTTTCGCATCATCTTTAGAAGACGCACTCTTGCCTGACATCTCAATCAGTAATTTATAGACTTCGTCAACTTCGGTTCCGATCACAACCTGAAACTGACCAGCATTAGTAAAACATCCTTTTACTATGCGTAACTCTTCTAATTTCTTAACATCAGCAGCTTCTGTGTCACTAAGAACAAAACGCAATCGTGTCAGGCAGTGGCTCACACTCGCAATATTGTCACTTCCACCTACTAACTCGATAAGACGTGCAATGTCTTGTTTTGCAATCTTACTCATCATTCTCACCCGTTTTATTGGCTAATTAAAGTTTACACCATCAAAGTGACGGCATTAAAATGGGAACATTCCCAAAAGTGAATTATATAGTGCACCATAATAAAGAAAGATAAAATGGGAACATTCCCATTAATTGAGCAAGATCACATCAATTTTGTCAAATCACCTTAGCTCAAGAGAGACATTCAAGTAGAAAATATGAACTAACAAGAAACGCGATAGCATGCCAAACAGGGCAGAATCACTAGATTGAAAATCATAAAATATTATTTGAGTCGCTTATGTCTAAGGTCTGTTGACCTTAGACATAAGAAAGGGATAAGGATGGAACGAATCCTGCTCGGTTTATGAAATCAGATTAACTGAGTGGTTTCTGTGTTAAATGCTGTTCACCAACGGCACCAGAAAGTTGCTCGATTAATAAACTAGCGGCGGCCTCACCAGCTTGCTGATAGCCTGGATCAACACTATAAGTATTAGGGAATAGGAAAGAGAGCATGGTATTTCCCCCCACACCTGTCACTAAAACCTCTTCTCTATTTAACTCTTGAAGCCTCTTAATTACCCCCAAGGCAAGCGTATCACTAGCACACGCCACAGCTTGAGTATCCTCTGTTAACACTTTATCTAATAGACAATAGCCACTTTCATGATCAAGCAAACCAGTTTGATAACTTGGCTTAATCTCTCTCTCTTTACACCAACTCAAATAGGAGTTAAGCCGAGCTTCCCCGGTCGTTTTATCCGCAGGATCGACACCAATATAAGCAATATTGGTCAATTTTTTCTTAAAAAGATAATCCAGCGACTGATGTATCACCCCATGGTTATCATAATTAATGGAAGAGACACCATCGACATCCATGGCAATAACCACCATTTTGTCTTTCCAGCTCACCAGTTGGTCAATATCGCACTCGGTAAAACCAAAAACAATCACACCATCGACATTGCGTTTCTTTAACACCGCCAAGTGCTCATTGGTCTTATCTCGATCAAACTGGCTTTCCATTATCACAACATCGTAACCCGCAGCATATAGACGTTGAAGGATGCTACTAATAGCACGATTTTCGGATGGGGAATCCAAACGAGAGATAATCACGCCAACGACTTTTTGGCTTCCTCCTCGCATAGACTGGGCCGACTTAGAGGGAACAAAGCCTGATTCTGCAATCACTTTTTCAACTAATTCTCGTGTCGCAGGCTTTACCTTTGGATCATTAGTCAAAACACGAGATACCGTAGATTTACCAACGCCGGCCAATTTAGCAATATCAAGAATGGTCAGTTTTTTGCTCATAAATCTTACTTGTCCCGTAGAATATAAATTCAATTAGTTAGATTATTCTAGTAAATCATTCTGCTGATAAATAGTCAGGAACATCTTTGATACTGGCTAATACCACTGATGCTAATTTTTCTCCAGCGTCAGTAACCGGTTTACCAGTGCGAACAAGAATTTTCGTTCCTACTCCAGCCGCATCTGCCGCCATCATATCTTCCGCTTTATCTCCTACCATGACTGACTTTTCCATATCTATTTTGAGAAAGTCTCTAGCAGAAATAAACATCCCCGGTTTAGGCTTTCTACAATCACAATTTTGCTTGTACTCACCAATTCCATGTTCTGGGTGATGAAGGCAATAGTAGATACCATCCAGTTCTACACCGTTATCAACAAAGTTCCAATCCATCCACTCTGTTAACGAAAGAAAGCGCTCTTCACTAAACATACCGCGCGCGACACCTGATTGATTGGTCACTAAAACTAACAGATAACCCATCTGCTGCAGTTTCTTGGTAGCAGCAAAAACACCGTCAATAAATTCAAAATCATGCTCATCATGTACATAACCATGATCAACATTGATTACGCCATCTCTATCTAAAAACACCGCTGGTTTAGCCAAAGTCTTACCCTCAAACACCTTTTAATTTCAGATTATTACACGCTTTCCAACACTTAACATCATTTATGCAAGAAAGCATAACATTCCTCTTAACCAGCTCATTATATAACTAAATTTTATATCTCATAACAAATCAAATCTTACTAATTGGCAATTTAGACGTCTAGACGTAAAAATATCTATTGACAATAAATTGGGGAAGCAATAGCATCATCTACTAAGTGAGACGCAAGTCAAAATTTTATTCTAAATAGGTTGATGCATGATTAAGATCAGTAATGTAAATAAGGTTTTTTATCAGGGTGAAAAACAGATCAATGCCCTGAGAGAGATCAACCTAACTATCCCTCAAGGCCAGATATTTGGAGTAATTGGCTCGTCTGGTGCAGGAAAAAGTACCCTAATTCGATGCGTGAACATGCTTGAAGCACCAACGTCGGGAAATGTTGTTGTAGATGGTATAGACCTCACCACTCTGACCCAAGCCGACTTATGCCAGGCTCGGCAG
Source organism: Vibrio sp. 99-8-1 (assembly GCF_013114595.1). Classification (GTDB taxonomy): domain Bacteria; phylum Pseudomonadota; class Gammaproteobacteria; order Enterobacterales; family Vibrionaceae; genus Vibrio. The sequence goes on along the minus strand of NZ_VTXE01000002.1, from coordinate 197,049 downwards.
AATATTGGCATGATTTTTCAGCATTTTAACCTGTTATCGTCTCGTACAGTCTTTGACAATATCGCTCTACCTTTAGAGTTAGCAGGAAAAAATAAGCAGCAGATTGAAGATAAGATCAACCAACTTCTCTCTCTGGTAGGTTTATTAGATAAACGAGATACCTACCCTGCGAATTTAAGCGGTGGTCAAAAGCAGCGAGTCGCGATTGCTAGAGCATTAGCCTCTGATCCTAAAGTACTGCTGTGTGACGAAGCCACCAGCGCACTTGACCCAGCAACAACCCAATCTATTTTAGAGTTGTTAAGAGAGATCAATCGTAAGCTGAATATTACTATTTTGCTGATTACACATGAAATGGATGTGGTTAAAAGCATCTGCCACCAAGTGGCGATTATCGGTGATGGCGAATTAGTTGAAAAAGGCAGTGTGGGTGAAATTTTTGCTCACCCTAAAACAAACTTAGCGCACCAATTTATTCGTTCCACTTTGGATCTTTCTATCCCTGAAGATTACCAAGCCAGATTACAAGCCGAACGTGTAAGCAATAGTCATCCTCTGGTACGACTAGAATTTACGGGCGAAACGGTTGATGCCCCACTGGTAAGCCAGATATCAAGAAAATTCAATATTGATATCAGTATCTTAAGTTCAGACCTTGATTATGCCGGAGGGGTTAAGTTCGGCATGATGGTGGCTGAACTGTTCGGCAACGAAGAAGATGAGCAACAAGCTATTGAGTTTCTCAAGCAACATAAAGTAAAAGTAGAGGTGCTAGGTTATGTCCTTTAGTTCAATCACAGAATGGTTAAGCCTAAATAGTAGCTTACTAATTGGTGCCACTGGAGAAACGTTATACATGGTTGCGGTGTCTGGCATTGTGGGCTTCGCTGTTGGCATTCCATTAGGGGTTATTTTGCATATCAGCAAAAAAGGCGGACTGGCAGAAAACAGCAAACTAAATTCAATTTTAGGGGCCATTGTTAATGTTGGTCGTTCTGTACCTTTTCTTGTTCTAATGGTTGCCATCATCCCGGTCACTAAACTACTGGTCGGCACTTTTATTGGTACTACCGCTGCAATCGTACCTTTGACTATTGGCGCCATCCCATTTGTTGCTCGTCTTATTGAAGGCGCACTGTTAGAAGTTCCTTCTGGCCTAGTGGAAGCGGCTCAGTCAATGGGGGCGACCCCAACTCAAATCATAACTAAGGTTCTGCTACCGGAAGCGCTGCCTACCATTGTTAACTCTGTCACCATCACTTTGGTTACCCTTGTTAGCTACTCCGCAATGGCAGGAACCGTTGGTGGTGGTGGCCTAGGTGATGTCGCCATTAGATACGGGTTTCACCGTTATGACGTCGTCATTATGGCCGTTACCGTGGTTATGTTAATCATACTTGTTCAAATAATTCAGTCTCTTGGCGACGCCGTTGTACGCCGTGTAGATCATAGATAAATTAAAGCTGTTACCTCAACTTACGGTAAAAACAGCACATTATTGCAAAACAGCATAAAAATTATACAGGAGAAAACCATATGAAATTTAGTCTTAAAAGCGCATTAACCATTGCCACCGCAGCTTCTGCACTTATCTTAGCAGGGTGTGGAGAGAAAGAAGTAGATGTGAGTAAAATCAAAGTAGGTGTAATGGCAGGTGCAGAGGCTCAAGTCGCTGAAGTAGCCGCAAAAGTCGCTAAAGAGAAATATGGTCTTGAGGTTGAGCTCGTTACGTTTACTGACTATGTCACCCCTAACGCCGCATTGGATGATGGTTCCGTTGATATTAACGCATTCCAGCATAAACCATACCTTGATCAACAAATTGTTGACCGTGGTTACAAACTTTCTATTGCTGGTAACTCATTTGTTTACCCAATTGCAGGCTACTCTAAGCAAGTTAAATCTGTGGATGCTATTGCTGAAGGTTCACGTATTGCAGTACCAAATGATCCAACAAACCTTGGACGTTCACTGCTTCTTCTTGAGCAGCAGGGCTTAATTAAACTGCGTGAAAATGTCGGCCTGCAAGGAACCGTTCGCGACATCGTAGAGAACCCTAAAAACATCACCATTGTTGAACTGGATGCAGCACAACTTCCTCGTTCTCTTGACGACGTCGCGCTATCCATCATCAATACAACTTACGCAAGCAGCATTGATTTAACTCCGCAAAAAGATGGGCTATTTGTTGAAGATAAAGAGTCACCTTATGTAAACCTAATCGTTGCTCGTGAAGACAATGTTCAAGCAGAAAACGTACAGAACTTTGTAAAAGCGTACCAAACTGAAGATGTATACAGCGCCGCATCAGACATCTTTAAAGGCGGTGTGGTTAAAGGTTGGTAATGGATAGAAGTTAATACGAACCATTCGATTAACCTCCTCTTCTAACCGAAAGGCTGAATGATTCATTCAGCCTTTTTTGTCTTTCTTCTCGTTCCATATCTGTTCCACCAACAAGCTACCCTTGCCCGCTAAATTGACAATCACTCACACACTGAAGGGAAGATAAATATTGCTCAAACAAGGCTATTGAAGTCGCAGCCGTATGTGCTATTCTTGCTCACAACAAATTGATTTTGATATTAGTCGGGGAGCTAAGGGGAAACCTAAAGCTGAGACCATTTCGATGGGACCCGTTGAACCTGATGCAGTTAACACTGACGTAGGGAACTAGTAGTCTTGCCATCGACCCAGCCCAACGGTAGCGGTTTTTTTTGGCAGCTGTTATTTCCTATACGTACAACTGGTATTCAAGCCGATATAAAATCCATATCCGCCACTGGTGGCTATGCTTGTTCTGTCATCACAGCCCTTACTGCGCAAAACACACAAGGTGTTAGCGCCATCTATCCCATTAGTGCTGATTTTGTCTCGAAGCAACTAGATTCTGTATTTTCCGACCTTAACATCGTAGCGGTAAAAATCGGCATGTTGGCAGATACAAACATTATTCATGCTGTTGCCAACGCTCTAAAAAAATACACCCCCAAGCATATCGTGGTTGATCCGGTGATGGTTGCTACCAGTGGCGACTTGCTATTAGAACAGAGCGCCATTAGCACGTTAAAAAGTGAGCTACTTCCTCTCGCAGATATCATCACACCTAACCTTCCAGAAGCCGCCACCCTAGTAGGTAGCAGTACTCCCCGCACTAGCAGTGAAATGCTGTCCTTGGTTGAAAAGCTTGGCACTTTAAATTACAACTCAATACTACTAAAGGGCGGTCATTTGCAGCATGACTGTTCGAGTAATGACCTTCTTATTGATAAACACACCACCACCACCTTTACGACTAAACGTATTCATACTCTTAACACTCATGGAACGGGCTGTTCGCTCTCTTCCGCTATTGCAAGTTATCTCGCACAAGGTCACTCATTATCGCATTCCGTTCAGCAAGGGAAAAAGTACATTACAGGCGCGATTGCTCATGCGGATGAGTTGCAAATTGGTCATGGGCATGGGCCTGTTCATCATTTTTTTGCTGCACATCCCTTTACAAGCGCAACCAATGAAGAGACAGAGCAGTAGCCATGACAAATACGATTGCCATTAACATTGTCGACGGCCGCTTGCAGTATCTCGATGATAATACCGCCGTGATAGCCAATCTGAATATGCAACTATCAGCCAATAGTTGGAGTTGTATTTTAGGTAGGAGTGGCTGTGGGAAATCGACTTTATTGCGCTACTTAGCAGGTCTGCTCGACGACAAAATAGAGTGGAGCGGAGAGATCCGTTTGCTAAGCAATAGCAGCGAAAATACCCCGCATGAAAACCGGCACATTAAACCAGAATTCGCCTATATGGCCCAGCAAGATCTGCTACTGCCGTGGCTGAATGTATTTGACAATGTCTGCTTACATATCGGCTTAGCGCACCGCCAGCCTAATCAGCGAGAGAAACAGCTCGCCTTATCGTTAATCGAACAGGTAGAACTCTCTGATCACATCGATAAATTGCCCCAGCAATTGTCCGGAGGAATGCGCCAACGTGTAGCCCTTGCTCGTACGCTTATGCAGGATAAGCCCGTTGTATTGATGGATGAGCCTTTTTCCGCGCTAGATGCGGTGACACGCCATAAATTGCAAAACCTGTCTGCTCATCTACTAAAGAACAAAACCGTCGTTCTCATCACTCACGATCCTCAAGAAGCACTTCGGCTTGGCGAGCAAATATATATTATGCGTGGCACCCCGGCAGAAGCGATCCGACTCACACCACCTAACGCTACTATCCCTAGAGAATATACCGCTGAGTTAGCCAGTTATCAGCAATCTATTCTCAATAATCTGGAGCACGATTATGTCTGAGATGAGTCAACTTCAACAACGCCAAATGAGTCTTAAGCAGCAAGTGAGCTATCCACACAGCACCCTCATTCAGTTTGTCATTACCGCGGCAGTATTACTTAGTTTATGGCAACTGACGGTTAGCCTATTTAACATGCCCAGTTTCATCCTCCCTTCTCCTATTGCCGTCTTCAGCAAGCTTGTACAAAGAGTTGATGTTCTGTTCTATCACGCGCTGGTCACCGGCAAAGAGATTGTATTAGGGCTGGCTATCGGTCTGATATTTGGACTTTTTTTCGCCCTACAAATGTTACTGTTCAAGCCCGTTAAACGTTGGTTGTTACCCCTTCTTATTGCCAGCCAAGCCATCCCAGTATTCGCTATAGCGCCAGTTTTGATGCTGTGGCTCGGCTATGGCATTGCCTCAAAAGTCGTAATGGCCGCACTCATTATCTTCTTTCCCGTAACAACTTGTTGCTATGACGGACTTCGCTCAACGCCACAAGGTTATTTAGATCTCGCCAAAACCATGTCTGCCACCAAATGGGCCACGCTTCGCTATATCCGCTTTCCCGCTGCATTACCAGCGATCGCATCAGGCATACGAGTCGCAGTGGTGGTCGCTCCGATTGGGGCCGTGGTTGGAGAGTGGGTTGGTTCAAGTGAAGGGCTGGGCTACCTCATGCTGCAAGCCAACGCCCGCATGATGATCGATGAAATGTTCGCGGCACTGTTTATCTTAGCGACATTTTCCGTCTCTCTCTATTTTATTACCGACAAACTATTAAAACGCCTGATTCCATGGCAACCATAAATGTAAACCGAGTAACTCACCTATCTGCACCTCAGATAGTTTCCCAAATATTAGCTAACAAACACACACAGAAAATTGAAAAGGAAAACACCACTATGATGACTTTTTTCTCTAAAAAGCCGCGTAAAAAAGCAGTGACTGCTGAAATGACTATCGCCATTATCACGCTATGTTTCTCTCTCTCCGTTAATGCCGCAGAGAAACAAGTCACCTTGATGTTAGATTGGTTTGTCAATCCTAACCACGGTCCTATCGTTATTGCACAACAGAAGGGCTACTTCGCTCAACAAGGTTTAAACATCACCATTCAAGAACCTGCAGATCCTAGCGTTCCGGCAAAACTCGTTGCGGCCGATAAAATTGATATGGCCATCTCCTACCAAACAAGCTTAACCATAGATGCAGCAGCAGGGTTACCATTAATTCGGGCTGCAACGCTGATCTCTACCCCGTTAAATACCTTAATGGTGCTGGACAATGGCAAGATAAACAGCTTAGCGGATCTTAAAGGTAAAAAGATTGGTATTGCGATTGCGGGAAATGAAGAAGCGACCATTGGTACCATGTTAAAAACCGCAGGTGTGAGATTTGATGAAGTGGAGATCATTAATGTTGGTTGGGCACTCTCTTCTTCTCTTGCATCTGGAAAAGTGGATGCCATTTGGGGAGGATTACGCAACTTCGAATCAAACCAGTTAGCGATTGAAGGGTATCAATCCAAAGCCTTCTACCCTGAAGAGCATGGTGTTCCTTCTTACGATGAGTTGGTTGTTGTTGCCAATTCAGAAAACTACGATGCCAACACCATCCGACACTTTAATCAAGCCATCGAACAAGCCACCACTTATATCATCAATCATCCCAAAGAGTCATGGGCCGAGTTTGTCGCATACTCGCCAGACACACTGGACAATGAACTAAATAAACGCGCCTGGAATGATACGTTAACCCGTTTCGACCTTCGTCCATCAGCGGTGGATCTTAATCGTTACGACCATTTCACCGAGTTTCTATTTCAAAATGGCATTATCAACAGCAAACCCAACGCTCGCGACTTAGTACCCACTCTCTAATCGCGACCATGTCGATTCTATGGACACCTGCATACATAGCAGGTGTTCAAACGACTAAATCACTTTCTCACCCAGCTCAGTAATCCAAGGATACATAATGAATCATCAAGATCTTATTAATGCATGCAAATGTGATTGGCAGCAGTACATTCAACACGACTTTGTCCATCAACTCTCATCTGGAAACTTAAACCACCACGCCTACATCCATTATTTAAAACAAGATTTCCTGTTTCTAAAGCAGTATGCACGCGCGTATGCTCTTGCTATTTATAAGGCTCGCACCCTTGCTCACATGCGTATGGCACTGCCGAGTGTTCAAGCACTATTGGCAACAGAAATATCCCATCACGTAGAATACTGTGAGAAGTGGGGATTAACTGAACAAGATATGGAAGCCGAGCAAGAGAGCTTTGGCACCGTGGCTTATACTCGCTACGTCCTCGATGCTGGAATGACCGGAGATCTAATTGACCTCTATGTCGCACTAGCGCCTTGCTCGCTAGGCTATGCTGAAATTGGCAGAAACCTTAACAGCCAATCATCTTGTTTAGATGACAAAAATCCTTACCAAAGCTGGATAGATTTATACAGTGGTGAAGAATTTCAAGCGGGCGCGAAATTAGCGGCTGAACAACTAGATCAATTACTCTCTGAGATCGATCGGAACAGTCAACGTGGCCAGCAACTGTGTCAAGTGTTTGCAACAGCAACTCGTATGGAAGTAGCGTTTTGGCAACAGGGGTTGGATGCTGAAAAGTAATACGGCCTAACAAGCTCCGTTTTCTGATAAGGCATTTAACCGCCAAGCACAATGTCGCTCACCACCAAAATTAGCGCTTATAGATTGATTTCACTCTGTTCAATGATCGCTAGTTGGAATAACCCGCATTGTTTATGCTATTTTGGTGGTCATTGTAATTAAGTACTGGTAATCGATGACTTACTCGCTAGAACCTATTGGCGTAATACAAACACCATTTAAAGAAAAATTTGCTGTGCCGCGTCAACCTAGATTGACTGCTAGCGCAACGTCTAAGCTTCTTCTTACCGGAGCCGCAAACTCTCCCGATTCGGTTCGTGGTATTGAGCAGTTTAGTCACATATGGTTACTGTTTCTATTTGATAAAAACTTAGAAGCAGGATGGAACCCTACCGTTCGCCCACCTAGGCTGGGTGGTAACGAAAGAGTTGGCGTATTTGCCTCAAGAGCCCCTTTTCGTCCCAATGGGATCGGTATGTCGGCTGTAGAATTAAAAAATGTTGTGATAGAAGATAACCAAGTATGGCTTGAACTGGGCAGCGTTGACCTTGTAGACGGCACACCCATTATCGACATCAAACCCTATATTCCTTATTCAGATTCTATTAGCGATGCCAATGGTGGCTTTGCACAAACCCAGCCAGATTTACTGCCGGTCACCTTTAGCCAGCATGCCGATCAACAGTTGCGTTTTCACGCTAACCAAGCTCAAGTTAGAGCCGTTATCAGTGAGGTACTGGCACAAGATCCGAGGCCTGCCTATAAAAAAAATAAGGTCGATACAAAAGAATATGCGGTAAACCTGTTCGATTTAAACGTAAAATTCAAAATATCGGCACAAATAGTTACCGTCACGGCAATAGAACGCTTTTGACAAAAGCAAATGGCTGCTACTATTACTGGCTTAATTGGCCACCGCACACGCTGTCGCCTTTCTTTTAATCAAGACAAACGGATACCATAAATGCGTACCAGTAAATATCTTCTTTCAACTCTGAAGGAGACTCCAAACGACGCAGAAGTCATTAGCCACCAGTTAATGTTACGTGCAGGTATGATCCGCAAGCTAGCTTCAGGTCTTTATACTTGGCTACCAACCGGTCTACGTGTTCTGCGTAAAGTCGAAAATATTGTTCGCCAAGAGATGAACAATGCAGGTGCTGTAGAAACGCTGATGCCCGTAGTTCAACCTTCTGAACTATGGCAAGAAACAGGGCGTTGGGACAAATTTGGCCCCGAATTACTACGAATTGCAGATCGCCATGAACGACCGTTTGTACTGGGCCCCACACACGAAGAAGTCATTACCGATATGATTCGCAATGAAGTGAAATCATACAAACAACTTCCGCTGAATCTCTATCAGATTCAGACCAAGTTCCGTGATGAAGTTCGTCCACGTTTTGGTGTTATGCGTTCACGCGAATTCATCATGAAAGATGCCTACTCTTTCCACCTAGATAAAGAGAGCTTGAATGAGACATACAACGAAATGCACCAAGCATATTGTAATGTCTTTGGCCGCATGGGTTTAGACTTCCGTCCGGTTTTAGCTGATACAGGCTCTATTGGCGGTAGTGGTTCTCATGAATTCCACGTACTAGCAGAAAGTGGTGAAGATTTGATCGCTTTCTCAAGCGAATCAGATTACGCCGCCAATATAGAAAAAGCAGAAGCGCTAGCTCCAGCCGAAGGTCGTCAAGCACCAAACCAAGAGATGGTACTGGTTGATACTCCAAATGCAAAAACCATCGCAGAACTGGTTGAACAACATGGTCTTGCTATCGAGAAAACCGTGAAGACGCTATATGTAAAAGCGTCTGAAGAAGTTGATGCCGATATTGTTGCCCTCATTATTCGCGGCGATCACGAGCTAAACGAAGTCAAAGCAGAAAACTTACCTCAAGTTGCTTCTCCGTTAGAGATGGCTGAAGAGGCAGAGATTCGAGCACTAGTTGGTGCCGGCCCTGGTTCATTAGGTCCCGTAGAACTTAAACTGCCATTTATCGTAGATCGCAGTGTCGCTGCCATGAGTGACTTCGCTGCCGGCGCAAATATTGACGGCAAACACTACTTCGGTATTAACTGGGATCGTGACCTTGAATTAGGTCAGGTTGAAGACTTACGTAACGTTGTTGAAGGTGATCCTAGCCCATGTGGCCAAGGTGTTATTCAACTTAAGCGTGGCATCGAAGTTGGTCATATTTTCCAGCTAGGTAATAACTACTCTAAATCAATGAATGCAACCGTTCTTGGTGCTGATGGCAAAAACCAAGTAATGGAAATGGGTTGTTATGGTATTGGTTGTACACGCGTTGTCGCTGCTGCAATTGAACAGAACCATGATAAGTTCGGTATTATCTGGCCAGAAGCCATAGCGCCATTCCAAGTTGTGATTGTACCGATGAATATGCATAAATCCGAGCGAGTGAAAGAGGCCGCAGAGAAGCTGTACAGCGATCTAACGGCACAAGGGATTGAAGTACTGTTTGATGATCGTAAAGAGCGTCCGGGTGTCATGTTTAAAGACATGGAACTCATCGGGATTCCTCATACTATCGTTATCGGTGATCGCAGCATGGACGAAGGCAACTTCGAATATAAGAACCGTCGTAACGGTGAGAAAGTGGCTATCGAAATGAGCAGTGCTGTAGAACATATTCGCAGCCAACTTAAATAGCTCGTTATTTATAGTGACTGATTAAAAAAGCTGCCAATGGCAGCTTTTTTTTGCCTAGTCTCTTCTTATTGTTGCCAAATTCTCGCCTCTGCTACTAACCTAAGACATAAATTAGATAAACACTTTTCCTTAGACCATACAAAGCACAACCGCAATAAAGTGAACAAGACGGTAAATTTTGTATAGAAATGTAAATATGATTGAATTTTGCCCCTTGAGACATCAAGTTCTAAGAAAGGTCTGCGTCGTCGAACTTGTTTTCGCGACATAATTAATGCGATCGGTGTTAATACATAATGAGGTGAACAATGGATTTAAAAAACTTACTCAACCAAGCTTTAAATTCTGATCTAGTCAAACAGGGCTCAACATCACTTAAACAGGGCGCATCTGGCCTTGGCAATATGGCAAAAGATAAAAATAACCTCTCTGCACTTGGTGCTGGTGCCGTCGGTGGCGGATTAGTTGGGTTATTAATGGGTTCAAAAAAGGCACGCAAAATGGGCAAAAAGGTAGCTGGTGTCGGTGGTGCGGCAGCACTTGGCGCATTAGCATTTAAAGTTTATAACGACTGGCAGTCTCAACAAGGAGATCAGCCACAAACGGCGACAGAACCCAGTTCCAGTTCATCTCTTGACGAAAACCAACACAGCGTATTAATTCTCAAAGCGATGATTGCATCCGCCAAGGCTGATGGTCATGTGGATGAAGAAGAGAAACAGAAAATCCAGCAAGCCATTGCCAGCTTAGGCGCTGATGACGCAGTTAATAACCTCGTCACCGCCGAACTAGAGAAACCTCTTGATCCAAGTGAAGTGGCACAAAATGTCTCATCACCAGAACAAGCTGCAGAAGTTTACCTCGCTTCACTATTGGTTGCAGATGAGCAGAATTTTATGGAAAAAGCCTACTTAAAAGAGCTCGCAACACAGTTAGGTCTAGCGGATGATCTGGTTTTGCAACTTGAGCAGCAAGTAAGTAGCTAACATTATTTCTCAACCTTGAGCTTGTTCCGCTATAGCGGTATATTCTTTGCCATTAGACACGGATATACCTCAGTAAGCTCAAAGTTTTTGAGTATATCTCCGTACAACATACTTGTTCAGCAAGGTGCTAAACCAGCAATAAGTGTTGTACGGATATTGCCATTTAGGAATTGATAATGAAAATATACGACTGTTGCAATCTGGTTCGCGAACTTTATGCTCAAATAGGCAGTGGCGACCAAGGTTATATACCTCAAGCCATCACCTGTGCTTTAAAAACATTAAATGATATTGCTGCGGATGAGTCACTTCCCTTGGCAAGTAGAGAAAGAGCAGCCTTTGCCGCGGCAAACTTGCTTATATCCGATCATCAAGATTAATTAAGGTACCTATTATGGATTTGTCGAACTTCGCCAGCATGGATACCATAATGCTTATGAGTATCGTTAATTTAAAACTTAGAGATGATTTTGATGGCGACCTAGATGAGTTGGTCAAGTTTTTCGATATTGACCGAAAGGCGTTGGAAGAGAAGTTGGCAACTGCGGGGTTTGAGTTTTTGCCTGAAGCAAAACAGTTTAGATAAATAGCTATGTTCGGCGGGTTAAAGTAGTGAAAAGGCGAGCCGTAATGGCTCGCCTCTCTATTCTCTGTTGTTACCGCTACACCGGGCTAAATCAAAAACACTTTGTAATCTTTCAGTTGTGGAATTTTTTCATGTAGCATTTTCTCTTCTTCTGCTACTTTTTCTAGATCATCACAATACTGCTCTGCATCCTGCTTAATCTCTTTAGATTGCGTGCTAATTTTATCATCCAAGGTACTTTGCAGGTCAGCCAGTTTATCCTTTAACTCCGTTAAGTTAATACCGCCCTCTTGCTTCATCTTCTCCGTCAATGCATCAAAAGCACTGCTAAAGAACTCTGCATTGAAGGTCTTTTTCGCTTCGGCAAAATCTTCTTTCCAATTTGCCATTGCGTCACTAAAAGCAGCTTCTTGCAATACAAACTCGTTGCCTTTTTGGTAACGTTTTTCTAGACCATTAAAGAACTCTTCAAGCGCCTCTTTAACACTATTAAATGCTGCTGAATCACTGAAACTAGCAGATATATCATCTAATATACTTTTCGCAAGATCTAAGCCATTTCTGGCAATCTCTTTCGCTTTAGGCAGATACTCGTTCATGCTTTGACGATACTTCTCAACCGCTTCCCGCTGAACAGCGTCTAAATCCAGCTTTTCACCATTAATAAAAACATTATTGTCTTTATCAATCAGTACTTGAGGAGAGTCTTGCTGATAAATCTCCACTTTATTGCCATCTAAATGCACTTCGTTTTGAATGTCCACATTACACTGCCCTTGAACTTGGGCGTGAGCATTAACTGCTACAAACATCATTAACGCTAACACTGTTTTTTTCATGGTTCCCTCAATACGCTGGTAAGTTAAGGTTAAGTCTAATCTGAGACGAAATCTAAATAATATCGACTATGGTATAGCAAACTTTTTTGTTTCCTAGCACAAGTTCAACATCATCATCGACACTTTTCCCTAGTAGAGCACCACCTAATGGCGCTTTGCTGGTAACAATAACAATTTTATTTCCCTGATGGCAAACCGACACACCACCGGCACGCGGCCCCACAAAAAAAGCTGCTCGATATCGTTTTCATCGCATACGGTGACAATACTTGCTAATGAGACAGTGGCTTGGCTATCCGTTTCGCAACGATGTTTAACATGATGCGGGCTCGCAGCTAATGTACGGTATGCCGCGATATCTGCTTCACTCTGCTGTACTCGCAACGCCTGCCCATGCGCTAAATAAGAAGCCTCCAACGCCAAAGTATCATATTTGTGTTCTGGTATCGTCTCTTCGTCGGTCGCCGCTTCAATCGCCCTTTGTGTCGCATTACAGGCGATTTTATGTATAGCATATAACTCATCTAAAATTACATTGAGTAGTTCTGTCTTATTCACATTTACATTCAAGATAGGTTCTTACATCCAAATTCTATTTTAATGGTTACAACTGCAACGTCAGTTGACGATTTTGGTCTTCAGGTTTCAGCATAACACTTAATCCAAGTAAGCGTATCTCTCTACCTTTCTGACGTTTAAGAATCTCTTTTAACAATTGACTAAAGTAATCGAGATCCAGCTCATTATGAACATGTTCTATCGTGGTTTGTTGAAAGTCCGCAAACTTCACTTTAATGCCTTGTTTTACAATCCGTTTATTGGCATCCACTTTCGCTAAACGTTTGTCTAACTCGGGATATAAAGTATCGGTAATCACTTGCCAGCACTGCTGATAAGTGGCGATATTCTGGCTGAAGGTTCGTTCGACTCCCACCGATTTTCGTTCTCGCTCTGGTTCAACTGAGCGGTGATCTATACCGTGACTTTTATTCCACAGCGAAGCACCGAGTCGACCGAATTGAAGCAACAACTCACGGTAATCACTGTTTTTAATATCTTCGCAAATAAAATAGCCTGCTTGATGAAGCTTCTCTAGACCGACCTTCCCCACGCCGGGAATTTTCTCTAATGGCAATTTATCTACTACTTTTTGTACCTCTTCCGGTGGAATCACGAACTGACCATTAGGTTTGTTCATATCAGAAGCCACTTTAGCCAAAAATTTAATCGGAGCAACGCCGGCAGAAGCCGTAAGATGTAACTCTTGCCATATATCCCTGCGTATCGCTTCGGCAATCAGTGTTGCGGAACCGTGTAGCTTTTCACAGTCCGTCACATCTAAAAACGCTTCATCTAATGAAAGCGGTTCAATCAATTGAGTATAACGCTGAAAGATCTCTCTAATTTGACCAGATACAGAGACATATACCTGCATCCTGCCTGGAACAACCAACAGTTGAGGACAGAGTTTAATCGCTTGGCCGGTCGGCATGGCTGAGCGCACACCAAACTCACGCGCTTGGTAGTTACAAGTACTAATAATACCTCGCTGACGCTCTTTTCCACCCACCGCTATAGGGCGATCACGATAGTCAGGATTGTCTCGCATCTCTACCGCAGCATAAAAACAGTCCATGTCCACATGAATAATTTTTCTCTGCTTAGTGCTCTTCTCTTGAACTGTCACTTTCTCTGCCACATCGCTCTCTGCCACAACTCTTTTATCTGGCACGATTACAAAACCATAAACTGTACATAAATACAGTATAATCTATTTTGCTGACATTCTAAATATTTGAAATTGCACCAGACACTCATAGTTATACAGGCTATATTTTATATAACTTATATAGGAGAGTACATTGAACAATAGAGTTTTGATTGTGGAAGATAGCAAGGTTTATCGCAGCTATCTTGAATCCCAGTTTTCGAAAATCGACTTACAAGTGGTGTTGTGTGAGTCATTTCAGCAGGCCAAAGAGATCATCGATAAAGACGTAAACTTCCTCTGTGCAGTTTTAGATTATTGCCTACCAGACGCCCAACATGGCGAAGTCATCGATTATGCACTAACCAAAAAGTTAAAAGTGGTTGTTCTTACCGCTAATTTTGACGAGCAGACAAGAGATTCCGTTTTAGAAAAAGGAGTCATAGACTACATATTAAAAGAGAATATGGCATCTGTTTCCTATCTATTGCCTTTAATATCTCGCTTAAACAATAATAAACATCATAAGGCGCTCATCGTCGACGATTCTAACGTTGTCAGACAACATTTAGCCACACTATTAGAACATCAATATATCACCACACTGCAATCGGAGAACGGGCAGCAGGCGATTGAATTGCTGCAACAACACCGAGATATTACCTTGATCATCGCAGATCACAATATGCCCGTTAAAGATGGAATTACTATGACAAGAGAGATTCGTCGACAATATGATCGATCTCAATTGGCCATATTAGGTATATCCAGTAGTGAGTCTCACAACATTACGGCGCGCTTTATTAAAGCTGGCGCGAATGACTTTTTGCATAAGCCATTTAACCAAGAAGAGCTGTTTTGCCGTATCAACAATATGCTGGAGATGAGAGACATCAGTGATGAGTTGTATAAAATGGCCAACCAAGATGCATTGACTGGATTATGGAATAGACGCTATCTGTTCCAGCATGCTTCAACATCCAAAGATAACTGTAATGTCGCCATGTTGGACATCGATTACTTTAAGAAAATAAACGACCATTATGGCCATGAGGGAGGCGATCAAGCGCTAGTGACTTTAAGCCATATTATCTCTATCTACTTTTCCGAAGATTTGGTGGCTCGATTCGGAGGGGAAGAGTTTTGTATTATCAATTACGGCGATTATGAGCAGTTCGTACAGCGACTAGAACGGTTACGCACGCGGGTAGAAAAAACGCCGATTGACTATCTCAACAAGCAGATTAATCTCACGATTAGCATTGGTGCAACTAGAGCAATTCGCAACTTGGATACCATGATACGCCATGCAGACGATAGGTTGTATCTGGCAAAAGAGAATGGTCGAAACCAAGTGATTTATAACGATGATTGCTTAGTTTAACCTCAATCTAGGATAATTTGAGTCGTTGTGCTGGTTTATTCATTGCAAAAACAAGCGACGACAACTCTGTTATCCCACATTGAGGTTACAGAAGCGATATTACAAATGACTAAGCAATACGATCCTTATCCCATTCAGCCATTTTAGCTGCTCTTGCAGCAGCTTTTGCTTCTCTACGCTTACGTGCATCACACGGTTCAGGGCAGTTACACACTTTGTCGATACCCACAGCGCCAAGTCCACCACAGCTGCCTTTAACAACTTTCTTCTGGAAGATATAGCCTACCGCCATAGCGGTAATTACCAATAAAAACACACCAAATGTAATAAGAAATGTATTCACTAAAACACCTACTAATTAATTAACTTACTTCTTCAGATAACGGGAAAACGCATCTGAATAGACTTCTTTAAAGCCGTCTTCTGTCTTAACAACCATAAAAACGGCCAGATCATGTTCGTTTGCCACTTTCATCGCAACTTCTTCGCCCAACACCATCAATCCAGTAGCTAAGCCGTCTGCCGTCATACAAGAAGGATGTAATGCGGTGACTGAAACGACTTTATGATTGATTGGTTTGCCCGTTTCTGGGTCGATGATATGTGAATAACGGATACCGTCACGCTCAAAGTAATTTCGATAATCACCAGAAGTTGCCACGGCCATATCACCCGGCTCAATAATTTCTTGAACCGCTCGTTGATCAACATCAGGTTTTTCAATAGCAATTCGCCAACCGATATTCTCGCGGTTTTTGCCTTTCATGCGGATCTCTCCGCCTACTTCTACCATGTAGTTCTCAATACCTTGAGACTCAATATAGTTGGCAACAACATCCACTCCCCACCCTTTTGCGATAGTGGAAAGATCAACGTATAAATCAGGAATATCTTTACTTAATCCCTTCTCTGTTACGGTTAAATGCTCTATGCCGACATTCGCACGGCGTGCGGCTAACTCTTCATCGCTTGGTACCACTTCAGGTCGTCCTTCAGGGCCAAAACCCCATAGATTCACCAAGGGACCAACCGTTACATCTAATGCGCCTAGAGTGAGCTGATTAAGGCGAATCGCCTCTTTCACGACAAGTACCGTCTCTTTAGATACGGCAAACTCATCTGAACTTTTATACTGATTAAAACGACTTAATTCTGATGTCTTTCGATAAGTAGACATCTGATCATTGACCTGCTCTAACAGGCGGTCAATTTCCTTCTGCAAAACGTCACTTGCCGGAACCGAGTCCGCGTTAATATATTTAACGTTATAAGAGGTCCCCATTGTTGGGCCTGTTAAATGCGTTTGCTCTCTACTGTCACTACAAGCTGTTACAAACAACAGCGAACTTAGCGCCAGTAGCAATAATTTAAATTTCGTTACGAACGTATTAGAGCGAGGCTTCATAGCCTTCTCCTTTTTGTTATATAAGGTAGTTGGGCATTGCTCAAAAACAAATGGCTGACCCTAAAGGGCCAGCCACATCCGATATCCATTAATGGTATAAATTAACCACCAAAGTCATCTAGTAAGATATTTTCATCTTCTACACCAAGATCTTTCAGCATACCGATCACGGCTGCATTCATCATTGGTGGACCACACATGTAGTATTCACAATCTTCAGGAGCATCATGATCCTTCAGGTAATTTTCATAAATTACGTTGTGAATAAAGCCAGTGTAACCGTCCCAGTTATCTTCTGGTAATGGATCCGATAACGCAACATGCCACTCAAAGTTATCGTTGTCCGCCGCTAGCTTATCGAAATCTTCGATGTAGAACATTTCACGCTTAGAACGAGCACCGTACCAGTATGTCATTTTACGTTTAGACTGAAGACGCAGTAGCTGGTCAAAGATATGAGAACGCATTGGAGCCATACCTGCACCACCACCGATAAATACCATTTCATTATCTGTTTCTTTAGCGAAGAACTCACCAAATGGTCCAGAAATAGTACACTTATCTCCCGCTTTTAATGACCAGATATACGAGGACATGATGCCCGGTGGTACGTCTGGGTTGTTTGGCGGAGGCGTTGCGATACGCACGTTCAGTTTAATCAGACCTTTCTCTTCTGGGTATGAAGCCATTGAGTAAGCACGGATAGAGTGCTCTTTAACGATAGACTCGTAGCGGAATAAGTTAAACTTATCCCAGTCTTCGCGGTACTCATCAGGTACATCAAAATCAGAGTATTTAATATGATGAGGGTCAGCTTCGATCTGGATATAACCACCAGCACGGAACGGTACTTCTTCCCCTTCAGGAATTTTAAGAACCAGTTCTTTGATAAAGGTCGCTTCATTGTCATTAGAAAGAACTTCACATTCCCACTTCTTAACACCGAAGATCTCTTCTGGTAGCTCGATATCCATGTCAGCTTTCACAGCAACCTGACAAGCTAGACGTTCGCCTTCACGAGCTTCACCTTTGGTGATGTGATCCAGTTCAGTAGGTAGAATGTCACCACCACCCGCTTTCACTTTCACACGACACTGACCACAAGAGCCACCGCCACCACATGCTGAAGATACGAAGATACCACTGCCCGCCATTGCGCTCAGTAGCTTGTCACCCGGAGAAGTAATAAAACTTTTTTCCGGATCGCCATTAACGGTGATAGTAACGTCACCTGATGGTACAAGCTTAGATTTGGCCACCAAAATGATGAGCACAAGCGCGAGTACAATCACGGTAAACATCACTACACCAAGAATAATGCTTTGCATTGACTATTCCTTATTTATTGTGTCGTTTACCCGACTTACAGTTGAACACCGGAGAAAGACATAAAGCCCAACGCCATCAAACCCGTTGTGATAAATGTAATACCCAATCCACGTAACCCTGGAGGTACGTCTGAATATTTCATTTTTTCACGGATACCCGCAAGTGCAACAATCGCTAGCATCCAACCTACACCAGAACCAAAGCCGTACACGACAGACTCAGCAAAGTTATAGTCACGTTGAACCATAAATGACACACCACCAAAGATGGCACAGTTTACGGTAATCAACGGAAGGAAAATGCCTAACGCGTTATACAGCGGCGGGAAGAAACGGTCTAGAACCATTTCTAGAATCTGAACTAACGCAGCAATAACACCGATAAAGGTAATAAAGTTCAAGAAGCTCAGATCAACACCAGCAACTAGGGCGCTATCTTTCAATACTAGGTTATAAAGTAGGTTGTTCACTGGTACCGCGATAGTCAATACCACGATAACGGCAACACCTAAACCAAAGGATGTTTTTACTTTCTTTGATACCGCAAGGAAAGTACACATACCCAAAAAGAACGATAAAGCTAGGTTTTCGATAAAAATCGATTTAACCAGCAAACTAATATAATGTTCCATTATGCCTACTCCTTCGCTTCAATCTGGTCAGGTCTTAAGATTCGGATACCCCAAATCATAAAGCCAATCAAGAAGAAGGCCGATGGTGCTAGAAGCATCATACCGTTCGGTTGATACCAACCACCTTCAGAAACGAGAGGAAGAACCTCCATACCAAACAGTTTTCCTGAGCCAAACAGCTCACGGAAGAAACCTACGGTAATTAATACGAAACCATAACCTAGGCCATTACCAATACCATCGATCAATGATGGTAGCGGCGCAGACTTCATTGCATATGCTTCCGCACGTCCCATTACGATACAGTTAGTAATAATAAGACCAACAAATACTGACAACTGTTTAGAGATGTCATATAGGTACGCTTTCAATACCTGATCGACAACAATTACCAAAGAGGCAATAATCGCCATCTGTACGATAATACGCACACTGTTTGGAATGTGGTGACGGATAACCGAAACGAAGAAGTTAGAGAATGCGGTTACAAAAATAACCGCTAAGGTCATTACGAACGCCGTCTCTAGTTTTGTAGTTACCGCTAATGCAGAACAAACACCTAACACCTGTAGGGCGATCGGGTTGTTGTCCATTACAGGAGCAAGAAGGTTCTTTTTCATGTCTTTAATATCTGCTGACATTAGTTCAGTCCTCCATCACGAACTTTGGCAAGGAAAGGACCAAAGCCCATATCACCTAACCAAAAATCAAAGGTATTTTGCACGCCGTTCGCTGTTAATGTAGCGCCAGATAGACCGTCTACACCATGCATTGAGCCCGCTGGTGCTCCGCCTTTAACAATTTCAATTGCTGGTTTGTCTTCATCATCAAACAATTTCTTACCAACAAACTGACCACGCCAGCGAGGGTTTTCAATCTCACCACCTAGCCCAGGAGTTTCACCTTGCTCGTAGTAAGTAATACCCGCAACTGTATTACCATCGGTTTCAACGGCAACGAATGCGTACATCATTGACCATAGACCGTTACCATGAACAGGAAGAATGATTTTCGAAATCTTATCATCTTCTTTTACAAGGTAAACAAGGCCTGTATTGGCACGACGAATAATTTTAGCGGTATCCTCATCAGAGCTAAGCTTGATAGATACATCACCTTTGGTTTCTTTTGCCGCTTTACGTTGGTCATATGTAGCGGCATCACCGTCTACAAAATCACCTGTGGCAAAATCAACTAAACGAGGTTCAATATATTGAGCAAATAACTCAGGGATAGAGCCTTCTTTTCCAGTTAGACCCGCAACTTCAACAATGTTGCTCTGCTTATCTAAAACTGCGTTTGCTTGCTGTTTATCGCGTAAGAATACTGCGGCTGCCGATACGACAACTGAGCACACTAAACTCAATGCGATAACAACAAACAGCGTTTTCTTAATGCTATCGTTATTACTTGCCATAGCGCGCCAGCCTCCGCTTCACATTCTTCTCAATTACTAAGTAGTCAAACAGTGGTGCAAACAGGTTAGCAAATAGTATTGCTAGCATCATTCCTTCTGGGTACGCAGGGTTAACCACACGAACCAACACACACATAAGACCAATTAGTATCCCGTAAGCCCACTTACCTTTATCGGTAAATGATGCGGATACAGGGTCCGTAGCCATAAAGAACATACCGAATGCAAAACCACCAAGCACTAAGTGCCAATGCCAAGCCATTTGGAACATCGGGTTGGTGTCAGAGCCGATAACGTTAAACAGCGTTGAAGTAACAATCATACCCAGCATAACGCCAGCAATAATACGCCATGAAGCAATGCCCATGTAAACGATCATCGCAGCACCAATCATAAGTGCTAAGGTAGAAACTTCGCCGATAGAACCAGGAATGTTACCGATGAAAGCGTCAAGCCAAGTGATGGTATCGCCAGTGACGTTATTGATTAACGCACCGCTGCCACCATTCGCCCATTGACTTAATGCAGTTGCACCAGAGAAGCCATCTGCTGCTGTCCATACAACGTCACCCGAAATTTGTGCAGGATAAGCGAAGAATAGGAAAGCACGACCAGCTAATGCAGGGTTAAGGAAGTTACGCCCAGTACCACCAAATATCTCTTTAGCGACAACAACACCAAAAGTAATACCCAGTGCTGCTTGCCATAGTGGCAATGTTGGCGGAACAATCAGTGCAAACAGGATAGAAGTAACAAAAAAGCCTTCATTCACTTCATGTTTACGCACGATACAGAACAGTACTTCCCAGAAACCACCAACAGCAAATACCACACCGTAGATAGGCAAGAAGTAAGTTGCACCAAGTAGCATCATCGAGCCCCAGCCCGCCTCACTACTCACCGTACCACCGATAGCTTCGACCAACCAATAGTGCCAGTTACCCGCAATGACTTCTGCCAATTGCGCGCCTTGATACATATGATTCAAAGCAACAACAGCTTGATGACCAGAGTTGTACATGCCCCAAAACATTGCTGGGAACACGGCAAACCACACCATAATCATGATGCGCTTAAGGTCAACACTGTCACGTACGTGTGAACTTCTTTGGGTTACTGTACCCGGGGTGTAGAACAGAGTTGCGGTTGCTTCAAAAAGTGGGTACCACTTTTCAAGTTTACCACCCGCTTCAAAATGCGGTTCTATGTCCTCAAATAATTTCTTAAGCATGGATCACCCTTCCTTCTCAATCGTATCCAGAACATCACGAAGCATGACGCCAAATTCGTATTTGCCCGGACATACATAGGTGCACAATGCCAAATCTTCTTCGTCTAGCTCTAAACACCCTAGGCGTTGAGCGCTATCGCTGTCGCCAGCACATAAATCACGAAGGAGAAGCGTTGGCTCCATATCTAAAGGCATCACTTTTTCATAGTTACCAATTGGCACCATGGCACGCTCACCACCATTCAGTGATGTCGTCATATTGAAAAGCTGACCTTTAAACAGGTGGCTAAGGAAAGAGCGCGTTACTGAGAACTTGTTTTTGCCCGGCATCGCCCAGCCAAACAGTTCTTTTTCACGGCCTTCGCGCAGTACAGAGACTTGTTGATGATAACGACCCAAGTAAGCATGAGGCCCTTGAGCATGAACACCAGACAACACCGAACCTGAGATAACACGTACCTCACCCGGCATGATCTCGCGCTCAACGATATCATTAATACATGCACCCATATGCGTTCTGACTAAACGAGGGTTAGTCACAACAGGACCCGCTAATGCCACGACGCGATCAGTATAAATTTCACCAGATAAGAATAACTGACCAAAAGCAATAACGTCTTGGTAATTGATGCTCCAAGCGACATGCTCTGCACTAACAGGATATAGATGATGCATATGTGTACCGACTAACCCTGCAGGGTGAGGGCCGTCAAACACATGCTCTTCCACATTAGAGGCGTTGCTCTTAGGAAGGCTTGTGCCTTTCTTACATACATACACTTTGTCATCAGACAGACGGGAGAGAATATCCAACCCTGCCACAAAGGCGTCAGATAGTTCATTAATTATCACTTCAGGATCAGCAGACAATGGATTTGTATCCATTGCAGTGACAAAGATCGCTTTAGTGTGGGCATCAATTGCCGGAACCTTACTAAACGGACGAGTTCGCAAAGCAGTCCACATGCCAGAATCAATCAGTTGCTTTTTAATCGCATCACGATCAAGAGAAACTAATTCATTGGCTGCATAGCTATCAAACGTGATTTGCTCTTCACCGGCTACTTCAATCACAACAGATTGGAGTACACGTTTAGCACCACGGTTTACTTCGATAACTTTACCACTTGCAGGTGAAGTGAAAATAACACCAGGATTCTTTTTATCTGCAAAAAGAACTTGCCCTTTCTTCACTTCATCACCTACGCGGACATGCATTGTTGGACGCATTCCCACGTACTCTTCGCCTAGCAAGGCGACTTTTTTGACGGGATTACCGTCATTAATCACCTGGGCAGGAGCTCCCGAGATCGGAAGGTCTAAACCCTTTTTTATTGTAATCATACGCACTTGCACTATTTTATCGGAAAAAAGATTCTTTAATTGCGTAACTTATAGACACGACATGAATTGTGTCCGGTTTCGGCGCTTCTTTGGCACCAAAATCGCAACATTTCGTTAAAATTCTCTTTACATAAAATGTAAGAAGAATTTTCAGGTTCGGTAGTTTAGCATTTTTTGTTGTCTAGACGCCAATACCAATCCTATTGATAAACACTATTTCTTATGCACATTTCGTTCAGAATGGGATCTAATCCTAATAACTTTGAAGTTAAGCACAATTGTTAAAAAACATTATATATTACCTCATCGCATTTCTTTATATCTTGCATTTTTGTTAATAATACTGAACATTTTTACATTGTTACTGAAATAAGTATGTGCTAGATGAAATTCAACCTTCAGCAGGTTAACCGAGTAGCCACCGCTACTCAGATGCATTATTGACTGGCTACTTTCCGCCCCCCATACAGTTCGGAGAGTCAGGGACCAAGCCGCTTTCAATTTTCCACTCTGACTGAGTATAGGTATGAATGGAAAGAGCATGTATATTTTCTTGCAACTCCGACATCAAAACTTGATTAACTTTACGGTGCCGACTAATTAATCGCTCTCCGTCAAAGTCATCACTGACCACCACCACTTTAAAATGGCTTTCTGATCCTGCCGGTACATTATGCATATAACTTTCATTTATAACTTGAAGATAAATTGGCGAAAACGCATTGTGTAGTTTGGTTTCTATCTGTTCTTGTAGCATGTTTTTATCTCTAAACCTTAGCCGAGTAATGATACTTATCATTCTATACGACCTTAATACCTAATTATGAGTAATTGCTTACGTTACCATCACAAAAAAGCACCGTAGACAACTATGTAATTTTTGGTTCACTGTTTACAGCACTTTTGAGACAATAAACAGATACTTTCAGTACCGATCCTATAAATGAACGAAATTAAAACACAGTTTACATATAATGAACGCATATTGACGCTGCTGCGTTTCCCTAAACGAGCAAATGAATCTTTTCAAGCTTGGGATGCTGGTGATGAATATTTAATTCACTACGTTGAAGAGATGGACCTCAAAGAGCAGCGAAATATTCTCATACTCAACGATCATTTCGGTGCTCTTTCTTGTTGGTTTGCCGAAAAGCACAATGTCACCTTAATGAGCGACTCTTACATTTCTCACCAAGGTACGCTTAACAATTTAAAAAGAAACCAATCACCTCACATCCAGTTTATGCACTGCTTAGACAATATCGCTGACAATATTGATTTGGTGCTATTCCAACTACCCAAAAGTAACCGCTTACTAACCTGGCAGTTATCTCAGTTAAAGAGAAGTATAAGGAAAGACTGTCCAGTCATTGCCGTTAATAAAGCGAAGGATATTCATAACTCAACCTTAGCTCTTTTTGAAAAGCACCTGGGCACTACAACAACCTCTTTAGCCAAGAAAAAGCATCGACTCATCTTTAGTCGTGCAGATAATATCAATCCAGCCGAAGCTCCTTCTGTCGTTGAGTGGCATGTTGACGGAGAAAACTACTCGCTACAGAATTTTGCCAATGTTTACTCAGGAGAGAGTCTTGATCTAGGTGCTCGATTTATGCTGCAACACATCCCAGCAAGCCCTGACATTAAACACATAATAGATCTAGGCTGCGGTAACGGTGTTTTGTCTATTAAAGCAGGGCAATTAAACCCTCAAGCTAAGATTACTTCTGTTGATGAAAGCTTTATGGCGGTTGAATCAGCAAGAATCAACTTAACATCTGCGCTAGGAAGCGACAGAGAAATAGACTGCATTGCAAACAACTGTTTAGATGGTTTTGACAAAAGTTGTGCTGATCTCGTGCTCTGCAATCCTCCGTTTCATCAACAAAATGCCATAACGGATCATATTGCTTGGCAGATGTTCTGTGACGCTAAGCATGTTCTTAACACTGATGGTAAATTATTGGTTATCGGTAACCGTCACCTAGGCTACGATAAGAAACTGACGAGGCTATTTGGAAACAATAAGGTTTCACTGATTGCATCGAACAATAAATTTGTTATTTTACAAGCAACTAAATAGTAGAATACACCCTATTGAGCTGTTACAGCAAAATACAGCCTAGGTTATAAATCCATACGCCCGTATAGTGTTCAAATGAGTGTGGATTGAGAAAAATCTAGGCACGAGCAAAACATAAAGGAAATTAACCATGAAAAAATTGATCTTCGCAGCCTCTCTGGTTCTGTTAGCCGCATGTTCATCATCTCCAGAAGAGCCACAAGTCAACTTCATGCCTAACGCTACCACGAGTCAAAACAGAGTAGTTGATAACCTAGCCGTCTCACTAGACAGCAGAGACGTGCGCTCAGCCCAATATGTTGCACTTATTGATACTGGCCGAAACAATATTCAACCCGTACATGCAAAACAGAACGTGCGCATCACGTTAGAGTCCGCACTGACTGATCAATTACTGTCTCAAGGCTATAAAATCACCGTTAATAGTCAAAACACGCTTACATTGGAAATTGTTGAGTTATTGGTCAATGTTAAGCACAGTGTAATGTCCAATGAGATGGACGCAAAGGTGACGCTTCAAATCACCGCTGAAACACCAGAAGGTAAATTGGTTAAAACATTCAATGGTACCGCAAGCAAAAGCGGGACATTTAGTGCTTCAGATGCTGAAATTGAACAAGTCATCAATAATATTACCAACTTAGTTCTCGCTGAAATTGCAACCGATAAAGAATTAAACAGCTACATGAAGGAACGCTTCTAATGAAAAAGACGATTATCGCCCTAGCATGCTTATTTAGCGCCTCTTTAATGGCGGCTCCTAACGTTATTTTTGAAACCACTCAGGGTAATTTTACCGTAGAGTTAGATTCAGAAAATGCTCCCGTGACGACAGAAAATTTTCTTAAGTATGTTGAAGATGGAAGCTATGAAGGTACCATTTTTCATCGCGTGATCCCGACATTCATGGCTCAAGGAGGTGGTTTTGATACGGATATGAAATCGAAACCTTCTTATCCAGCAATTAAGAATGAAGGCAGCAACGGGTTAAAAAATAAAGTCGCTACAATCGCCATGGCAAGAACATCAAATCCAGATTCAGCGACTAGACAGTTTTTCATAAATTATGCCGATAACGACTTTTTAGATTATCAACAAGGCGGCAATCCGGGTTATGCCGTATTTGGTAAAGTAACGAAAGGTTTTGAGAACGTTCAATCTATGGCTAAACAACCAACCAAATCTTTTGGGCGTTATCATGACGTACCGGCTACCGCAATTGTTATCAATAAAGTAACCGTACAAAAATAAAACCATCCTACCCATAGGCCGATAATATATCGGCCTTTTTTAATCTTAATAACCAACTCGTTTCCCTGTGGTTCATCACTTCTTTATAGTGAGTACCCACTCAATCTGTTTTGGTTATCAATTTAACGACATTAGCCATAAATAGTTGCTATGGTTTAATTTCGCAATACGACCTGTGATAGGTGTAACAAGGAGTGTTTGATGACACAGCAAATGTCTTGGCGTGAGACATTCAAAAGCTATTTAGACAGAAAACTTATCTGGGTATTCATGCTCGGCTGTTCAAGCGGTTTTCCGTGGGTGCTAATTGGCTCTAATATGTCTGGCTGGCTAAAAGATGCAGGGCTAACTCGAGCCGCAATTGGTTACTTTGGCTCTGTCTTCGCCGTGTACGCCATTAATTTTCTCTGGGCGCCACTTGTTGATAGGGTGAAGCTCCCTCTACTGCATCGTTCACTAGGGCAGAGAAGAAGCTGGATCATACTATGCCAATTTGTCATTTTGATCTGCACGCTCTTTATTGCGGGAGTGAACCCTGCTAACGATTTGATGTTTACCTCGATGCTGGCTCTCGGCATTGCTATCGCTTCTGCTACGCAGGATATCGCTATTGATGCCTACCGTATCGATACATTTCCAAAATCTCAGTCAAGTAAACTCCCTCAAGCATCTGCAATGGCAGTAATGGGATGGTGGACAGGTTATTCACTGCCAGGTTATCTCGCCTTTATCAATGCCGACAGCATTGGCTGGAACGGTGTATTTTATGGTATGGCAGGAGTGCTAGCCGTTTTAATCATATTTACCCTACTGGTGGGTGAACCTAAAACGGACAGGGAAGCCTTACAACAGAAAGCAGAGCAAAGACACAGCAAAGTCGTTGGTTCTCGGATAGGCGCTTGGTTTACTGTTACGGTTATTGAACCATTTCTCGATTTCTTTAAAAGGAATGGTGTTCAAGTTGCCGTCACACTGCTGCTGTTTGTATTTTTATTCAAGATCGGTGAAGCCTTTTTAGGCAGAATGTCCATAACCTTCTATAAAGAAGTTGGCTTTAGCAATGAGCAAATCGGTCACTATTCAAAGCTGTTGGGATGGTGGGTGACTATCTTCTTTACCCTTGTGGGTAGCATGTTTAATGTTAAATTTGGCATTATACGTGGGCTGATGATCGGTGGGATCGCCATGGCATCCAGTAACTTAATGTTCGCATGGATAGCCTCTGTTGGTCCTAATGAACACTTGTTCTTAGCCACTATCATAGTCGATAACTTTACTACCGCATTCTCAACCGTCGCTTTTGTCTCCTTCCTAACAGTACTGACTGGACAAGCCTTTTCTGCCACTCAATATGCGCTCCTTGCATCTCTTGGCAATTTTGGCAGGACAACCTTAGCCTCTTTCAGTGGTGAACTCGCTGACTATTTAAACAACTGGCCACTGTTCTTCGTTCTTACTGCCGTAATGGTTATTCCAAGCTTAGTTATGCTCTATTCGTTGCGTCACTATTTCGCCGATATCTTAGAAAAAGCTCGTTCACAGAAAGAGTAGTCATACTTTAATCTATCTTGCTGCGGTAGAAACCCCATTCACCGTAGCAAGATTCCACGCTCCTGAGGTGGCATATCTAGCTAGCTTGGGATAATGAAAATGTTACCTGTTGCACAAATGTCTAAAATTTCTCCAATTTCTCCAGTTATATATCACTCATACAAATTATTTATTTCTTAGCCTATTTAATCCGTTAAATTAATAAAACAAGCTGACTTCCTCATTAGTAAAATAACACTACCTATTTTAATTATATATATAACACTCATTTTAGTTTTATTACTCTAATCAATTATTAATAGTAAATATCAATATATTTTACCTAAGTAATTGATATAAATAACAATAAACAAAACAAGCAACACAGATCACCTTTTCAATAAATACGTTTGCTTTTACAAAAACAACAATTATGGTTAACGATTAAAAACTCAGCAAACAACAAACGCCACAAAAACACAAAAGCACATACGAAACAAACACTTAAGTGCAAACAAAGCATATCATCAACAAAATATACATATGAATTATATTTAACAACAACTATATCAATAAGAAATATAATGGGACATAAATCACATTTACAATGCAACTTTTATGCAAACAAAACCAATTACTCAACGATAACAAAATAGATCAAAGAAATAAGATCCAGATCACTAATTATTTCCACTTTTATATTAAAACTCACTTTTAATTTGAACTTTTATCGCTATTATTTGCCGCCTATGGAATAAGCAGGTCACGGAAGGATCCGCTATATTTAAATTCACATTTTTGAAAAGAGTATCCTTTTATGCGTAAATCAATTATTGCACTTGGCGTTTTAGCTGCAGCTGCTTCAGTTCCAGCTCAAGCAGAGTATCTATTTGGTTTTGGTAGCATGTATGTTGACTACCAAGTATGGGACCAAGGTTTTGGTAATGATGACGATAACTTTGGTGGAGATATTAGCAAACGTAACCAAGCAGTAATTGGTATTGACGGTGGTGCTGTATTCGACTGGGGTCAAATCTACGGTTTCTATGACTATGAAGGTGTTGATCGTGCTGGTGATGACCGCGGTGCATCAGCAAAAGGAACCATTCACTACAACCTAACTGAATCAGGCGTTAGTTTATACGCTCAGGTTTATAATACCGATGCAGATAAATCAAACTTCCACGAGCAAAACCGTGTTCTTGGTTTAGGCTACACTGGCTTAAAAGGTGACGGTTGGGGCTTTACACCATTTATTGGTGCCCACCAAATCAACACCAAAGATAACACTGGTGCCAATGGCGGCATGGTTGGTTGGGTAGGTTACTATGCCACTGAGATCGCTGGTGAGAAATTTACTTTCTCAAGCTGGGGTGAATACGAATTTGCACGTAACGATGCTTATTCTAAAGCTCAAAGCACTAGCAGCGAGAGCTGGGGTCTAAATGGTAGCTTAAATGCTATGTGGAACTTCCACGAAAATTGGTCAACGGGTGTGCTATACCGCTTTACTGTTAACAAACTAGCACGTAAAGATTACCAAGACTTATTAATATATCGTGTACAGTACACTTTCTAAGTTTCTGTAAAAAACGGACAAAAAAGGCGCATTTAAGCGCCTTTTTTATTGCATTCCATTTCCCTATCGCTATCCTTTGTGCAAACATCATCAGAGAACGTTCCATTGAATATCACCATCTTAGGAGCAGGGGCAATTGGTTCACTGTGGGCCAACTACTTACATAATGCCGGACATAACGTCAGTCTCTGGTTAAGAAATCCAACCTCTTCTAATCAAAGTATCCGCCTAGACCAAGCAGCCACTGTAAATTTTCCAGTGAATAACAAGCAGGTGTTGTCTCAAGCCGATATGGTGTTAGTCACGGTAAAATCTTGGCAAGTTAAAGAAGCGATCTTACCGCTGAAAACAATACTCCATCCCGATACCATTCTACTCTTTATGCATAATGGTATGGGGGCTGTCGAACAGATTGACCATCTCTTTCAACACTCTCCAATTGTGTTGGCGACGACAACTCATGCATGCTTAAAGAAAGGTCATGGGGAATTTTATCATACTGGTAAAGGCGTCACCCATCTCGGAGGGCACAATGAAAAAGGTCGTCAGTGTCAATTTTTGCAGCCCGTACTTCAACACGCTCTTGCCGAAGTTACATGGAGCGACGATGTTCGCCAAAGCCTATGGCAAAAGCTAGTCATTAACTGTGCCATTAATCCATTAACAGCAATAGAAAAGTGTAAAAATGGAGTATTAGCCAAAGAAAAGTACCAGCATACAATTTCGACGATTGTTGAAGAGGCATCTGCCGTGATAACAGCCGAGAAAATAAATATAGAGACCGATACACTGCTGGAAACGGTATATAAGGTCATCAAGGCAACGTCAGAAAATTATTCTTCCATGCACCAAGATGTTCTGAACCATAGAACAACCGAAATAGATTATATTACCGGTTACCTATGCCGCACAGCCAAAAAACATCAACTTAATGTAGACACCAATTTGTCGCTATATAATAAGATAAAACAGACCGAAGATTTGTGGAGAACCTCATGAGCCATAGTATCCTTGTTCCAGTTGCTCCTGGAACAGAAGAGATGGAAGCAATAACCATTATTGACGTCCTAGTTAGAGCTGGGTACAAAGTAACCGTTGCCAGTGCTGATTTTGACGGCAAATTATCAATGAAAGCGTCAAGAGGTGTGACCTTAACAGCAGACTGTAAATTAGTGGATATTGCTGATGAAGAGTTTGACGTCATCGCGCTACCAGGTGGCGTTGAAGGAGCGGAAAACTTTAGAGATAGCCCTGTTCTCATAGAGATGATCAAACAACAAAAATACGATGGTCGTTGGGTCGCCGCTATCTGCGCCTCACCTGCTATTGTATTGCAAACTCACAACCTCTATCCCGATGCATTAATGACCTGTCATCCGAATTTTCAATCTGATATTGCGGCGAATAACTGGCGACCTAAACGTGTCACTATCGATGTCACTCATAAACTCATCACCAGCCAAGGCCCCGCCACCGCGATAGAATTTGCGATGGAAATCATCATTCTTTTATCAGGAAAAGCGCACGCTTGGTCAATTGCAGAACCCATGGTTACCCTGCCAACTCTTCACTATCATATTCTGGGCAAATAGAATGTTAGATATATCCTCAATTCGTAACCAATTTAAAGCGCTAACGTCCAAAGACAAGACGAATTTAACTTATCTTGATAGTGCTGCAACGACCCAAAAACCCGATCATGTGATCAACACTATTCAACATTACTATCAAAATCAAAATGCTAATGTGCATCGTGGCAGCCATCAGTTAACAGCCCAAGCAACCAGCTCATTTGAGTCAGCCCGAGAAATTGTTCAGCAATTTGTTGGCGCTCGTTACAGTAAAGAGATTATCTGGACAAAAGGAGCAACAGAATCGGTCAATTTGATTGCTCAAACCTACGCAAGAAATACCCTAAAGCCAGATGATGAGATATTGGTGAGCGAGATGGAGCACCACGCCAATATTGTACCGTGGCAAATAGTCGCAGAGCAGACGGGAGCGAAAGTGGTAAAAATCCCGATGCTTAGCGACTGCACTCTGGATATGCAGGCGTTTAAACATCTACTTTCCCATAAAAGCAAGATCGTTGCCGTTGCTCATATTACCAATGTGACGGCGACTCGTAACCCGATTGAAGAGATCATCGCCTTATCGAACGAGGTGGGCGCTATCACTGTAATCGACGGAGCTCAAGGTATTGTGCACGAACCGCTTAATCTGGAAGAATTAGGAGCTGATTTTTACCTTTTCTCCGGCCATAAGCTATATGCTCCAACTGGAATCGGCGTACTGTACGGAAAACTATCCATACTAGAGCAAATGCCGCCATGGCACGGTGGTGGCAAAATGGTGGAAAAGGTCTCTTTTACAAAAACAACCTACTCCTCTTTGCCGGGTAAATTTGAAGCCGGAACACCAAACATTGCTGGTGCAATCGCACTGGCATCTGCCATCACTTGGTTAAAACAGTTTGATTTAGCCCAAGTAGAAAAACACTTGCACTCATTACAGCACGAAGCGTTTCGACAATTATCGGCCATCGAAGATATCAATATCATTGGCTATCAACCCAATGGAGCCATTATTAGTTTTACGATTGATGGCGTTCATCATCAAGATATCGATACCCTGCTCGATCAACAAGGTATCGCAGTGCGCTCAGGGCATCACTGTGCTCATCCATTTATGGACGCACTAGGAATAAAAGGAACGGTGCGTGTATCATTTGCTATCTATAACACGCTAGAAGATGTAGATAAGTTAGTTAAAGCCGTAAAAAAAGCGGTCGATATGCTTTAGCCTAGAAGAGATAAACAGGCAACAGCGTGCAGCAAAATACCCACGCAGTAGCTCTACTGAGCTCGATTTTTAATCTGCTCCACTATCGCATACAGTCCGTTGCCTCGTGACGGGCTTAGATGTGATATTAAACCTATTTTTTCAAAATAGTCTTCTACATCAAATTGTTGGATTTCTTGGCTGGTTTTTCCATTAAATGCAGCCATGACAAGCGCAATCAATCCTCTCACAATTCTGGCGTCAGAATCAGCTTGAAAATACCAAACATTCTGGCTCTGTTTACTGATGAGCCAAACCTGACTTTCACAGCCCGCTACCATGACCTGTTCGGTTTTAAAACTATCATCCATCATGGGCAGCATTTTCCCCCACTTAATCACTTGACGGTACTTGTCTTCCCAGTGATTGAAGGACTGCATTGTATCAACAATGGTTTTAGCGGTAATTTCATTACCAAAAGCAGTATTCGTCATCATCGTTGCTTCGTCGTTTACTTTTTATGTTTTTCAATTAGTTTGGCTACGATACGAGATACAGCAACAAAACCGAACGTCGCGGTCACCACAGTTGCTGCACCAAAACCACTCGCACAATCCATTTTCTTGGGTCCCTCTGCGGTTGATTTTACCCCGCAAACAGAACCATCTGGCTGAGGGTATTTCAACTGCTCGGTAGAAAAGACACACTCAATGCCAAACTTACGTTGAGGATTTTTGCTAAAAGAGTAAAAGCGACGTAAATTCTCTTTCACTTTCTTCGCTAATGGGTCTTGAATGGTTCTGGCTAAATCAGCAATTTGAATTTGAGTAGGATCAATCTGACCACCCGCTCCGCCAGTAGTAATCACTTTAATTTTATTTCTTTTACAGTAAGCCAGTAATGCCGATTTTGCTTTAATGCTATCAATCGCATCCAAAACATAATCAAAATCTTTAGTTATATACTCCGACAGATTGTCTGGAGTAATAAAATCATCGATAAGGTTAACTTTACAGTCCGGATTTATTAGCTCAATTCTCTGCTGCATCACTTCAATCTTGCTCTGACCGACCGTGTTAGACATAGCATGTATCTGTCTGTTGATATTGGTTACGCAGATATCATCCATATCAATTAATGTTATCTCTCCAATACCTGTACGCGCCAAGGCTTCAGCAGCCCATGATCCCACTCCGCCAATGCCAATAACACAGACATGAGCAGCCCGAAATATCTCTACTTCTGATATGCCATATAGTCGGCGAGTGCCGCCAAATCTTTGTTGATGGCTTTCAGAGGCAGGGGATTCAACATCACGCATAATTAATCATCACTTGGTTATGTTTAACGAGAAAGAGCGCGTTTTATACGCACTCTTTATTAAAATGTCTAGGCCCTAGTTAACCTTACACTACTTATCATCGTTAACTAATGGCTGTTCTATTTCTGCCAGCTTGGCTTCTGTTACTGTAAACCATGGTGACTCACTAGGGGTACCGGTTAGTCCTAACTTCCACACCCGGCCAAAGTGCTTATAATGCCCGGCTTCTGTTCCTGCTCTCGCCCCCATACCATGGTAGAGATCCAAATGGTTATCTTTAACCGCTCCACCCGTATCAAGAACAATGAGTAGTCTAAGTTGATGCGCACCACTCCAAGTACCATCCGCATTGATGAGCGGGACTTCTGCTAAAATCGGTGTTCCCATTGGAAATAGTTCTCTGTCACCAGCCACAGATGCTAAAGGAAGCAAAGGAATACCAGCCGTTCCACGAACAGCGTTGTCCTCTTTAGGGGCAAAGAAAACAAAAGAAGGGTTCTGCTCTAACAAACTTTTCACTGTCTGTTCATCATTAGCCATTACCCACTCTTTAATTGCTTTGAGTGACATGTTTTCTCTTGCCACTTCACCCTTATCGATTAGCACTTTACCGATACTTACATACGCTTTGTTGTTCTTTCCTGCGTAAGCAAAGTACTGCAAGGTATCGTCATCATCATAATGTACAAATCCACTGCCCTGCACTTCCATTATGAAGGGATCAATCATGTTGGATGCGTAGCCGAGTTCTAGGTTCTGCCCTTGTAACGCACCCGCATAAATCTCGGCTCTCGTTGGGCACTCTTCGACACATTCAGGCAAACCATAAACAGGGTATTTAAAAGTCTCATCAGCTTGGTGTCTTAACTCCATTACTGGCGAAAAATATCCAGTAAAAAGTACGTTTCCTTTCTTATCCCCCCCTCCAAGTTGTGCACTCTGTACACCGTAACCAGCCAGATCCTCTGGGCGACCACTCTGTAATACCCAATTGTTTAATTGTTCGTACAGATGCTGATACTTTGTCGCCAATGAAGGAGAGTTAATCACCACCTGTTCTGCTTGCTGAGAAAAAGTCGCAAAACTTCTCGGTGTATTGCTACTTATAGCCTCCGTCTTATTCAGGGTATTCTCAAATGATTGATCTGAATACTGTTGAGCGAGATCGGTATTTTTTGCACAACCAAATAACAAGGCTAAGCAGACACTGGGGATGACGATTTTGTGCACTATTTTTTTCCTAACGGTGGCGGGAAGATTATTCTTCATTGCTCTGGTCTAATTCGGGGCGGTATTTTCCACGTAAATGAAACACTGATTCATAATGCAAAGGGGCAATTCTTTGCATCACGGTGTTTTTTTCATCTTTAATGATATAAATATATTCATCTTCATCGTAGTGATAAATGAGTGTACTACCATCAAACGAGTAGTGGGTATCCACGATTCGTTCATCAATGTAAATACCTTCTTCACGAACGGCAAATGTATCCTTGTCATACTCAGGGACATCCTGTTCATCCCATACACCGTATATGGTTGAGTAATCAATGTTTCTATCCAGCTGTCGGCTGATCAATACACTGGCAACCGACACAATTAACAACAACAAAATCACAACCACTGCAATCACGGCTCGCTTAATTCTTAGCTCACTCTTTAATTGCTTTTCATTGAATTCTTCGTTCATATTTCATACGTTATTAATTATGGATTCGCAGCATATTAATACAGAAATATAAGGGATGGTAAGCTTTTTACCGTCAAAGCATCGCTAGATGCAAAAAGCCATTGAAGTGGCATGCATTATAATTCATTATATCTAGATATTAATTCATTCGGTTGGTGAGATGAAAATACGTAACACTGCCTTGGTTAAAGGCTTTAGACAATCTACCCCTTACGTTAATGCCCACAGAGGCAAAACCATGGTAATAATGCTGGGAGGAGAAGCGGTTGATGCCAATAATTTCACCAGTATTATCAGCGATATTGCTCTATTACATAGCCTTGGCGTTAAAATCGTCATCGTACATGGTGCTAAACCACAAATTAATCGCATTCTAGATACACATAATTATGTCACGCCTTACCATAATGGTGTTCGAATCACCGACGAAAAAACATTAGATATGGTTATGCAGGCGGCTGGCCAATTGCAGCTAACCATTTCAGCGCGTCTCTCCATGAGTTTGAATAATACCCCAATGGCGGGAACACAACTCAATGTTGTCAGCGGCAACTTTGTGATCGCACAGCCATTAGGGGTTGATGATGGCATCGATTACTGCCATAGCGGGCGAGTCAGACGAATTGATACTGAAGCCATTGATCAAGCTCTGAATCATGGTTCAATTGTTCTATTAGGGCCTGTAGCTGGTTCGGTCACCGGTGAAAGTTTTAACCTGCTATCTGAAGAGGTTGCAACTCAAGTTGCTATTCGCCTAAAGGCAGATAAATTAATTGGTTTCTGTTCTGAACTTGGCATATTAGATGAGCAGCAACAAGTTATTCCCGAGCTTCTTCCTAACCACGCTGAAGAGATCCTTCACACATTAGAAGCGGAAGAGACATTATCTGAAGATAATAGCTCTGGAACACTACGGTTCTTAAGAGGTTCTATTACCGCTTGTCGTGCAGGGGTTCGTCGCAGCCACTTAATCAGCTACAAAGTAGATGGAGCACTAGTTCAAGAACTGTTCTCCATTGATGGCATAGGTACCCAAGTGGTGATGGCCAGCGCGGAACGAATTCGTAATGCTCAAATCGATGATATTGGAGGCATCCTCTCCCTTATTCGTCCGTTGGAAGAGCAAGGCATTTTAGTTCGTCGTTCACGGGAACAGCTAGAACAAGAAATTCATCAATTCATTATTGCGGAAAAAGATGGCCTTACCATAGGTTGTGCAGCTCTTTATCCATATAAAGAGGAAAGAATGGCTGAAATGGCTTGTGTGGCTATTCATCCAGACTACCGCGATGGTAACCGAGGTGTGGATCTACTCAACAAGATGAAGCAGCAGTCAAGATTGCAGCAACTCGACAAGATCTTCGTCTTAACCACCCACAGCCTACATTGGTTTAGAGAACAAGGTTTCTATGAAGTTGACGTGTCCGAACTGCCGATGAAAAAACAGGACCTTTATAACTTTCAACGTCGTTCGAAAATCCTTGTATTAGATGTCTAGCATTGGCAAGTTGACTAATGAAACAGACTTCAGAGCCGATTTATACCCGAGTGGCGTTATACTCAAGTAATACTCAAGTATATAAATTATATTTAAAATCATTCACCTACTTTAATTGCGACCAAATATAATAAGAAAAAATCATTTTTTGCTATATTTTTGTACAATTACTGTTAAAATTCGTGTTGCTCAGTTGGCTCAAGATAGTATCTAAACATGCCTCTGAACAATCACAAAACTCAAAGAGAGTATCAGTTTAATCTTGATGAGCGGTAAACTATGAGAACGATTATATGTAACTCGGTCCAGAGTTTTATTGATATGGCCGAAAATGATTTTCTCAATGGATTGAATGTACACTGTGTGTTTCCTGTAAGCGACAGCGTCAAGAAAATGATTATGCACTGTCAGAGAAGACACAGCATAAAACACGTTTCCTTCTCTGAAAACGTGTCATAAAGTAAAATAAAACTTTGTTATTAAAGGCTTAGGTTTTCCTAAGCCTTTAATTTTTTCATCCTTTCCAAATTAGCTCATAATTTCATACATTGTTTATCATGTTAACGATTTCGTTAATTATGTAAGAAAACTAAATTTAATTTATTTTACAACTCAATAAGGCTTCTTTTAGTCCGCTAAACCGCTCAGTTTTGGTTTTCACCGCTCTCATAAATACGGAATTATTTATGCATAGCGTCAACTGATGCTTCGCTCTCGTTACCCCTGTATAGATCAGCTCTCGGGTCAGTATTGGAGTGTATTCATCCGGCAGCATTATATAAGTATGCTCAAACTCACTTCCTTGAGACTTATGAATAGTCATAGCAAATGCCGTTTCATGCGCTGGTACCCTAGCCGGTAATACCTCTTTTATCGAACCATCCGCTAACTCAAAAAAGACCTTAAGGCGACTTATTCCCTCTTCCTCTACTGCAATGCATAAACCAATATCACCGTTGAACAGACCTAAACCGTGATCATTACGAGTAATCATGATTGGACGTCCGGGATACCACAACTCTTTATGGCTA
Source organism: Vibrio sp. 99-8-1 (assembly GCF_013114595.1). GTDB lineage: Bacteria > Pseudomonadota > Gammaproteobacteria > Enterobacterales > Vibrionaceae > Vibrio. The sequence goes on along the minus strand of NZ_VTXE01000002.1, from coordinate 159,800 downwards.
GGTAAAACACGCTTCGAGGTTAAAGCTTGCTCTATTTTTTCATTCAATCCAGACACACCAAATGGCCCTTGCCGATTAGCACACAGCAAACGGCATCTAGCAAACTCAGCAAGCGCTTTACGTGCGATCTGCTCTTTTGACAACGCATCAGACTGTAATAATAACGACAAATAACCACTATATTCTTCTGCCAATTGAGTAATCAACTGCTGATAGCTACTGTCAGAAAGCTGGCTCATCTCTATATCCGCATACTTTTTCTGCCAAATTAACTTTATTTCAGCAACGCTACCAAGATTGATCTGCTTCGCTAGCTGCCCAATACCAGAACGCTCATCAAAACGATAACTCTTTCTCAGCATGCATGAAGAGTCTGCTATCACGTTGGTCGTTTCAGCACTAGGAAGCTGCTGATAGCCCGTTAACTGGCTTAGAGTGAAGTGTTGATGCTCTCCATACCCATGATCTATGTAAGAACAGAGATCCCCCAACACAGCTCCCGCTTCTACTGAAGCTAATTGGTCTTTATCCCCTAATAAGATTAAGCGCACGTTGCTTGGTAACGCATCCAGCAACTTATACATTAGAGGGAGATCCACCATAGAAGCTTCATCCACCACCAAAACATCAGCATGGATAGGATTACTCTCATTATGTCGAAATTCAGCCCGATTCGGCATTGCACCTAACAATCGATGTATGGTGGTAGCGCTGTTAGGAATAAGCGCTCTCACTTCGTCAGACAATCCAAGCTTTCCAACCGCATTACCAATAGATTCGGTCAGTCTTGCTGCCGCTTTCCCTGTCGGCGCAACCAATTTGATAACGGGTGCCTCTGCTTGATTTAAACCTTGCTCTGATATCGCAGAAAGCAGTTTAGTTACTGTTGTGGTTTTTCCGGTTCCAGGGCCACCAGAAATAACCGCAAGTCGACGCGTCAATGCCACGGCTGCTGCCACTTTTTGCCAGTTCAACGACTCTGAATCTGAAAATAGTGTCGTTAAAGTAGCCGATAAAGCAAGCATCTCGCTTTGCGTTAAAGGGATAGGTTGAGCTAACTGGTTCAGCTTAGACGCTAACTGCTGCTGATAATACCAGTAGCGCTGTAGATAGACTCTTTTGCCATCAAAGACCAGAGGCTGCTGCCCTTTACCATCCCCGATCGTCGAAGAGGAAGTGACAATCTCCCGCCAGTTAATGCTTTCGGACTTCTGCTCGATCTCTTTCGCTCTCTCACCATACAAGCCAAAACAAGCGGCGACATTAAACTGTTCTACATTAAGACAAATATTACCCTTTGCAAGTTCATGACTGACCGCACAAGCCAGCAGAGCAACTGGCTGTGGGTGGTGATGTTCCATAGAGGCAATAAATTTAGCAAACTGATAATCTAGCTGGCGAAGAGTGCCTTTTTGGCATAGAGACTCAAGTAAACTAAGCATTGCTCTCTCCTTGCGTATCTGCATCAATTAAGGCATCTAGTGCCTGAATGAATGCTTTATCCGGTCTTTGAAAAAAGATGCCATTGCTGCCCTGTTTTTCTATCCCCCGCAAAAACAGATAGTACACGCCACCAAAATGAAGATCATAATCGTAATCCGTTATTCTCGAACTAAGATATCGATGTAAAGCTAGTGAATATATTTGATATTGTAAGTCGTATCTATGCTCAGCCATTGCTCGTTCCAATGCTTCAAGGCCATAATCTGAGCTTTGATCGCCAAGAAAGTTTGACTTCCAGTCCAGTACATAGAATTTTCCCTGATGCTCGAAAATTAAATCGATAAAACCTTTTATCATCCCTTGAACAGTATGAAATCCAAGCTCACCAGCCAATTTAGATATATGATCATACTGCTGGCTTAAGTGGGCCAAATGAGACGATGACAAAAAGACTATCGGTAGCAAAAATTCCATTTCTACTAGTTTTTGATTAGAAGCAAGTTTACCAAGCTGCAAATGAGTTGCTAACGGCGGGCTCTGCAGCGGGTTATCGTCTGGTTGAGCACGGTTTAAGTGAGTATTGAGAACATCATCAATTAATTTTTGCAACACAGGTAACCAGTGGCGCTCAAGCTGCTCAGCATCGAGCAGTTTAATAATCACTTCGGTAGTTTCGCTACTATCCGCGGCTAAAGTAAACTCGATCTGTTCAAATAACGTGTGTAAGAAGGTGCCTGCCCTCGCCCCTTTAGGAAAAGTATATATCGACAGTTCTTGCTCCTCTTCAGACTCCAATGCGTCATCTGAGATCGCATCAATATCTACCCCTTGAGTATCGATAATCGTTTCCGCCAACGCTCTGTGGCTTGAGTGCCCTTGCTTGACTAGAGCGGAATAACTGGTGATACGCCACTGTCTGTCTATCTCGTTTTTCAGCTGGTTGGCACGATAGATTTCACCACCTTTTGCACTACCATGGGCAAAAAGATCATCATGATCAAAAAGCCCTATTTGTTCAGGTAAATCATGAGGTTGAACATCGACTATTTCCGCAGGTTGCTCTACTGTGATGCCATCAGAGTAACTCGCCGAGAATTTTTGTAAGCATAGATTTAGCTCACTGCTCGCCAGCGACTCACCATTTTGTATCAGGTAGCCAATAGCGCTTAAATGTGCGCTACTAGGATCTCTACTTGAGCGTCCCTTTCTTAAGGGGGCAACACCAATAAAACAGCCATATACCGCACGAGTAACCGCAACATACAGTAAGCGGAGATCTTCAGCCAACCGCTCTTTGTCGGCCTTTTCTATAGAGGCGGATTGATTGGTTATATCAACTATGGTTTGTTTTTGTTGCGAATCATAATACTTGCCTGATTGAGCCTCTCGATAAGCGCTTAGGAAAGGAAGAAAGACCAGATCATATTCTAACCCTTTGGATTTATGAATCGTGACGATCTGTACAAGGTTTCTCTCCGACTCCAGTCTCTGAATTTGATCATCAACAACACCAGAGGCGCCACTTTGTGCCTGCTCAATCTGATCACTAAACCAGCGCAATAGCGCATATTCACTATCTAACGTTGTAGACGCTTGCTGCAGCAGTTCGCTCAAGTGCAGATAGTCGGTTAACTCTCTTTCACCAAATTCTCTAGCCAGTATATTTTCTGCAATTTGATACTGTGTCATAACCGTTCTTAACATCGGCATAACACCACGCTGCTTCCAAAGTTTATGAAACTGCTGGAACTGATAAATTTGTTGCTCTAGCTTGGACTCACTAACATTAAGCGCATCAAGTTCTACGCTAGTATAAGCAAAAATATGACTGGCTAACGCCGCTCGCAACGCACTATCATCATCAGGATTTAATACCGCATTGAGAATTCGCAGTACTGCTTGAGCAATAGGACTGACAAACACGCTATCTCGGTTGGACAAATAGACGCTAGAGACACCTAAACTCGCCAGTTGCTGCTTAACCAGACGAGCTTCTGAGCCCGTTCTCACCAGTACCGCGATATTATTTGCCTCAACCTTCTTTTTATTGGCTGTTTTCCCACCACTGAAGTAGGCACTGTTGTTCTCTGCGCTGTCTAATATTGACTTTATTTTCACCGCGGTCGATTGGGCCATCTGCGATAAGTAGTCACCTTTTGCTAACGGTTTATCACTATCAAGTAGCCAAAATGTCAACGCATCTTGGCGCTGATCTTGGTAGCACCAACTCCGCTCCTCTGCCCCTTTACTTGGAGAGACTTCAATAAAAGGGATATCGTCATCATACAAAAAAGGTGAATCGGCTTGCTTAAACAATTGATTGACTGATTGAACCATATCAGCAGAAGAGCGCCAATTTGTGCCAAGTGTATAGTGGTCTGCCACCTCATTTCTTGCTTGAATGTAGGTAAATATGTCCGCCCCTCTAAAAGCATAAATCGCTTGTTTAGGGTCACCAATCATAAATAATCCACAGCGTGTATCTTGCAAATATATGCGGCTAAAAATCTGATATTGAAGTGGGTCGGTATCTTGAAACTCATCAATCATAGCGACAGGATACAAGTGTTTAATTCTACTGGTTAATTGACCAGACTCATCACCGTTGATTGCGTCAGACAACTGAGTCAACAAGTCATCAAAAGAGAGCCACTGCCTATCCCTTTTCGTTTCCGCTAACCTTAGCCGACAATACTCTATTGCATGAGCAATTAGCGGCTCTTTGATGCTCGGTTTATTAGACAAAAACTGTTCTATGGAATCAAAAACTGGATGACAAGGAACCACTTCTCCTTGCTTGGTTTTCTCAATCAGGAAGCTGTGGCGAAACTTTACTAATTTGTCACAAAGCCGATAATCCGTAGTCGGACTGTTTGCCCATCGATTTAACTCCTCAATCCAGCTTGGTAGGCTTTTTTTACTGAATGTACGCTTACTCACATCTGAGGCAGTAATAACATCAGCGATATCATGACTGGCCTGACGCCACTCAGTTTTAAGTTGCTCAATAACATTGAGGTTTTGCTGATGGAGTTGTTCTAGAGTACCCACCATCGGTTGTACGGTTAAGGTTACCGGCACCCCAGTTAGGTATGATCCAACCTCTTTTAATAGCGCCTCTGGAGATGCCCAAAGGTTATCAATTTCCGCCGCCAGAGCTTTAGGTAGTGAGTAAAAATAACGTCGCCAATAATCACATACAACCAGTTGTTTCAGCTTGCTCTCATCAGTAATAAATTCATTACTAAAGCGACTTCCGGACTCGAACGCATTTTGAGTCAGCATTCTTTGGCAAAAACCGTGAATGGTAAAGATTGCCGCTTCATCCATGGATCTTTCAGCATTAAGTAAGGTTTGTGCAGCCCATTGATGATCCGTTATTTCCAGCAGCAGCGGTGCAATAACAGGATCGTTGCTGCTATGACGAAGAAACGCGATTCTAGCTTGATGTATTCGAGAACGAACTCTATCACGTAACTCAGCGGTGGCGGCTTCAGTAAAGGTCACCACCAAAATTTGTTCTACCGTTAACGGCATTTGATGGCGGCTACTCTCTGTGCCGTGTCCTAACAACAATCGCAAATATAAACCTGCAATGGTAAATGTTTTTCCCGTTCCCGCAGAGGCTTCAATTAAACGAGCCCCATGAAGCGGAAATGTCATGGTATCTAACGATGTGGCCATTGGTTTCTGTTTACTATTCATATCAGCAGTTATCTTCACTATTGGCAAACACATTTAATAAGACTAATTGAGCGTTGTGCCATAATACCTCGTACAACGCTTGATCCCATTCCGGCCAAACCCGAGAAATATAATCATCACTTCCTTCACCAGCAAAAAAGAAACTATCATGGAAAGTCGCCGACATTTTATCTTCCATGTCTTCCTTACCTTTTAATAGTTGCTTAACCCCTGATAAGGCCGTTTTTGGAAAGTAGGCTAACGGTGCATTTAATCCCTGATAATAGAGAGTAAGCAGTTCCATCAACCACTGCTCAGCTTGCTCTTTATCTACTTCAGCAATAATGTGATGCTCTAATCCCGCTTTATTATCATAACCAATAAGATGCGTTTTTAACGGCATCGACATTGTGGCGCAACAGAGATGATCTATCCATGCAGCCAACCAATCCTGACTACGGATTTTACCACTGCGATAATGTACTATACCTGACGAGTAGTGATTCTTTACCCACCCCGACAATGAACAAGGTAATGGAAGATCAGGCAAAAACAGCTCTGTATCCACTTCAATATCTGCACGCTTTTGCTGACACAACTCAGCAAGTCGATTCACCAACTGCTCAGTTTTATTGCTATTTAACTCAAACTCCAAGTCACCAAAAGCACCAACAGGCAGTACACCTTTAGCTCGTTGCAGAGTTAAATAGTCATTGGCAACTTGCTGCTCATCTGTACCGTTGACTCTAGCCGCCAATGTTTCTGCCAGTAGTTCATCTCTAAGCAGATAGCTTTGCAGCCCATCAAGTACAAATGGTTCATTGCTATCCGTGAAGCTCTCTATGGGTTCAAAATAGATTTTTAAGCGACGATTAAAGAAATATTTTACGGGTAAGCGCCAGAAACGTTGCAACTCATTGAGGTCTAGTTCAAGCTTTGAGTCATCACTGCTCACTTCATCTCTTTGCAGCAGTTCCGGCAATGGCTGAATAAAAGGCTTCTGCTCTGCTCTTCTATTATTAACAACTCCCAACCACTCAGCCGCATAACTTGGGGTTGAGCCGTCGAATGCAGATTGACTATAAGGCACCATGGCATGATGAGTGGTTAGTGCTCTGATCATGTTTTCTGCCGAGTCATCGCTTGCCAATACGTCCTCTCCTTTAAGGCAGAAGTTGGCAGCGCAATACTCCAGTAATTCAGACACCAGTGTAGAGGGAACTCTTTCACTGTTATCTTGAATTGATTGAGCAATATAACTGATATACAGTTTTTGCTGTGCTGATAATAAGGCCTCAAGAAACAGATACCTATCATCATCTCTTCGACTGCGATCACCGGCTCTGGCACGGCCATTTATTAAATCAAACCCTTCTGCGGGCATAGAACGAGGGTACACACCATCATTCATGCCAAGTAAGCAGACTACGTCAAAAGGAATAGAACGCATCGGCATCAAGGTACAAAAATTAACTTGTCCAGCAAGAAATCGCTGACTAACTCGAGAGCTAGAGAGTTTACTGGTGAGATATTCGATAATGACTCGTGGTGCAATAGTGTCAGTATAGGAGATGCTGTCTAACTGCTCTCTTAGCTGTTGTAATGTATCTCTGATTGTTTTTAACGCAATTTCACCATCCAGCTCAACCTCAAAAAAATCATCAATTAATGCAATAAGCTTTTGTTGCCATTGTTCTACCGTCAAAGAGAGAGCCAACTCTTGGCGATAATAGGTAATTTTATCGATAAAATGAGCTAACTTTCCGGCAAGTTCGGCATCCAGTCCCTGTACTTCATTGTAGGGAGCAATCAATTGTTGGGCGTCTTGATAAAATCCAACACTATTGTGCATTGCATAACCAAGTAGCATACGTTGCACGCCAAACAGCCAGCTATTTTGTGGCATTTCCGGCAAATCAAACTCTTCTGCGGTATGGGAGTTCATCCCCCAACGTATACCCGCCTCTTCTATCCACATTCTAAGACGTTCAAATTCTTGTTCCGTGATCTGATATTTTGCCAACACCTCCGGAATGTTTAACAACTCAATCAGTTCAGAAGAGAGACAACGACTACTAGGTAGATTCACTAAATCGAGGAACGCAGTTAATACAGGGCTCTCATCTGCGACGGTTCTGTCAGAAATGGAAAAAGGGATATACCTATCACTAGGGGCATTACCAAATACCGCTTGAATGGCCGGACTGTAGGCATTGATATCCGCAACCATAACAATGATATTTCTTGGCTTAAGCTGTGAATTGCCATCAAACATCGCCAATAAATTGTCATGCAGCACTTCCACTTCCCTCATCGGACTGTGGCATGCGTGTAGCATCAAAGAGTCATCAGCAGCAGACACCGTAAGTTTATGCTGACTATCTGCAATGTTTTTATCATCTTGTCGCTCTTCTAAATTGAGGATATCCGCTTGAATTTGATGCAGTAAACTGTCTCTAGGAATATCAACAAATGCTTCAACCTCATTAGATGAAAGCTGAGATAACAGATACATATTATCTCTACCCAGTTTCCCCATCGATGCCAAGAGACTGTTGCCAATAACATCGCTATGAAAATTCTCTAACAGATTGTGTTCTAGCGTCCCTTTGAGCTGAGCAGTCTCACCGATGAGTTCCGACTGCCCGGCGCGCCATTGCAAATGTTGACGACTGTTCATTTGCAATTTTGCGAGATACTTTCTGTCTCTAACGTCTCCCCAGTAATATCGGCATGGGTTGGTAAACATCAGATGTACATCCATATGTTCGCCGAGCGCTTTTAACGCATCCATATATCTTGGCGGCAGTGAAGAGATACCAAATACAAAAAGTCGCTTAGGAAAGGTTAGCTCTGACAAGTCACTATGCTGCAAACAATGAATAAAATCGTGGTAAAGATTCGCACGATGATAATGTGATTCCTGTTGAGCAAGAGTATGGTCGTATAGTGTTTTCCATAGTATTGGTTGCCACTCTTGTTCCCCTTGCAACTCATCAACCGGCAAGCCAGCTTCCCAAGCCGCTATCCATTCTGGGCGATACACTAAGTAACCATCAAAAATATCCGCTATTTTCTCAGCCAATTGATACAGTTTGGACTTATCATCATCGTTAGCAAGGTAGCTCGCTAGTGGCGCAAACTCCTCGCGATGCAAACAGCTTGGTAATAACAGCAATAACTTCCACGTCATCGACTCTTTATTAAATGCACTACGCTCTGGTACGTCATCCAGTACTTGCACAAACATGTTCCAGATAAAAGTAGCTGGCAGCGGAAACTCTATATTCGCAGCCACACCGAGCTCAGCAGCCATCTCCATTTTTAGCCATTGCGACATCCCCGGGCTTTGCACCAAGATCTGCTCTTTTTCAAAAGGATTATCCAATGGCGATGAGCGAATCAACTCCACTAAAAGAGACTTTAAGAGATCAATTTGATTTGAATGATAAACCGTAAACAAGGCTGGCCTGTATATTGCTGAATCAAGTTTGGTCACCAGACTAGCATAGTCTGACGCGACTTCAAGGCACCGCTGTTAATCCCATGTATTAACAGCGAGTAGAGATAGAAATATCAACCGTTCTTAGCTCTCAAAACAGATAAGTTGACTGGACTTACCCGCAGTAAAACTGTATAAACACACAGTGATTTATAAACTTTTTTAAGGATAACCATGGCTGTAATCGTCAAGTACGTGGTGGAGCGCAACGGAGAAGAAAAGATGACTTTTACCTCTAAAGCTGAAGCTGACGCTTATGATAAAATGTTGGACATGGCTGATGAGCTATTCGAGCTAATTGGCAAAAGCGATCTTATTGAAGATGAAGCAAAGCAAGAAGAACTGTCTCTCTACTTAGCTCAACATAAAGAAGATGTTCTGTTTGCTCTAGGCGCCAAACGTAAACCAGCACCTAAAAAAGCAAACAAAGTAGCAGCAATTGAAAAGCCTCAAGAAGACGCAGCGTAACATTCGCTAACATAATTTTATTGCTATTATACTTAACCATATTAATAAACGCGGTATTAGCCACGTTTATTAATATGGTTTTTTTCTATCCGTTGATTCTGTACTATCACGGTCTTTATATAGACACGCAGAGATACATTCATGAAAGAGCTTATTATCCACGGCGCGACTGTTTTTATGGGCTTCTTTGCCATAATGAACCCTATCGCCAACACTCCTATATTTCTTAGCCTGACTGGCGACAGCGATCGTAACACCGTAAAGGCCATCGCCTTTCGCTCAGTGTTCGTGGCCTTTATCATTATTTCTGCTTTTGCCATTAGCGGAAAACTGATCTTCGATCTATTTGGAATTACCCTATATGCACTGCGCATTACAGGCGGAATTTTAGTTTTCCAAATTGGTTTTCATATGCTGCAAGGACACGCGTCAGCGGTTCATTCTCCTAGTGGAGAAGAGAACAGTGAATCGCAAAAGAAAGCGGTATTAGGCATTGCTATTTCACCGTTGGCAATGCCAATTTTAGCAGGCCCTGGCACTATCGCGACCGCAATGAACTTTGCTTCGTCTCCTGGCACAGGAGCAGTATTTGTCACCATCGCTTCTTTTGCTATTTTATGTGCCATTTCTTACTTTATCTTTATCTCTGGAGAGAAGCTGGTCAAAGTTATCGGCCCAAGTATTATGGATGTCATAACAAAAATGATGGGGCTAATTTTGGCGGTCATTGGCGTGCAGATGCTAATTGAAGGCATTGATCAAGCCATAAAAGCGTTCAGTTAATCGCCGTACAATTTTTCTTTTTAACAAAATATATCGCTAAAAAGACAAAAGATATCAAATAGCGGACTTTCTCTTATCGCACTCTTTTAACTTATGCAGGCTCTCTTTATGATGGTCTGCAACTGATTCACAGACTTATCTAACCGCTATCAGATTAGCGACCTTGATATTCATCCTCTACATTACGGAGATACGTAGACAATGGCACACTTTTCTCTCGCATTTGGCACCACAACAAAAAACCGTGACGGAAAAATAATCGAAGCATTTTTCCCCAACCCTATTCTTAATCCAAGTAATGCGCTTGTCTCGGCAGTAGCACAAGTATCTGGCTACACATCCGGTAACCAAACGATTGAAATTACTAATCAACTTAGTAGTGAGCTTGCCAATGCATTTGCAGCCAATGGCGATGTAGCCAACGCTTCTTTTGCAGAAAAGGCCACAGCATCACAACAACCTCTTGTGCTTGTTGTACTAGAAAGTGATGAAAAACCTCAATCCGTTGCTGAAGGTTTCTTGAAGTTACAATTGATTTCACAACGTTTAGTTGCGCCTCACGGCACAGTACTGGATGGTATTTTTGGCCTATTGCACAACATCGCTTGGACAAACCAAGGTCCCATTGACCTACCTGAACTGGCAGAGCGTCAAATTGAAGCTCGTCTTGCGGGGCAAGTACTTAGCGTCGATTGTGTGGATAAGTTTCCTAAGATGGTGGACTATGTTGTTCCAGCAGGTATTCGTATTGCCGATACGTCTCGTGTAAGACTTGGTGCACATGTTGGTGAAGGAACGACCGTGATGCATGAAGGCTTTATTAACTTCAATGCAGGTACTAAAGGCGTGAGCATGGTTGAAGGCCGTATCTCTGCTGGTGTTGTAGTCGGTGATGGTTCAGATATTGGTGGTGGTGCTTCAATTATGGGGACACTCTCAGGTGGCGGAACTGTTGTGGTCTCTATTGGCGATAACTCTCTTCTTGGTGCCAATGCTGGATTAGGCTTCCCTCTTGGTGATCGTTGTACCGTTGAGTCTGGTCTGTACGTAACCGCAGGTGCAAAAGTGGCAATGCTAGACGCCAATGGTCAGCAAGTAGAAGTGGTAAAAGCGCGTGATCTGGCGGGCAAACCAGACTTACTTTTCCGCCGCAACTCAGTATCGGGGCAAATTGAATGTTTAACCAATAAAAGCGCGGTTGAACTTAACAGCGAGCTTCATAGCAACAACTAAGCTCCGCTTTATAGTCAAGTCTTTATAGTTAAGTCTTTATAGTAAGAGCTAGCCTTTGGTTAGCTCTTCTTACACCCAAGTCCCTCAATGTGCTTGAGCATTATCTTCCCCTCAATATAGACTTTTTTAATTGCAATCGTTATAACAAACATTCCGTTTTTACTATAAGCGCAATCGCTATGATTTTAGACCACCAACTGGCCCAGCAAATCGTTGATCGAACAATGAGCATCATTGGCAACAATATCAACGTAATGAATCAAGCTGGAATTATTATCGCTAGCGGTGATCAAGAGCGTATAGGACAACTGCATGATGGCGCGTTACTGGCGCTAAAACGTAAGGATACTGTTGAAGTCACTCTAGACAGTAAATCATCTTTGCAGGGAGTCAAACAAGGCATCAACCTGCTACTTAAACACAGTGACGATATCGTTGGGGTTGTGGGTATCACGGGAGAACCCAACGTCATTAGAAACTACGCTGAACTGGTAAAGATGACCGCAGAGATGGCCATTGAACAAGCCATTCTTAGCGAAAAACTCCAGTGGGATAAACGACATAGAGAAGAGCTGGTTCAGTTATGGTTAACGGATCAACTAACTCAGCCCCAGTTAAAGAAGCAGGCTCACCATCTAAATGTGGACATTCAATCCGCCAGATACGTCATTATTATTAAATTTAATCACTCCACTGCTGGTCAAGATACGGTTCGATCCGTCATTGAACTACTGGAAAATGAAGACAGAGACAACTTATTAGCCGTTACGTCTCTTGCAGAGATAGTGCTACTTAAAAAACGGCCGCCATCTCCCTCTTATACTGAATCAGACCTTGTTCAGCGACTAGGGCGACTGCTCTCTCTTTCTGGGTTTGCAGACTGTAAACTGGCGCTGGGTAAAACCTTTACTGAGGTATCAAACATTCACCACTCTTTTGCGAGCAGTGAACAAGTCTTACAGTTTGGCGAATGCCACTATCCAGAAAAAAAATACTATCTGTTTGACGACTTTCGCATGGCAATGTTACTTGCTCCCGTTAAGAATCACTGGCAGCAAGACCAATTACTGCTTCCTTATCGACAACTAGAGAAACATGACCGCTCAGGACAGCTACGCGCTACGCTGCTCGCGCTTTTTGAGCACAATGGCAACTTAAAAAGCTGTGCAGACTCTCTATCCATCCATCGCAACACCCTTAGATATAGATTAGATAAAATAGAAACTTTAACTGGGCTCTCTACCCAGCACTTCTCTGGTTTAGTGGAACTATATCTCGCTTTTCACATCAACAAACTCAACTAATTGTGCATAAGACCAATAAAATCACAAAAAACCAAAACTATTATATGCAATAGCACAATGACATAGGTAGCTAATTAGCAAATACTATATTCAGGTAGCCTCAAGGTGCTTGAGTATATGATCCGTTACATTTATCCGTGGAGTTGTTATGAAAATTGTTATTGCCCCCGATTCATTTAAAGAGAGTCTTTCTGCAAAAGAAGTGTGTCAGTCCATCGAAAAGGGTGTCAGCAAAGTTTGGAAAAATGCCGACATTATTCATGTTCCGGTTGCGGATGGTGGCGAAGGTACCGTGCAATCTCTTGTTGATGCGACCGGAGGAAAGATCATTGAGCAGCTGGTCAGCGGTCCTATCGGTGAACAAGTAACGGCATTTTATGGTGTGCTGGGTGATGGTAAAACCGCTGTCATTGAAATGGCGGCTGCCAGCGGCTTGCACCATGTTCCACCAGCTCAACGCGATGCAAAAATCACCAGCAGTTACGGCACCGGTGAACTTATTCTAGATGCACTCAATCAAGGTGCAACAAAGCTAATCATTGGTCTTGGTGGCAGTGCGACCAATGATGGTGGCATCGGTATGCTAGCGGCACTTGGTGTTCAGTTCTGCGACCAAAACAACCAACCTGTTATTACCAATGGTGCAGGGCTAAGCAGCATACACTCCATCGATATTTCGGCAATGGATGACAGGCTGCATCATTGTGAAATTTTAGTCGCCTGCGATGTCGATAATCCATTGTGTGGCCCTAGTGGTGCGTCGGCAACATTCGGACCTCAAAAAGGCGCGAATGAACAAGATATAGAGATACTTGATCAAGGCCTTGCTCACTATGCACAGCTTGTTAAGAAACAGCTAAACAGACAGATAGCAGATATTCCCGGAGCAGGGGCAGCGGGAGGAATGGGAGCAGCATTATTAGGCTTTACCTCTGCCAGATTAAAACCTGGTATTGAAATTGTGATTGAAACGGTCGAGCTTGAGGCGAAACTGGCTGGTGCAGATCTCGTGATTACTGGTGAAGGACGTATTGATGGGCAAACGGTGCACGGTAAAACGCCGATGGGCGTTGCTCAAGCCGCCAAAAAATATCAGATCCCGGTTATCGCTATGGCAGGGTGCGTTGGCGACAACTATCAAGCAGTATATCAATGCGGAATTGACGCCGTATTCGTTGCAATACCAAGGGCATTTTCTCTCGACAGTGCATTTGCCGAAGCCGCCATCAATTTAGAAAACCTAGCGGAAAACGTTGCCAGAACATGGTCAATTAGCCGTAGATAGTTAACACTTATACTCAAGTGACAAAGGGCTCAATTCATACGAGCCCTTAACGGCAAACAGATCCGCATTCTCATTTTTTAACCCGACAACTGTATACTTCTTGACCAGCCAATAAAATAAAACCAACGTTTACACTGAGTTTTACTATTAATAATCAACAAGTTAAATTCGACTATTAATTGTGCGATATTGAACATTGCGTTATTTTCACACCCATAGTTAAATAACATGATAATTAGGATTTGTTCATCTCTACTTACTGACACTTTATCGCCTTATTGCTGGTATATGCAGATTGCAATAGAGCTGGCCTACAAATCCTTTCAACTCATTTTTCAGCGCAAGCTAGGGTAAGTATGTCAACGATTAAAGATGTCGCCAGAGAGGCGGGGGTCTCGGTTGCCACCGTTTCACGCGTTATTAATAAATCACCAAAAGCCAGTGCAGCTTCTGTAGAATCGGTGAAGAAAGCGATGAGCAAACTTGGTTATCGGCCAAATGCCAACGCTAGAGCTCTGGTAAACAAAAGCACAAACACGGTTGGTGTACTTGTCTCTGATGTTTCAGACCCATTTTTTGGCACTATGGTTAAAGCCATCGACACCATAGCGCAAGCCAGTGGTAAGCATATTCTCATCTGTAATGGTTATCACGACCATAACTTAGAGAAAGAGGCCATTGAGCTATTGATCAATAGTCGCTGTGAATCCTTAATCATTCATTCAAAGAGTTTGTCCGACCAAGAGCTCATTGGCTTTGCCAATGAAGTAAAAGGGATGGTTGTTGTTAATCGGCATATTGCTGAAATGGCTGAGCGCTGTATCTCCCTTGATAACCAGAAAGGGGCTTATCTCGCCACTGAATTTTTAATTCGCCATGGCCATAAAAAAATCGCCTGCATTGCTTCTTCTCACCAAATTGAAGATGCTGATGAGCGCATAAACGGCTACCTTGCCGCTATGCATGACAATGGCTTACAAGCCCCTAAGAGTTTCATTGAGTACGGTGAGCCGAACAGTGATGGTGGTGAGTACGCTGCAACCAATCTACTGACCAAATCGGTTCCCTTTACCGCCGTCGTTGCTTATAACGACTACATGGCAGCAGGTGCTATTTCTGTCTTTGAAGAGAACGGTATTAAAATACCAAAAGAGATGTCTATTGTCGGTTTTGATGATGGTCTTATTGCACGCTATGTTCACCCAAAATTGACCACCATTCGTTATCCAATACAGCTAATGGCAGAAAAAGCAGCTAGACTGTCATTAGCATTAGCGAAAGGTGAAACAGTTGAACCTGAGGCCAATCGCTTCTCTCCTACGATTGTAAGACGTGACTCGGTAGAAAAGGGATAATATGAAGTCTAAGCAAGCGGCAAAGTATTTTCATGGCGAAGAAGGGTATAACTGCGCGCAGGCTGTATTAAAAGCCTATCAGTCCAATTCTGGTATGTCAGAACTTACCATACGTTCTGCAACAGTAGCAGGGGGTGGTAGAGCGAAAGATGGCGTGTGCGGTGCTCTTTACGCTGCACAAATTATCTTAGGCGACCCAGAGGCAATGAAAACTGTTGATCAACAATTCACGGCATTAACTGGTTCGAATAAGTGTTCTGATATAAAAAAATCCGAATGCGGCTGTCGAGAGTTTGTTGCACATGCAGCAAAGTTGACGGAGCCTTATCTAGATAACGTTGACGGCAATAACTCAGACTATCGAACAGCTCGTGAGCAACGCGAGATAGAGATGTTACCTCAACCTAGTGAAACTCCTGCCAAATAAACTCAATCCTAGTTAAGGTCTCAAACTGGATCATGCTAGCTTGAGACCGATAAAACTACTTCTCAAATTCAAACTGATAGATGGTTTTAAAGCGATACTCTTGCTCTGGGAGTAGAATACAGCTCTGTTGTTGCCATTCAGGATGATTCGGTGAATCAGGTAAAAACTGCGTCTCTAAGGCAATACCTGCATAGTTTTGGTATCTGCCACCATTTTTATTAGGTTCACCTGCTAACCAATTTCCCGTGTAAAGCTGTATAGCGGGTTTATCAGTAAACACTTTCATGGTTACGCTGCTATCTTCTGTGGTAACGACTGCGGCACAATCGCCTTTGTAGCAAGATGAGTTTAGATAGAATGAGTGATCATACCCCTGAGCATTCTTCTGTTGCTCATCAGCAAGAAAATCACTATTCACTGTTTTTAACTGCTGAAAATCAAAGCTAGTGCCCTCAACAGGCATAAGATCACCAAGTGGAATACCCACGTTATCGGTAGGCAGATAATGCTGAGCATTAATTTGAAGAGAATAGGAAGTACATTCAACACCCGACTCTTCACCCATAAGATTAAAATAGGCGTGATTGGTTAGATTTACGGGCGTGGCTTTATCGGTATTCGCCAAATATTGAATAACAACTTCATTATCATCGGTTAATGTATATCGCACCGAGCAAGTAACATTACCAGGAAAACCTTGATCACCATCTTCTGAAAACAGAGAAAACTGAACAAAATCCGCAGCTTGTTTCTCAACGGCCCAACGATAAGCATCGAATCCAGTCACACCACCATGCAGTGTATTTCCCGCTTGATTGACTTCCAATTGATACGGCTGTCCGTCAATCGAAAATTGCCCTTTGGCAATTCTGTTGGCGTAGCGACCTACGGTTACCCCCATATAGGCGCTCATTTTTTCAAAGTCAGCCATGGTAGACGTGCCTAGTAAGACTTCTCTATCAAGATTGTTTACCGGAAGTGTGCAGCTAAGCCAAGTAGCACCAATGTCCATAAATGTTGCTGACATACCGACGCTATTTTCCAGCCTTATTAACCTAGCAGGCTGCCCATCAAAGGCAGCCTCTTGTTCCATAGTGTTTACTCGCTTATTGTCCACGAAATCTTCCTTATAAGGTTTTAACTAGCCCTGCTCCATCTTTTGCCTGACACACATAAATAGATTCTTTTAAGCCCGTCATTTTTTGATAGTTTTCAGTGACCACTCGAGTTACTTCATCAACCAGTGTGGGTGGAATAAGTGCCACAATGCAGCCACCAAAACCACCGCCGGTCATCCGCACACCACCTTGTTCTCCAATAACATCTTTGACCATATCAACCAAGGTATCGACTTCCATAACGGTAATTTCAAAATCATCTCGCATCGAAGCATGGGATTGCGCCATCAGCTCTCCCATCAGTTTCATATCGCCTTGCATTAACGCTTTAGCGGCTCTCTCAGTACGGTCATTTTCAGTAATAACGTGACGAGCACGTTTTGCAACGAGTTCTGTTAACTCAGATTGTCGCGCATTAAAAGTCTCTATGGTCACATCTCTAAGGGCTTTTACCTCAAAGATTCTGGCCGCTTCTTCGCACTGCTCGCGACGAGTATTGTATTCGCTATCAACCAAACCACGCTTTTTATTGGAATTAATAATGACCACTGACATATTGTCTGGCATTGAGACCGCTTTGGTCTCCAACGTTCGACAGTCAATAAGCAGTGCATGGTTCTCTTGACCTTCAGCAGAAATAAGCTGATCCATGATACCGCAATTACAGCCGACAAACTCATTCTCAGCCTGCTGACCGTTGAGTGCTATCTCTGCTTGAGAGATATCCAACGAGTATAGCTCTTTAAAAGTCTGACCAATCACAACTTCCAGTGCAGCAGAAGAGCTTAAACCCGCGCCTTGCGGTACATTACCACTGACAGAGATATCGGCACCTTTAAAGCGATAGCCTCGCTCGATCAGACATTTAACAACGCCACGAATATAATTAGCCCACATACGATCAGGTTGAAACTCAATCGTCTTGGTGAGATCAAACTCATCTACCTGATTATCGTAATCAACAGACACGACTCTAACAATATTGTCATCTCGTTTTGCCGCCGCAACTACCGTTTGATAATTAATGGCACAAGGCAATACGAAACCATCATTGTAATCCGTATGCTCACCAATTAAATTTACTCTTCCCGGCGCCTGAATTGTACAGCTGGCGTCATAACCCAGCACTTGGCTAAATGCAGCATTCACCCTGTCAAATAATGTAGTCATAATCATTTCTCTTCAATTTTTCGCATCATGTTCAGTTGGAACACGAATCATTAATTGCTGTTTATCGATCTTTATAATGAACATCACTCAATTCACGCAATTTAGCTGCGGCCTGCTCTGCGGTTAAGTCACGCTGAGACTCTGCCAACATTTCGTATCCCACCATAAACTTACGTACCGAAGCAGAACGTAACAGAGGTGGATAAAATAGCGCGTGGAGTTGCCAATGCTCAATGTCCGTTCCTTGTTCAAAAAACGGTGCATAATGCCAGCCCATGGAGTAAGGGAAAGAGCATTGAAATAGATTATCGTATCGGCTAGTTAGCTTCTTAATCGCCAGAGCAAGATCATCTCGCTGCTCATCACTAAGTTCATTTAATCGACGAATATGACGTTTAGGCAATAGCATGGTTTCAAACGGCCAAGCAGCCCAGTACGGAACAACCGCTATCCAATGTTCTGTCTCTACGACTGTTCGTTCGCCATCTTTTAGCTCAGCTTGAACATAATCAACTAACAGGTTTCGGCCATATTGCTGGTAATACTCTTTGAGGTGTCGCTCTTTGCGCTCAATTTCATTAGGTAGAAAGCTATTGGCCCATATTTGACCATGTGGATGAGGCTGAGAGCAGCCCATTGTTTCACCCTTATTTTCAAAAGCTTGAACCCAAATAAAATCTTTACCTAACTCTTCAATTTGTTCATTCCAAGTGTCGATAACACCACGGATTTTTGCCACAGGTAGTTCTGGTAAGGTTTGGCTATGATCGGCGGAAAAACAGATGACGCGACTTAATCCTTGAACACCCTGAGTTTTAAACAGAGGATTATCCGACTCTGGTGCCTCAGGAGAGTCCACCATTAATGCTGCAAAATCATTCGAGAAAACGTATGTTCCTTGATAGTCTGGGTTAACATCCCCGGATATACGAGTGTTGCCTGCACATAAAAAACAATCCGCATCATAGCTAGCAAGTTGCTCGACCGACGGCTTTTCATCTTGCCCACTCCACGGACGTTTAGCACGATGTGGAGAAACTAAAATCCACTGTCCAGTTAATGGGTTATACCGACGATGTGGATGATCCACCGGATTAAATTTTATATCAGACATACAAGCTCTCAATAATTGCGATGGTTCAGACAACTGCAGCCCAGCTATCCGAATAGTGTTTGTTTAATACCCTGTCGGGTTTTGTGATTGCCAGTTCCAAGTATCAGCGGTCATATCTTTTACTGTGCGTGTCGCCTTCCAACCAAGATCTTTCTCTGCTTTAGCTGTACTTGCCCAACACTCGGCTATATCACCTGCACGACGTTGACAAAGCTCATAAGGAATCTGCTTTCCACTCGCATGGGCAAAGGCATCCACCATTTCCAGCACGCTAGAGCCATTCCCTGTACCTAAGTTATAGATATGCAGTCCCGCATTTTTGCCCACCGATGTTAACGCAGCTATGTGTCCGTCCGCCAAATCCATTACATGAATGTAATCACGGACACCAGTACCGTCAGGCGTAGGGTAATCGTTTCCAAATACTGACAATTTTTCTCTACGGCCGACGGCGACCTGAGCAATAAACGGCATTAGGTTATTTGGAATACCTTGAGGGTCTTCTCCCATGGTGCCAGACGGATGTGCACCAACAGGGTTAAAGTAACGAAGTAGAGTGATACTCCAATCAGGCTGGGAGTCAAAGAAATCTGATAAAACGCCTTCTACCATATACTTACTTCGGCCATATGGGTTGGTTGTATTGCCAACGGGTGAGTCTTCGGTGATAGGCACAGAAGTCGGATCGCCATAAACAGTGGCAGAAGAACTAAATATGATGCTCTTTACACCAGCATCCCGCATAGCAGAAACTAATACCAGTGAACCGTTAACATTGTTGTCATAATACTCAATCGGCATACTGACTGATTCACCGACCGCTTTAAGCCCGGCGAAATGGATTACAGATGTAATATCGTGTTGACTGAAAATGTCAGCGAGACAAGTTTTATCACGAATGTCCCCTTGATAAAAAACAGGACGAACGCCAGTTAGCGCTTCAATTCGATCAAGCACCGCTAGCTTACTGTTGCAAAGGTTGTCAATAATGATGGGCTCAATGCCAGCCTGTATCATTTGAACACAAGTATGACTGCCGATATATCCCATTCCACCAGTAACAAGAACTTTCACATTGCCTCTCTTTACATGCTCTGCATGCTAACAATTACATTTTTAATGTTCTCATTTCGAACATATATGAAGTGTAGAGTCTATCCCTTAGTTATGCTGTGATCAAAATCAAACTTGTGTAAACGTTTCCATTAATATTTAAACTTACCAACAAAACAAGAAGGCTCTAAAAAACAATCACTAACCAAACAGTAAATTGATAGGCGCTCTTTATGGTTATAAAACACCGTCCTATTGGTGAAAAAAGCCTCACTTACGCGAGGCTTAATTTTTCTACATTATCCACTGATCGTCAGTTGATAACGATAATGCTTATCCTGCAATAGATATTCGTCATGAACACTCGGACTCCAAGAGTCATCACCACCCACGCCCATATGCTGATGATCAAGCCGTAAATAAACGGCCCCCTCTTCAACCAGTTCATTAGGGTGCTTAACGTCTGTAATTTGCTGTGACGAATAAGCATTGATAGAGAACTGAAACTCCCCTTTCACAGTGATATTACCCACTTCCAACCACTGAGTCTTACAACGCAAACCGCTCTCTGTTGGGTAAATATATGGGGTGAATAATTCCGATAACGGCTTTTGATAGTAGCCTATTCTCGCAGCTGCACACCTGTCGGGATAGTTTTCAAACGGCCCTAGTCCGTACCAAGCGACATCGCTGTAGACAATGTCAGGGTTTAACGCGAGTTCAATACCCACTCGAGGTAATGGCGGCAAGTGCTCACTAAACTGTACATCCACCGTCAATGTTACTGACCCATCGATATCAACCAGATACTGCCAACAAGTCAGTGCCATTAACTGCTGACCAACACGATAAGCAAAGCGACTACTCACTTGTACTTTATCGGCAAGTTTATTCAGCTCGCAGCTGTAGCACTCTTTATCCCACTCTCCTAACGATACATTTCCCCAGCGAGTGACCCACGCATTAGGATCGACGAAATCGGCTTCGCTAGTACCGATATCATTGTCTAGTGGAGCACGATAAAAATTATCTTTAGGTGCAGCGGCTAATAACGGTTTACCGGTTTTATCCCACCCAACCAGCTCACCATTTTTGCGGTTCCAGCTAAGCTGTTGCTTGTCAGCAAAATGAATCAACCACTGCTCATCTGTCTCAGTTATCTCTATAGGCGTGGCTTTTGTGGGTGAAGACGCAATAACTAAGCTCTGTTGGTTAATGACTTTAAACTGCTCGGTTGCAATAGTATGGCCAGCCTCTGCCCACCGATTATCGGCGATAAGTTTGACGTCAATATTAAGTTGGTAATCACAACCCGCTTTTAATAAATAATCACACCGTATTTTCCAATTAAAGCTTGAATCTGCCGCAATTTTTAGTGCCTCTGAATTAAGGGCAACAGGCATACCATCTTCTAACAAGGTCCAGTAAAAACTGTATTGAGAGCTATCATCAAATAACTGTTCGTTTGTTACTTCAATATCCCAACGTAATGTCGACTTATCTGTTTGCTCGCTAAGCAAAGCAAATTGATAAGGTTGTTGGCAGTACTTGACTTCAAATAGCGTTGGATGCGCGGTTCTATCAGGGAAGATAAGACCATTAATGCAGAACTGACGATCATTTTGACTATCATTAAAATCGCCACCGTAACCCCAATAGGAGTGACCTTGTTGATCCTGCTTAACGATTCCTTGATCAACCCAATCCCAGATAAAGCCACCCTGCAATCGAGGATATTGACGAAAGGCTTGCCAATATTTGTCAAAGCTCCCGATACTATTCCCCATAGCATGGGCATATTCACAGAGGATAAGCGGTCGTGTTTCATCCGGCATACTGATCCATTTCTTAATGGCCCATTTAGGCACAGCAGGAAATGGTTGGTCTTGGTCAACTCGCGAGTACATAGGGCAAATAATGTCTGTAGCACTGCTATCTGCACCACCACCTTCATATTGCACAGGGCGCGACGGATCTCTCTGTTTCGTCCAGGCATACATAGCATTATGATTGCCCCCCTGACCAGACTCATTGCCCAATGACCAAATAATCACACTAGGGTGGTTTTTATCCCGCTCAACAAGCTTGGTCATACGCATCATATACGCTCCAGCCCACTGAGGATCAACGGATAAACGTTCCATAGGGAACATACCATGCGTCTCTACATTAGCTTCGTCTACCAGATACAAGCCATATTCATCACACAGTTCGTACCATCTTGGGTGGTTAGGATAATGCGCCGTTCTTACAGCATTAAAGTTGGACTGTTTAAGCAGCTTGATATCCGCAATCATACTCTGTTCGTCTATCGCATGACCTTTGTGTTGGTCATGCTCATGACGATTAACCCCTTTAATTAGTAGAGGTTTACCATTGAGACGCAGTTGCCCCGATTGAATATCTAGATTGCGAAAACCAATGTCATACGCTTCAATGTCTACACTGAGACCTTGTTCATCAATTAAGGTTATAACGCAGCGGTAAAGATTTGGTACCTCTGCACTCCAATGCTTAGGCTGGCGAATAGTCGTGGATAAGAAAACTTTATCATCCCACCCCCCTTTCTCATCAACAACACGATTTTGCACACCCGCTATGACAGGCTCAGAAACGGGAGTAAGGCCGTCAAACAGTTGCATTTGTACCTGATGATGATGTGGATTAACTAAGGTTATCTCTGCATCCAACACGGCATCACGGTAACAAGCATCAAGTTTAGGCTGAACAAAGACATCTGCTATCTGGCAGTGAGGTTTTGATAACAGAGTGACATCTCTAAATATGCCACTCAACCACCACATGTCTTGATCTTCAAGATAGCTGCCATCGCTCCAACGCAGCACCATCACAGAGAGAGTATTCTCTCCCAGGGACAAATAAGAAGTTAAGTCAAACTCTGCGGGTAAACGGCTATCTTGTGAATACCCAACCCACTTACCATTACACCAGAGATGAAATGCTGAGTTTACACCGTCAAAAACCACTCTGGTTTGCATCTCAAGCTCAGCTTTAGAGATTGAAAAATGACGACGATAACAGCCAGTCGGATTATCTTGTGGGACAAATGGTGGATTAATCTCAAACGGATATTTGATATTGGCATAGATAGGGTTATCTCGTTTTCCCTCTTCTTCACCTTCAAGGAGAGTAAATTCATCCCCCTCAAGTTGCCAGTTACTGGGAACCCTAATGGCGTTCCAAGCTGTATCATCAAAACCAACCGCTATAAATTCTGCTGGCACTAACTCAGGCTTAGCATACAGATTAAACTTCCAGTCACCATTAAGGCTCACTCTGGATGAGTTTTGTTTTTTTAGCGCATCATCTAAACTGACAAAATGATTTAGAGGGCTATGCCCTGCTAGCTGATTGGCTTGAAAAGATTGTGGGTTCTCCCAATCACGACGAGCAATCACTGACTCAAAAGTTATCATTGATATTGTCCTTTATTGTTATTGTCCTTTATACGGCTTTGATATAAATCAGCAGAGCGGTTTCAGGATCTTGAACTGGCATAGCCAGACCAATTTCATTTAATAACTCACCGCGAATAGGCGTATCCGAGTCCATCCATGCCGGCCTTTTTTTCATGAGCGCATTGCTAGAATTAGGGAAATCAACCACCTCCACTCGATACGACTTATCGCCATCTAAGTAAATGGTTCTTAATGGTTCGGATACCGCGTAGTCAGGCATGGCAAGCTGGCAAATAGATAACAACATTTCATTGTTATTTTTCACCCCATAAATATTGCGAGTTGAGTCATTGCAATCAAGATAGAAGGCATCGCCGCTATGCAGTAAATTTCGGTACTGTTTATGTAGTTGAATATATCGAGCAAACTGCGCCTTCTCATCGTCACTCTCTTTAACCGGATCCAACTCTACTCCCATATGACCACCTAACGCTGTAATACCACGCAAGTTGATATCGTGCTTACGCCTAGTTGTATGGCTTTCATAAGGGCCAATGTGTGCCCCCATAACTTCAGGAGGGAAAAAGTAACTGAATCCTTTTTGAATGGCCTGTCTCTCTAGCGCATCGTTACAATCTGATGTCCAAAAACGTTTGGTTCTCTTGAGGACTTCAAAATCAATACGACCACCACCAGAGGAACAAGACTCAATTTCTACATTAGGATGCTTTTTGCTTAACTCATCTATTAGCCGGTAAAATGCTAAAGTCTGACCATGCACAGCAGGGGTTCCATTATGAGCAGGCTGAACCAACTCTCGATTCATATCCCACTTGATGTAGCCGATATTATATTGACTTAACAGATCATCCAGACAGTTATACAGATAGCTAAAGCACTCTGTATTTTGCAAATCCAACAGATATTGCCAACGGCCGCTAGGCTGTTCATAGCCATCAATGCCTAGCAACCATTCTGGGTGTTTACGGAATAATTGAGAATCCTTGTTGACCATCTCTGGTTCAACCCATATGCCAAACTCCATTCCTTGCTGGTTAACATGCTCAATAACAGGCTCAAGACCATCGGGGTATTTTTCTTTATCTAAAAACCAATCACCTAAAGCCGCTTTCTCACCATTACGCCCAACAAACCACCCATCATCAATGATAAATCGTTCCACCCCTATTTCGGCAGCTTGCGTGGCCATCTGCATAATGTATTTCGGGTCATGATCGAAATAGATGCCTTCCCACGTATTAAGGTGAACAGGTCTTACCTTATTCTCTTCAAAAGAAATGATATTTTTACGGGCATAACCATGAAACTTTTGACGAATACCGTTTAACCCACTCTGGCTGTAACAAGCATACAACTCAGGTGTTGTATAACTTTCACCCGTTTCCAGCACTGATTCACCCGCTAACAATAACTCTCCTAGCTGCGCAAATCGGCGACCATCGCTTTTGGTTTCGCACCTTAGATGATGATTTCCACTCCAGCCTAAGTGGAATCCCCACACTTCGCCTTGCTGTTCAGAAAAGCCTTTCTTACCTACCATCATGCCGGGGAAGTATTCATGAGAGGTACGCCCTCTGCGATTCTCCTGCACAAACGCCCCATGATTTAACTGAACTCTCTGGCTATGAAACTCTCTGCTCCATCGACCATGAAAACTCATCAGCTCATCTGCTCGGTTAGGCAATGGCAAGGTATTCGTCATATGAGACAAGTGGTAATTTTGCTTCGATAAGTTAGTTAAGGTGAGCTTTTTCTTTAGTACACCATCGACACTCAGGTTGAGGTCAATAATGAGTTCAAGTCCTGCGACGAGATCACTGCAAACAAACTTGGCAGTACAATCCGTCACGCTCTGCGACACGGTTTCAAATACTGGAGCCCAATCTAGGTTGAGGCCGTTATCGGCAACCCGAAACCCTTCAATTCCCGCTTTATTAAATAAGCCGCGGCCGTTCTCAGGACACAGTGTTAACGGAATATCGACATCTAATCTTGCTTGAGGCACAGCCCTATCAATCATAGAGACGATGATCTCATCGGTATTGGTAAGCTTCTTACCCCAGTAAATAATTTGAGGCATAGGGTGAGAGAGAAGCACTACGCTCACATCAGCGCAGCTCAGATGAATAGTTTGAGTGTCCATATTCTTTAGCCTGTTAATTTGACGACAATAGCCATACCACTTGAACAAAATCAACAGTAACAAACGCTTGGCTATATTAATTTGAATAAGAAACTGAATTGAACGCTGATAATTTATTATTCGAAGTAATATAGGAAAAAATCGCGGCCCTACCGAGCCGCGATAACTATTTTTCGAGGTTATTTAAACTCTCTTTGACGCACTTTTTCTAAACGCTTAAGAATGCTATCCAAACGCTCAGGCTTAACCATAAACTCTTGGAAACCTTTCATGCCTTCTTTCGCCATGGCAGGAGTGGTATCACGGTCATAGAACTGCGCTGTACCCGCAGCATTACCAAGCATAGTTACACCTTTATTTAGGAACTCGTTGTCCTTCGCTTTCGCTTTACTGTTGGTAGGGATCTGCAACATTTTTTCATTGATTAATTGCTGATTTTCCGCACGGGCTACGAACTCAAGGAATTTACGCGCATCCACTTTGTTCTTCGCTTTTGATGGAATATGTACTGTATCCATAGGCGCATCTTCTGCCATCGGTACAGCTGAGTCGATCATAGGGAACTGGAAGAAACCCATTTTTCCATCAAGCTCTTTCGGGAAGCTCGGCGTGATAAAGTTACCAATTAGGTACATAGCCGCTTTGCCGTTATATAGGAACGGTTGAGCTTCCTGCCAAGAGTAAGATGCATGGTTATCAAGGTAATAGCCTGGCTCAACCAACTCTTTCCAATTCTCAAACGTTTTCTTAACGCGATCATCAGTATAAGCCACTTTTCCGTCCATCAACTGAATATGGAAATCTAAACCGTTGGTACGCATATTGATGTAATCAAACCAACCCGCAGCTGTCCATAAGTACTTAGTACCGATAGCAAACGGTGCAATTTGATTTTTCTTCAATGTTGCAGACGCCGCTTTTAGCTCTTCCCACGTTTTCGGCTCAGAGATACCATACTTCTCAAACAGATCTTTACGGTAGTAAACACCCCATTGATAATATGTATATGGCACACCCCATTGCTTGTCGTTTATCGTCATTGCAGGGGCCGCTGATTTGAAGTCTTGCTTCATATTGTTGTCTGCCCAGATGTCACTGACATCTTCAAACAAACCACGGTCTACAAATGTCTTCATACGGTTACCCGCATACCAGAAAACCACATCCGGTGGAGACGTTACCAACCAGTTACGAATGGTTGTTTTGTACGCCTCATGGTCATACAAATTATATTTCACTGTAATGTCTGGGTTTTCTGCTTCAAAACGCTTAACAATCTCACCCCACGCCGCTTTTGGCGCTGGATCAGATGCATCAGAGTTGATTACCAGAGTACCTGCATAAGCTGATGCTGAGAGAGTAGCGGTAAGCATTGCAGATGTAGCAATATGTTTCACATATTTCATATTGAGGTCCTTGTTATTAGAGCCGAAGCTCAAGTTGGTCCAACTAATTATTTTTTTAGCTTTATATCTCAATTAATTAGGGTTAATACACTTAGGTATCAGTACGACAAATCAGTGGTGCCAATCGCTATTATCGGCACCGACTCATTACCCTTTGGTCGCACCTAAAGTTAGCCCGGCAATAAAATGGCGTTGCATGGTAAAGAACAGCACAACAGGCGGTATTGCAGCAACAACTGCACCAGCAGACATAAACTGCCATGATGCTAACCACTGTCCTTGTAGAGAACTTAACCCTGCCGTTACCGGACGTACTTCATCACTTTGTACCAGCACCAATGCCCAGAAAAAGTCATTCCAGATAAAGGTAAATACCAGTACAGAAAGCGCAGCTAGAGCAGGACGAACTAGCGGCAATACGATATGCCAAAAGATCTTCCACTCATTCACACCTTCTACACGCGCCGCTTCTATCAGTGCATCAGGAATGCCGACAATAAAGTTGCGCATAAATAAGGTACAAAAACCGGATTGGAAAGCGATATGGAAAAATATCAGCGCCCAATGCGTATCATAGAGCCCAAACGCGATGGTGAGATCACGCACTGGAATCATTAGAATTTGGAAAGGAACAAAGTTACCAGCAATAAACATAGCGAAGATCCAGATGTTCGCTTTAAAGTTATATTTAGCCAGTGCAAACCCTGCTAACGTTGACAATGCCACTGCACCCGCGACGGCCGGAAGAGTGATCATCAAACTATTTAGCAGGTACTGTCCCATTGGTGTTGCAGTAAAAACCTGAGTGTAGTTTTCAATAAATTGAATTTCGCTTGGCCAACCCCAGTAATTACCTTTATTGATGTCATCCATAGAGCGAATAGAGGTCATCATCACCGCTATCAACGGCAACAACCACATAATAATGGAGATAGGTAGTGCGACTCGGTAGCTTATATTGGTAAAGCGTCCTGATTTTTGAATTGGTTGCGGATACATTATTTTTCACTCCTCAACATACGCCACAAGAAGTAAGCGATATAAACATCCATAATTAAAAATAGCACCACTGAAACAGCTGCACCGTAACCCATGCGATAGTTAAAAATTGACTCTTCGTACATTTGATATGCCAGTACCGTAGAGCTGCCCCATGGACCACCCGCGGTCATAGTGGCGACTAAGTCAAATGAACGTAACGCGCCAATAACCGTAACCACTATGGCAATGAAGGTAGCAGGACGAAGCTGAGGAATGACGATATACCAAAGCATTTTTAACTTTTTGGCACCATCTAATCGAGCGGCTTCAAGTTGTTCAGGATCTAAATTGTTTAACCCGGTTAAATACAGAATCATGCAGTAAGATATTTGAGGCCATAAACCTGCCGCGATAATACCGTAGGTCACATACTCTTCATTGGCGAGGATAGAGATCGGCGCAATACCGAACCACCCTAGAGCGATATTTAACAGACCAAAACTTGGATCGTAGAACCACGCAAACACCAAACCAACAACAACTTGAGAGATGACAAATGGGAAAAAGAAAAGTGATTTAACAACTCGAATCCCTCTCACCTGTTGGTTTAAGAATAATGCGATGGCCATACCAATAGGAGGCGCTAGCATAAAGAAAACCAACCATAAAAAGTTGTTTTTCAATGAGGTATAAAAAGTATCAGAGTCAAATAGCTCTACATAGTTATCGAAACCAACCCACGTTTTATCACCTAAACCATCCCAGTTATAAAAACTTAAAATGATACTATCGATAATTGGATAGATAACATAAATCAAAAAAACCACGATAGCTGGTGCTAAAAATAGCCATGGTGATAGTTTCGAGCTCACTCGCCTTTTCTTACTGACCGAAGGCATACGGTTCTCTGGGTAGATCGTTTTCACTGAAGGCTCCATTTTTCCGACACTCCCACTAGATACGTCGAAATTCTGTACTCGATTGACCTGTCTAAACCAAAGCATCTAGACAGCAACTAAACTGACATACAGCCATAATTTCGACAGCTTACGAATTTATAATAGAACCAAGGTAGAAATTTTGCACAGTTAAGATGCCATTTTGTAAACGTTTCCACAAAAATCGTCTGAAATCGTGTTAGAAGTATGACAAAGATCAACAATTCCAGTTTCGCCACTAACAAATCTCAACAAATCGAGTATGTTTTATACACAAGCAGAAATTGCATATACCAGCCAAACTGTAGCAAAGGAGTCAGTAATGGCAGACATTACGTTAAAGAAAGTTATAAAACGTTTTGGTGATGTACAAACAATTCATGGCATCGATTTAGAAATTGAAAACGGCGAATTCGTTGTATTTGTTGGGCCATCCGGTTGTGGTAAATCAACGCTATTACGTCTGGTAGCCGGATTGGAAGAAATTACCGAAGGTGACATTCATATTGGTGATACATTGGTAAACGATATTGATCCAGCTGAACGCGGGGTTGCTATGGTATTCCAGTCTTATGCTCTCTATCCACATATGACGGTTGAAGAGAACATGGGATTCGGCCTTAAGATGAATGGAGTGCCGAAAGAGCAAATAGAGAAGCAAGTTGATCTTGCTGCTAAGACCCTACAACTGGATAAACTGCGTAAACGTAAACCAAAAGAGTTGTCAGGTGGTCAGCGTCAACGTGTGGCCATTGGACGTGCGATTGTTCGTAATCCAAAAGTGTTCCTATTTGATGAACCACTATCCAACCTAGATGCAGAGTTGCGTGTTGAAATGCGCCTCCAAATAGCCAAATTGCATCAAGAACTACAAAACACCATGATCTACGTCACCCACGATCAAGTGGAAGCGATGACACTAGCGGATAAAATCGTGGTATTAAGAGATGGGAAAGTAGAGCAAGTAGGCTCCCCGTTAGAGCTTTATCATAAACCTGCCAACGAATTTGTTGCTGGTTTCATTGGCTCCCCACGAATGAACTTGGTTCCTACTAAAGTTACCGCTATTGAAGAGAGCTCGCTCACTCTCACCACAAATGATGAACAGCAGTTTACTGTTCCACTACCAAAACGTGACGTAACAATAGGTGAAGAGATTACTTTCGGTATTCGCCCTGAACACCTGTTAATTAACGATGAAGCTGACATCAAAATCAACTTCCAGAGCGAAGTTGTTGAAAGGCTTGGCAACAGTACCTATATGTTTGGACAGTCATCTGGAGTGGATAGCTTTAAAGTTCACTTGCCGGGAGACCAAGAGGTAAACAGTTACGAAAAAGTGCTACTTAGCTGTGTAGCTAGTGACGTACATCTTTTCGATAAACAAGGTCTTTGCATCACCAGTTAACGACTTTCCTTAAGCAATTGCAGAGTTTTTCTCTATATTGTATTTTTGGCGAACTTAGGTTCGCCTTTTTTTGATGCTAACTTTTTTGAAATTTCAGCCGATTAATTACAATCTCAGCTCTGTCACAGCTTGGTTTTCTGACATTCTCTGCTAAGTTAACAATAGAGGTGTCGCCTAAGTGTCTATTAATATTCGTTCCATTTTTCGTGCTCTTGTTGCTCTCTACCAAGATAACAACAACGTCTACAAATACAGCACTTTTATTCTTCTTTCTGTCACTGGCTTTTTTTTCTATCAAGGCTCGCTTTCTTCTATCCGTTTTTCACTCTATATTGATACTATCGATACGGTTGCTGCGACGCTCATCCTATCGTACTTAAGCTATTTCCTAATAAGAATGGCCATTAAAAAACACCCTTCACCAGTTAAAGCTCTGCTTAATGAGCTGCGTGTTCAGATAAGACAACCGAAACGAATCGTCTCTTTCCTGTTACTTTTTATCGCTATCAACTTAATTTTATCCCTCTATACTTCGATCAAATCAACCATTGGGGCCATCTACCCTTTCCAGTTAGATTTGACCTTACACAACCTCGATAAACTCATACACTTTGAAACTGTTCCATGGCAGTTTACCCATGCACTGTTTCCTTCTCCCTATGCATCATCAGTGATCAACATCTTATATAATTTGTGGTTTTTTATTGTCTGGGGAACACTATTGGTCTTCATGTTGCAGCCAAAAGCTAGCCGAGAAAAATTCCTCATCTCATTCATTAGCTGCTGGATTATCTTAGGAGGAGTAATAGCGATACTACTAGCCTCGTCTGGACCTTGCTATCTGGCACTGCTAGAGAACAACAGCATGCATTATCAACCACTCTTTCAACGGCTCGCAGAGCAAAATCAAGTATTAGAGTTACAAAACTGGCCTCAATTGTGGGCATTGGAAACCCAGCAAGCATTATGGCAAGCGCACACAAACAATACGCTTGATTTAGGCAGTGGCATCTCAGCCATGCCAAGTATGCATGTTTCAATGGCGACGCTTATGGCACTTGGTGTCTCAGCTCAAAACAGAGCCCTAGGTTGGCTGTTTTGGATTTACGCTTTGGCGATTTTAATTGGCTCTGTTCATCTTGGTTGGCATTATGCTGTAGATGGATACGCGAGCATTGTCGCCACTATTGTCATCTGGACCGTCGTCAATCGTTATTACGACAAACATCTTTTGTAAATGCCGGTAATTGAATCAACGTCCAGCAATAGAGCAAACAAAATTGAAATGGTTATCTAGCTCAGTTTTAACGGATCAAGTGCAAATAATCGCGGCTTAGAAAGCGAGATAATTGGTCACATTCCTCCTTTAGCAACTAGAATTAAACTAAGATTGTCGTATTTTTTGTCAGGCCCTCTCATTACCTGACCGTTGTTTTGTTGGAAAATCAGTATGCAAAGATTAAATAATAATGACACAACCGCCATGTATCATTCTCATCCAAACCAAATAAGCTCTCTACACCACGAGCTGGAAGAGTTGCATGCTCGGGTAATGACAACAATACCAATGTTAGATCGCATTGCGGTTGTGGCCTACGACCAAAAAAACGACCTGTTAAAAACATTCGCAGAGAGTACTCAATCTTTAGACATTTTTTCTCATCACGAATTTCCGTTAAAAGAGTGCCGCACACTAAAGCAGTGTGCCGATAATAATGAACCTCGAATCACCGACGATATTCCTAATGAATATAGCCCAGATTCCGTCCATTCAAACTGGCTGATAGAACACGGGTTTCACTCATCCTTTACCGTTCCCATGTATCACTTACAACAGTTTATCGGTTTTATTTTCTTTAACTCAAAACAGAAAGGGCTATTTACCACGGCAGTACAGCAAGAATTAGTGCCATTTTGCGACTTAATCAGTTTTGTTGTAAACGCTGAATACTCATTACTTCATGCCATTGTTGCATCTGCGGAGCTAACCAAAGAGTTATCTCCCGGCTATAAGAATGAATCAAAACAGCATATGGAACGCATAGGATATTACTCTAAAGTGATAGCTCGAGAAGTGGCCGACGTCTATCAATTAGATGATGAGATGATAGAAACCATTCATCTATTCGCCCGGCTGCACGATATTGGCAAGTCGGCACTGCCTACCGATATTTTACTCAAGCCGGATTCGCTAGCTGGTAGTGAACGTAAGAAAATGAGGAATCATATTGCCGATGGTATCGACTTGGTTGATAACATCATAGATAACCTTGGCTCTCCGATTCATCCTTGTGTCGATACGCTAAAAAGCATTATTGCCTGCCACCAAGAGTTCCTTGATGGTTCTGGTTATCCAAATGGATTAAGCCATGAAGATATACCCGTCGCAGCCCGTATTGTTACGGTCGCCAATATTTTTGATGCATTAACCAGTCACAGACCTTATAAGCAGGCGTGCTCTGTTGCAGCGGCGATGCTGGAACTAGAAAAGATGGTCGCCAATGGCAAACTGGATGGAAAATGTGTATCGGCGTTAAGAAACCACCAAAGCTATCTGGCTGATATTATAAAGCAGCATCCAGAGTTAGATCCTAGTGAACAACACTGAAATCACTTATAAAAACCAAAATCCACTATTTGATTTTGGTTTTACTTTTTGCTCTCACCTCAGCTAACGCTCTGTTTAAATTCTCATTAGCCACCTTATAATAGGACGGCTTTTTGTCGATAGCCTGCTGTAAATAAGGTATTGCCTGCTCAGGTTTGCCGTGGAGCATAAGAAAGTAGCCGACATTATTCAGTGCTTCTGCTGGCCCCATTTGACGCATAAAAACATTCAGTGCCTGAGGGACTTCCTCTAATGCAAGGTGAGTCAGCGCTAAGTTATTCAGCGCCCTTTGGTTACTGGGATCAATCTGCAATGCAGAGGTCATTAGCCGTTTAGCTATATGGTAATTACCACTCATATAGTGAGAATAACCTAGGTTAATCATGGTTTTTGATGAACGCGGATCTATCTCCAACGCTTTTTCATAAAAACGCTTAGCGAGACCATATTGCGCGTCAATATCCGCTAATACGCCCAACCCCATATAACTCATTTGCGGAGAATCTTTATCAATCAATAGCTGAGCGACTACAGACTCCGTTAGTTCACCATAGTCCCGAACGAACGCCCCACTGGTTAACCGTATTTGATCGACAGAGATGGATTTAAAAAAGGCGTTTCTTCCCTGCGGAATCATGCCTCTTTTACTGTATAAAACGCCTAAACTCTGCAAAGTCACCACA
The DNA here is from genome assembly GCF_013114595.1 of Vibrio sp. 99-8-1. Taxonomy (GTDB): domain Bacteria; phylum Pseudomonadota; class Gammaproteobacteria; order Enterobacterales; family Vibrionaceae; genus Vibrio. The sequence goes on along the minus strand of NZ_VTXE01000002.1, from coordinate 126,254 downwards.
TTGTTAGGGTTAAAGTCTAACGCACGCAAAAAGGATTTTTCTGCCAGCTCAGTATTCCCTCGTGCTAGGTGTATCTCTCCTATGGTATTTAGACTGCGATCCTGAAACTTACCATCAGAAAAAGCCAAAGAACGAATATATTCGTATAACGCTAAATCATAGTTTTGACTATCCAGTGCGGCATCCCCTCGCTGGATTGCTTCAATCTCACTTACTGGAGCTTCCTCTGCCAATAAACTATCAATAGGATCTCCAGCATAGAGTTCGCTATCAAAATCCGCTGTTTTGTCATCACTTGCACAAGCGGTCAAAATACTGCTCAGAAATAGTATTGCCAGTCGTTGTTTGACAGTCATATCGACTCCTTGGCGATCATAATGTGGTAAATATCGTAATAAGTGCTGGTCCGATGGCGACAATAAAGAAGCATGGCCAGATAAGTAAAATCATAGGAAACAACATTTTTGTCGGAATTTTTGCCGCAACTTCTTCCGCTTCCTGTTGGCGACGATCGCGATAATCTTCGTTATAGTCTCGCAATGTTTTTGCCAGACTCCCTCCAACCCGAGAAGCATGGTTTAACATTTTTACTAAACCGGTAATTTCATGCAGACCAGTACGACGAATCAGCTCATTAAAAGCGTCTTTAATGGTCACCCCGGCTTGAATTTTCACACAAACCGTATCGAGTTCATCGGCAAAGTCAGGATGAGAAACCGTCAGCTCATTAGCCACTCTCTGCATGGCAGCATTAAACCCCAATCCAGACTCCGTACATACCACAAGAAGATCTAACGCATCAGGAACCGCAGATCGCATTCGCTCTTTTCGTTTACCAATATATCGTTCAAGTATCAGGTTGGGCAGAAACAGACCTACAGCGACGGAGAGCAGTATTAAGATATTGGTGTATTTAAACTCACTCATATAGAAATAGAGCGCCACTGCGATAATGACTCCGACAACCCCTGTTAAGGTTTTTATCGCATAATAGATGGAGAGTGCATTTTTTTGATGAAAACCAGCGTTCATCAATTTCACACTAACGGACTCTCTCTCTTTACTGCTAGAGGGCGTAAACACTGGCGACAAAGACTCTAAGGTGTTCTCCAGCTTATGGCTGCGTTTTCGGTTATGAAGCTCTTGTGCTGACACCTCTTCTAAACGTTTTTTTAATGGATCTTTGCTACCAATAATGATTAGACCAATGGCAATAACAAGTAAGGAGGTGGCGATAGCGATGGCCCCTAACAATAACCACTGAGAACTGATACCAAGCTCGGTTATATCGAATTGAGTGAGGAGTTGAAACAGGGCATCCATTTTACACTCCTATATTGATTATTTTTCGAATCCAGAGCGAACCCAAAAACAGCAGCACAATACCTCCGGTTACCATTTGTAGCCCGATAGGCTCTTCATGTAACGGTGCTACATAGCCCGGGTTAATAATCCGCAACCCCAAATACAGAGCAAAAGGTGATAGCGTTAATATCCAAGCTGACATTCTCGCTTCCGCTGACAAGGTTTTAATTTTACGCGCTAACTTAAACCTGCCTCGTAACACATCGGAGACTTTCTGCAGGTTTTCACTCAAGTTCCCCCCAGTCTCTTTCTGTAATAACACCGCACTTGAAAAAGCCAACATAGAAACCGTAGGAGTTCTATCTGCCATCTGCAAAATAGCCAAACGTAGATCATAACCATAATTAAGTAGATTAAAGGTGTTCTTAAACTCAACCCCGATTGGCGGTGGCATTTCCATCCCGACTTCATTAAATGCTTGATTCAGCGGCTGACCCGCTTGCAAAACTCGACGAATAATATCCAATGCTTCTGGAAGCTGCTCTTCAAATTTAGCGAGTCGAGCCGAAATACGCTTATTAAGAAAAACAAACAGCATGATCCATACCGCGACACCAGCTCCCAACACAAGCAGCAATAGTTGTCCCATTAAAGCAAGAATTAGCATCACCATAAGACTGACAAGTAATGTCATTGCTAACGTTTTACTTAAGCCCCAGCCAATACCGGATAACTCCAGCAGTTTTTTTAAATCAGAAAAGAAAGACCATTGAACAAGTTTCTTTTCAAAAGGTGTTAGCCCTTTAAGGTACTGCTCTTGAAGCAGGGAACGACTCTCTTCGTCTAGCTCTTGTTGCGACTCTCTTAAGCGAGCCGCGAGTTCCTTATGTTTGGCTTTCTGTCCTGCTGCAGGCAATAGCAATGCTTGCGAGATAAATACAATGGAAAAAAACAGCAATAATAGAAAGAGCGTTGTATCTTGCATCATTTTCTCCTATTTACCGACATCATTAAAAATATCGAACGGTAGATTTAAGCCCCGTTGCCTTAAATGCTCATGGCAGGCAGGAACGATTCCGGTGGCAACATAACTACCGATAATACCGCCCTCTTCATCCATACCCTGTCGTTGGAACTTAAAGATCTCTGACATGGTAATTATCTCCCCTTCCATGCCATTAATCTCTTGAACGCTGACCATTCTACGCTTACCGTCCTCTTGGCGTTCCATCTGTACAACGAGATGAATTGCCGACGCAATTTGTGCACGTAAGTTTTTAGTCGATATATTCCAACCAGCCATTGAAAACATGTTCTCTACCCGACTTAGCGCATCACGAGGGGTATTGGCGTGTATTGTCGCCAATGAACCATCATGCCCGGTATTCATTGCCGCCAACATATCAACCGCTTCACTGCCGCGAACCTCACCAAGTACAATTCGATCCGGCCTCATACGTAATGAGTTTTTAACTAACTCTCGCTGACCAATTTCACCTTTACCTTCTAAATTTGCAGGTCGAGTCTCCAACCGAATAACATGCGGCTGTTGAAGTTGCAGCTCTGCCGAGTCTTCAATAGTGATAATGCGTTGATCGCTAGGAATAAAACCGGAAAATATATTCAGAGTGGTCGTTTTACCTGAGCCAGTACCACCAGAAATCAGTACATTCAGTTCTCCCTCAACCGCAGCTTCAACAAACTGAGCCATAGCAGGTGATAATGAGTTAAAGCTCAGCAGGTTTTCCATTGTCAATTTATCCACTGCAAATCGACGGATAGAAACAGAAGGGCCATCGATCGCTAAAGGAGGGATGATGGCATTAACACGAGAACCATCGAGCAAACGGGCGTCCACCATAGGTGATGATTCATCAATACGTCGGCCTACTTGGCTTACAATTCGGTCTATAATGTTTCTTAAATGTCTATCGTCTAAAAAGGTGTGAGGCGTCCTCTCCAACTTACCAAACCGTTCCACATAGACACTTTTCGCACCATTAACCAATATGTCTGATACCGTTGAATCCGCTAACAATGGTTCCAGAGGTCCAAGACCAAATACTTCATCCTCAATCTGTTTGATGATGCGCTTACGCCCTTCAGCACTTAATGGATGAGTATTGTCTCCAGACATTAATTGAACAATGGCTTCATGTAGGTCATTCTTAGCACGTCGCTCATCTAAGTTTGCCAACAAACCAAGATCTAGAGTTTCTAATAACCGCTTATGAAAGTAGTGTTTGGTATCCAACTCTTGCTCAATAATTTTTCGACTTTCATCAACCGCTTTCTCTTTTTCTTCTCTTTCACGAATTTTTTTATCCAGAGCACTTTCACCAGAGTTCGCTTCATCTAGTTCTTTTTTCTGCTCTTTCGCCTCTTCTATACTGGCTTGTTGCAGTTTATCGTCAAACTCTGAACCGATATTTTTTCTTTTAAAAAACATCTCTTCCCCCTAAGCAGTTATGAAAAGAACCGTGACAACCAACCCTTTCTTTCTTTGGCTGGTGAAGAAATATGGTGAGATATTTCAGCAACGGATTTTGCAATAGCACTCTTCTTTTTTGTTATCACAATAGGGTGGCCAAGATTGGCGCACTCAACTGCGACTTTATACTCATTAGGAACAAGATGAAGCGCGACATCTGCAATGGTATTTTCTATATCTTTAAGACGAATAGGCAATCGTTTTTCGAACCGATTAAGTACCACCTCGATATCTTCTTTTGGGTGCCCATAGTCAAACTGGAGAGAGTTGATCAACTGATTGGTTCGCTTAATGGAGATAAGATTTTGTTGAGCAATCAGATAGAGACGAGTCGCCGGCGCGACGATTGGTGCAAAAGTACTATCTATCCCTCTAGAAAGGTCAAGCACCACATAGGCATAGTGTTGTCGTAATATGGGCAATAAACGGCTGAAGTTTTTAGCATGTTTATAGTTTTCTGCGGATGAACCTTCAAAAAAACTTAAAGTGTGTAGCCCTGAACTATGCTTACTCACCATGGAACCTAAAGAGACTTCATCTAACTCAGGTAAAGCATCAATCGCATCGACAATACTGTAGGTAGGGCGAATATCTAAATACTCAGGTACCACACTAAATTGCAGATCCAAATCCACCAGCAATACTTCATCAGAGTGGTAACGAGCCAACTCTACCGCTGTATTCAGTGCAATGGTAGTGGCGCCTGAGCCTCCCTTAGTATTAATAAACAGAATCAAGTCACCCAAATCCCGACTTGCAACCTTATCCTCAGCCGTTTTCTTCAACATCGGCATTAATTCGCTGATGGTTGCTTTATCAGAAAAGAAATCCGAAGCCCCCATTCTCAACGCGATTCGTAAGGCACCATTGTCCGCTTCGTTACCAAATACAATCAAAGATGCCTCATGTCCCTGCATACCTGGCTCTTCATTTTGTATATCTATAATTTTCTTTGCCCAATTAACGCCTGTTTCTACATAGACAATATCGGGTTCACTTTTAGATGCTAATCCATCTACGGTGAAAGAGGTTAATGCGATGACTTCCACATTCAAATTGCGACACTGAGCTAACTCTGCCTGCATATGGTTACGAAACATCTCCGTGGCATAAACAAGCCAGATCGATAAGTTTGCCTTTAAGGTAAACTTATTGTCTCCATTGATTGATAGCTTTACCGCTTCACCCATTGATGTACTCCTAACAGTCGGTCTTTTTATCGCCAGTGCGATTTTTGGTTTCTCTAAGTACCCCTAAATTTTCTGCTGGCACCTCCGTAACGAAATCTGCAAACGCATCACCAGAAGTGAACAGAGGAAATAATGAAAAAGATTGATACCCCACATTACTAACTGTAGCTCGTACAGATGCAATTGCTGCATAATTTGATGCCGGATTCGTCACTATCCCGCCCGAGTTATTTAAATACTGAATAGTTAGATTGGAAGCACTAAACGTACTGGGAGCTATTTCGACAATACTCGGCATAGTGGCAATATCTGCATCACCAACCTGACACACCGTCGCTAAACGAGCGGCTTTTCGAGTAATGTCATTAAGCGTTTGAGCGGTAAACATGTAACGGCCCGCATCCATAATGGTAAAGAGCACCAACAATAAAACCGATGCGACAATAGTGAACTCCACGATAGCAATGCCTTTTTGATGGCCTTTTCTATTTATCAACATCATGGTTTTGACCTCATAACCATAGAGGTCGTTAAAGGAATATTAAGAGAAATAGTGGTGAATGGTAACGGTGAGAAAAAGGGAATATATTGATATACTCCGGTCACCGTTACATAGTTACCTGACTCAGCCACAGTGACAGAAGCAGGGGTTAACGTATCCAACTTGGCTGAACCAGTACCACTTGTATTGCCGTACACCACCATATTTTTAATTTCACTTTCATCAGCAATGCTATCGGCTGTATTAGAGACCCCTCGCACCGCATACCTTGCTCCGCCATGTACAGCTTTGTTCAGTACCGTGTAATCAATGAACGCTTGGCCAAAATCAAATATACCGGCCATGATCAATAACAAAACAGGCAGCGACCATAAGAACTCAATAGCCGCAATACCTTGTTGTTTATGCTTACTATTCGACATATTAAGAGTCCTCATTTAATGGGTCTTCATAGAGAACGATCTTGTAAGGCCCATCTGTTGTGGAAGAACCATCGTTATATGAGTTTTCTGAGGTACAATCCCTTAAAAACTCTCCAAAGACATGTTGTTTGCCACCGTTATTTGTTGGTGCTTTTTGCAGCAATAAAAAACAACCCACGCCATCTACTGGGAAATCGTTCACCCCTCCGGAAGGATTAGCACAATCAATAACTGGAACCGCTAGCATTCTTCGACCATTAGCTGGATTTGAGCCGCATGAAGACGATCCGCCATCAATACACGCTGCTCGCCCTGCTTCATAATCCGCCGCGCCCCAGCCACTTGGATTGACAATCGCTCCACTGTTATTCACTGAAATTGCAGGACTGGGTTCACCTAAATAGATATCGGGAGGAAAATCGGCAGCATTTAATCCCGCCGAATAATCACCAAAACGAGTATTTAAGCCTTGACCAACAGGACCCACGGTATTACCAGGCTTAGTCAAGACATCACCATTTAAATCAACACATCCTTCATAGCCACCCGCTAAGTAATCCCGAACATCAGAGCCACCAGAGCCAAAGTCGAGCAACTGATAGTTACCCGGCCCCATGGGACTAGATGTACTATCCGGCAGTTTTAGAGCTACAACGGAACCAGAACCGTAGCCCCAACCATCATTAGATGAACCACCGTTGTTACAAACGGCCATCGGGACAACATTACATATATTGCTGCTTGCCGCACTAGGGCCTGCAACGGCACTCGCACTGACTTGCTTATTAATTCCAAAAACTTGCAAGAAATAACTGGTCAGAGTGTATTGGCTTACTGCGACCCGAACATAGATATCTTCGGATAAAGAAAAAGAAGGATCGGGAAATACTTCCGGATCATTGGTATAAGTAAAGCTATAGGTGCCTTGCGAGAAATCCAGCTCACCATTTCCGCTCGCACCCGCTATCGTGGTTAGGGTTTCTTTGGCGGCAGCGGTTGCTTTAACAGTATCATCAAGCTCGTCCGCGATAGAAGCGGCCGCTAACGCTGCCGCATCAACCGCATTTTGCAGTCGAGAGCGGTTAAGTAACGCATGATTAATATCAATGGCTAAAGCAGCAAAACCAACCAAAACTATCATCCCTAATGTCACCAATACTAACACCAGCCCTCGCTGACGCCGATAAGGAGACGGGGTTTTGGTTACATATCTATCCATTTCATTTCACCTTAACCACTTGCTCTAATAATTATTAACTCGATAACGAATACTAACTAAACCGTGAGCATTACTTAGACAGCGGTATCGCTAACACGGTTTGAGTGTTTATGGTTTTATTCTCATCACTTGCCGTCTCTTTATGGTAAAGATCCAAAGTCGCCTGCATTCGCTCTCCACTTCCTTCAGGAATCACATCTTTATTCTCTAATGAGGCGTTAGGGTTATAGATCTGCTCTTGCTTAATAAGCGCCACAGACTGACCTAACGGCATGGGTTCTTTAGCACACCCCACAACGAGTAGGGTAACCAATCCAATCAATACCTTATTGAACAGTGATATTCTCATAACCTACTCCCCTATAAACTATGCCCAAACTTACCTTCCGAACCACCCAGCTCAGTAGAAATCGGCATTTGATACTCTGCCTTTTCTGGTTGGTTAAGCTGCTTTTGTCGTTCGAAGTGTGAGTTTTTCCCTAACAGATAAAACTCCCAGTCTGATGGCGCCACAAATCCATCGGTGGGTAAAGTCACTTTGCTTCGGTCAATAGAGCGCGCTAACCGTGGAGTCACTAAAATAACCAACTCGGTCTCCCCCGATACAAATGACTTACTAGTGAATAACTGACCTAATACTGGGATATCACCAAGTCCGGGTGTTTTACTTACTTTTTCTCGCAAGTTTTCACTTAATAGCCCAGCAATACCAATGGTTTGTCCATCTGCCAGCTCTAGTGTGGATGAAGCGCTACGAACCGTTAAAGCAGGAATGATATAAGTGGCATTGCTATCACCTCCAGACAGAGTAACGGCATTGGTAGTACTGAGTTCACTAACCGAAACTGAGAGGTTTAAATTGATTTTCTTATCGCTTAGTACCGTAGGTATAAAGTTAACCCCGACACCAAACTCTCGATACTCAATGGTAATACCATCTTCATCAGGAACAGGAATGGGGAACTCTCCCCCAGCCAAGAATTCTGCTTTAGAACCACTTAACGTGGTCAAGTTTGGCTCAGCCAGCACCTTCGCTACACCATTCTCTTTGGCAATATCCAACGCAAGAGTAAACAGAGTATTTCCATCAACTAAAGAGGCTAAGAAACCGGTCGATTCATATCCTGGCACACCAAAAACTGGAGTGACCACAGAACCATTGGTGGTGAAATTGCCGCCAACCGTACCTCCGCCGATGCCAAAATCACCACTTTTCTGGAAATAATTGAAGTTAGACTCAAAGCGCTTAGTTAGGCTACGTTGAACCTCAGCAACCGTCACTTCTATCATCACTTGCTGAGCACCACCTATACTCATTAAGTTGATAATGCTGGATTTATTTACCTGTGTTTTTACATCTTTATCCGCGGTTGAACCTCCAGAGTATGTTTCAGCAATTTTTAGCGCCAAATTCATTTTCTCTTGGGTGCTTATCTTGCCACTCAGTATCAGTTTATTTTTTGAGCTGTGCACCTTTATCGTTTCATCGGGAAGAAACTCATACAGTTTTGCTTTGAGATTATTCAGGTCATGTGAAACTTCAATATTAAGTGTTTCTATTAACTTCCCACTTCTATCCCATACGCTTAGGTTGGTGGAGCCCAACTTCTTGCCAATTAAAAACAACTCGCTAGATTTTAAAATAACAATATCCAGAACTTCAGGATCCCCTAAGGAAACTTTAGCCGCTTTACCCTGAAGCTTTATTTGTACTGATTTATGGTGAGGAACATTAATGCTTCTTCCTGTCTGAGCTGCGATAACAGACCATGAGAAAATCAGTAGGCTAAATACAACGATGACTCTTTTCATAGTTTCGTTCCTCAATCCTTAACACTCACTTTGGAGGTTTGTGAGCCTTTGATGATGGTAACGGTTGGTCTTGGAATGTACTTTTTGCGAACCACTTTTTTTTCTATCGTTTTAGGATTTCTCAATGCCAACTGAATGCTGCCTTTATTTTTCTCAGACAGTAATTTCTCCGCTTGCAGTGGTGATAGCTCTAAAGTAACAGCCCTTACAATAACGGGCTTGTTGTCATCCGTTCTTGCGGTTTGGTCCACCGCTAATACTCGGACATCTTTTAAAATAGTGGCGGTTTTAACATAGGTATCGCTGTATTTGATGGTGTTTAAGATATCCACCTTATTGCCGGGCAAGAGAAATCCCGCGACACCGATAACGTCATTAACTCGAATCGTAATCGCTCGTTTATCTTTAGATATCATAGATGCAAGAGTGGTCCCTTCTCCTGGACCGGCCATTCTGAGCCCATTAATGATTTCACCAGCAAAGACATTATCTTTGCTTATCATTCCGACTAACTCTTCTTTCGAGCGGTAATGATTGTCAGATAGCCACCCAACTTCTAGTAACTTGGTAGTAAGATGGTTTTCATTCAGCTCTACACCCGCCGGAATATTTTGTGCCGCAATAACCACTGGGTGGCGTTCAATCCTTTCTACTTCGACTTCAGGCTGTTGCTGCTCTTCCATCCACTGCCTAGCAACAAACACCGCAGCCAAACCAAATACAATTGATAGTAGAAGTAAGAAAATCACTTGAGTTTTACTCATGAGGCTTCTCCTTGCTCATCTGCTGTAAAATAGAGATCCCATGCTTTAGCCATAATTTCCGGCGTTATAACAGGTTGTAGCTCTTCAAACATAACAATGTCTTTGCTAATGCCAGCAATATCTTTTGGCAAGCATGGGTAGAGACCAACATCAAACTCTCTATGCAGTTCAAACAGTGTAGACATAGCACTATCAAGAAGATCCATTTTGATTTTATCGGTCACTGTTTCCCAAAGTTCCCGATAATGTGCCTCTTCAAGTGCATAAAACTGAATTTTATATCCCAAACGACGCAGAAAAGCGGGATCAGCTATTTTCTGCGGATTGAGGTTAGTGGAAAAAGCCAAGGTCAATACAAATGGAACCGTTACCTGCTGTCCGTTAGGTAAACCCAAATGATCGATACTGTACTCCATCGGTACAATCCAACGGTTTAAAATGGTATCAACTGGCATTGGTTGACGCCCCAGATCATCGATAATAAATATTCCGTTATTAGCCATCATTTGTAGGGGCGCAAGCCAGACTTTGCTGTGTTCAGTGTGATTAACTTCTAACATGTCCATGGTAAGCTCACCGCCTACTTGCACATTAGGACGTTCACACAACACCCACCTTTTATCGTACTGCTCTTTTAGGTTGGCAGACTGCTCTTTAGGTGCGACGTGAATGGGGCGATGATGCTGGGGTGAAAATACGCGCATGATATTTCCGGCAGCAAAGACAGCATACGGAATGTACACCGAGGTATTTAGAGCATTTAGTATACGGCTAGCAACATAACTTTTCCCTGTTCCTGCGTGACCATACAGTAAAAGCGCTCTTCCTGAATTAATGGCGGGACCAAGTACTGATGCCAAACGTTCTGAGCCATAAACATCTTGCAGTGCTCGGTCAACATCTCCACGCTTGACTAGGTTCGCCCTAACATCTTGCAATTCAACCAATTTCTCATACTGCGTTAAAGAGACTGGCATTGGCCCCAAATAAGCATCTTTTTTAAATGCATTATCTGCTTCTTCCAATCCTTGCTCTGAAAGTGCAAACCTGACGTTACCGCTCTTAGTCGTATCGGAGTAACCTGAATTTAGTTCCGCTTGATACACTTCTACACATGAGCGCTGGCGCAATTGTGCCACCATGTTTTCAACCATGTGGCTAACTACGCCTAATTGAGCTGATAACTCTAAAATGCTTGATTTAGGATAGGCAGAAAGATGTTTTATAACCAGATTTTCAAGAACAACCGCAGGAATACCTAAGTCTTCAATAGAGACAGGTACAGCAGGCGCATCAGCCTGAGGGGTAAGATGTGAACATGTCATACATCCTCCTTAGTGCTAGCATCCATAGCTGTCTCCTTAAATTGTAAAATAGCTATATAGAGCCATCCCTATCATTATTGCTGGTGCCATCGGCATCTGAGTGACATGAATATCAACGTACTGTCTGGTGTGCTTATTGGCCAAATAAGCCAATTTTTTAGCGCTAAACGAAGAGCCAAAATGGATACTGTTGTAAACGTAATAAAAAATCCCCACCAGTGCGGAGGCGATAATTAGGTAGAATGCTAGGCTAGATAAATTATGCCACCCCTGCCAAAAACCAATTACGGCTAGCAGTTTTACGTCTCCGGCAGCCATAGCTTTGACGATATAAAAAAACATACTAACCGCAAAAACTGTCGCGCCACCTAACAAAGAGTCTAAGATCCAAGCTCCATCTTTTAGTAACGCGTTACTACCCAATACAGCGAAAAACAGCAAAAAAACTAATCGATTTGGGATTCGGTTATCTTTTAAGTCCACCAACGAAATGGCAAATAATATTCCCCAGCATACCAGCCACAGTAATTGCACATCCATTCTCCGCAAATTAAGACCCTAGATTGCATTAATCCAGAGTCTTAATTGTTACTTATATCGAGCTTGTTGTTAGCCACTTACATTAACCACCTGTCGTAGTGGAGCCGTCATCAATACCGTTAGCAATGGAACTTAGCTTGTCGGACAAAGTACTACTAAAGCTATCAAACAGCACGGTGAATCCACCAACTAGCAATCCTGCTCCAATTACATATTCCACAACTGTTAAACCTTCTTCATCCTGATAAAAGTCTTGGCAAAATTTAATAAATTTACTCATAGCATGTTACTCCTGATTCTAGTTAGCCATACTTTCTGATGGCTTCCCTTATAATCTAGGAGTCTGAATTAATTTAAGTTAGGACTTTTTTATTATCAACTGGTACTTTTATGTCACGAACACTTAAAGAAATATTTTTATCAATAAGAATTTTTGTTCTTTTTTATTAAGATTAAACTGTATAAGACAAATACAAATGAGATGAAACGCATATTTCTTCATGCACATCAACAATATAACCAAAAAGAAAGGCAACTATACGCATATTAAGAAAAACAAATTATCCTTTTAACTTCATGTATAAGATGGGAATTCAAAATAAGCTTTATTTCACATGCGTCTCAAAGATGATAATAATTTCATTTTTACATCATTTGATTTACAGTATATAAATACTTCCTAAATTAGCATTTAAAAACAACAACATACCGTCATCAACAAGCATATTCTCAATAGATACGCCATTCTACAACGAATCAAGACGTACATTTACGTAACAAACAGAACACATAAGAAACATCTTTTGTTCATACTTGGAAGGAATATCCACATTAGAGTAGGAGTACTATTTATACTAACTTGAAAGCATCATTTAGAAGCTACACTAAATAAATTAGCGATTAGTAAATAGCTGAATCAGGCAGAAAACTGGGTATTTCAAACTATAAAGACGAGAAATTGATAACTATTATCATTTCATTAAAGATGACATTTTCGCAATAAGAACATCAGCAAAATCTGAAAAGAAACCGGTAAAACCGACAACTAATAGCCCTGCTCCCACCACATATTCCACAACCGTTAAACCTTCTTCATCATTAATAAACTTAATTATTTCCGTTTTTGCACTAAACATAACTCCACCATAGTCAACTTATTCGCTCATAACAAAATATTTACATTTCACTATAAATAAAAATAGGCCAGAGAATGTACTATCGCTAGTTTTACGCAGGAATTATTTGCGTTCACTTACCCAACAACTAAGCTAAAAATATAAATATTAATAACCAATGCATAATAAGGAGGTACATTTATGGATCTATTTCGTGCCCCTCAAGGTCATTGGTTGGGTCCATACCTTCACGCAATACCTTCAATTGATGCTTGTTTGCTAGAGACGCAATTTGAGATTGTTCAACATGGGGAAGACATTTCAGTGCTAACCCGTTCGGAGGTAGACTATGTTTTATTCTGTCTTTCCACAGACAATTTTCCCTTACTAGAAACCGCACTCAAGATCTGCGTCAACCTTAATAAGCATCTGATTCTCTTTCACACAAGCCAAGATGACATCATCAAATTTGATCAATCCATGATTATTCAATCTATTGATATCTCTTCCTCAACCGCTAGCGAAAAAATTAAGGCGCTCTCCCTGCAGTTATCAATGCAACAGGCAAACTTAACGCCTATGGATGAAACCCTCACCAATCAACAGGTCGATACGCATTCAGGTAGCCGAATTGATATTTTTCGCACTCTCAAACATATTGACGACAACTTAGAGAAAGAAATAAAGGAGGAAGAACTGGCGGCGCTATGCCACTACTCCATCAGCTACTTTTCTAAACTGTTCCATAATGTTGTTGGTATTAGTTTTCGTGATTACTTGACCAATAAGCGAATCAATCACGCAAAGCACCTTTTAACTAAGCGGAAAAATGAGAAGATTGCCGCCATCGCCTATCAATGTGGTTATAACGATGTATCTTATTTTTCTCGTATTTTTAAGAAGAAAACGGGACTTACTCCGGGAAACTATCGAAAGATCAATCACTACGGTCATAGCCATATCTGAACGAACAACATCAGTGATGTTAACCAGTCCACATATTCTGGCTTAGACTAAAGAGTTATTTAAACGCACGTTTAAAAGTTATTGTATTTGTTATACTGTGTTACACTTAAATTAACATTTTTATAACATAAACGATAAGTAGCCATGGATGGAAACAAGATGACTCAGCCTCAACTCTCTGACAATTTTGAACAATTTCAACAACCTCAAGCTAAATGTACGCTTCCTCCACCCAATGAGCTTATTTTGCAGTGGGCGGAAAGTCGACCAGATGAGATCTATCTAAAACAAATTATCAATCGTCAGTTTGTGGAATTTAGCTACGCGGAAGTAGCAGATAGTGCGTTAAGACTCGTTTCTGCTTTACAAGAAAAAGGGCTTGAACCTGGAGACAAAATTGCTCTAGTGTCTAAAAACTGTGCAGAATGGTTTATTACGGATCTAGCGCTCATGTTAGGGGATTATATTAGCGTCCCAATCTTCCCGACAGCAGGTGCCGATACCATTGACTACTGTGTAAAACACAGTGAAAGTAAGGCTGTTATTGTAGGAAAGTTAGATAATAGCCAAGCTGTTAGTGACGTCATATCCAATAATCCTGATCTAATCACCATCGCCCTGCCATATGACAGCGCCGCTGAATGCCAATATCAATATGAAGAACTGATCAAAGCAGTAGAGCCAAGTGAATTACGTCCTCAGCACTATGACGACAAACTAATGAGTATTGTGTACACCTCTGGCACATCAGGAGTTCCAAAGGGCGCTATGTTAACTTATGGCGCATTTAGCTGGTCTGCACAGAAGTTGATTGAACATATTGGTATCCAACCAAACGACCGACTTTTCTCTTATCTTCCTTTAGCGCATATTACAGAGCGAGTGTATATTTTTGGTTCATCTATATCCGGTGGCATCCAAACCGCATTTCCAGAGTCTTTAGATACCTTTATCGAAGATGTAAAAATGCATCGCCCAACTCTCTTTATTTCGGTTCCACGTCTATGGGCACTCTTCCAACAGCGAATACAAGACAAGCTTCCACAGAAAAAGCTTAATATCCTGTTAAAGATTCCTTTCATTAACTCTATCGTCAAAAAACGAATCATAGAAGGACTTGGGCTGGACCAAGGTCGAGTACTTGGTTGTGGCTCGGCACCTGTTTCTCCTGCTCTCTTAAAGTGGTATCACAGCGTAGGAATTAACATTACCGAAGCATGGGGGATGACGGAGTCATTCGCTTACAGCACCATAAACTACCCCTTCAGAGCGGATAAAATAGGAACCGTTGGAAATGCTGGCCCCGGTATTGAGCTTAAAATTGCCGCAGATGATGAAATTTTAGTGAAAAGTAACGGGATGTTTTCCGGCTACTACAAAAACGAACAAGAGAGCAAAGCCTCTTTCGATGAGCAAGGTTGGTTACATACCGGTGATATTGGTGCCATTGACAGCGATGGCTACCTTACTATCCAAGGGCGTAAAAAAGACACCTTTAAAACAGCAAAAGGCAAGTTTGTCGCCCCCGTTCCAATCGAGAATAAATTATATCAATATAGCCGAGTTGAGATGATGTGCTTGGTTGGTTTAGGCATGCCTGCACCTATTCTGCTGGCGGTTCCTCACCAGTATCCAAATTTTGATAAAGAACGCTATGAACGACGCGCAACCAAAGTCATTAAGCGTATGAATCAAGAACTGGAGTCCCATGAGAAAATCAAAGGTGTACTGATGATCAAAGATCCGTGGAGTATTGAAAACGGAATTTTGACGCCAACACTAAAAATAAAACGCCACATACTTGAGAAGAAATATCATGATGTTGGGGTAAATTGGCCATCAGATAAATTGGTCGTTTGGGAAGAGTAAAACAGTAGAAGAGGTGCCCGATCAACGCGGTACCTCTTCTGACAACACTAATGGTGACTCTAACTAGCCATAAACTCGCTTAAACCGTTCACAAACTATCAATTGCTCTTCATGCCACGTTAACCCCAGTTCATCACAGACCGACTGGAAGAATTCATTATGGGACTTTTTCCAATGCGCATAAGAGCGATCGCCTTCCCCTTCTTCATAAGCAAACTCTGGGCTAATTTGGTTAAAAGGCAAATAGGTCACTTCTGTTGTCTCTATAATACATACCGGCTCTTCATCCCAGTTAAGCACGACAGTAAGCCGGCCACATTCAGGCAACTCTTCTTTATCAAGAGCATAAGCTTCATATAAGCTACAGGTGGCCGTTTTGGTCCCTTGCAGTACAAGTTGCGCACAAGTATTGGCATTATATTCGTCGGCACAAAAATACTCAGCGACCACTTGATTACTATCACTTGGTTTATCTTTTGCTACGGTTTGCAAATATCTCTCTAAATAACATTGGTGATACTTTTTCATCCATAGTTTCCTTATAATCGACACAACAGTGTGATGATGAGCATTTTAGCTATAAATGCCGACTCAGCATATATGATTCTTGCCGTAGAATGACTATGCCTTCAAATCAGTGCCTTGATCAGCAGCCAATACATTCTCGCTGAACAAGCGCCTTGAGGTCACTTGAGTACAACATTCCAACACCATTTTTATTAAGGCTCATTATGTCGCAACCCAACAACCCTTTGCACGGGGTAAAGCTAGAAAAGCTACTGACAGACCTTGTTGAACATTATGGCTGGCAAGAGCTCAGCTATATGGTCAATATTAACTGTTTTAAAAAAGATCCAAGTATTAAATCAAGTTTAAAGTTTTTGCGCAAAACGGAATGGGCAAGAAATAAGGTAGAAAAGATTTGGCTTGATATGCAGTGATAACTGAACGATTGGTTTTACAACAAGGTTTAACTAAAACACCTAGAATTGTCTGTTCGGCAAGATCACTTGGCTTCTGAATAGGATAGTAGAGTTTAGAATCATCTGAGTACATAAACAAAAAACCCGAAAGTTTTCACTTTCGGGTTTTTAAGTTTAATCAGATAAAAAGAATTACTTCTTCTCTTTCTCTTCTTTAACTTTTGCAATTACTGCTTCAGCAACGTTCATTGGACACGGTGCATAGTGAGCAAATTCCATTGAGAATTGACCACGGCCAGAAGTAATTGTACGTAGGTGACCGATGTAGCCAAACATTTCTGATAGAGGAACGTCAGCTTTAATACGAACACCAGTAGCGCCAGCTTGTTGGTCTTTGATCATACCACGACGACGGTTAAGGTCACCGATAACATCACCAACGTGATCTTCTGGAGTGAACACATCAACGTTCATGATAGGCTCAAGAAGTTGTGCGCCAGCTTTAGGCATAGTTTGACGGAATGCGCCTTTTGCTGCGATTTCAAATGCGATTGCAGATGAATCCACTGCGTGGAAGCCACCATCAAATAGTTCAACTTCAACGTCTAACGTTGGGAAGCCAGCAAGAACACCGTTTTCCATCATAGATGCAAAACCTTTCTCAACTGCAGGCCAGAACTCTTTAGGTACGTTACCACCAACAACTGTTGAAGAGAACGTGAAACCAGAGTTAGGCTCACCAGGCTTGATACGGTAATCAATTTTACCGAACTGACCAGAACCACCAGACTGTTTCTTATGCGTGTAGCTATCTTCAATTGCTTGAGTGATTGTTTCACGGTAAGCAACTTGAGGAGCACCAACTGTTAGGTCAACACCGTAAGTACGCTTAAGGATATCAACTTTGATATCTAGGTGAAGTTCACCCATACCTTTCAAGATAGTTTCGCCTGAATCTTCATCAGTCTCAACTTGGAATGATGGATCTTCTGCAACCATCTTACCGATAGCAATACCCATTTTCTCTGTAGAACCTTTATCTTTAGGTGCAACAGCGATTGAGATTACTGGATCTGGGAAGATCATTGGCTCAAGAGTACATTCATGCTTAGGATCACATAGAGTGTGACCAGTTTGAACGTTCTTCATACCTACAACAGCGATGATATCACCCGCTTGTGCAGATGTTAGTTCGTTACGCTCATCAGCTTGCATCTCAACCATACGGCCGATACGCTCTGTTTTACCTGTTGCAGCGTTAAGGATAGTGTCACCCTTGTTCATTACACCAGAGTAGATACGGATAAATGTAAGCGCACCAAAGCGGTCATCCATGATCTTAAATGCTAGAGCACGTAGTGGCTCATCAGCAGATACAGTTGCAACTTCACCAGTCGCTTCACCTGTATCTTTATCAGTTAGAGGCTGAGGATCAACTTCTGTTGGTGCTGGTAGGTAATCTACAACAGCATCAAGAACTAGCTGTACGCCTTTGTTCTTAAATGCAGAACCACAGTATGTTGGGAAGAACGCAAGATCACGAGTACCTTTACGGATACAACGTTTGATGTCTTCGATAGAAGGTTCTTCACCTTCCATGTAAGCTTCCATTAGATCGTCGTCTTGCTCTACAGCAGTTTCGATCATTTCTTCACGGTATGCTTCAACATCATCAACCATGTCAGCAGGAACTTCTTTAATTTCGAAGTTTTCTGGAAGACCAGTGTCATCCCAAACGAAAGCTTGACGAGTTAGGATATCTACAACACCAACGAAGTTATCTTCACGACCGATAGGAAGTGTCATAACAAGTGGGTTTGCACCAAGAACTTTTTTCACTTGGTCTACAACGTTGAAGAAATCAGCACCAACACGGTCTAATTTGTTTACGAAGATCAGACGAGATACTTCTGATTCGTTCGCGTAACGCCAGTTAGTTTCTGACTGAGGCTCAACGCCACCAGAACCACAGAATACACCAACACCACCGTCAAGAACTTTCAGAGAACGATATACTTCTACTGTAAAGTCAACGTGTCCAGGAGTATCGATAACGTTTAGACGATGATCGTTCCAGAAACAGCTTACTGCTGCTGACTGAATGGTAATACCACGCTCAGCTTCCTGATCCATGAAGTCTGTAGTAGATTCACCATCATGAACTTCACCAGTCTTGTGAATTTGACCAGTCAGTTTAAGGATACGTTCAGTTGTAGTAGTTTTACCCGCATCAACGTGCGCGAAAATACCAATATTTCTGTATTTTGATAAGTCAGTCATTGTCTTACTCTGTTAATAAGGTATAAAAATGCGCGCAGAGTATATCACAATCCAACAGGACTGATACCCTTGCGAGCTTATATGTAATAAAAAAGTTTTTTATCCTACCACGCAGTGAAATTCGGCGTAAGTAATTAATAGATTTTAGCGCAAAAATTTACGCTATTTTAACTTTTTTGTTGCCTAGGACAACGTTTTGGTCGGCAGTATACACGACATCCATCTGGTTTTTAATCAATTAAAGCTCATCAAACGCTTCTAATGCCTCTGATAATTTCTTAACACCGTGTATTTGCATGCCGGCAATCCCTCCTTTAGGCAGGTTTGCGGATGGAACGATTGCTCGCTTAAAGCCATGTTTATAAGCCTCCATCAATCGCTCTTGCCCACTAGGCACAGGACGAATCTCCCCCGCCAATCCAACCTCACCGAAGACCACCACGTCTTTTGCCAGCGGTCTATCTTTAAAGCTGGATAGTAATGCCATAACCAACGCAAGATCAGCACTGGTTTCAGTCACCTTTACGCCTCCCACTACATTAACAAAAACGTCCTGATCCGCCATTTGCAGACCACCATGTTTATGTAATACAGCCAGCAGGAGTGATAATCGATTCTGTTCAAGTCCAACCGCAACACGCCTTGGGTTCGCTAACTGAGAATAATCAACCAATGCTTGAATCTCTACCAATAGCGGACGTGTCCCTTCCCAGACCACCATTACAGAGCTGCCCGCGGTTTCTTCTTCTCCACGAGAAAGAAAAATAGCTGAAGGGTTAGTAACCTCTTTCAGTCCTTGCCCCGTCATAGCAAACACACCCAACTCGTTCACCGCGCCAAATCGGTTTTTATGGCTGCGAAGAGTACGAAAGCGGCTATCTGTTCCACCATCAAGTAATACGGAACAATCAATAATATGTTCCAGAACCTTAGGCCCTGCCAGAGTTCCATCTTTGGTAACATGACCAACAATGAAAACCGCAACATTATTCTGCTTAGCGTAGCGAGTTAACGTTGTTGCAGACTCTCTAACCTGAGCAACGCTACCCGGCGACGATTGAACATCAGCCACATGCATCACCTGAATGGAATCGATTACCATGATTCTAGGTTGCTCTTTCTCAGCAATCTGGCAGATTTTATCGACATTTGTTTCTGACAACATCTTCAAATGGTCTTTGGGTAAACCCAATCGAGAAGCTCGCATTGCCACTTGTTGCAATGACTCTTCACCAGTGACGTAAAGGGTTGGCATATCAGCAGATAAGCGACACATTGTTTGCAGCAATAATGTCGACTTACCAGCACCGGGACTACCACCAATCAAGATTGCCGCTCCAGGTACAATCCCCCCCCCGAGAACTCGATCTAATTCTTGAAAACTACTAGAAAATCGGGGAACTTCTTGTAAATTAATTTCGGATAAAACTTGTACACTGGACTCTGTTGCCGAACCGGCATAACCCGCAAGCCTTTCATTCCTTGCAACTTGTGGTGAAGCGGCCATACGCACTTCAGTGATGGTGTTCCATGCACCACAAGCATTACACTGCCCTTGCCAGCGAGGGAAATCCGCGCCACAATCGTTACAAACATAAGCTCTTTTAACTTTTGCCATACAACCTCAAGAAATACCTATTATTATCGAGTTATACTATTAAACAAATCAGCAGCACGGCCGATATAATGCGTAAGGGACGATACTTTAGCAGAACTCTATCAAAAATATGCAGCAATCTGAATTACTCTCACTCGTTGAAAAACTGATTCCAGTATATGGAGCCCCGGATTTCGATCTCGTTTTAGGTCAGTTGACTGAAGACGCGCCTCCCTCTGCCAAAGTGATCGCAAAAATGGAGCTGAATAGACTGATGGCTCCATGCACTAAGTCCATAGACTTACGTGGCAGAGTTCAAGGCGAATGTAGGGAGTATAAGCTCGATGGCAGAATCCACTGGCTAGATGATGTTGCCATTAACTCTTATCATAAGAAAATAAAACGTTTTGGTGGCTACACGGAAGGTGTCTACGAAGCGATGGTCAATACTCGCAACAACTTCCGAGTGATGCATCAAAATGAAAAAGCCGCTCATCACCCTAATTCTGATGCTCCCGAAAGCCCTTTTGCTGTAGAGACCATCAAACTAGGTATGATCCTGCACCGGCAGGAAAAACGCCTTAAGCTATCAACCCAAGTTACCATTGAGCTCCCAGACGGTCATCTCATTCATGCAACCAGCGTCGACCTTTCCAATTCTGGTGTTAAGTTAAAAGTTCCCACCGCTTTTGAGTACAGCCTGGGTGCCGTCATTCAAGCGCATTTTACTGAACTGGAACAAGAGACAGACATTGCAGAACTAAATAACCGAATCGATTATCGCGTCATTGGTATTGATGAGTGCCAAGAAAATGAAAGCATTCGTTGGTTACGTGCTTTACGGTTGACCGATACAGATGTTATCGCTCGCGCGATAGAAGTCTCTCTAGATAGCTCAAGCAAGAAAGCAAGCCACGATAATCAAGATAAGATTCTTCAAGCTCGCACTCACGGTTATGAGCATACTTATATAAAGCACACGCCGAACCTACCGCTGCTCTTTTGTGGTAGCGAACTCAAATATGCCTTATTAAATAATCATAACCATGATACTTGGCGCTACTGGCACGATGAACGATTTCAACAAGGATTTGGTGCACTGTTCAGTCCACAACGTATGTCTGAACTTGCTAAATCAGGGGTGAGAAACTCGAGTAACGTTATTTATGCGTTTACCCATGAACACCAAGGGAAAACGTTACATTATTCAATGATGTTGCCAGAAGCGACACGTCAAGAACGACAGCTGTTTTGGCATACTGCGGCCAGACGTTGCAGCTGGAAAGTCTATCGTATTCATATGTTTGAACTCAACTATGAAGAGAAAGCAAAGTTCGCCAACTATGGTGAAGGTATCGATCTTGAAAAGAACCCGATAACTCACTTAGGGGTGTTACAAGAGATCTCAAATGCCAGTTCAAAAAGAGACTATCAACTCACCGCTAAACCCGATCTCGATACCAGTGTTCTAAATAAATTTAGACATCCAAGAAAAATTACAGGCAATCCAAAAGGCATCTATTTTGATGCAATTTCTCGCCGCAAAGAGCAACGATTCCTATTTCAATCCCCGATCAATTTTGAGTCCGAAGGAAACGCTGTTATTTCAGGCACGACAATCAACTTTTCTTCACAAGGCCTGTTTGTAAAACTGAACACCCCTCTTATATCTAAAATTGGCAATCTGGCAAAAATCAGTTTCAAAGAGCTACAATTTTACGATGAAAAGGCACCATTAACTCAAGTACCTTATAACATTGTTTGTATCAGCCCAGATGGTTTAAATATTCACTTAGCAGTAGAAGACAGCAGCAAAACCAGCCGTACCATTCACTTTTTGAAAAAATTGATATCCCATAATAAAAACAAATTGAACGCTATCGATGAGTTACTGCCAAGTGAAGAGATGCTGAACATCATTTATGAGTCTATTCTGACGCGACTAGTCAGCACGCCATACTATGTTTCAAAAGTAGATAAAATTCTTCAGCCTATCGCCATTGGCGTTAACTACCCATTAGCTCCCTACTTGAAACTGTTCCAAGATCAGACCAAGAAGAATCACTTCTCTTTAGAAAGTGTGTTTAAAAAACGCAGCGCCCGCTTATTGAAAGACCCACTGCGGCCAATTACCCCTTTAAATATCACTTACAACGACATTTACATTGCCGTGATCAAGAACCAGTTTGGCGAAGTGGAAACGATTCATACCAAGCTTGAAGGTGAATTTGCTAATCTGCAGGAAAGAATTCGATTTATTAAAAAGTCAAAACAGCTGGGAGAGTTTTATTCACTACGACTTTCAGGTATCCCGGTAGAAAACTCAATAACAAAAATTTTAAGCAAGAAGCTCAGTAAACTCGCCAGTGGCTCTTTTCATCAAACTAAGTCATTAGAAAAAGAGTTTGCTTCTATTATTGGCTTCGGTGAATTTATCGATGTATCAGAAGAGGTATTGATCAGGTTAGAGTTAACCTGATCAATCAGCCGTGATTATCACTTCACAATAATCATTTCATAATAGAAACAGAAAGCGCACACAGAACGCCACCTAAGCCGGCATACCTCACTGCAACTTGAGCTTGTTGCTCGACCTTAGGTTTGGCATGGTACGCCACCCCTAACCCAGCCACTCCCATCATAATAAGATCATTGGCGCCATCTCCAACTGCAACGGTATTGCCCATGTCAATGGCATACTCTTTGGCTAACTTTTCTAAAATCTCAGCTTTGCTATTCGCGCTAACAACCTCTCCGACAACATTCCCTGTAAGTCGACCGTCGGCAATATCCAGTACATTCGACTGAGCATAATCCAGCTCTAATGTCTCTTTAAGGTAGTCTGAAAAATAGGTAAAACCACCGGATGCAATCGCAGTCTTCCAACCATAATGTTTTAATGAAGCAATCAGTAACTTCAAATCAGGCATCAACGGCAGGGTTAACCTAACTTGCTGCAAAATCGCCTCATCCGCTCCTTTTAAAGCCGCGACTCTTTGTCTCAAGCTCTGCTCAAAATCCAACTCACCTTGCATTGCACGCTCAGTTATCTCAGATACCAGCTCACCTACACCAGCAAGTTTGGCTATTTCATCAATGCACTCAATTTGGATAACCGTTGAATCCATATCAAACACAATCAATCCCGGTTTAGATAAGTCAGGAATATCCGCGACTTCAGCATAATCGATATTCATGCTGTTAAGAATCGTTTGATGCTTGCTGGTTAGTCTTCCCGGCATTAACGCCACATCATACGAACCCACTTTCCATACATCCAAAATTGGCGTGTATTCTCCCAACTTAAAATCGAGCTCTTCAAACTGAGTTGATGTTAAAGAAGAAGAAAAGACAATCCACTGACCATCACCACTTACTTCCTTTGAAGAAAACCGAGTTATCGGAAAACGTTCTTTCAATTCTGCACTTTTTTCTATCTGCAACATATCTACCGCGTCCATGCCTATCATTTTTGTCATTATAAGAACGTTACCCTATTGCAATTTCAAAAGGCAAGCGCCAATATGTTCAAAGCTTAAAAAAAGAGCCTAATACAGTTAAATGCCTATGAAAACATCTCTGTTCTCCCTTCGATTGTTTATAAAAGTCATCGCCATCATCGCTTTGGTGCTTATGTTTATATATACCGCACAAAACAGTGTGCTCATTAGTAAAGGCAATGAACAGATACAATCTCGACAATTAGAAACTCTCACTAAGGTCTTGGTCACTCAAGCGGCTCTTTCTGCGAGCAATATGATTGCCAATAGTGAACAAGAAAGGTTATTAACTCTTACGGATCAACTGGCAAAAGAGAGACTCGTGTTCGATGCCACCATTTATAACTCCGAAGGAGTGAAACTGGCATCCAGTGCTGACGCGAAATCCGCCAGAGAAATATTGGGCTTAGATACGCCATTGGAAACCGCAAGTATCGGCAGGTTACAGCTGGTTGAACCTATTTTGGATAGTGACAGATTGATTGGCTATGTCCGAATCACTTTCGAGAAAGGAATGGTGACTGCTATTTCTGATCATCATTACCGTAAAAGCGATCGCTATATGTACATCATGATCGTGATGGGCTTTATCAGTGGTATGTTGATCACTCTCATTTTAAAACGTAAGCCCAAAACCAAAGGCGATAATCTGCTGCTAAATAAGTTAAAAAGTAAATCGTAATAGCAACCGGACAAAATCACCTCAGATATAAAAAAACCTCACTAATAACGATTAGCGAGGTTTTTTATTTTGGCTACTGTCTAATGTTCAGACAATAACGGCAAAAGAGACGATTACTCGTCGCCCAGAAGAACTGAGTCTAGAGCGATTACCATCATTTCGTTGAACGTAGTTGCACGCTCTTCAGAAGTGGTTTGGTCGCCTGTTTTAATGTGGTCAGATACAGTACAGATAGCAAGCGCTTTTGCACCGTATTCAGCAGCAACACCGTAGATGCCAGCCGCTTCCATTTCAACACCAACGATGCCGTACTTGTCCATTACGTCGAACATTTCTGGATCTGGCGTGTAGAAAAGCTCAGCTGAGAATAGGTTACCTACTTTTACATCGATACCACGAGCTTTTGCCGCTTCTTCTGCAGCCTTCACCATTTTATAGTCAGCGATAGCAGCAAAATCATGACCTTTAAAGCGAATACGGTTCACTTTAGAGTCAGTACTTGCGCCCATACCGATTACAACGTCGCGTACTTTGATATCTTCGCTAACCGCACCACAGCTACCAACACGAATAATTTTCTTAACACCAAAGTCTTTAATAAGCTCTGTAACATAGATTGAGCATGATGGGATACCCATACCATGACCCATAACAGAAATCTTACGGCCTTTATACGTACCCGTATAACCGTACATGTTTCTTACATCACACACTTGAACAACATCATCAAGAAATGTTTCAGCAATATATTTTGCACGTAGCGGGTCACCCGGCATTAAAACAACGTCAGCAAACGCGCCCATTTCAGCATTAATGTGTGGAGTTGCCATCAATTTATCCTTTAAAATTTGATTAAACGTTCAATCACATCAGGCGGCCAACTTATCAGACAGCCTGATGCGGTTATTCATTACAAAAAGTTTTTACCATAATCCATATCGGATGTGCCAAAGTATTCAGCTAAGCTTTGACCGATATCAGCAAATGAAGTGCGTAGACCTAATGATCCTGGCGCAACTTTCTCACCGTATACTAATACAGGGATATGCTCACGAGTATGATCGGTACCAGGCCATGTTGGATCACAACCGTGGTCTGCTGTCATAATCACAACATCATCTTCTTTCAAAATAGCCAAAAGTTCAGGGATACGGCTATCGAAATACTCTAGTGCCGCAGCATAACCTGCAACATCACGACGGTGACCATAAGCAGAGTCAAAATCAACAAAGTTGGTAAACACAATGGTGTTATCGCCAGCTTCTTTCACTTGCTCTAACGTGGCATTAAACAGATCTTCTAAGCCCGTTTTTTTCACTTTCTTAGTGATACCACAGTTGGCATAGATATCGGCAATTTTACCGATAGAGATAACATCTCCGCCTTTTTCATCAACCAATTTTTGTAGAACAGTGGCTGCTGGTGGCTCTACAGATAGATCACGACGGTTACCAGTACGTGCAAACTCACCGGCTTTTGGCCCAATAAATGGACGAGCAATGACACGACCAATGTTATAGTCTTCTAGCTCTTCTCTGGCAATTTGGCACAGCTCTAATAGATTATCTAAGCCGTATGTTTCTTCATGACAAGCGATCTGAAACACAGAGTCAGCAGAGGTATAAAAAATCGGCTTACCTGTTGTCATATGCTCTTCACCCAAGTCATCTAAAACTTGAGTACCTGACGCATGGCAATTGCCCAAATAACCCGGAAGATTAGCACGCTTAACAATACGGTCTAATAGCTCCTTAGGAAAACTGTTGGTCTTATCGGTGAAGTAGCCCCACTCAAATAACACAGGAACACCGGCAATTTCCCAGTGACCTGACGGAGTATCTTTACCTGAAGAGATTTCCGCAGCATGACCATAAGCACCAATAATCTCTGCATCTTCATCTAACCCTTTAGGGAATGAACCTGTAGACTCTTTTGCTGCAAGCCCTAAACCAAGCTTAGAGAGGTTAGGTAGCGTTAATGGGCCTTTACGAATTTCGTTATCGGCTAGGCCATTAGCACAATGCTCAGCAATGTGGCCTAATGTGTCAGAGCCTACATCACCAAACTTATCTGCATCAGCTGAAGCACCGATACCGAATGAATCTAAAACTAAAATAATCGATCTTTTCATCATATTCTCCATCAGATGCTGTTACACATCTTCCGCACGAATTTGGCGGTAAACATCTGGGGTTGCTATATATTCATCACTTCCAACGGTAATCGCTTGTTGAAGTGCATCCGCAGCTTCTTGCCATTGTTGCTCACTTCGAGCATGAATAACCGCTAAAGGCTTGTTGTCATCGGCAATTTCACCAAGACGAATAAAGCTCTCGAAACCAACGGCATAATCAATGCTATCTGTTGCGACACGACGGCCACCACCCATTCCAACAACAGCCATGCCGATTGCTCGGGTATCCATTGCAGAAACAGTACCGCTCTCTTTAGCATATACTGGTTTCACAATTTCAGCTTGATCTAGATAGTTTTGGTAATTTTCGACAAAATCAGCCGGGCCACCTAAGCCAGCAACCATCTTACCGAACTTCTCTGCCGCCGCACCATTATCCAATACAGCTTGCAGTTTCGCTCTTGCTTCTGTTGAATCTTTAGCAAGATTACCTAGCACCAACATCTCGGCACATGATGCCATCGTCACTTCAAATAGACGAGGGTTACGGTATTCACCGGTTAAGAAACGAACCGCTTCTTTAACTTCAAGAGCATTACCCGCTGAAGAAGCCAACACCTGATTCATGTCAGTAAGAATAGCAGTCGTTTTGGTTCCTGCTCCATTCGCCACGGCAACAATCGATCTCGCTAACTCTTCAGACGCTTCGTAAGTTGGCATAAATGCACCAGAACCTACTTTTACATCCATAACGAGAGACTGAAGGCCAGCCGCTAATTTCTTAGACAGGATAGAAGCAGTAATCAACGAGATGTTGTCTACTGTCGCGGTAATATCTCTTGTGGCATAAACGCGTTTGTCTGCTGGAGCTAAATCACCCGTTTGACCAATAATCGCGACGCCAGCTTCTTTAGTTACATTACCAAACACATCATTTGTCGGTGTAATGTTATAACCTGGGATCGACTCTAACTTATCTAGAGTGCCACCAGTATGACCAAGACCACGACCAGAGATCATAGGAACAAAACCACCACATGCCGCCACCATAGGACCAAGCATTAATGAGGTAACATCCCCGACACCACCTGTAGAGTGTTTATCGACAATTGGACCATCAAAGTTCATATGGTCCCAATCAATAACCATCCCAGAATCACGCATTGCACACGTAAGAGCAATACGCTCTGGCATAGTCATTTCATTAAAGAAAATCGCCATTGCGAATGCTGCAATCTGGCCTTCTGATACGGTTTCTTTAGCAACACCCTGAATAAAGAAGTTGATCTCTTCAGAGGTTAGGACTTCACCGTCACGTTTTCTACGAATAATTTCTTGAGGTAAAAACATTAGAATTTCTCCCGATGTTGATTCATTTATGAAGGGCAAAATGAAGATGGAACCTAGTATGGTTCCATCTTAGTCAGTACGAATTAGTATGCTGCTGGGTCTGCAGTTTCGTCTGTTACTTCTAATGTGTTTAGTAAGTTAGTTAGTAGGCTAGATGCACCAAAACGGTAGTGCATGTTGTCTGCCCAGTCACCACCAAGAATGTCGTCAGCCATAGCTAAGAACTGAGCGGCATCTTCAGCAGTACGAACGCCACCAGCAGGCTTAAAGCCGACTGTTTTAGCAACGCCCATATCACGAATAACCTTCAGCATAATTTCTGCTGCTTCTGGTGTCGCGTTTACAGGTACTTTACCTGTTGATGTTTTAATGAAATCAGCACCGGCTTCAATTGATAGCTCAGATGCACGCTTAATTAGCGCTTCTTCTTTTAGTTCACCGGTTTCGATAATCACTTTAAGAAGTGTATCGCCACAAGCTTGTTTAACTTGTTTTACAAGCTCGAAACCTGTTTTTTCATCACCAGCAATAAGCGTGCGGTATGGGAAAACCACATCAACTTCATCTGCACCATAAGCGATAGCAGCGTTGGTTTCAGCTACTGCGATATCAATATCATCGTTACCGTGTGGGAAGTTAGTTACTGTTGCGATACGAACTTCTGGTGTTCCTTGCTCGCGAAGCGTTTTCTTAGCGATAGGAATAAATCGTGGGTAAATACAGATAGCAGCAGTGTTACCTACTGCTGTTTTTGCGTCATGACAAAGAGAGATCACTTTTTCATCAGTGTCATCATCATTTAACGTCGTTAAATCCATTAGTTTAAGTGCACGTAGAGCTGCTGCTTTTAAATCGCTCATTTCTATCTCCGATCAATAAATTCAATTTGTTTTCCAAAATCACTAACTGTTCATCTGATAATCATGACATCAGGCTTAATGATTTCAGTTACGAAATGAACGGACTTGGTTCCTTGAAGACTCAGTATCTAAAAATACCAATTGCAATCCTTGTCACCGCACAGTACCAATATAATTTCGACTCAATAGCGATAAGCTGATTAGGTCGTTGGCACAACAATCATCAATGATTGCGGTGTCTAAATCTTGATGCTTAGCATCTAATCCAGTTTGCGGTTTGAGCTAACTAAAAAATCGTTCAATTATCCATTGGTACGCTACCCCACCAAGATACACACCAACGATACCCATTACTCCGGGTAATACAGGGGGTGCAGGTATTGGTAACTTAATCGCTGAAAACAGCACACCAACAGCAAAACCAGCAATTGTTGCGAGGATAACTTCATTCATCGTTATATCTCCAACTTATCTAGATTGTTTATATTATAGGTATAAACGAAAAATGTGACACCATCGACTTTTCAAGCAAACGGTTTGTATCTCAAAAAGTCACTTGGTTATTGAAAATTATTCGTTTACACCTTCGCATTTAATCTAATTAAAGCTTAAAAACGAAAAAACACCGCAACAATTTCTTGTTACGGTGTTTACTCTTTCTTTCTTAATCAGTAATTACATTGCTGCAAGACTGATGCAGAAGCCAGCGATAGTTGCAGCCATTAGGTTAGAAAGCGTACCAGCGGCAACAGCTTTAACACCCATGCGAGCGATATCGTGACGACGTCCAGGTGCAATACCACCTAGACCACCAAGTAGAATCGCAATAGAAGAAAGGTTTGCGAAACCACATAGTGCGAATGAGATAATTGCCGTAGTCTTAGTAGACATTACTTGACCAGTTGCTTCAACAACTTGTGCTGTTTCACCAACGTATGGTACGAAGTTTAAGTATGCTACGAATTCGTTCACAATCAGTTTTTGACCGATGAATGAACCAGCAAGAGTTGCTTCTTCCCATGGCACACCGATTAGGAATGCTAGTGGAGAGAATACATAACCAAGGATTAGCTCAAGGCTTAGCTCAGGCATACCAACCCAACCACCGATGCCACCAAGCATACCGTTGATTAGAGCGATAAGGCCGATGAATGCGATAAGCATTGCACCAACGTTTAGAGCAAGTTGCATACCAGCAGACGCACCACCAGCCGCAGCATCGATTACGTTAGCAGGTTTGTCATCACCATCGATGTCAGCATCGATGTTGTCTAGGAACTCTTCAGTTTCAGGCTTGATGATTTTAGCGAACAATAGACCACCAGGTGCAGCCATGAATGATGCCGCTACAAGGTACTCTAGAGGAACACCCATAGATGCATAACCTGCAAGAACACCACCAGCTACTGATGCTAGACCACCACACATTACAGCGAACAGCTCAGACTGTGTCATTTTAGGTACAAACGGACGAACCACTAAAGGTGCTTCAGTTTGACCTACAAAAATGTTAGCTGCTGCTGACATTGATTCAGCTTGTGAAGTACCAAGAGCTTTCTCTAGTGCACCACCAAGAATCTTGATTACCCACTGCATCGCACCGATGTAGTAAAGCACAGAGATTAGAGATGAGAAGAAGATTAATGTAGGTAGAACTTGGAATGCGAAAATGAAACCAAGACCATCTACAGAAAAGCTAACTAGGTTACCAAATAGGAAACTAGTACCACTTTTACCAAAGTCGATTACGCTAGCTACACCGCTAGAGAAACCACCTAGTAAATCACGACCCCAAGGTACGTAAAGAACGAATGCACCAAGGATAAATTGGATAGCGAAAGCGCCTCCAACAGTTCTTAAATTAATTGCTTTGCGGTTGTCAGATAGTAGTACTGCGATTGCAATCAGTACAACCATACCGACTAGGCTCATAAACAGGCTCATGGTTTATGACTTCCTTATATAGTTAAATGGCGTGTAACAAAATGGAGCTATAAAGCGGGAGCGATTATACTCAGACCCACCAATAGAAAGTAATATACAAATCACACTTTTGTAGTACCAAGTATGTTGATTCATTAGTTTTTGTGAAGGCAATCGCATTTACACTAGATTTTGTTCATAAAGCAAACATTTTGTTTTGTTTTTATTCACAATTCGTAAACACTGTCTTGCTATTTTCAAAAACCTGTTCTGCAACCGTTTGCTCAGATTCACTTCGCAACAAGATCAGCTCATTTAACACTTCTGCAACTCTTTCTGGCCGATTTTTTTGCCCTTGATAGCCGTTTAAAGGCATATCTGGCGCATCGGTTTCGAGCACTAAATAACGTAATGGCAACTTTGAAATGGTTTGTCGGGTTTTCTTTGCACGCAAATATGTGATCGTGCTCCCAACTCCAATGTAATAGCCAAGCTTGATATAGTCCATTGCCTCTTGATAACTGCCAGAAAAGCCGTGAATAACCCCTCCGGTGGTTAAATTTGCCTGTTTAAGCAGCTTCACCATTGTTTGTTGTGCCTTTCGACAATGTAATATCACGGGTAAGTGATGCTTGTTAGCCAACATAAGTTGCATAGCCAAGAGCTCAATTTGCTGCTGTTGCCCTTTTACCTGCTGTTCAACAAAAAAATCCAAACCACATTCACCAACCGCAACACATTTATCTGACCTTTCTGCTAATTGAGCATCTAGCAGTTGGATATCGCTTTCACTGTGTTTATCCATAAAGTAAGGATGCAGACCTAATGCGTAGTAAACCGCGTCATATTGCTGACTAATAGCAACCACTTTTTGCCAATTAAATGTGCCACACGCTGGAACGACAAACTTTTCCACCCCTTTATCTTGTGCCTGAGCGATAACAGCGGCTAAATCACCTTCAAACTGAGGAAAATCCAGATGGCAGTGGCTATCAATTAATCGGGCTTTCAAATTACTTCTCATCCTCTTTCTTCTTTATTACTGGATCTTTTTTTATCGGCACACAGCTACGTTTTTGTTCCGGAGTTAACCCCATCGACTTACACCACTGATCATAACGCTGCAACATCTTCTTTATCTTAATTCTCATACAAATCACCTCTAATAATCTAAATGAATACCAACTTATTTCTTATAAAAATAAATGAATGCTAAGTGTGACCCACTTGTAAAAACTAGACTTAGTTCAACAAAATTAGCTTAACATCAACACTTTTGTTTAACACACCGTGATCTAGTTGGCGATTTTCCGCCCATTTACCCTTATTCGCTGTGAGCTAATCGCTTTTTTTTTCGCTGAGCAAACGATAAAATTACTTGTTGTTTACGCGTTCTTACATAAGCAATCGATAAAGCTGAATTCTTTATCGAATTATACTAAAGCAAAAAAAATCGCTAATTTTTTTAACAGACTTGTTTATATAACGTAGGCTGTTACTTAATTGGATTACAAAATAGGGATTATAAAGTGAAAAAGACTACTCTTAAGCTATCTGCATTAGCACTCGCTGTTTCTTCATTCAGTGTTTTCGCTGCACCTAAGCCAGCCGTTATTTATGATACAGCTGGTAAATTCGACAAATCTTTTAACGAAGCTGTTTATCAGAATGGTGTAAAAGTACTTGAGTCAGAAAAAGGCGTAAAAGTACGTGAATTTGAACCACAAAATGAAGCACAGCGTGAGCAAGGTCTTCGTCGTCTAGCAAGCCGTGGTTTCAGCCCTATCGTTGCTGTTGGTTTTAACATGGCTTCTGCTGTTGAAAAAGTGGCAACTGAGTTCCCAGACATTCAATTTACTATCATCGATATGGTAGTAGATAAGCCAAACGTGCAATCTATCGTGTTTAAAGAGCACGAAGGTTCATTCCTAGTGGGTGCTCTTGCCGCTAAAGCATCTAAAACAGGTACTGTTGGCTTCATCGGTGGTATGGATATTCCACTGATTCGTAAGTTCCAGTGTGGTTACGAGCAAGGCGCTAAGTACGCAAACTCTGACGCAACTGTATTACAAAACATGACAGGTTCAACGCCTGCAGCATTTGCTGACCCAGCAAAAGGTTCTGAGCTTGCTAAATCTCAGTTCTCTCAAGGTGCAGACGTAGTCTATGCCGCTGCTGGTGGTACAGGTATGGGTGTTTATCAAGCGGCAAAAGACGCAGGTAAACTGGCTATCGGTGTTGATGCTAACCAAAACCACTTACAACCTGGCACCATGCTAACGTCAATGGTTAAACGTGTTGGTGTTGCAGCGAAGAATACTTGGACTGAAAGCATGGACGGTTCATGGGCTCCTGGTATCAAAGTTCTTGGTCTTAAAGAAGGCGGTGTAGCTTGGGCTCTTGATGACAACAACGCTAGCCTAATTACTCCTGAAATGAAGACATATGTAGCAGCTTTGGAAGCGGACATCATCTCCGGCAAGATCAAAGTTCATGACTACATGTCTGATAACACTTGTAACTACTAATTTATGTTACTGGTAGTTCAGTGATCTTTGCGCCGCTGCTTTCAGTATCAGCGGCGTATTATTTTGTAACATTGAAGTTCAGGTATATCTCGTGACTCAAACTCCAAATTACGCCATTGAGCTCAAACAGATCGATAAACGCTTTGGTGCAGTACATGCCAATAAAGCCATTGATTTGAGAGTTCCCGCAGGCACAATTCACGGTATCATTGGTGAAAATGGTGCTGGTAAATCCACGTTAATGAGCATCATCTACGGCTTTTATCATGCCGACAATGGATCAATGCTGGTAAACAATAAAGACTACAAACCATCAAATTCGCAAGAAGCGATTGCAGCGGGTATCGGTATGGTTCACCAACACTTTATGTTGGTTGAAAACTTTACTGTTATCGAAAATATAGTCCTTGGTGCAGAAAATGGCTGGAAGCTACAAGATAGTTTGAGTTCAGCACGAAAGAAACTTATCCAGATCGAAAAAGATTACGGTCTTGATGTTCCTTTAGATGCGATTGTTGGAGAGCTTCCAGTAGGCTTGCAGCAACGTGTCGAAATTCTTAAAGCCTTATATCGCGATGCTAAAATTCTCATTTTGGATGAGCCTACCGGGGTACTAACGCCTCAAGAAGCAGACCATCTCTTTAGCATTTTAAATAAGCTACGCGAGCAAGGCACTACTGTCATGATCATCACGCATAAGCTGCGTGAAGTATTAGCCATTACAGACAATATCTCTGTCATGCGCCAAGGTGGCATGGTAGAGCACGTCGTCACCGCCGAAACGGACCAAGAGCAGTTGGCCGAACTAATGGTGGGACGTAAAGTTCGGCTAAAAGTTGAAAAACAACCGGCCAATCCTAAGAAAGAACTCATTCAAGTCGAGAAGCTTAGCTACTTTGATGATGCAGGAGTACAACGCGTCAAAGAGATCAGTTTCTCTGTACGTGAAGGGGAAATTGTTGGTATCGCCGGGGTTTCGGGCAATGGTCAATCTGAAATTCTCGGATTGCTATCTGGTATTTTGAAACCTAAGTCAGGTTCAATCTCATTAAATAATCACACTCTTACGGCGGAGAGCCCTAAAGATCCTCAACAAGTCCGTGCAATTGGTGTTGGTCACATTCCTGAAGATCGACATAAACAGGGTTTGATTAATAAGTTTGAGGCTCAAGAAGCCTACATTCTTGGTTATCACAATTTGCCGAAATACAATAAAGGCTTATTGCAAGATAAAGCCGCTATTGAAGAGCACTGTCAAACGAGCATGGATAAGTGGGATGTTCGCCCTAATGATGTGCATTTAAAAACAGCCAACTTCTCTGGTGGTAATCAGCAAAAACTTGTTATTGCTCGTGAAATGGAAGAAAACCCAAATGTACTGCTTGTAGGTCAACCAACACGTGGGGTTGATATCGGTGCCATTGAGTATATCCACCAGCAGATCATTGCCAGTAGAGATGAAGGCAAAGCGGTTCTATTAGTCTCTGTAGAGCTGGATGAAATTCTTAGCCTAGCCGATAGAATTATCGTTGTTTTTGACGGGTCTATTGTGGGTGAAGTCAGTGCAGAGCAAGCCGATGAGAAGACGCTGGGTCTAATGATGGCAAACATCGTTCCTGAGCATCTAAAAGAAAACCAAGAACCCCAAGGAGAAGTATCATGAGTCAGGTAAAAGTTCCTGCTTGGGTAACCGTTGCACTGCTACCTGCCATTAACGTTTTAGTTGCGTTCTTGGTTTCCGCCCTACTGTTTATCTATATAGAC
Source organism: Vibrio sp. 99-8-1 (assembly GCF_013114595.1). Classification (GTDB taxonomy): domain Bacteria; phylum Pseudomonadota; class Gammaproteobacteria; order Enterobacterales; family Vibrionaceae; genus Vibrio. The sequence goes on along the minus strand of NZ_VTXE01000002.1, from coordinate 91,193 downwards.
ATTAGCCCAATTGATGCGGCTAAAGTCATGTGGACGGGGGCATTTGGCTATGCTGAAGGCTTTGGTTATACACTTTACTATGCTACCGGTTTTGTCTTTACTGGTCTTGCCGTTTCTGTTGCATTCCACGCCGGTTTATTTAACATCGGTGGTGAAGGTCAAGCTTATATTGGTGGATTAGGCGTAGGTTTAATCTGTTTGACACTGGGTGAGTATGCACCTTGGTATATTGTTTTCCCATTTGCCATTCTAGCAGGTGGTCTATTTGGTGCAGCTTGGGCGTTTATTCCAGCTTATCTTCAGGCCAAACGTGGTTCACATATTGTAATCACCACCATTATGTTCAACTTTATCGCCGCCTCTTTAATGGCGTATTTGCTGGTTGACGTTCTAAAACCTGAAAATACCATGGCAACAGAAAGCCGTGTATTTGCCGTAAGTAGCTGGCTACCTAAGATGCACGAGATACTGGCGGTATTTGGTATCGAAATGGCTCCAAGCCCGCTAAACCTCAGTTTCTTCTTCTCTTTAGTATGCTGTGTGTTTGTATGGCTATTTATTTGGCACTCTCGCTGGGGATATGAAATTCGTTCTGTAGGTTCTAATCCATCGGCTGCAGGTTACGCCGGTATTAACTACATTAAGATTGTCGTTATTACTATGCTCATCTCCGGTATGCTTGCGGGCTTCTTTGGCCTTAACGTACTGCAAGGCGAGCTGCACCAGATAAAACTCAACTTTGTTGAAGGATTTGGCTTTACTGGTATTGCGGTAGCCTTGATGGGTCGAAACCATCCAATTGGGGTATTGCTGGCAAGTTTGCTGTTTGGCTTCCTTTATCAAGGTGGTGCCGAATTGAGCTTCGAATATGGTGTAGATAGAAACATCGTCGTGGTATTACAAGGTTTAGTTATCTTATTCTCTGGTGCACTAGAGCATATGTTTAGACCATCTCTTGAGCGTACCTACATTAAGTTGTTCGCTAAAACTGAAAATGGAGCGGCCTAATCATGTTTGAGACTATTATACTAATGCTTGATGCAACCATTCGTGTTGCAACGCCATTAATTCTTGCCTCATTGGCAGGTATGTTCAGTGAACGTTCTGGTATTGTTAACATCGCCTTAGAAGGTAAACTGCTTGCTTCTGCATTTGCTGGTGCCGCAACGGCTCATGTCACCGGCTCTGCTTGGCTTGGCCTTATGGCTGGTGTGTCTATCTCCATACTATTAGCGCTACTACACGGTTTTGCTTCTATTACACATAGAGGTGACCAAGTTGTTAGTGGTATGGCGATCAATATCCTTGCTGCTGGTTTAACCGTCACCTTAGGTCGTCACTGGTTCCATCAAGGAGGTCAAACACCTGCGCTATCAGGTAATGCCCGCTTTGCACCAATTGACTTACCATTTGCAAATGAGTTAGCGGATACACCCGTTATTGGCTTACTTTATTCAGAGTTACTAAGTGGTCACTCTGCTCTTGAGTATTTAGTTGTACTGATTGTGCCGCTGGCATGGTACGCGCTCTTTAAGACCCGTTTTGGCCTACGCTTACGTGCCGTTGGCGAATCACCTTCTGCGGTAGATACGGCTGGTATATCGGTAGTTAAAATGCGTTATGGTGCCATGGTGGTCTGTGGTCTACTTGTCGGAATAGGTGGCGTTTACTTATCTGTCGCACAAACTGCACAGTTCATTCCTAATATGAGTGCCGGTAAAGGCTATATGGCTTTAGCCGCATTGATCTTTGGTAAATGGCGACCATTCACCGCTATGGGTGCATGTCTATTGTTTGGCTTCTTAGATGCTTTAGCTATTCGCCTGCAAGGTGTATCAATTGGAGATTTCCCAATCCCAGTTCAAGCTATCGAAGCCATCCCGTACGTGTTAACCGTATTCTTGCTAGCCGGCTTTATTGGCAAGGCCATTGCGCCTAAAGCTGTTGGTGTTCCATACACTAAAGAAAGAGAATAACAGGTTATTAAGGGCACTTGCTTCTAGCCATTAAAAAAGGCAAATTCTCTCATTGAGAATTTGCCTTTTTATTATTCTATATTTACCTGATGAAAGCCGATGAAATCGGCTTTCATCTCAGCTTGTTATAAACTTAGTGCTCTCTTGTCGCTCTAAATTCAACTTCAGGAAAGCGCTCTTTGGCTAGGTTTAAGTTCACCATAGTAGGAGCAACATAAGACAAGTTATCGCCACCATCTAACGCTAAGTTTGCTTGGTTCTTACGCTTAAACTCATCCAGTTTCTTCTCATCGTCACACTCAACCCAACGAGCCGTTGCCACATTTACCCCTTCGTAAATAGCTTCAACGTTATACTCTGACTTAAGTCGCGCAACCACCACATCAAACTGAAGAACACCAACCGCGCCCACAATAAGATCATTATTTTGTAGAGGTCTAAATACTTGTACTGCACCCTCTTCAGAAAGTTGCACTAACCCTTTTAATAACTGTTTCTGCTTCAGTGGATCTTTTAAACGAATACGGCGAAACAGTTCAGGCGCAAAGTTAGGAATACCGGCAAACTTAAGATTTTCACCTTGAGTAAAGGTGTCACCTATCTGGATAGTCCCGTGATTATGTAAACCAATAATGTCCCCTGCAAATGCATTTTCAGCACGAGAACGATCACCGGCCATAAAGGTAACAGCATCAGAGATGTTAATCTGCTTTCCTAGACGAACATGGTTCATCTTCATACCTTGCTTATAGGTACCAGACACTATGCGCATGAAAGCGATACGGTCACGGTGTTTCGGATCCATATTGGCCTGAATTTTAAATACAAAGCCTGAGAATTTTTCTTCCGTTGCCGTCACTTCACGTTCATTGGCTTGGCGAGACATAGGTTGAGGAGCCCAACGAGTTAGTCCATCCAGCATATGGTCAACACCGAAGTTACCTAATGCTGTACCAAAGAATACAGGTGTAAGCTCACCAGAAAGAAACAGCTCTTGGTCAAATTCGTGAGAAGCGCCAATCACCAATTCAAGCTCATCCCTCAGTTGCTCAGCAAGCTCTTCGCCAATGGCCTCATCAAGTTGTGGATTATCAAGTCCTTTGATAATTTTCTCTTCTTGAATGGTATGCCCTTGACCTGTAGCGTAAAGAATCGATTCATCGCGGTGAATATGATAAACACCTTTAAACTCTTTTCCGCATCCGATTGGCCAAGAAACTGGAGCACAAGCAATTTTTAATTCGCTCTCAACTTCATCTAACAGCTCCATTGGATCTCGAATATCACGGTCCAACTTGTTCATAAAGGTTACGATGGGCGTGTCACGAAGACGAGTAACTTCCATTAACTTTCTGGTACGATCTTCTACCCCTTTTGCCGCATCAATAACCATCAAGCATGAATCTACTGCGGTTAATGTACGGTAGGTATCTTCCGAAAAGTCTTCGTGTCCCGGAGTATCCAAAAGGTTAACCAAGCACTCATTATATGGGAATTGCATAACAGAGGTAGTCACCGAGATACCACGCTCTTTTTCCATCTCCATCCAGTCTGACTTTGCGTGCTGATTTGAGCCACGCCCTTTTACGGTACCTGCTGACTGAATCGCTTGTCCGAAAAGAAGTACTTTTTCGGTAATGGTTGTTTTACCCGCATCCGGGTGAGAAATAATAGCGAACGTTCTACGCTTGGAAACTTCGCCTATAAATGGACTATTTGACATGTTATTGAATCTTCAGTGATGACCACAGTTAAGCGCCCTTTTTATTGCGCACTTATCGTCTGTTATAGAATTTCGCGGGATTATATCAGGTCTTAACCAGTTTTACAGAATTGCTGTTACTTTGCGCTAATCAAAGGGCTTTTGTTTACTTAAATGGTGATAATTTTGCTACCGGATCTCAGCTCGAGATTGTTAAAGCCTCTCTGCACATTGTTTAGCGTCTATTTGTGTTGCTAAGTAATGCATACAACTTATGATTTAAAATTAAGAGTATGTTGACTTTTTTACTCTCGAACTGAGGGTTTAAAATGAAGTGGAAAGGATGCAGGTGATGTTTCCATCACCTCATTCTGCTCTATTTGAATGCAATACCCTTGCTATCAAAAAGATGACAACGACGAATATCGAAGCCAAAACTGACTTGATCACCTCGTTTATGATTAAAGCTCTCACCACATTGAATAATGACCTGTTGTTCACCGCTGTTCCCATACACATACGATGTTCCACCAAGACACTCAATGACATCAATGTCGATATTAATAGCCATGTCTCCCTGCCCATCTTCAAAAAAGTGCTCTGGACGAACACCGAGTGAGAGCGTATCACCAACGGCTACACCCTTATTTGTTAACGGTAAAGTTAAACTCTGCCCATCCACTAACGTTACCGAAGTGCTTTCAGAAGTCACCTCATTCACCTGCACCGTTAAGAAATTCATCTTTGGTGAACCGATAAAACCGGCAACAAAAATATTATCTGGATAGTTGTATAACTCTAACGGAGAGCCAACTTGCTCAACATGGCCATCTTTAAGTACCACAATCTTATCTGCCATGGTCATCGCTTCAACTTGATCATGGGTGACATAAATCATGGTATTACCCAAATCTTCATGCAGCTTAGATATCTCTATCCTCATTTGAACACGCAGTTCAGCATCTAGGTTAGAGAGTGGTTCATCGAATAGAAACACCTTTGGTTCACGAACAATAGTTCGACCAATAGCCACACGCTGGCGCTGCCCACCTGAAAGTTGTTTAGGTTTTCTATCAAGTAGCTCTTCAAGCTTCAATATTTTGGCCGCTTCACTCACTCTTTGTTCAATGTACTCTTTCGGTGACTTTGCCACTTCCAAGCCAAAGCTCATGTTCTCTTTCACCGTCATATGTGGATACAGCGCATAGGATTGAAACACCATTGCAATACCACGTTCACTCGGTTGCTTGTTGTTTACCACCTGACCATCAATAGAAACTTCCCCCGCCGTCACCTCTTCTAATCCAGCGATCATGCGAAGTAACGTCGACTTACCGCAGCCTGATGGCCCCACAAAAACGACAAACTCACCATTCTTTATTTCAAGATCGACGCCATGAATTGTTTCTATATCACCATAACGTTTAACTACTTTGTTTAACTGTAAATCGGCCATCTTCTATTCCTCAATAATTCTTGTTATTTAACTGCGCCACTTGTCACCCCACCAATAAATTGTTTCTGTAGCATCGCAAACACAGCAACAACAGGCGCAGCAGCTAGGAATGAAGCGGCCATGGCTCCTCCCCAATCAGCGTTATTTTCGTTTATGTATCTAAGTAATAGTCCTGGGCCTATCGTTCTATTCTCTTCCGAAGTAATAAGAGTCATTGAGTAAAGTAAATCATTCCATGACCACATAAAGGCATAAAGCATTACCGTGATAAAAGCAGGGAAAGAGATTGGCATAACAATTTTTATAAATATCCTCATATTACTTGCCCCATCGACTTTTGCCGCTTCAATCAGCTCATTTGGTAACTGCTTAAAGTAGCTATACATCATGTAAGTACTAACAGGTAATGCAAAAACAATATAAGAGATGGTCAAGCCAATTTTGGTATCTAGCAGTCCAACACTTTGTAGCATGGGATAAATGCTAATAAGTAATACACCAAAGGGAAACATCTGCGCAGAGAGAATCAATAACATCAATGGCTTCTTAGCCGGATAATCAAACTTAGCAAAACTATATCCTGCCAAAGCCGCCAAAACAGCATTCAAGGTTGCTGACGCTGTTGAGGTCAGTAGGCTATTTTTAAGTTGTAACAATATATCGCCACCAACAATGGCATCAATAAAATGCCCAAAGTAAAACTTAGCTGGAAACATCGTCGGATCAGCAAGATAAAGTTCCGAGTTTGCTTTAAATGCACTACTCAATGCCCAATAGACAGGAAAAAACAGAAAAAATGCGATAAGGGTCAGTAGAGAGATAAATCCTACCTTCGCCTTTAACGAACGTAATTCAAACATCAATTAGTCCTCTTTAAATAAGCTACGAAGATAGAAAACAACCAACGGCATCAGAGTAAACACCCAAAGCACACCAATCGCTGACGCCATACCTAGATCCCAGTTCTGGAATGCTTGACGGAACACCTCAATGGATAAAACTGAGGTTGCTCTCACTGGCCCACCGCCAGTCAACGCATAAATGATGTCAAACTGTTGCAGGTTCCCTATCATGCCTAGTGCTCCTGTAACAAGAAATACAGGGCGAAGGTGAGGTAAAATTAACTTACGAACGACTAAGAAATTACCGGCTCCATCTATTCGCGCAGCTTCTATCTGTTGGTAATCCATCCCCTGCAAACCGGCTAAAAAGAAAGACATAAATAGCGGAATGGATATCCAAGCTCGAGTCATTACAATCGCTGCCATAGCACCAATGTCATTAGATAAAAACTGAATATTTTCATCAATGATACCGACACTCGCTAACAATACATTTGCCACACCATACTTGCCATTTAGCATCCAAGCCCAAATAAATGCGCTAACTGTACTTGGCAATATCCAAGGTAAAAGCGTCATAGTGCGAAACACTGCCCTACCTCGGAAATCCTGATACATCATCAATGCCCAAGATAAACCCAATACCATAGTAAGTGCCGTTGTTAACACAACGAATATTGCGGTTGTTAACCAAGAGCCCAAGACATAGGGGTCGGTCAAAATATTGGCAAAGTTATCAAAACCAATAAAGATAGGTTCAGTATCAAAAATAGTATATTGATAAAGAGACATAGACATGGCATCTATAAATGGGTAGAAAACCATTACCATAAATGCAGTCAATGCTGGAACCAAAATTACGTAAGCAAATTTACGATCACCATGTTTTAAACTATTTGCCGAATGTTGAGCTTTCGTTTTATGGTGATTAGATGCCATATCCATTCTATGCGCCTCTTACTTCATTGCTCTCTTAATACGACTTGCCATCGAAGCTGCTGCTTCCTTAGCGTCTTTTTGACCAAGAATAACCGACTGCACTTCTTCGCTTACCACGGCAACATAGTTCGCGCTATTCTTCAGTGGTGAAAGTTCGTTTCGTTTAGGTATCCCCATTGATGCATTCCAGTTTACGATATAGCTGTCTTGAGTCACTTCTTGAGCGCTTCGTGCTTCATAAGTTACCGGAATCGCTCCCGCTTTCTGGAAATAATCGATCTGCACTTGCTTGTTCATCGATAATGTTTTGATTAACTTAGCGGCAGCGCTATCAGAGCTGATATTACCCGCCACTTTTGCGGCATCACTATTCAACATAATGAGCAGGTGTCCCCACTCCATAGAGTGTGACTGCATATCCTTTGTTAATGTTGGCGTCTCAATAGGGTAAACATATTGATCATACTCTTCGCCCATTCCTGAAAAGTCTCGAGCAAACCCGCGTGCAACGGTGGCATCAAAATAATAAGCGGCATTTTCCTGCCCAAACATACGACGGGCAGCACCACGGTCAACATCCAGTGAAGCCAATTTCTCATCCACCAGCATTTTCATAAAATTCAGTGTGTTAACAGTGGCGTCCGAATCAATAGTTACATTGCCTTGCTCATCGAATATTGACCCGTTATGTGCCCAAAGCCACAGTTGGAAATCACTAGAGATAAGATTGCCACCTTTCGTCATCATTGCGTAAGGAGTGCTCTCTGGGTAGGCTTCTTTTACTTGCTTTAGGGTAGAAACAAATTCGTCGATCGTTTCAGGCGCTACGGAGATGTTTTTCTCCTGCAGCATTTTCTTGTTTGCAACTAAACTTATTGAACCGATATTCCAAGGCATACCATACTGCTTGCCTTTATACTTTCCTGCCGCTAATACCGATGCAGGTATATGCTCTTCAAGAAACTCCTTACCGAATACATCATTAAAATCTACTAAATTTGGCAATTGCGCGAAGGTAGGCAGCCACTTTGCCGAACTTTGAAATACATCTAATGGTTGCTTGGTTCTTACTCTTAAGTAGACATTTTTTTGCATGTCTCCCCAAGAACTAGACAGTACTTTTACATCTTGATCAGATTCTGCAATAAGCGCATCAACAATAGGTTTATTACTAGGCTCAGCTGTTACCCAGTTTAAAAATGTCACTTCAGATGCAAATGCACCCGATGATGCCGCCAGCAATCCTGCTGATACACATAGTTTTAACTTATTCATAGTTACCTCAATGTAGAGTATAAGTGTTGTTCCTGATTGAGAGAGATCTATATAAATCTAGCTGAAATGTAGGGTATCAAATAAATTCACTCCGTCTCTATATTAGAGACACTAATATCTTTACCTGAACTCATCAATATCGAATTGAGAAAAGTTTGATAGGGCGCACAAGTTCCCTCCAAATCGTTCCTTTCTCTGTGACATCCACAGTTTCTTATAAGGGTATGGTCTTACAAAACTCATTCAGACGCGGGTTTACAAGGGCTTGGTCGCATTATTCCATTGAGGTATTGGTATGTCGATCACAATATCTTAGAAAGACATTGCGATCTTAACCAACTTGAAATAATATTATTTTGTTTCTAATATAGAAACACAGTGGATTAACGTGATGGATAATAGCATTCTAACTGGATAGCATGCTGGCAAGTACTTCTAGTCTCTGTAGCTTATTTTGCGTTTGCTCGGTGGTAATTCCATAGAAGCCCGCAAATGCTAAAGCAGCCTTATCTGCAGACTGAATAGGAACAGCCATTGAAAGCTCTCCGTCAGAATGATTTAAGAAAACATGTTTATCTGTACGCATTTTTTCAATCAATGGACGTATAGATTGCAAGCGATCTTCACCTAAGAGTTGTGTCAGTTTTTCATTGCTGTGCTCAGCCAATAAACAGATACCAATAACCGAATTTGTTGCTGGCTGAATTTTGTAATCAAGAAGTGCTTCATATCTGTCTTGGCCGGGTTTTGAGTGGTAGAGATACACCACTTTATCTTCCCATAAGACACCAAGCGCAACGATATGATCATGTGGTGCGATGTTTTCTAGCACCGTAATTGATTTACGAAATAAGTTCGAGCTCCGCATAGCTTGGGCACCTAAAGCATGAATGCCTGAACCAGGGAGATAGCGTCGCTTATTATCTTGGGTAGTCAGTCCAATTGAAGCCATTGTCATGAGTAGTCGATTGACTTTACTTGGATTCATATCCAGTTGCCTTGCCAACTCTCTGCATCCTAGTGGCTCATCACTTGATGCGAGATATTGTAAACAACGTATCCCATCAATAAGGCTTTGATTTGGCTGTGAAGACATATGTATTCCTGAAAGTTGATTGGCTTTTTACAAAATAAAACTAGAGGCTTAAGAAAGCAACATGGATATTTATTCGTACGACTCACAAAGAGAACTTAACCAGCTCGAACGTTCTTTCGATTTAGTAGTCGCTGGAGGTGGATTAGCTGGTATCTGTGCTGCCATAAGCGCTTCAAGAAATGGTCAATCTGTAGCATTAGTTCAAGATCGTCCTGTACTAGGTGGCAACGCATCAAGCGAAGTTAGGTTATGGGCTCTTGGTGCAACTTCTCATATGGGCAATAACAATCGATTTGCCAGAGAAGGCGGTGTTATGGGCGAAATCTTAGAAGAAAACCTATATCGAAACAAAGAAGGCAACCCAGTTATATTCGATATGATTTTACTCGACCTAGTTAAAAAAGAAAAAAAAATTGATCTTTTCCTCAACACAGCGGTGTTTCAAGTCTCTCATACAGACAGTGACGAGGGGAGAACAATACACTCTATTTCTGCATTTAATGCCATCAATGAAACGCAGTACACACTTAGCGGAGACATGTTCTGCGACTGTACTGGAGATGGTATCTTAGCTTACCTTTCAGGAGCAAGCCATCGAGTTGGTGCAGAAGAGAGCAGCGAGTTTGATGAACGAATGGCACCAGATGACAGCTTCGGCCAGAAACTGGGACACTCAATCTACTTTTATACCAAACATGTAGCAGAACCTGTGACCTTTACAGCTCCCGATTTTGCCTTGAAGGACATCACCGAAATCCCACGCTACAAAAAACTCTCCTCAAACCTAAATGGTTGTGATTTATGGTGGCTTGAATGGGGCGGCAGATTAAACACCGTTCATGATAGTGAAACTATCAAATGGGAATTATGGAAAATCGTATGGGGGGTATGGGATCACATTAAAAACAGTGGCCATTTTCCAGAAGCAAACAATATGACGCTTGAGTGGGTAGGGTTAATTCCCGGAAAGAGAGAAAGTCGTCGCTTTATCGGTGATTATCTATTAACTCAAAAAGATATTATCAATCAGATCGATCATTATGATGCAGTAAGTTTTGGCGGTTGGTCAATCGATCTTCACCCTGCTGATGGTGTGTATAGTAAGCATGATGGCTGCCGACAATTTCACAGTAAAGGCACATACACCATCCCTTACCGGACTATGTACGCTAAAGATATCACTAATTTATTTCTTGGAGGCCGAACACTTTCAACCACACATGTAGCCTTTGGTTCGACAAGAGTAATGTGTACATCAGGACAAAATGGACAAGTAATAGGAGAAGCAGCGGCACTTGCCAACAGGCTAAAACTTCACCCTGCTGATTTAAGTAAACCAGAACATATCAATACGCTTCAACAACAATTGATCAGCAAAGGTTTTTATATACCGAGACTCTCTTCTACTACGCACTTTTCCGGAACCATTACCGCATCTTCAACCTACCAAGTGCAATCTGTTAAAAAGAATGCCGGCTATCGGCAGTTGGCAGAAAGCCAAGCATTGATGCTACCCATAAAATCAGGAGAGCAACTTCCCGATATCACCTTGGCCATCACTGCGGTTAAAACGACAACACTTAAAGCGCGTCTTTTGACTGCGACTAAACCTTTCAATCATACTCCGGAGATAGTTAATACGGGTCACGATATAGCTATTGAAAAAGGGGATAACGAGTATGTATTATCGTTCAATTACATCTCACCAATAGATCAATATCTCTTTATTAAGCTGGAAGAGAACCTCGATCTTGCTATCGCCAGTTCAACAACAGAACTGCCGGCTATTTTGACAGTATATAATACGGTTAACCCAAAAGTCGCAAAACAACCCAAGCAGATTGCCAACGGTGATTGGGGAGTAGATGAATTTGAATTTTGGTTACCAAAACGTAGACCTAACAAATACTTACCAGCATTCAAATTAAATAGACCATTACAAGCATACGCTGCTGAAAATATGCTTAATGGCCAATTACGCCCAAATGATCACTCTCATGCTTGGGCACCAAGTGAAGAAGATCGTAATCCAACCGTAACTCTAACGTTCCCTTCTCCAACCACTCTCGATCATATAACCTTGATGTTCGATAATGATTTTGATCACGCGATGGAAACCGCTCAATGGGGACACCACGAAAATGTATCTCCTAACTGTGTCAAAGATTACGATCTCTATATTGATGGCCAACTGTATAAGCAAGTGAAAGGTAATCACCTCTCTACCAACCTGCATCAGATTGAACTCTTAAATCAAGTTCAGTGTATTGAAATAAAGATACATAGCACTCATGGAGGATTGGCTTGTATCTATGCGCTTCATTGCCACTAGCCTCTTTCTTCTACTCATTCTTCATAAATGACGGCGACTCTCTCCACGTCGCCGTTATTTTACTTATTTTCTCTGTTGCAAATGATCTTTCTGGCTAATTATTACCATATCATTATAATGCCATTATCATTTAATTAGCACTTGAGTATAAGCTGTGTTTGCTATCATCGAAGCCCAACAAAACCATTTATTAAGCAAGAAATTCTGGATTCGCAATCTCATTTCCGGTGTTATTGTTGGTGTGGTCGCGCTCCCTCTTGGAATGGCATTCGCTATTGCTTCTGGGGCTAAACCTGAGCAAGGTATTTATACTTCGATCATTGCCGCTATTTGTGTCTCTCTATTTGGCGGAAGCAGAGTTCAAATTGCGGGTCCTACCGGGGCATTTATTGTCGTTCTATCAGTCATTACCAGTAAATATGGCATCACAGGCTTACAGATAGCCACCATGATGGCTGGGGTCATCTTGCTACTGTTTGGCTTTGCAAAAATGGGCACGGTCATTAAATTTATCCCTGCTCCGGTAATCATTGGCTTTACATCAGGTATTGGCGTCACTATTTGGGTGGGTCAGTGGCAAGATTTTTTTGGTCTACCTTCCGTCTCCGCTGAGTTTTTCCATGAACGACTCATGTTATTATTCAAAGCGTTACCACTGTTCGACTCAGCCACGACCTTGCTAGCGATCACCTCTCTACTATTGGTCATTTACAGCAATCGAATACCGCTAATTAGAAAAGTACCAGGGCCTTTGGTTGCGCTGGTCTTTGCGACTGTCATTCAGTATCTATTTCAGTTCGAAACAATAAAAACCATTGGCAGTGCATTTGGAGGAATACCACAAGGTTTACCAGAGTTTTCTTTTCCCGAGATAGAAGGGAAGCAGATTATTCAGTTAATTGGTCCAGCATTTACTATCGCTATGCTGGGTTCCATTGAATCTCTTCTCTCTGCTGTTGTCGCTGACGGTATGGCTGGTACAAAACATAACTCTAACCAAGAACTCATTGGACAAGGGTTAGCAAACATTATTGCGCCTCTATTTGGCGGGTTTGCTGCAACAGGCGCCATTGCTCGAACAGCAACCAACATCAGAAATGGTGGTAATAGTCCCCTTTCAGGTATCATTCACTCAATCACGTTGATTCTCATCTTGCTGGTCCTTGCTCCATTAGCGGTACATATTCCTTTGGCAACCCTCGCTGCTATCCTATTTGTTGTGGCTTGGAACATGAGCGAGGCCGGCCACTTTATCCGAATGGTTAAACAGGCTCCTCGTGCTGATGTTGTGATCTTGCTAATCACCTTTAGCTTGACGGTTTTTTCCGATCTCGTTGTCGCGGTCAATATTGGCGTAATACTCGCAACTTTGCACTTTTTAAGACGCATGGCGAGTAGCGTTCAAGTTACGCGATCCTCCTCAGTTAGTTTAGATTCATCCCTGACCAAATTAGGAATCAACGCTGTTCCTGAAGATATGATAATTTTTACTCTAGATGGGCCATTTTTCTTTGCCGCGGTAGATAAATTTGATCATGCCCTAGCGGACACACATACCGACCCGAAAACAGTTGTAATCGACTTACACAGAGTTCCTTTTATGGATATCACTGGATTGCAAGCACTTGAAAACAGCATCATCGCGCTGCAAAAACGTCATATTAAAGTTGTGCTAGCAGGAGCAAACAATAGAGTGGCGGGGAAATTAGCTAAAGCAGAGATAATTTGCCTATTGGGTGAAACAAACTACTTTAGCGATGTAAATTCAGCGGTTAGTTGCTTACTTTCGGATTCTTAACCTGTGTTGGCAAACCATAATCAACACCATGTTTATCCAAATAATCACGAATTAACTGTCTAACGACTTGAGAAGGCGTCACGTCTTGAGTGGCACAGAGTTGCTCTAAGGCTTGCTTCTTATTTGGGTCAATTAGTACCGTCAATCTTGCGCTTTTTGTTTCCATAACTCATGGTTCTCTAGTTCAGAAAAAGATGATAATGCTATTATCATTAAATAATATGTCAATTACTAGGGTCTGTTGACCTTTCGCGATGATTCTAAAGCTAAAAAAACAGGTAACTCATAATAATGGCATCTTCTTTACCCTGTTTACATGGGTAATAATTTACTCGTCGATCAACTTCATTAAACCCAAGCGATTCATACAACTGAAATGCTTTGTTATTGCTTTCTCTTACTTCCAGCCATGCACTATCTGCTTTAGCGTTTTGGCAAATGTCGAGAAAATGCTCCATTAAGCAACGTCCAAACCCTTTACCATGTAACAAGGGATCCACCGCCACATTTAGTAGAGTCACTTCCCCCACAATATTTTGCGCATAAAAATAGCCAATCAACTGTTCACCATCCAGCAGCGCATAGTGACAGGCACCACGGCTATTGAGATTATTAATCATGGATTGTGTCCAAGGATGTGAATGGGCGGTCTGTTCAATACGCCAAACCGCATCTAGATGCGACTCGGCTAAAGGGGAGATATTAATGGTCATATTTACAAATTTGTTGCCATAACTGGCGTCTCTGTTGAGTGTTTCCTTGAATGTCAGCTAATAATGGGGAACTAATAAGGTTTACCCCTTCTAGTTCAATGGCTTCCCCTCCGGAAAACCAAATCCAGTCAAGTGACTGTTTGCCTAAATAGGGCATCTGGTTAGGGAATAGATGCAATGACTGATCTAAAGTCAGTCCCATACTTTTTAACACCCGTTCAAACAGCTCTGCTAGTTCACCTTTTGGCTTTACTGCGGATACAAGCAGTAATTTGCACTCTTCTGGTAATACTATTGACTCTGCATGATAGCCTTCAAGTCGTTGAGGATGAATAACATCCCAGCGACTGATTCCCATTTCTTGCAGATATTCCGCCTCACTTGATAACATAACTAAAGCTCTGAAAATTCCGGACAATACTCAATTAAACCTTGTTTGCCTTGGCAAGTACCTTCCGCTAACTCGATCATTTGAAAGTACCCTTGAGGAACATCCCAGCGACAATGCATGTTATAGCTCTCTGCATCAACAAAGCCAAAACGACCATAGAATGCAGGATCGCCTAAAACCGAACAGGCGGGGTAACCTAACTCAAATAGAGAGTCAAAACCTTCTCTAATCAACTTGCCTGCAATGCCTTGTTTCCGATATTCAGCCTTAACAGCCACTGGCGCCATTCCCTGCCAACCAATATCTTCACCATCGATCAATATAGGAGTAAACAGCAGGTGCGCAATGATTTCACCTTCATCACTGCATGCAACAAGCGATAGGGTAAAACGGCTATTCTCACGCAGTGACATAACCAGTTTAGCTTCCGCATCCGTATCAAACGCGGCCTCTAATAGACTATTAATTGGCAGAATGTCTGCTGGCGCTTCAGTTCTGATAAGCATTTGTGGCTCCATCATTGGTTAGTTCTGGGTGAACACCTTTATACACAAAGTCGGCCAACTGATTCAGCAATAGAGTCAACCCTTTCGGAAGGGCATCTAAGTCCACACTATCCATCAAGTTTTTCACTTCCAAACCCAATTCAGTGTCTCCTTCAATGCTTAAGCGTCGTTGAAAAAATAACGTATCAGGGTCTTCTTTTCGACCGGCAATCAATACCAAATCATTTAAGTTACCGCAAAAGCTCACATCATACTGTTCAACGGATTCAGAAACCAAAAGCTTCTCATCTTGGTAGCTAATAAACCAATCAAGTGATAAGTCGCTAATGGATACTTTTAACCATTTGTCTTCAAGAAACTCAAAATCACCGTCTTCTAGTGAATCACGGAAAACCTGCTTAAGTCCTTCCAGCAATGCTTTATTTTGTATGGCATTCGGTAATAATTGGACTGGAGATCTCAAAAATTGTGCAGCATTTTGCACTAAATGGGTTCGAATCTTGTTTAACACACTAAATATCCGTTACCTTGTTTTGTCGTTTCGCCATAATAGTGGATATCGCATCAGAATTCCTGTTATGTATCAAAAAAGAATCGCTATAATACTGATAGCTTTCACATCTGATGTATCAAGGTTATAGTTATCAGGCTATAGTTTATAAAATAAGCAACATATTTAGTATGAAATCGGTAGAATTTTAATGCCAACAACGCAGTTACAACAATGGTTTGCCAAACTGACTGACAGCAGTCCGTTTCTCTTTGCCATTTTAGACAAACAACACAACTACAGTAACGTTAACCAGCGTTATTGTGAAATCGCGGGACTGTCTAAAAACGAGCTAGTTGGCATGAATGACTCTTTAGTGCTCGGTGATAAATTTTATCAATCGCTAAAGCCTTTCTATGATAAAGCCCTTCAGGGTGAAAATGTCGAAGCAGAAATCATTTTAAACGACGATGAACACGAAACCAGCCTGCATTTTAGTGTTTCCCCTATCATCATTGATGATAATGTAGAATCGATAACCTTTCATGCTATCGACACTTCCGAAAAACAGATTATCGCCAAATCTTTAGAAGAGTCTGAAAGTAAGTTTTCTGTTTTATCTGAACTGCTTCCTGATGGCCTCATACTGATTGAAAATGACACGATTATTTCGGCTAATCCGATGGCCGTTCGTTTGCTCGGTTTTAACGAAAATGAAGAGTTGCTTGGAGAACAGATCAGTCGATTATTTATTGATGAAAAAACCAAGACCGTATTTGCTCGCTCTTTATCGTCAATTTTAGAGAAAGAGATCATCACCTGCTTAACCGGTGCTCGTTGTGGCGTTGAACGAAAAGTAACCCTGAGAGCAGACAAAATTACGGTTCTAGGTAACCAGTCACAAATCATCATCATTGAAGATGCAGATAGTGAGGTTGGCGGCGTTCCTGACGATAAACACGACTCTCATTACGACTCTTTAACGAAACTGTATAACCGATTTGGCTTCACTCGACGTTTAGAGCACTTTATCGACAACGAAACCCCTTTGGTCATGTTGTATCTAGACATTGATAATTTCAAAAATATCAATGACTCTCTTGGTCATCATATTGGTGATAAAGTCATCAAAGAAGTCTCAGCACGCTTGCAACGGTTGCTACCGGCAGAAGCGATTCTTGGTCACCTTGGTGGTGATGAGTTTGGACTGATCGTGCCAAATCCAGAGCACAACAAAGCGGCAGAATCCTTATCGGAAAAAATCATCTCTTTAATTAATCAACCGTTTGACCTTCACCACTTTAGCAAGCGGTTAGCCTGTTCTATTGGCGCTGTCAGTTATCCGAGAGATGGTAACGATGCGCGAGTGTTGCTACAAAATGCTGATACTGCCATGTATGAAGCAAAAGATCGTGGTCGTAACCGATTAATTAATTACCATGATCAAATGAACAAAGAAGCTCGCATGCGCTTATGGCTAGAGATTGAGTTACAAAAAGCCTTGCAGCAGAATGGGTTAGAAGTTTGGTACCAACCTAAAGTTAATGCTCGTGATTTCAGCATTAATGGTGCAGAAGCGCTGGTTCGCTGGAAGCACCCGATTGAGGGCTATATTAGTCCAGGTGCGTTTATCCCTGTCGCAGAAAGAGCCGGGCTTATTGAGCACTTAGGCCGCTCGGTAATGCGGGAGGTATTCACCACGGTTAAACGCTGGAAAATTCAAGGTATTTTGCCCGGTAGAGTCGCCATTAATTTATCTCCAGAGCAGTTTGGTAATCCAAAGCTTATTGATTATATGGAAAAACTACTGCGTACCACAGAGCTAGACCCAAGTTGCATCACCTTTGAGTTGACCGAAAGTGCGGTGATGAGTGATAGTGAGCACACACTACAAATGCTAAACGCCATCAAAAAACTAGGTTTTGCTCTCTCCATTGATGACTTTGGTACGGGCTACTCGTCACTCTCTTATTTGGCGAGATTCCCTATTGATGAGCTCAAAATCGACAGAGCCTTTATCAACGATATTGATAAGCTACCAAAGCAGGTGACGGTCATTGAAAATATCATAAACTTAGGGCGCTCTTTGGATCTCTCTGTTGTCGCTGAAGGGGTAGAGACTCGCCAGCAAGCCACCTTATTGTCCAATTTGAACTGCCATTCTATTCAGGGTTTTCATTTTCATCGACCACAACCTAAACATGAAATCGAAGAATTACTGGCACAAAACCGCCGACATAAAAACTAATTGACGATTTTTCCAGCACATATTCAATTTTCCTAAGGCAGAGTCAACCAAACCTGCCTTACATCAACTTTTCCGTTACGAATCCTCAATAAAATGCCAACACTAAACGACTTTAAATAACATGGTTTGAGTTTATGGAGCTTTTATGTCCTGCGGGAAATTTGCCTGCCCTCAAAACAGCAGTAGATTGTGGTGCTGATGCTGTCTATATCGGTTTTAAGGATGATACCAATGCGCGTCATTTTGCCGGATTAAATTTCACAGGAAAAAAACTGGATCGCGCAGTTGAATATATACGCGATCACAACAGAAAACTTCACGTTGCCTTAAATACATTCGCTCATCCAGATGGTTTTGACCGCTGGACAAAAGCGGTTGATAATGCCGCATCAATGGGAGTTGATGCTTTAATTGTTGCCGATATTGCGATTCTTGAGTACGCAGCCAGTAAGTACCCAGATTTAGAACTGCACTTGTCCGTTCAAGCATCTGCAACCAATATTGCCGCCATTGACTACTACTATCAGAATTTCAACGTTAAACGTGTTGTACTGCCAAGAGTGCTTTCCATCCATCAAGTAAAACAGCTGTCGCGAAACATTCCTGACCATGTAGAGTTAGAAGTGTTTGCTTTTGGCAGTCTATGCATTATGGCGGAAGGGCGGTGTTACCTCTCTTCTTACATGACAGGAGAATCACCCAACACGGTTGGAGCCTGTTCTCCGGCAAAATACGTTCGCTGGCAAGAGACAGATGATGGACTTGAGTCGAGACTAAACGACATATTAATTGACCGTTATTCAGCAGGTGAAAATGCGGGCTACCCAACACTGTGTAAAGGCCGTTTTGATCTTCATGTTGATGGAGAAGACAAGCGCATTCATGCACTAGAAGAACCCACGAGTTTAAATACCTTATCTTTGTTGCCTGAACTATTTGCTGCCAATGTCGCTTCCGTGAAAATTGAAGGTAGACAGCGAAGCCCGGCTTACGTAGAGCAGGTCACCAGAACATGGCGAGCCGCCATCGATCACTATTTAGCCAACCCTGATAGCTATCAAGTTAAAGCTCAGTGGGACAACGCACTGGCAAACGTATCAGAAGGGACCCAGACAACACTCGGTGCGTATCACCGTAAATGGCAGTAACGGAATTAAGTATGGAAAATGAAATGAAATACGCACTAGGCCCGCTTCTCTATTTCTGGCCGAAACAGGATGTTGAAGACTTCTATCAGCAAGCACAACACTCCAGTGCCGACATAATTTACTTAGGGGAAGCCGTATGTTCAAAACGCAGATTGATCAAACCTAAACAGTGGTTCGATATCGCCAAAGAGCTTTCCGCTTCGGGAAAACAAGTGGTCCTCTCTACAATGGCACTTCTTGAGGCGCCAAGTGAAGTCAGTGCGATGAAAAAGTACATAGACAATGGCGAGTTTGCCATTGAAGCTAACGACGTATCGGCGATACAGTTGGCTTCTGAGAAGAAAGTCCCTTTCGTTGTTGGCCCTGCGGTGAATGCCTACAATGCACAAACCTTACGCTTATTTGTAAAACAAGGAATGATTCGCTGGTGTATGCCGGTAGAACTTTCTCGCGAATGGTTAACGCAAGTCGCCACAGAATGCGATTCGCTCAATATCAGAGATAAGTTTGAAATTGAAGTGTTCAGTCACGGCTATCTTCCCCTAGCCTACTCCGCTCGCTGTTTCACTGCACGAGCAGAGAACCGACCTAAAGATGAGTGTGAAACTTGCTGTATTAAATACCCAACGGGTTTGCAAGTAGCAAGCCAGGAGGGGCAATCGGTCTTTAATTTGAACGGTATTCAGACGCAATCTGGCTACTGTTACAACTTGATCAATGACCTCGACAGCATGAAAGGATTGGTTGATGTGGTTCGTTTAAGTCCGCTAGGCTTGGATACCTTTAGCAAGGTTGATCAGTTTAAAGCCAATGAAGATGGCAAACAAAAACAAGCGTTAGAGAATCGTCACTGCAACGGTTACTGGCACCAACTTGCTGGATTAGATGTGAGATAGCATAAAAACGCGTAAGTGGGCACCTTGCTCACTTACGCTTATTGTATCGAATATCCCTTTACTCAAATTTAGTTTACTTCTGATACCTTACTGTACCCATTTTCGACACTGCTACTGTTAGTAAACTCCCGTCTAATCATCCAGATAATCACAATGCTTAGGGCAATATTCGAAAGCGGATAAGCAATCCACACGCCCACCAAGCCAAAGAGATACGGCAGGGTGAATAGGAAAGGTATCTGTACCGCCATATTCCCAATAGTCACAAACATCGCTTTCTTGCTCTGACCAACCGCTTGGTAATATGCCCCTGCAACCACAATAAAGCCATCCAAAAACAGGGCAAACATATGCAGTCGAATACCCAGTGTCGCCTGTGTCATCAACTCTGCATCTTCAGAGTTAAACACTGCGATAATTTGCTCTGGATAAATGTTCAATAAAAGAACAAAGGCAATACCTAATAAAACAGAGCTCCACGCAGCTAAATTGAACAGTTTGGCTACCGCCTCGCGATTTTTGCCACCATGATTAAAGCTCACTAATGGCTGCATACCGTTAGCGATCCCTTCTACTGTTAAGTAGTAAATGGTCACTACATAGCCAATAATGGCATAAGCGCCGATCATCACAACATTACCAAATTGAGTAAACATCCAGTTGTGAACCGCTACCATCGCTGAACCGTAAAGGTACATAAAGAAACTTGAGAGACCAATACTGCAAATTTCAGGTAACTCCTTCACTCGAAATGAAAGAGTGGCAAGGGATAATTTCATTGTGGCATAGCGGGAGAAGAAATACCCCACACCCATTAAAGTCACCACGAACTGTGCCATTGCGGTCGCGATAGCGGCCCCCTCTAACTCCCAGCCCATGACGGCAATAAACAGATAATCAAGAGCAATGTTCACGACAGCCCCTATGATCATCAATACGGTGGCAAAGTTTGGACTATTATCATTTCGCAGTAGAAAAGGGATCGCAATTGAGCCAAGTGAAAACAGGCTGCTGACAATTAGTACGTCGATATATTGCTTAGCGAGCTGGAATACTTCCCCTTCAACTCCTTGCGCTAACAATAAACTATCGGCGTACTGCCACAAAAACAGCGAGAGCACAGGAAACAGTAAAAATAGAAAAATAAGACCAGTACTGAGTATACTTTTCGCCTTATCTTTATTGCCTGCACCTTGATTAATCGACACTACCGCTCCTGTGCCAACACCGACCATCATCCCTATACCCAACACAGCACCAATAATTGGCCACGCCACATTTATCGCAGCCAATCCATCCGCCCCTACATATTGGCCAATGAAAATCCCGTCTACGACCTGATACAAACCATTCACCAGCATTGCTGCAACAGTAGGTAACGTATATTTTAGAAACTGTTTAGTGATCGTTTTAGACATAGCTTTACTCTCATTTTGTTAGCAATGCTAACTATATTGATATATTCGCCATGATATGGCGTACAGTGATTTCTACTTAAGCATTTTGTTAAAGATGGCAACAAACTCTGCGACCTCTTCTTTACTCACTTTCGCTTCCAGTTTTCGTGTAATCTCTGTATGTACAACATCTTCCAGCAATAAACCGCGCTGAGCTTTTTCAGTCAAAATAACACGCTTAGCACGAGCATCTTCAGGGCAAGCTATTCGCTTTACCAGCCCTTTCTTTTCAAGTCTTACCACCATATTTGACGCAGATGGTTTTGCCACTAACATCTCTTCCGCTAAGTCAGTAATTCTTATCGGTTCATTGGCATACTGAATCACTTTTAAATAATCAAACTCATTAAAACTTAGCATCGCTAGAGGATCATCAACTTTTGATAATAGACGCCACTCTTTCGACATAAACCGTTCAAGTTTAATTAAACTCTCTTGTAGACTCATTTTGCATCCATTTAGTTAGCAAGGCTAACTATTTTAGCTGAAATAATAAAACACGCAACAAAAAAAACGCTGGATTATATCCAGCGCTTCACTCTACTCTTTCGGCTATTTCTATTATTCAGCCGCTAGCTGCTCTTCCCGAACCTTGGTAAATATACGTCCCAACTCAAGGAAGGAGTATCGATGCTCTACATATTCGTAGACATTGAATGACAATGCCAATTTATATAATGCGATAGAGTCCGCATACAAGCCATCAAACTGGTAACGCTTCGCTAGGTAAAAATAGCTTTCCGTTAGTCTCTGAGCAAGAATCACGTTGTCTCTGGTTCCATCAAGCACCGCTTTAAAGGTTTGCTGCTCAGTAATTTCGTTAAGCATAATTGCCACCAATACCCATCCCCATTCGTCATTTCGGTCATCATAACGAAGCTTGAGATCGGCAAAGGCTTTTTCAGAAGATTTTTCTCTCTCAATGATATAAAGCCAAAGTGCCCTAAATGGGTCACCCGGATCATCATTATAGTGAGAGCGAATCTCTTCTAAGGCAAGGTCGATACGACCACCATAATACAAAGCAATGGCTCTATTACGCTCTGCATACTGATTGTCAGGGTCTAACTCTAATGTCGAATCAAACGCTTCATAGGCGGCATCAAACTCGCCAACTTGGGTAAAGTAAACACCTAACATATTGAAAATATCAGGTTGAGCTGGATTTAAACTTAATGACTGATTAAAGTCCAATCGAGCAAGATCCCTTAACCCTGCGGCATCAAAGTAGCTACCACGCTCATAAAACATTTTCGCTTTCACATCATTAGATAAGTCTTCACGCTGTAAAAGTTGAGTGAGTCGAGCAATCTGTACTTCTTGCTGAATGCTTGCCTGTAATGGAACCGCCATCGGAGGATATACCCACTGACTGCTTGTCGGATTGTTAATAGATGCACAACCTGAAAGAGCAACTAACAAACCAAACACAACGAATTTCAACCATCTCACTGACATATATCTCCTTCGACCCATAAAAAAAGGGCAACATTTCTGTTCCCCTTTATAACACGCTTTGTAACTAATTAGCTACAGATGCAATAGTAATCTTATTCAGCTTCAGGTGCTTGTGGCGCTTCTTCTGCTGGTTTTTCTACTGCTTCTTTCATACTTAGACGTACTCGGCCTTGGCGATCAATTTCTAGTACCTTAACTTGTACTTCTTGACCCATTTCCAAGTGATCAGCCACTTTCTCAATACGTTTATCAGCAATTTGAGAAATGTGAACCAAACCATCTTTACCCGGTAGGATAGTAACGAATGCACCAAAGTCTGCAAGACGTGCTACTTTACCCGTATAAATACGACCAACTTCAACTTCTGCAGTGATCTCTTCAATACGACGAATAGCTTCTTGTGCTGCTGCACCTTCAGTAGCGGCGATTTTGATCGTGCCGTCATCTTCGATTTCAATAGTTGTGCCAGTCTCTTCAGTCAGAGAACGAATAACTGCACCACCTTTACCGATAACGTCTTTAATCTTCTCTGAGCTAATCTTCATAGTATGAATACGAGGAGCAAACTCAGAAATATCTTCGCGAGCACCAGAGATAGCTTCATCCATTACAGATAGGATGTGCTTACGTGCACCTTGCGCTTGGTTAAGAGCAATTTGCATGATCTCTTTAGTGATACCTTCGATCTTGATGTCCATTTGAAGTGCAGTAATACCGTCATTAGTACCCGCTACTTTAAAGTCCATGTCACCTAGGTGATCTTCATCGCCAAGGATGTCAGAAAGAACAACAAAATCGTCGCCTTCTTTAACAAGACCCATAGCGATACCCGCAACAGATGCTTTGATTGGTACACCAGCATCCATAAGAGCAAGAGAAGTACCACATACAGACGCCATTGAAGAAGAACCGTTAGATTCTGTGATTTCCGATACAACACGTACTGTGTATGGGAACTCATCAACAGAAGGCATTACCGCTGCAATACCGCGCTTAGCTAGTTTACCGTGGCCGATTTCACGACGCTTTGGAGAACCAACAAAACCTGTTTCACCTACACAGTATGGAGGGAAGTTGTAGTGCAGTAGGAAGTGATCTTTACGCTCACCTGTTAGCTCATCAATGATTTGAGCATCACGCTGCGTACCTAGAGTAGCAGTCACGATAGCCTGAGTTTCACCACGAGTGAATAGAGATGAACCGTGTGTACGTGGAAGAACACCAGTACGTACGTCTAACGCACGAACCATATCTTTCTCACGACCATCGATACGTGGGTTACCAGCAATGATGCTGCGACGTACAACAGTTTTCTCTAAATCGTGGAAGATAGTGTGGATTTCTTTCTTGTTTGCTTCTGGATCTTCAGCAAGTAGAACGTCGTTTACTTCTGCAGCAATATCATGAATGCGGTCGTAACGAGCCATCTTCTCAGTGATTTGGTAAGCTTCAACAAGCTTAGCTTCTGCTAGTTCAGTAATCTTATTTACTAAAACTGTGTTCTCTGCTGGCGCTTCCCAATCCCATGCTGGAGTATTAACTTCAGCTTTGAATTCGTTGATGGCATTGATAACAACTTGTTGTTGTTCATGACCAAATACTACCGCAGATAGCATCTCTTCTTCTGTTAGGTTGTCTGCTTGAGACTCAACCATAAGAACAGCACCTTCAGTACCTGAAACAACAAGATCAAGCTTAGATGTTTCAAGTTCAGTGTTGCTTGGGTTAAGAACAAGCTGACCATCGATGTGACCTACACGTGCAGCACCGATAGGACCGTTAAACGGAATACCTGAGATTGCAAGAGCAGCTGAAGTACCGATCATTGTTACCATATCTGGTTGAACATCTGGGTTTACAGACATTACTGTGGCAATAACTTGTACTTCGTTTTTGAACGAATCAGGGAAAAGCGGGCGAATTGGGCGGTCGATTAGACGAGCCGTTAGTGTTTCACCTTCAGAAGGACGACCTTCACGCTTGAAGAAACCACCTGGGATTTTACCTGCTGCATAAGTGCGCTCTTGGTAGTTAACGGTAAGAGGGAAGAAGTCTTGACCTTCTACCGCTTCTTTTTTACCTACAACCGATACGAATACTGCGGTATCGTCCATAGTAACCATAACTGCTGCAGTAGCTTGACGTGCAATTACGCCTGTTTCGATAGTAACGGTGTGGTTACCGTACTTAAATGTTTTAACGACTGGATTCGCGAACATTATATTTCCTTATTTCAAAGCTATTTATTAGCTTCGATTATGAGTTAATAACTCAAAGCAATACTCATCGCGACTAGTACAAATCGACTCTATTCAAGCTAAAGTGAATATTGCTAAATAGATTTGTAATAGTCGCGACCAAGTGGCCGACATCTGTGACAGTATTACTAAGAATTTCTGATAGCGTCATTTCAACCTACTTAGGTCAAAATTGACGTTGCATAGTATAAACTACTTAAACGGTATACCCAAGTAACTTAAAGGGGTTAGCTTAAGCCAACTTAATACCAATCTAGATAAGTAATCATCCAAATTATTAAGCAATAAATAATAAAAAAAGGGAGCTAAAAAGCTCCCTTCTTCAACAAACTTATCTTAGCGACGTAGGCCTAGACGTTTGATTAGGTCTTGGTAACGCTCTAGGTTTTTACCTTTAAGGTAATCTAGAAGCTTACGACGACGAGAAACCATACGTAAAAGACCGCGACGGCTGTGGTGATCTTGTTTATGGTTTGCAAAGTGACCTTGTAGGTGGTTAATAGAAGCTGTAAGTAGAGCTACTTGAACTTCTGGTGAACCTGTGTCGCCTTCGCCTTGTGCATATTCTGCTACAATAGCTGATTTTGTTTCTGCATTCAGAGACATAAATCTCTCCTAATAAGAGTTAGTTTAACACTGTGCCGCCAATCTCTGATTCAGCCGACACGAGGAGCGCGCATTCTAAGGGGTTCACCGATAAAATGCAAGCAGGATTTACTCCTGCTCTTGATCTCGAAAAACAACTAAGCGCTTAGGAGCCACTCTACCATCGTCATCAATTTCACCGATGCCGATAAAGGTCTTCTCTTCACCGCTAGTCATTCTAACAACACCATCTAAAGGCGCACCAAACACCTGAACGGGCTGTCCATGCTGGATCATATCCGTCAGTTCAGCTATGAGGTTAACTTCAGGCAGATCTTGTACCGCAGAATCCATTGGCATAAGTAATGGGTCCAGCAGCTCTCTTGGAGCAATATCTTCTTCTCGTGCTTTTTCTAGCAAAGCTTCTAGTTGCTCTAATGTCACCATTTTTTCATAGGGATAATTAGACACACCAGTACGACGTAGATAAATTACATGAGCACCACAGCCCAGCATTTCACCAAGGTCATCAACGATAGTTCGGATATAGGTCCCTTTAGAACAATGGACATCCATTTCAACTTCACTGCCTTCGAAACGGACCAGCTCAATACTGTGAACGGTAATTTTACGAGACTCACGAGGAACCTCTATACCTTCCCTTGCATACTCATACAGGGGCTTACCCTGATATTTGAGAGCAGAGTACATAGAAGGAATTTGATCCGTTTCACCGCGGAATTTAGCGATACAGCGTTCGAGTTGGCCTCGATCCACTTTTACTTCACGAGTTTCCACCACTTCACCATCCGAATCAGAAGTGTTGGTACGCTCACCCAGCTTAGCGATAACCCGATAACGTTTATCGGAATCAAGTAGAAACTGAGAGAACTTTGTCGCTTCACCAAAGCAGAGAGGAAGCATACCGGTAGCAAGAGGATCAAGCGCGCCGGTATGGCCCGCTTTCTCTGCAAAGTAGATACGCTTTACTTTTTGCAGTGCATCATTAGATGTTATGCCCGTAGGCTTATCTAGAAGAATAACCCC
This sequence comes from Vibrio sp. 99-8-1, assembly GCF_013114595.1. Lineage (GTDB taxonomy): Bacteria > Pseudomonadota > Gammaproteobacteria > Enterobacterales > Vibrionaceae > Vibrio. The sequence continues at coordinate 64,580 of NZ_VTXE01000002.1, read as the reverse complement.
ATCAACAGGGCGACCTTTACGACGACCTCTGCGACCCATTACTCTTCGTCCTCTCGACCAGAATCTTTCGCTCTACGCTTATCATCACTGATCACTTCACTTACAAGGTTAGACATACGCATACCTTCAACAAGTGTATTATCGTAAGTAAAGCGAACCTCTGGTGTTAAACGCAGACGAATACGCTTACCCAAAATCATTCGAATATGGGTTTCATGCTCTTTTAACGCTTCAAGGCTTTTCTCTGGAGTCTGCTCACCAACACACAGGAAGGTAACAAATACTTTTGCGTAAGCAAGATCTCGAGAAACTTCCACATCTGAAATGGTAACCATACCAATGCGAGAGTCTCTTACTTCACGTTGCAAAATCAACGCGAGTTCTTTTTGTAGCTGTTGCGACACACGTTGTGTGCGACTAAATTCTTTTGACATTTCTTTTCTCATTATAGAAAGAATGGGGGGCGCTATGCCCCCCATGGTGTATTTAACAACCTATTACCGATACACAAGATGTGTAGCAGATAATGTCAGTTATGTTGATTAATCAAGCGTACGCTTAATTTCAACCACTTCAAATACTTCAATCTGGTCACCAACACGAACATCGTTGTAGTTCTTCACGCCGATACCACATTCGTAACCGTTCTTAACTTCCTGAACATCATCTTTAAAGCGACGTAATGATTCCAACTCACCTTCGTAGATAACGACGTTTTCACGAAGAACACGAATTGGGTTGTTGCGCTTAATTAGACCTTCAGTAACCATACAACCTGCGATTGCACCCAGTTTAGGTGACTTAAATACGTCACGCACTTCAGCAAGACCAATGATTTCTTGTCTGAATTCTGGCGCAAGCATACCGCCCATGGCTTGTTTCACTTCATCAATCAATTGGTAGATGATGGAGTAGTAACGTAAATCTAAGTTTTCCGCTTCAATAGTGCGGCGAGCTGAAGCATCAGCACGAACGTTGAAGCCAAGGATGATTGCATTAGATGCCGCCGCTAGTACAGCATCAGTTTCTGTAATACCACCAACACCTGAACCAACCACACTTACTTTCACTTCTTCAGTTGATAGTTTGTGTAGAGAGTCAGTAATCGCTTCAACAGAACCCTGTACGTCAGCTTTCAATACTACGTTCAACTCAGCAACTTCACCCGCTTCCATGTTAGAGAACATGTTTTCAAGTTTCGCTTTCTGTTGACGAGCAAGTTTCACTTCACGGAATTTACCTTGACGGTAGTTCGCTACTTCACGTGCTTTACGCTCATCACGAACAACTGTCGCTTCATCACCAGAAGAAGGAACACCAGATAGACCGATGATTTCTACAGGGATAGATGGGCCAGCTTGAGTGATCTCTTTACCATTTTCATCGCGCATTGCACGAACACGGCCATACTCTTGACCACATAGTAAGATGTCACCTTTGTTCAAAGTACCAGACTGAACAAGAACCGTTGCTACTGGACCACGGCCTTTATCAAGACGAGACTCAACAACAACACCTGACGCCATACCATCAGCAACCGCTTTAAGCTCTAGGACTTCAGATTGTAGAAGAATCGTTTCTAGCAACCCTTCAACATTGGTTCCTTCTTTAGCAGAGATGTGAACAAACATGTTCTCACCGCCCCACTCTTCAGGAATAACGTCATATTGAGCAAGCTCATTCTTAACGTTGTCAGGGTTAGCACCCTCTTTGTCAATCTTGTTTACAGCAACAATTAGAGGCACTTCAGCAGCTTTGGCGTGCTGGATTGCTTCAATTGTTTGTGGCATTACGCCATCATCTGCAGCAACAACAAGAACAACGATATCGGTAGCTTGAGCACCACGAGCACGCATAGCGGTAAACGCGGCGTGTCCCGGAGTATCTAGGAAAGTGATCATGCCGTTGTCAGTTTCAACGTGATAAGCACCGATATGCTGAGTAATACCACCCGCTTCACCCGAAGCAACGTGTGCTTTACGGATATAATCAAGTGTTGATGTTTTACCATGGTCAACGTGACCCATGATAGTAACAACTGGAGCGCGAGGCACTGCATCTGCTGTGTCATCACGATCAGACAGTACCGCTTCTTCTAGCTCATTCTCTTTACGTAGAACAACACGGTGTCCCATTTCTTCAGCAATAAGCTGTGCTGTTTCTTGGTCAATAACCTGATTAATAGTCGCCATAGCGCCCATTTTCATCATGGTCTTGATGACTTCGGTTCCTTTAACTGACATCTTATTCGCCAGTTCAGAAACAACGATAGTTTCACCGATCACAACATCTTGCTTAGCCACTGTTGCTGACTTATCAAAACCGTGCTGCATAGAAGTTGGTTTCGCTAGCTTACCTTTACGACCTTTACCACGTTGGTTTCGACCACCGCGAGCTTGGTTGTTTTCAGCTTTGTCTGCACCAGCCGCTTTCTTTTTACGCTTGCGACGACCCGCCGATGCTTTTGCATCCGCTTCATCTTCCGCTTCACGCGCATAAGTAGAAGTGGTTACGTGATAATCTGAAGACTCTTCACGTTCTTTCTTCTTCTTCTCTTCTTCTGACCAGCGTTCTTGGTTCTCTTCCGCTAACTTACGAGCTTCTTCAACAAGCTTAGCTGCTTCTTCTTCCGCTTTTCGTTTCGCTTCTTCTTCTTGGCGACGTTGAAGAGCATCCGCTTCACGCTTAGCTTCATCTTGTTTCGCTTTTTCTTTAGGATCTGTCATTGGCTCTGCTTTTGCTTGAGCTTCACGTTTTGCTTTATCAGCTGCTTCACGCTTGGCTTTTTCTTCAGCTTGACGTTTTGCTTCTGCATCACGTTTTGCTTTTTCTTCAGCTTCACGTTTTGCTGCTGCTTCCGCTTCACGTTTTGCTGCCTCTTCTGCTTCGCGTTTTTCAGCTTCACGCTTGGCTTCTTCGTCAACGGCGCTACGTTTTACGTATGTACGTTTTTTGCGCACTTCGACTTGTACATTCTTACTCTTACCGCCGCTCGCTGCAACACTTAATGTGCTGCGAGTTTTACGCTGTAGTGTCAGACGAGTAGGCTGAGCTTCGCCAGTCGTATCGCCATGCTCTTTTTTAAGATGAGCGAGAAGATGTTGCTTTTCTTCATCTGTAACATTGTCTTTGCTGGTCTTTTTCATCCCAGCATCAGCAAGTTGTTCTAATAAGCGCTCCACCGGCGTTCCGATTTCATCACTCAGTGCTTTAACTGTAAGTTGCGTCATTACGCTACCTCCTTGCTGAAATTATTCTTCGTCACCAAACCAACAGATATTACGCGCAGCCATAATTAACTCGCCCGCTCTCTCATCTGATAAGTCATCAATACCTTCTAGGTCATCAATACCTTGGTCTGCTAAATCTTCTAGTGTAACAACCCCTTTGGCTGCTAACTTATATGCCATTTCGCGCTCAAGACCTTCTAGTGCTAGTAGATCTTCCGCAGGCTCAAGGCCTTCAAATGACTCCTCTTGCGCTAAGGCAAGTGTGGTTAGTGCGTCTTTCGCACGGCCACGCAATTCTTCAACGATCTCTTCGTTCAAGCCATCAACTTCTAGTAACTCGCTTACTGGAACGTAGGCAACTTCTTCTAGAGTAGAGAAACCTTCTTCAACCAAAAGCTCAGCAAAATCTTGCTCGATATCAAGATACTTCATGAAGTTCTCAATAGAGGCGACAGACTCTTCTTGGTGCTTCTTAGCTAGGTCTTCAACCGTCATAACATTCAGTTCCCAACCGGTAAGTTGAGAAGCAAGACGAACATTCTGACCACTACGGCCAATCGCTTGTGCTAGGTTATCGGCTTCAACAGCGATATCCATTGAGTTGGTGTCTTCATCTACGATGATAGATGCAACATCCGCTGGAGCCATTGCATTGATAACAAACTGTGCTGGGTTATCGTCCCAAAGCACGATATCAATACGCTCGCCACCAAGTTCGCCTGATACAGCTTGAACACGTGCGCCACGCATACCAACACATGCACCCACTGGGTCAATACGACGGTCGTTCGTTTTCACTGCGATTTTAGCTCTAGAGCCTGGATCACGTGCTGCGCCTTTAAGCTCAATCAGCTCTTCTGCAATTTCTGGCACTTCGATACGGAAGAGCTCAGTCAGCATTTCAGGCTTAGAGCGAGTAATAAATAGTTGGAAACCACGCGCTTCAGGGCGAACGGCATACAACAGACCACGAATACGGTCACCTGGACGGAAGTTTTCACGCGGAAGTTGATCATCACGCATGATCACAGCTTCTGCATTGTTACCTAGGTCAAGAATGATGGATTCACGAGTCACTTTTTTAACTGCACCCGTAACCAGCTCACCTTCGTTATCGATAAATTGTTCCACTATCTGAGCACGCTCAGCTTCACGAACTTTTTGTACAATAACTTGCTTAGCCGTTTGTGTTGTAATGCGGTCAAAAGTTACTGACTCAATGTCATCTTCAACGTAATCACCAACTTCAAGAGTTTCGTCTTCATACTTAGCCGCTTCAATAGAAATCTCTTTTGTTGGATTTTCTACTTCTTCAACAGCCATCCAGCGGCGAAAAGTATCAAAATTACCTGTTTTACGATCGATTTCTACACGAACTTCGATTTCCATTTCGTGTTTTTTCTTAGTCGCAGTCGCTAGTGCAATTTCTAACGCTTCAAAAATTCGCTCACGAGGAACAGCTTTCTCGTTAGAAACGGCTTCAACTACCGCTAAAATTTCTCTGTTCATTAATCTAGCCTCTTACTAGTTCTTCTCTCTAGGAGAACTAAAATTTAGGGATCAGGTTGGCTTTTGAAATATTGCTCAAAGCAAATTCTTCATCTTGTCCTTCCACAGCAATAACGATGGTGTCACCATCAGTTGATTGGATAACACCTTTCCATTTACGGCGGTTACCCATAGCCATCTTCAGAACAACACTGACCTCGTGACCAATAAATTGTTGATAGTGTTCAGTTTTAAAAAGTGGTCGTTCCAGACCTGGTGAAGAAACTTCCAAGTTGTATGCAACAGAGATGGGATCTTCAACATCAAGAACAGCACTTACCTGATGACTTACTTCTGCACAATCATCAACATTAATCCCATTCTCACTATCTATGTATACACGTAGTGTTGAGTGTTCGCCTGCGCGAATAAACTCTAATCCAACTAACTCATATCCTGATGCTTCAACAGGTGATGTCAGCATTTCAGTTAATTGTCTTTCTAAACCAGTCATTTAACCACTCCAGAAACAAAAAAAGGGCTCAGAGCCCAATCTAAATTCCAAGCAAAAATACCTAATAAACTGCAAAAACAGAAAATTAGATAATAAAAAACCCCGATAGTCGGGGTTTTTTATTGCTGGACCCTGATACACCAAGTAGCTTTATCAAATCTACTTAGCTCATAGTTAATGCGACTCTGTAAATCTACATTAGCTATGATTACTTGAAAATCAGACTCAGTGAGTAATGGTTGCGGGGGCCGGATTTGAACCGACGACCTTCGGGTTATGAGCCCGACGAGCTACCAAGCTGCTCCACCCCGCGTCCGACTGCCGAGCATTATACGCTCAACAGATTGATTTACAAGTTACCATCAAATTATAAACACGTTTTTTGTCAATATAATTTAATGGTGCCGAGAGAGGGACTTGAACCCTCACACCCTAAGGCACTAGCACCTCATGCTAGCGTGTCTACCAATTTCACCATCTCGGCATTTTAAGCGGTACGCTTACTGAGGAATTTCACTGCCTTTTTCTGCAGGAATTTCACTCGGTACTTCTGTAACTTGTTCCTGAACGACTTCACCTTGAGTAGGATCAACCCATACAGATTCGGTTTTATGTGTTGCTAAATTACCGAAAACTAAAGCTACAGCAAAGAATACTGTTGCACAAATTGCGGTCATTCGGGTTAAAAAGTTACCTGAGCCACCAGCGCCAAACACTGTGTTTGAAGCACCAGCTCCGAATGAAGCTCCCATGTCTGCGCCTTTACCTTGTTGAATCAACACTAAGCCAATTAAACCGGCGGCTGCTAACAGGTAAATCACAAGTAGAATGGTTGTCATTTTTCCACCTATGTTTCTAATCGTTTTGCTCGAGATTTCAGTTTCACTGAAAAAACAAGCTTCCTCCAGTATCGAAGGCCGAGCAATACTATAGGAATGCCTCGATACTGACAAGTAAAAAAAAGCAAAATCGATAAGATTTCGTCTAATCGGTCACTAAAGCAACAAAAGCCAGTTTTATTGCTTTGGTGACACGGTATTCACTCAAAATAGAGAGGCACTACACCTCAATAATATGCTTGTGTAACACTGGTTTAGCAGCAGGCTTTAACCGCATCGGCGATATCAAGAGCAGATTGTTGTACTAGTTGAGCGTCTTCCCCTTCAACCATTACTCGAATAAGAGGCTCCGTGCCCGACTTACGTAATAACACACGGCCTTTACTACCCAGCTCCGCTTCTACTTTCTCTACAGCAGCTTTTACTAAATCAGAGTCAATAGGGTTCGAGCTTCCTGCAAAGCGCACATTCTCCAACACTTGTGGATAAAGTGTCATACCTTCCGCCAACTCTTTAAGGCTCATATCGCTGCCAACTACCGATGCCAGTACTTGCAATGCTGCGACGATCGCATCACCTGTGGTCACTTTATCCAGTAAGATGACATGGCCTGAGTTTTCGGCACCAATCAACCAATCTTTCTCTTTCAGTAGTTCCATAACATAACGGTCGCCAACCGCGGCACGAACAAATGGAATGCCTAACTGTTTCAGACCATTTTCCATACCCAGATTAGTCATTAGTGTGCCAACAACACCACCTTTAAGTTCCCCTCTACGAAGAGCATCCCGGGCAATAATGTATGCTATTTGGTCACCGTCAATCACGTTGCCTTCGGCATCAACCATTATGATTCGGTCACCATCACCATCAAATGCTAAACCGAGATCCCCTTGCTCTTGAACAACTCGCTGTTGAAGAGCTTTAACATCAGTTGCACCAACACCTGCGTTAATGTTGGTGCCATTTGGTTCTACACCCATAGCAATGATGTCTGCACCTAATTCTTTAAAAACCGCAGGTGCAATGTGGTAAGTGGCACCATTGGCGCAATCAACCACTATTTTCAATTTAGCTAGATTTAGATTTTTAGGGAACGTACTTTTACAAAACTCAATATAACGGCCGGCAGCATCTTCCATACGAGACGCTTTACCTAGCTCGGAAGAGTCAACACAGACTAACTCTTTGTCTAATTCAGCTTCTATAGCCAGTTCAACGTCGTCGGGTAATTTTGTCCCTTCGGATGAAAAGAATTTGATGCCGTTGTCATAGTAAGGGTTATGCGAGGCAGAAATAACAATACCCGCTTCAGCACGAAAAGTTTGGGTTAAGTAAGCAATGGCAGGTGTTGGCATTGGTCCTGTTAATGTTGCTTTTAAGCCTGCAGCGGCAAGACCCGCTTCTAATGCCGATTCCAGCATATAACCAGAGATTCGAGGATCTTTACCTATAATCACTTGTCGTGTGCCTTGCTTAGCAAGTACTCGACCTGCCGCCCAGCCTAATTTCAGCACAAAATCAGGAGTAATAGGATACTGACCAACTTTACCGCGAACACCATCGGTACCAAAATAACGTCTTTTCGACATAACTATTTCCTATCTATTTCTTATTCTTTAACGTCATATCTACAACTTTCATTGCATCAATTGTCTGTTCAAAATCATGCACTCGTATAATATGAGCACCTTTTATTGCAGCGATAGTAGCACAAGCAATACTGCCTGCCATGCATTCTGCTGGTTTCTTGTTAAGAACATTGAAGAGCATTGATTTTCGTGACATCCCTGCCAACAAAGGCAAACCAAATGTCTCGAAGCTATCAAAGCTATTTAGCAACTGATAGTTGTCTTCGAGGGTTTTGCCAAAGCCAAAACCGGGATCAAGAATCAATTGTTGACGCTCAATGCCAGCGTCCATACACGCTTCAATCCTCTGTTGCAAGAACGCTTTAACGTCGCTAATTAAGTTGCTATAGCTGGGATTATTTTGCATGGTATCAGGCTCTCCTTGCATGTGCATGATGCATGCAGGTACTTGATAATGCGCGACCACATCTAATGCTTCCGGTTGAGACAAGGCACGAACGTCATTAACCATATCGGCTCCTGCTTCTATTGCCTGTCGCATCACCTCCGCTTTGCTGGTATCTATGGAGATCCAGATATCGTACTTTTCTCTAATAGCACCAATAACAGCAATCGTTCGATTCAGCTCTTGTTCAAGAGAGACAGCAGGAGCTCCGGGACGAGTAGATTCACCACCGATATCAATAATGCTGACACCAGCTTCAACCATCCGTCCTGCTTGGGCAACAGCCCGCTCTACGCTATTAAACTGTCCACCATCGGAAAACGAATCTGGCGTCACGTTTAAGATGGCCATTACTTGAGGCTTATCCAGTTTAAGCGCTCTATTTTTCGATTTTATTATCATAAGCATACAAAAAGACCCCAGCATAGCCGAGGTCTTATTCTTATCTAGTTATTGCTTTAAGCATCGCTGTCTTTAGAATCGCTCTCTGCTTTCTCTTCTGTTTTCACAGTAGCAGTTTTCTCTTCTTGCTCAGTTTCTGCTTTGGCTTCTTGTTTTTCAGGTTTCTGCATCGCTTCTTTTGCTTCTGCTTTCGCCTTTTCGACTTTAGCTTCTGCATCTGCGCTCCAACCCTGAGGTTCACGAATCTCTTCTTTACGCTCCATCAAGTCATCAATCTGACCAGCATCAATGGTTTCATATCTCATCAATGCATCTTTCATGGAATGCATAATGTCCATATTACTCTCAAGAATTTCTTTGGCTCGATTGTAGTTTCGATCGATTAGCGTACGAATTTCATCATCAATTAGCTTGGCAGTATCATCAGACATATGTTTAGTTTGAGTAACACTACGCCCTAAGAATACCTCTCCCTCTTCTTCAGCATAAAGAAGCGGACCAAGCTTCTCAGAGAAGCCCCACTGAGTCACCATTTTACGAGCGATATCTGTGGCTCTTTCGATATCATTAGAGGCACCAGTAGATACTTTATCTGCACCATAGATGATCTCTTCTGCCAAACGGCCACCATACAAGCTGGAAATCATTGATTCCAGATGCTGACGAGACATACTGATTCTATCTTGCTCAGGTAAGTACATAGTGACACCTAATGCACGTCCGCGAGGAATAATAGATACTTTATATACAGGGTCATGTTCTGGTACTAAACGACCAACAATCGCGTGCCCAGCTTCATGGTATGCAGTTGACTCTTTGGTGTCTTCAGACATAACCATGGAACGACGCTCTGCACCCATCATGATTTTATCTTTAGCAAGTTCAAACTCAACCATAGATACATTACGCTTGTTACCACGTGCAGCAAACAGTGCTGCTTCGTTCACTAGGTTTGCTAGATCAGCACCTGAGAACCCCGGTGTACCACGTGCAATCAATGATGGTTCAACATCACCAGATAGAGGCACTTTGCGCATATGTACTTTTAGAATCTGCTCACGACCACGAACATCCGGTAAACCAACCACTACTTGACGGTCAAAACGACCTGGGCGAAGTAGAGCTGGGTCAAGTACGTCAGGACGGTTGGTTGCTGCAATAACGATAATACCTTCATTACCTTCAAAGCCATCCATTTCTACTAGCATCTGGTTTAGAGTTTGCTCACGCTCATCATGACCACCACCAACACCAGCACCACGTTGGCGACCTACGGCATCAATTTCATCAATAAAGATGATACATGGCGCGGCTTTTTTCGCTTGTTCGAACATGTCACGCACACGAGATGCACCAACACCAACGAACATTTCAACAAAATCAGAACCGGAAATAGTAAAGAACGGTACTTTTGCTTCACCTGCAATTGCTTTAGCAAGCAAGGTTTTACCTGTACCCGGAGGACCAACCATCAAAACACCAGTCGGTATTTTGCCTCCCAGCTTTTGGAATCGGCTTGGGTCACGTAAGTAATCTACTAGTTCTTTTACGTCTTCTTTGGCTTCATCACAACCCGCCACATCAGCAAAGGTTGTTTTGATCTGCTCTTCGCTCATCATGCGAGCTTTGCTCTTACCAAAAGACATCGCGCCTTTTCCGCCACCGCCTTGCATTTGACGCATAAAGAATATCCATACGCCAATAAGCAGAATCATTGGGAACCAAGAGATAAATATCGTTCCTAATAAACTTTGCTCTTCAGGTGGTGAACCTTGAACTTTTACGTTTTTATTGATCAGATCATCAAGCAGCTTCACGTCATAGAAAGGCATATACGTTACGTAGCGTGAGTTATCACGACGATAGAATACGATTTCCTTATCGTTGAATTGCGCTTCACGAATTTGGCCTTGACCAACTTCTTGTACAAATGTGGTGTAATCGACTGTTCTGCCGTTACTTTCTCCAGGTCCAAAACTCTGGAACACCGACATCAAGACAACAGCGATTACCAGCCACAGAATTAAATTTTTTGCCATGTCACTCAAGGTGTCAGCCCCTCGATAACTAATTGTAATTAAAAGTAGAGTACTACAGTTTTTTCACTGTAGCTACAGTGTAGTGTTAACCTTTATAACCCTTTGCAACGATATAAACTTCTTTAGAACGTGCTCTGGATGAATCCGGCTTTCAAATTTTCACGACTTTACATAGCTCGCGTACATCTTAACGTATTGATCAAAGCCTTCACCTTGGAATACCTCAACCACAAAACTAACATCGCTAGCTAGAACTTGTCGACACATATCCAACGCAAGTTCGACTAAATATATAGCGCTTGGTTGATTTACCGACAATTCCCCTGCCATCTTAGGTGCCTTATCAGAGATAACAATATCAACCACTATCGGGTTGAGTTGTTTCTAACAAAGCTTCTAACACAGCATCTTCACGAAAGTCACCTTGCTGGAAACTCACCCCAGCAATTGAGTCTATGGGGTAAAAATCACACACAATAACTTGACCTTCGTCACCGACTATCAGGGCTGCGTATTGTGAACACTCTGCTAGAGCCGCTCCCAAGTCAACAACCGACATATCCGGTTTAAGACGTTTATCTTTCTGCAAACAACTCATGCAACTTTAAAAATTACGCGAGATCGACAGCCTTTTCTCTTAGCTTCGCTGACATATTTATCACCGAAATGCTCTTTAAGCCAGCGCCCTGAACTTGCAGAATGTATCTGTTTACTCATTCTCATCTTAGTAGATGATGATAGCTCATCAAATAAAGTATGGTAGAAAATATAGTCTTCGTGATTAGATGGCGTTAAAATAGAGTTTTTCAACCCTAGAAACTGTATATCTTTTAAATTTTATTATAGTAAAAGATAATAACTTCCATCTACTTAAATATAATTGGCCGCGTAATGAAACTAAGCACCAAACAAAAACAGCATCTTAAAGGCCTAGCACACAACCTGAAACCTGTCGTGCTAATGGGCGCTAACGGACTAACAGAAGCTGTACTAGCGGAAATTGAAATTGCTCTTGACCACCACGAGTTAATCAAAATAAAAGTTGCCTCTGAAGATAGAGAAACGAAACTACTTATTATTGATGCGATTGTTCGTGAAACTGGCGCAGAAAAAGTACAAACCATTGGTAAAGTACTGGTTCTATACCGTCAGTCGGAACAGCGTAAAATCGAGATCCCTAGAAAATAGCAGGATGTCTAACAATAAAAAAAGACCACTTTCGTGGTCTTTTTTTATTGTGATAATCTGACATTTGCTTAGATATACTCAACCTTGTCGATTTCGTAATCTTTGTCACCGCCAGGAGTTGAAATAGCAACTTCATCCCCTTCCATCTTACCAATTAATCCACGGGCAATAGGCGAACTTACCGAAATACGACCCGCTTTAATTTCTGCTTCATCATCACCAACAATTTGGTAAGTCGATTCAGCATCGGTATCCAGATCAATCAAAGTAACAGTAGTACCAAATATAATTTTGCCACTGTTATCCATCTTAGTAACATCAATTACCTGAGCAACAGATAGCTTATATTCGATATCACGAATTTGTGCTTCACAGATACCTTGCTCTTCACGAGCCGCATGATATTCCGCATTTTCTTTTAGATCACCAAGCTCTCTCGCTTCAGCAATCGCTTCAGAAATAAGCGGACGACGCTTTAGTAACACATCAAGTTCATCTCGTAGCTTTTTTTCGCCACGAACAGTCATTGGGACTTTTTCCATTGTAAAAAACCTCTACATCCAATATTTACTTTGGACAAAATAAACCCGCTCAGGGCGTTGCTGAGTCGGGAAGATAGAATGGGTAATAATTTAGTCTAGTGTAAACAAAGATTCGAGCTTGGTCATCATTAATCACGTTTTGTATCACAAAAATCTCTCAATCCTCATTTTAATCAGCATAAAGCAAATATTTTCGCCACATTAATCATCTAAAAAAAACTAAATTTCTCTATTTTCACCCCTCAGATAGAAAAGCATTCAAATCTTTATATTTCAGTAAGTTAATTAATATAAAAAACATAAAAAACAATGTTCGATAACGCCTTTTATATCATTTTACTAACGAGATTAGGAACTTTAACGGTACAAAGTGGTTACCGGAAAAATGCTGTTCCATTCGATTTCGAAGCAATAAGTATTTACACGAAATTAATTTTCGCATTTTTCAATAATCGTGAATAACAACAGTAAGTCACAGTAGATTAGGAATAACACAATGAAAAAAACATTTTTAGCTTTAGCAGTATCAGCAGCAGTAGTTGCTACTGGAGCAAATGCTTCTGACGGCAAACAAGATGGAAGCATCGAAGGTACAACAGTTTACAGCTCAAATGGAAACTCGTTGGAAATCGGTGGTCGTGCTGAAGCTCGCATGTCTTTAAAAGATGGCAAAGCTGCAGATAACTCTCGCGTTCGTCTAAATTTCTTGGGTAAGACACAGATTACTGACGGCCTATATGGTGTTGGTTTCTACGAAGGTGAATTCACAACTGCCGACAACGGCGGTGCAACTGACAGTAGCAGCGACTCGCTAACAAACCGTTATGCGTACGCAGGTATTGGTGGTACTTATGGTGAACTTACTTACGGTAAAAACGATGGTGCACTAGGTGTTATCACTGACTTTACCGATATCATGGCTTACCACGGTAACTCTGCAGCAGACAAAATCAACGCAGCAGACCGTGCTGACAATATGCTGACCTATAAAGGCCAATTTAGCGATTTCGACCTAAAAGCAAGCTACCGCTTCGCAGACCGCATTGACAATGATCCTTCAGGCGAGTTCACTGAAAATGCAGCGGATGGCTACTCACTATCTGCCATTTACTCTATTGGCGACAGTGGTGTAAAACTAGGTGGTGGTTATGCTGAGCAAGATAAGAGCAATGAGTATATGCTAGCAGCATCATACCGTATTGGCGGCTTCTATATTGCTGGTAACTTTACTGACGGTGAAAAAGACTTTGATAGCGATCAGTACAACAACACTAGTGGCCTAAACGATCACTTCTCGGGTATTCAAGATTATCGTGGTGTTGAAGCAGCCGTTGCCTACAACCTTAACCAGTGGGTATTTACCTCAACGTATAACACAGCAGAAACTGATGGTTACACAACTGCAGATAACATTGCTGTAGATGCAACATACTACTTCAAGCCTAACTTCCGTGCATACGCTTCTTACAACTTTAACCTAATGGATAAAGATGACGTTGTAGCTTCATCAGCGATTGGTGAAATTGCAGCAGAGAACGAAATGGCTCTAGGTCTACGTTACGACTTCTAATTATCAAACCTTGCTATTCATTTAGCAGTCTAGATAACCAAAAGGCTCGCGTTTACGCGAGCCTTTTTACCATATAAACAACCTAAACAGAGCGACTTCTCCGCTCCGTCTAAAAAATGACACTTCACAGCGACAGCCTTACAGTTAACAGCAACTAAAAACTGATAAATACAGGCGAAAAGTCCACAGCGACTGGACAAACTCTAACTATTAAACAAATTAACCACCGTTCCGACAGATTTATGTGATTAGAAAGGAGCCTGATAAGGTAAATTGTGGTTATACTGGTACTCATGTCTAGTTACCTTAGTTTCAGTATGCGACGTCTATTATTAATACTACTGTCTGTTTTCTCATTCCAAGTATTCGCCTATTTTCCATTAAGTTACCTTCCGCAGGGTAGCCGCGTAGGTCTATCTGTTATCGCCAATAATCAGCAACAACTAAGTATTAATGACCAACAACTCTTTCCACCTGCAAGTACTCTTAAAATAGTGACTGCTCTAGCCGCTAAGCTTGAACTAGGCGATAACTTTCGATTTGCGACTCAGATAGAGCGTCACAACAGTGACGTTGTTATTCGCTTCTCTGGCGACCCCACACTCACCAGTGATGATCTTGATGCGCTTTTCTTGCAGTTTTCCTCTCAAGGAAGCAAAGAGATAAAAGGAAACCTGCTGTTAGATAACAGTGCATTTACCGGTTACGAGCGAGGTGTCGGTTGGCCATGGGATATTTTAGGTGTTTGCTATAGTGCTCCCGCTAGTGCTATTACCCTCGATAGCAACTGTGTTCAAGCGTCTATTTACAGCAAAAAAAATGGTTCGACTCGGGTTCACGTTCCTGCTCATCAACCTATTGTTGTCACATCAACAACCTCAACGGTCTCTAAAACCGAAATGAAAGAGCAACAGTGCGATCTTGAATTAACCACGTCGGACAATAACCATTATTTACTTTCAGGTTGTATGACTGAACGAAAAAAACCGTTACCGCTAAAATTTGCCGTGCAGGATACTAGCATGTATGCCATCGCAACAATTAAGCGCTTAATGTACAAATACAATATTCGTTTATCTGGCGAGATATTAGTAAAAAGTAGCACTACGGGTGACATTATCGCGACTCATCACTCAAAGCCTTTGCCTGAACTTTTAAGTATTATGTTGAAAAAATCCAATAACTTAATTGCCGATAACTTAACCAAAACGATGGGCAAGCGCTTTTTTGTCCAAGCAGGTAGCTTTACTAATGGGACAGAAGCTATTAAGCAGATCATCTATAGTAAAACCAACATAAATTTAAACGATGCACAGCTAGCGGATGGCTCTGGATTATCTAGAAACAACCGTATGACTGTCAGTGATATGAGTCAGGTTCTCAATTACATTTGGAAAAACGACAAAGAACTTGATTTGTTGCAGCTGCTTCCTATTGCGGGAGAGAGTGGCACCCTTAAGTATCGACAAAGCATGCGAAAAGCCCCCATAAAAGGGCAATTACAAGCCAAAAGTGGCTCTCTTTATGGAAGCTACAATATGGCAGGCTATATGCTTGATAAAACAGGTCAGCCCAAAGGGACATTTGTACAGTTTATTACCGACTACTACATAGATAAAAGAGAGAGTGACGCAAGCATCACCCCTCCCATTTTTCAGTTTGAAAAGCACTTTTTTAACGACTTGGTTAATTTAAACCTAAGAAGTGGTTCGCTACAGTAAAGTAGATCCATATGCCGGAAATATCCACTACAGAGGCAAGCACAGGGCTCACTAATACCGCAGGGTCGAGCTTGCATGCTCGCGCAAGTATCGGCAATAAACCACCAATTACCGTAGATATAACCACCTGAATAAATAACGCCACAGCAATTGATATCGCAATACTATCAATGTCAAAGCCATTTACCGTACTTTGATTGAAAAAGAGCACACGACCAATAATAACAACCGCCACCACAAGCGCTAAGCAAACAGCGATACGGCTCTCTTTCCAAAAAACATTCAACCACTGCCGCTTTTTAAGCTCTCCTGTTGCTAATGCTCGGATCACTAAGGTTGCAGCTTGCGACCCTGTATTGCCGCCTGCAGCCGCAATGACAGGCATATAAACCGCCAATAGTATTAACTGATTAAGTGTGTCTTCATATTGGGCAATGATCATTCCAGATACAATACCCAACAATGCCAACATCACAATCCAGCCAACCCGCTGCTTAACATGCTCCAGCACACCAGTGGTCAAATACCCTTTTGCCGTTTCGGCTTCAGAGCGGATAAAACCTAATTGATGGGCATAATGACGAGCGCGTTTATCAAACCCAGTGAGTTCTAATTGTTGAATAAGATGTTGTACATAATTTACAGAACAGTTTTCCAATATCCCTACAGCTTGCTCTATAGGCATCACTGAGAGTAAATGTACTTGCTGTTGCTCTTCATACTTAAGAAAAGCATTTTTCGCTGCCCCTATTTCATCATTTGAATATGGGCAAGCAGTTTCAATGAATATATTGTTCATTACCGTCATGGCAAATCTCCCGATTGGCTGTTGGTAACGACCATCAAGCGAAAAGCACCCAACTGTTTATTAAACAGTTATGCTTATATTTCACTGAGCAGGAAATAGGAGAAAAAAAGAAGAGTTTGAAACGTAGTTCTTCTACCGGAAGGCAGAAGCGGAGTGCAACAATACCTAACGGGCTATTTTTCTCCCTTCATACTAGGAGGATGGTCGGTATTGTTCATAAAAATCTCCAGATATACTGCGACTTGCAGCGGGCTGGATTTTAACGGCCTAGAAGAAAATTTGCACGAAAAAAATGAAAAAAAAGAGCACTTTTTTAGCGCTCTTTTCATGACAATAAATGTGGCTGTAAATCTTAGTCTTAGCGTTTCACTTTAACCTAAAGTAACACGAGCAAATTTACGCTTACCAACTTGATATACCGCCGTTCCTTTTTCAGGAATCAGTTTGGTATCTTCTATCTTTTTACCGTCAATTTTAGCTGCGCCTTGACGGATCATACGCATAGCATCAGAGGTAGAACTAACCAAAGCCGCATCTTTAAGTAGATTGCCAATGGCAATACCAGCATCAAAAGTAAACTCAGGCATTTCGTCTGGCATCGCCCCTTTTTGGAAGCGATTGATAAACTCTTGTTCAGCGGCATCAGCATCTGACTCACTGTGGAAGCGAGCGATAATCTCTTTTGCCAGCAGAATCTTAATATCTCTTGGATTCTTTCCAGCTTCTACATCTGACTTAAACTGCTCGATCTCAGCTAAAGGACGGAAAGAGAGAAGCTCATAATAGCTCCACATCAAGTCATCAGAAATAGACATGATTTTACCAAACATCTCACTTGGAGCTTCACTAACACCAATGTAGTTGTGAGCAGACTTGGACATTTTCTTCTCGCCATCCAGTCCTACCAACAGAGGCATCATCAAAACGCATTGTGGCTTCTGTCCATTGGCTTTTTGTAACTCACGACCCATAAGTAGGTTGAACTTCTGATCCGTTCCACCAAGCTCAACATCTGTTTCCATCGCTACAGAGTCATACCCTTGTAATAATGGGTACATAAATTCATGAATAGCAATAGGTTGCCCACCAGCATAACGCTTTTTAAAATCGTCACGCTCTAACATACGAGCCACAGTCTGATGAGAAGCCAACTTAATCATACCCGCAGCACCAAGTTCATTTAACCACTCAGAGTTAAACTGAATTTTAGTTTTGCTTGGGTCAAGAATTTTGAATACTTGCTGTTTATACGTTTCGGCATTCGCTAACACGTCTTCTCGAGTTAACGGCGGACGCGTGGTGTTTTTACCTGATGGGTCACCAACCATACCGGTGAAATCACCAATCAAAAACGTCACTTCGTGACCAAGTTCTTGAAACTGGCGAAGCTTGTTAAGAATAACAGTATGACCAAGGTGAATATCTGGTGCTGTCGGATCGGCACCCAGTTTAATTCTTAAAGGTCGGTTCTCTTTTAACTTTTCAATCAACTCTGCTTCAGGAATTAGCTCTTCTACACCGCGCTTAATTTCAGCTAAAGCTGCTTCAATACTCGCCATTTCTGTTTGCTCCCACGAATTTGGCAAAAAATACTATCCGCACATCTTACTTGAATAGCTATGTATTTTGAAACCAGTTAGACTCTCCTATTGTCTTTTTTCACTAATATTTAGCAAAGATTGAACATGCTCTCGACTTTTTTACGTCTGCCACTTATCCATCGAGCACTGATTGTGCTGATTTCAGCATTGATCACCGTTGTATTGTTCTTGCCAGATAGCTCTGATTTAACTAAAAATCAGTCTACACTTGCAGTGGGTAAACTCTATCCCGTCACGATTAATTTTGAATCTTTAGATATTCACAATTCCGCGCTACCAAAATCGACTGTTCGTTGGGAAAAATACAAAGTTGCTTCAGGAGAAAGTGCAGCCGTACTCTTTAAACGTATTGGATTAAGTGCAAGGCTACTTCATAACTTAATTAACAGTAATAAAGATATCAACAACCAGCTCACTCGTTTGCGTGTGGGTGAAGAGCTGTTATTTGGGTTTGATGACAATCATCAACTGCTGCAAATTAAACGTGTTATCACACCATTTGAGACATTTCGAATCACCAAGTCTGGCGATACATACACCAGTGAATTTGAGAAGAAAACCGTCAATATTCAGTACAACTACACTGAAGCAGTGATTACCTCTAATTTCTGGAATGCTGCACTCTCTGCCGATCTCACGCCAAATCAAACGATGGAACTGGCGGGAATTTTTGGCTGGGATATTGATTTTGCATTAGATATTCGCTCAGGAGATAGTTTTAAAGTTCTCTATGAAGAAAAAATAGTCGAAGGCGAAATAATGGGCAGAGGCAAAATTATTGCCGCAGTGTTCACCAACCAAGGTGACACCTTTAAAGCCATTTTAGATGATAAAACTGAAAACTATTATGACGAAAATGGTCGCGCTATGAAAAAAGCATTTTTGCGTTCTCCTATCGATTTTCGTCGTGTTACCTCTAATTTCAATCCTCGCCGCCGTCATCCAGTTACGGGTAAAGTCGTCGCCCACCGAGGTACCGATTACGCAGCGCCAGTGGGCACACCTATTTGGGCAGCAGGAGACGGCATCGTCGAGAAGTCAGGTTATAATAAGTACAATGGTAATTACGTATTTATCCGTCATAGCAATACCTATATCACCAAATATCTGCATATGAAAAAGCGCTTAGTCAGAAGTGGACAAAGAGTCAAACAGGGACAAAGTATTGGCACTTTGGGCGGTACAGGGCGAGTAACCGGACCTCACTTGCATTACGAGTTCTTGGTTAACGGTGTGCATAAAAATGCTCGTACGGTAAAACTACCTCAGTCTAAATCGCTGAAAGGAAAAGATAAACAGACCTTTATGGCCAATGCTAAAATTCGTTTAGAGAAGTTGGAACGATACGGAAAATTATTGTTTTCAAATTAAGGTTAGAAACAGAATTAAACCTAAACACCAATCACATAAAAAAATGGGCTCTACGCCCATTTTTTTATCAATATGCTTTTAGCAATCTTTAGCCACGATGAATAGCATCATTCGCCTGTTTCAATAAACTCTGACTCTCAGACATAAATTGCTGCGAATAGTCACCAAACCAATGACTCACCTGATTAAAGCTTGTCACAAATGCTTCCTTGTCATGACCATCCAACACGGATATTGCTTGGCCAAAACAGTGGTGAAAACGCTTAATCATCTCAATATTTTCTTGTGAAGAAAGAATAATATCTGCATATAAATTAGGGTCTTGAGCAAACAGGCGCCCAACCATGGCGAGCTCTAATCGATATATTGGTGAGCTTAGTTGTAACAGCTTATCTATATCTGGGTTTTCTCGACTTAAATGCAGCCCATAAGCGAAAGAAGTAAAGTGTCGAAGGGCTTGTATCAATGTCATTCCATGGTCATGCTCAGCGGCATCAATTGCGCTTAAACTTGCCCCCCAAATCACAAACTGATCCAGCAACCATTGATAATGTTCTCCACCTCGACCATCGCTGTAGACAATGACCTGCTTTGCTAAACTCGGCACATCAGGACCAAACATAGGATGAAGCCCGACAACAGGACCGGAATGAACCTGTAGCATTCGCTGTAACGGAGCAGACTTAATTGAGGTTAAATCACATAGAATACAATCTTCCGGTAACCCAGCTAACCGATCAATCACACCTTCCGTTAGATGAATAGGTACCGTCACCACCACTAAACCTGCATCACTAAGCAAGGTATCAGCGTGTTCCCAATCTTGGCTGCCCAGTACTTTTACCTGATAGCCGGACAGTTCGAACATTCGACGAAACAGGCCACCTAGCTGCCCGTGACCACCAACGATAACGATGCTTCTTAACTCAGGATTTAAACACTTAAAACCCGAATCATTTTCACTGGCATAAGATTCTCGCATTGTTCTTCGTAAGATATCTTCGATCAGCTGAGCTGGAACACCCTGTTTTTCCGCTTCACTGCGACGTGAAGCCAGCATAGCCGCTTCTCTATCAGGGGCATAAATAGGCAATCCATGCTCACTTTTCACTTCACCTACCTGCTCCACCAATGATAAACGCTCCGCTAATAATTCAATCATCTGTTTATCAACGGAATCTATTTTATCTCGTAATGCCTTTAACTCTACCGCCATTAAGGTTGCCTTATTCTACTTTATTACATCTATAACTAGGGTCTGTTTACCTTTCGAGTACAAATATTGTTCAATCTGAAATCGGTTTGAGCAAGGCATGAGGAGAGCAGCATAGTTATCCTATGTAAGCGACTCATAACACAGCTCAAGATGTTTTCAGATTACTTTAACCTATCTTCTAGGAATGGCACTAGCTCTTTATGTGCATGACGTAATAGTGCCTCAGTTGCTGCCCAATTTATACACGCATCTGTAATTGATACACCGTATTGCATATCTTCCAATGCGAGATCAGAAGATTGGTTCCCTTCATTAATATGACTTTCAATCATCAAACCAATAATTGACTTATTGCCTTCTCTAATTTGGTGAATAACATCTTCCGCAACCAGTGGCTGACGACGATAATCTTTACGAGAATTAGCATGGCTACAATCCACCATCAAGGATGCATCCAAATTGTGTTTTGCCATCTCTTCTTCACACTCGGTAACCGATACAGAATCATAATTGGTTTGTTTACCACCACGAAGTATGACATGCCCATCGGTATTGCCTTGAGTAGTCAATAGTGCCACTTGACCATCACGATTAATCCCCATAAATCTATGACTGGACGCAGCCGCTTGCATCGCATTGATCGCAGTTGCTAAGTTGCCATCTGTTCCATTTTTAAACCCAATAGGCATAGATAAACCGCTCGCCATCTCTCTATGTGTCTGAGATTCTGTTGTTCTGGCACCAATCGCAGCCCAGCTAAAAGTATCCGCCAGGTACTGAGGGCTAATAGGATCCAGCGCCTCTGTTGCTAATGGTATTTCCATTTCAGCTAAGTCCACCAGCAACTTACGACCAACATGCAGACCATGTTCAATGTCAAAGGTACCGTCTAATTGTGGGTCATTGATTAAGCCCTTCCAACCAACGGTTGTTCTTGGTTTCTCAAAGTAGACACGCATGACGATATAGATTTGATCACTGAGTTGCTCAGAAAGGTTTTTTAAGCGTTTCGCATACTCTTTTGCTGCATCTATATCATGAATTGAGCATGGTCCACACACAACCAGTAAACGATGATCTTTCTTATGAATGATATTTGATATAGTCTGACGGGACTCTTGAATAAAACGTCGAGCATTATCACTCAAGGGTAATTTATCTTTTAGTTGATTTGGAGTGATCAGAACCTGCTCATCACTAATATTGACATTACTTAATTCACTTCTTTCCATGCTCATTTCCGTACAAATTAGTTTACACTTAGAATTTATGTGATAATCAAAATCACCTATATAGCAACAAGATAACAGCTAGAGCCACTATTGCAAGTGTAAATAATAAAAAACACATGGTGTAAATATAACGTTACACCCAGTTTTATTGTTGTATCGATATTGGATATCAACTCTCCATCGCTATTTTTAACAACAGATCTCGCTTAAAATAATAACAAACCATTTTTCACTTTAGGCCATTATGGAACTCGTTTTATCCCTATTGCAACAGATGTGTGTCTATTTAGTATTGGCCTATATGCTGAGCAAAACCCCGATATTCCTGCCTTTACTAAGCATGTCAAACCGTATTGAACACAAGTTGACCTGCTATGTCATATTCTCGCTGTTTTGTATTATGGGTTCCTATTTTGGCTTGCAAATAAACGACGCTATTGCCAATACTCGCGCGATGGGAGCAGTAATGGGCGGTCTGTTTGGTGGACCTGTGGTTGGTTTCGCCGTCGGACTCACTGGAGGAGTACATAGATACACATTGGGTGGCTTTACCGATCTAGCCTGTGCAATCTCAACAACCGCTGAAGGTTTAATTGGTGGCCTGCTGCACGCTTACTTAATCAAGAAAAACAAACCAGAGCAGCTATTTAATCCACTTGTAGTTTTCTCGATTACCTTTTTTGCTGAAGTCATACAAATGCTGATTATTTTGCTTGTTGCAAAACCCTTTGATCAAGCGTTCCAGTTAGTATCAACCATTGTTACTCCTATGATAATAGCCAACTCGGTTGGTGCCGCACTTTTCATCAGTATTCTCCAAGACAGAAAAACGATTTTTGAAAAATATTCAGCGACATTTTCTCGTCGAGCATTGACGATTGCTGAACGCTCTGTGGGGATATTAAGTACAGGGTTTAATGCCCATAATGCAGAAAAGATGGCACGAATCATTTATGAGGAGACCAGTGTTGGTGCCGTATCAATTACCGATAAAGACAAAATCTTAGCCTTTGTGGGTATCGGTGATGATCACCACAAACCTAATACACCTATTTCATCCTACTGCACCAGGAAAGCCATCGAAGAGAATGACATCATCTACATGGATGGCAAAGAAAACCCTTATCAATGCTCCATTTCTCATGATTGTAAGCTAGCGTCAGCATTGGTTATTCCGTTAAGGGCCGGAGATCAGGTTGTTGGAACCATTAAGCTATACGAACCAAAACGAAAACTGTTTTCTACCATTAATATGTCCATGGCTGAAGGCATTGCACAGCTGCTCTCAAGCCAGATTTTATTTGGCGATTATCAAGAGCAGCGAATACTGCTTTCCCAAGCCGAGATCAAACTATTACATGCACAGATCAACCCTCATTTTCTCTTCAATGCTCTCAATACTATTAGCGCCGTAGTGAGAAAAGACCCGACCAAGGCAAGAGCATTGATTCAGCACCTTTCTCACTTCTTTCGCAGTAACTTAAAACAGAACGTTGATATTGTCTCATTACGCGAAGAACTTGAGCATGTGAATGCCTACCTTACGATAGAAAAGGCCCGCTTTAGTGATCGACTAGAAGTCGATATAGACATCGATCCGGAATTACAAGATAGAGAGCTCCCGAGCTTTACCCTTCAACCACTGGTGGAGAACGCCATAAAACATGGTACCTCGCATATGCTTGAAGGTGGACATATCAGGATTTATAACCAATGTAACAGCAAAGGCTGCGAGATAATTGTTGAGGATAATGCTGGTAGCTACTCTGAACCTCAAGAAGGTCATCAAGGATTAGGCATGCAAATTGTGAGCAAACGCCTAACTCACTACTTTGGACATGATGGCTCACTCAAGACGGTAGTAAATAATAATGAATTTACTAGAATGAGCTTTATTATCCCCAATAAAAATATAAACAACGAATCGAATAGTGAAAGAAAGGACGGTACATGTTAACTGCATTAGTCATTGATGATGAGCTACTCGCGCAAGAAGAGCTAACAGAACTTTTACATGAAACCAACCAGATTAATGTGCTTGATAAAGCCAGTAACGCCATTGAAGGGTTGAAAAAAATCAACAGCCTAAAACCTGATGTGGTGTTTTTAGACATTCAAATGCCACAAATAAGCGGCATTGAACTGCTGGCGATGCTTGATCAAGACACGATGCCATCAGTTGTGTTTGTGACTGCCTTTGATCAATATGCGATTCAAGCATTTGAAGACAATGCCTTTGATTACCTACTTAAACCTATTGATACCTGCAGACTCAATAAAACCATCAGCCGTTTAGTCAAGCAGCATGAAAAAGAACTTAAACAAGCGGATATCACCATATTAGCACCAAGCTATTTAGAACAGATCCCCTGTATTGGCCATAACCGAATAGTGATCATTGCCAGTAAAGATGTAGAGATGGTCTATAGCGACATCAGCGGTGTTCATGTTCAATCTGCTCACCTTTCCGCATCAAGCCAGCTCACCCTTAAAACACTAGAAGAGAAAACAAACCTTCTTCGCTGCCATCGACAATATTTAGTTAACACCAATACGATCAAAGAGATAAAACTATTAGAGAATGGCTTAGCAGAAATCATCACCAACTCAGATCATGTCGTTCCTGTGAGCAGAAGACACTTAAAAGTGCTTAAAGAAAAATTGGGGATCATTTAGTCCAACAATCGCTTCATTGCAATAGACGCCTCTTTCCACTGAGATGACGATTGTAAGTCTGATAAAGTAAAAGCGTGTTTCTTGAACAGATGCCTTACTTGTGGCTCAGTTGTCACGACTAGGTTATCAAGCACATCAATTTGAGATTGCCTGTTGTTGCACATCAGCACCATATCACAGCCAGCATCAAGAGATTGCTGTGAGCGTTCTGCAGGTGTTCCCATAATACCAGCGCCATCCATATTGAGATCATCAGAAAATACGATCCCTTTAAAACCTAGCTGCTTCCGCAATACCTCTTTTAACCAATATGGTGAACCGCTGGCTGGCTGATCATCATAATGACTATAGATTACGTGGGCTGGCATAATGGCGTCTAACACCCCACTATTGATTTGCTTGGTAAATATGGCCATGTCTTCTTCAAAAATGGTACGTCTATCATCGTAAGGAGTTTCCAGATGGGAATCGGCAATAACACCACCATGCCCAGGAAAATGTTTCCCCGTCGTAGCCATTCCCACCTCTTTCATCCCTTTCATAAATGCGGTACTAAAACGCAATACAGATTGGGCGTTATCAGAAAAGGCACGGTTGCCGATAGCCTGACACTGATGACCAACATCAAGCACCGGAGCGAAGCTTAAATCAATATCATGAGCAATAAGCTCTGCCGCCATCAACCAACCAGCCTGTTGAGCTAGCTCTTCACCATTTGGCTGCAGCGCAAAGCTGCTAGCAGGGGGAATCAATGAGAAATGCTCACGAAAGCGTTGAACTCGTCCACCTTCTTGATCAACACCAATCAGAACTTTACCTTGGGTCACTTTCCGTATAGCGGTATTTAAGGCTGTAAGCTGTTGGTTATCATAATAGTTTCTAGCAAACAAGATAACCCCACCAACCGTCGGATGCTGCAATACCTCTTTGTCTTCTTGTGAAAGTTCATAGCCAGCGACATCTAACCAAAGCGGTCCCATAATTACACCTTTAATAACGAAAATGATTACAAATTATTGCTTGATGGCTTAACAAACGAAGTTATGCCCCAGAAGCTGAATAATAGCAGCAAAGCCTATCATCAAGTAACCGCATTTTTCTCTCGAGCAGTTCAGCTTAAATAAAGCCCAGTAAAGAAAACGTCTTATGCAGATGATATACTCAAGTAACCTCAAGGAGCTTGTTCAGCGAGAATTTATTGGCTTCTGATCAAGGCACTGATTTGAAGGCATAGTCATTCTACGGCAAGAATCAGTAACACAGGGCAGCAGCCAATAAAACTCGACCTTTGGAAGCGCATCAACATGTTCATTTCTGCGTCAGATAACCTTGAAAGGGAATGCCATTCCTTCGATTATCTTTCTTGAACTGAACCTGTTGATGTTGCTCTGAATCCTGCATCTTGAGGTCACTTGAGTATATACTGATGAGCGAGCTAACAATTTAAAATAGATAGGATTTTTTATGGAAGCAGGTGAACTCTATATAGGTGTGATGTCTGGTACTAGCTTAGACGGTGTAGATACAGTGCTCGTTCGCTTTGACCAAAACAAGTTAACACTGCTTGCAGAAAGCTTCTACCCTGTACCAGAACAATTAAAACAGGCGTTACTCGATATCGTTATCGGTCAAGAGACCACGCTGAAAACCATCGGTGAGTTAGACCATTGCTTAGGGCATCTATATGCTGACGCCATTAAGCAACTACTGGATCAATCTGGTTACCAAGCCCAACAAATTAAAGCCATAGGCAATCATGGACAAACTGTATTTCATCAACCCGATGGAACGGCTCCATTTACCATGCAGCTTGGTGATGCCAATATCATCGCCAGCAAAACAGGCATAACTACCGTAGCCGATTTTCGTCGTAAAGATATGGCTTACGGAGGGCAAGGAGCGCCACTTGTACCTGCTTTCCATCAATCCATCTTTCAAGCCAATCACTCTAGTGTCGTGGTGCTCAATATAGGCGGTATCGCCAATATTTCAGTGTTGAGACCCAATATTGCGACTATCGGCTATGATACTGGACCTGGAAATATGCTTCTTGATAGCTGGATCGCTGAACAGCGGTCTCAACCTTTTGATTTGAATGCAGAGTTTGCTTTGTCTGGCACAGTAAATAAAGGTTTATTGGCACTACTGTTACAAGATGACTTCTTTTCAAAACCCGCTCCCAAAAGTACTGGCAGAGAACGATTTAACCATAGCTGGCTCAACAATAAATTGGCGGAATATGGTCAAAAACTCGCTGCCGAAGATGTTCAAGCCACGCTCGTGGAACTGACCGTTATCACCATTAGCGATGAAGTTCGCCAATATAGCAATGGCACGTCTCCTGAGTTGCTTGTTTGTGGGGGGGGAGCGAATAATCCTTTAATTATGGCAAGGCTAAATCAGCTGCTAACAGGGTGGACGGTGGCAACCACCGATGAGCGAGGCATTAGCAGCGATTATATGGAAGCGATTGCGTTTGCTTGGTTAGCCAAGCAGAGAATCCACAATTTACCCAGCAACTTGCCGCAAGTAACGGGTGCAACGCGCCTTGTCTCACTCGGCGTGATTTATCCAGCAGATACAGAGGAAGTATAGATGACAAATGATGCCCTAATATCCGCCCTCTCCAGCTTAGTCTCAGAAGGGCGAAATCCAGAAACGATGGATATTGACTTACTCTCCTCTTTAGAGATTGTTCAGCGCCTTAATACGCAAGACAAAACCGTTCCTCTGGCGGTTGAAAAAGTACTACCTGAGATAGCGCTAGCCGTTGATCGCATCACCCACTCTTTCAAAAAAGGTGGCAGACTGATTTACATTGGCGCAGGAACCAGTGGTCGATTAGGCGTTCTCGATGCTTCTGAATGCCCTCCGACTTTCGGTGTGTCTGATGATATGGTTGTTGGACTTATTGCCGGAGGAAAAGAGGCGATATTCAAAGCGGTAGAGGGTGCTGAAGATTCGGAAAGCATGGGAATTGAAGATCTACAAAACATTCAATTTAATTGTGATGATGTATTGGTTGCTATTGCTGCCAGTGGAAGAACTCCTTATGTCATTGGCGCACTTCATTACGCCAATCGTCTCGGGGCAACGACCGTCGCACTATCATGCAATCCCAACTCACCAATTGCTGACATTGCCGCCATAGCCATTAGCCCCGTTGTTGGACCAGAAGCGTTAACCGGTTCCACCAGATTAAAGTCTGGTACCGCACAAAAACTGGTTCTTAACATGCTCACCACCGCCAGTATGATCCGCTTAGGGAAGAGTTATCAAAACTTAATGGTGGATGTGAAGGCCAGCAATAAAAAGCTTTCTGCTCGGGCGGTTCGTATTGTTATGCAAGCAACAGATTGTGATGCTACGCTAGCGAAAGCCCGCCTTGCTGAAACTCAATTTGATGTAAAACTGTCCATACTGATGATACTAACTGGCATGGAACTGCCACAAGCCAGACAGCAACTGGAGCAACAAGGTGGCTTTTTACGAAAAGTGGTAGAAAAACAGTAGCACAAGTCTTTCTAGTCACTCAATTAACGAGGGAGGTTTACTTACCCTCGTTCCAACCTCTTAACCATTCCATGCGGAACTTTTGTGCGCTAACGGTTCCTTCACATACGCCTTGGTAGTACGAACCAGAAAGACCTATTTGATATGCATGTTCAGGATTACAATACTCAGTTACTCCCCTTACGTAACCTTGGTCATACTCAGCTTGATTTGCCTCTCCTAACTTTTGCAACTCCGAAAACGAACGAGAGTGCTGACCTTTTATACCGTCACGGTAGCCAATATCAGACCAATTACCGCTCGCGGCTAAATCCTCAACACCAGCAGAACACGCTGACAATAGCAGCGCCAATAGAGAAAAATAGATTTTTAGTTTCATGTTATTGCCCTTAAATTGCTCACTCCATCGACTAACTGCAAAGTGATGTCTATCAATAAATAGTACCTTAAAACAGACAACATTGTTTTATAATGTCACTCAATCATTCTGTTTTTCTATATAGCGAAATAACTTAAAGGGGCTTATTTAACAATAATATATTTTCAAACCACCAGTTTGAACACATCGCGACTCCGCAGTCGTTCAGGACCATGCCGCCTCAGCTAGACAGAAAAATACTCTCACACAGCATAACGAGTGGCTCCCAACGTCGACACAGAGTTATCGAATACAATTAACAAACCACTCAATTACTATATCGACCAGTTAATTCAATATTTAACCGCTTACCTTGTCTCTGGATGCATTTGACCATCTCTCCTTTTAGTATCAACGCTGAAATATATAAATAATCAATATGTGGGACAATAATTATGATGTGGTTTCTATTCTGTATCGCTGCTTTAATCGGTGGGTACTTTATCTACGGCGCGTTCGTTGAGAAAGTATTCGGTATCAATGAAAAACGTCAAACACCAGCGCATGCGCTAAATGACGGCGTTGACTATGTACCAATGTCGACTAAAAAGGTGTATCTCGTTCAATTACTTAATATCGCTGGTGTTGGCCCAATTTTCGGCCCAATTATGGGTGCCCTTTACGGCCCAGCGGCATTACTATGGATTGTACTGGGTTGTATTTTTGCAGGCGCGGTACACGACTACTTTTCAGGCATGTTATCGGTGCGCAATAATGGCGCGTCAATTCCAACATTATCAGGTCGCTACTTAGGTAATGGTGCTCGTCACTTTATGAACGTATTCGCCATTGTGTTACTTCTGCTTGTGGGCGTGGTATTTGTTTCTGCGCCAGCAGGAATGCTGACCAACTTAGTGAACGAGCAATCAAGTATGGAAGTATCAAAAATCACCATGGTGATCATGATTTTCGCATACTACATTATCGCAACGATTGTACCAGTCGATAAAATCATTGGTCGCTTCTACCCATTCTTTGGTGCGCTGTTAGTCTTCATGTCTGTTGGCTTGATCGCTGCGGTAGGCTTCTCTAGCGAACACACCATTTTAGGTGGATACGCGCTGAGTGACATGTTTACTAATATGAACCCTAACAATCTTCCACTATGGCCTGCGTTATTTATTACTATCGCCTGTGGTGCTATTTCTGGTTTCCACGCAACGCAATCTCCTTTGATGGCTCGCTGTATGGAAAATGAGAAAAACGGTCGTTTCGTCTTCTACGGTGCAATGATTGGTGAAGGTATTATCGCTATTATCTGGTGTACTCTTGCACTAACATTCTTTGGCACCATTGACGGACTTCAAGAAGCGGTTAAAGCTGGTGGCCCTGGTAATGTTGTTTACTCTGCATCGTTTGGATTACTTGGTGTATTTGGTGGTATTTTGGCTTTCCTAGGGGTTGTTATTCTACCAATTACTTCTGGTGATACAGCATTCCGTTCAAGCCGTTTGATTCTGGCCGAGTACTTTAATGTTGAGCAGAGATCACTTCCAAAACGTTTACTGATGGCGGTACCTCTATTTATTATTGGCGGCATCCTAACTCAAGTAGACTTTGGCATTATCTGGCGTTACTTCGGTTTTGCAAACCAGTCAACCGCGACCATGATGCTTTGGACAGCAGCCGCTTACCTATTGCGTCACAATAAACTTCACTGGATTGCTACTGTACCAGCCATGTTCATGACAACGGTTTGTGTCTCGTTCATCATGAGCAGCGCTAAACTAGGCTTTGGTTTACCAATCAACATCTCAACCGTTATTGGTGTTGCATCTGCACTGGCTATCACGGCCTATGTAATTAAGACATCTAAAGGCAAGGGTGATTCTGAGTTGGCAGATGAAGAAAAGCCAGATGGTGTGACCAAAACAGCATAATAGTTTAATACTTCATATAAACGACTGACTATACAAAAGGGTTCCTAATAGGAACCCTTTTTTGTTGTGCTAGGATGACACGGCTATAAAGCGAGGCTAAATATTAACTAATATTTTTTATTTGCAGCTCTTTCGGTACTTCAAAAAACATGTTTTCTTCACGTCCATCTATCTCTTCGATGGTTTCTGCACCCAAGGCTTGAATACGAGCCAGAATGTTATCCACTAGCTCTTCTGGTGCAGATGCCCCAGCCGTAACACCCACTTTTATTGACCCATCTAACCACTCAGGAAGAATATCTTCTGGGCAATCTGTTAAATAACTGGTCGTTCCTAGCTTCTCAGCCAGCTCTTTCAGTCTGGTTGAATTAGACGAGTTTTTTGAACCAACGACAACCATCACATCCACTTTTTCTGCCAGTTCTCGCACGGCATCTTGGCGGTTTTGAGTGGCATAGCAGATATCATCTTTACGTGGTCCTTGAATGTTTGGATAGACCTGACGAAGTTTTTCTATAACCTCGGAAGTTTCATCTACAGACAAAGTCGTTTGGCTGACATAGTGAAGATGAGACGGATCATTCACCGAGAGAGAGTCAACATCTTCAGGTCTCTCAACCAGGTACATACCACCAGTTTCGCTTGAGTACTGCCCCATGGTCCCTTCTACTTCTGGATGGCCTGCATGCCCTATCAATACGACTTCCATATTCTTTTTGCTCGCACGGGCTACTTCCATATGGACCTTTGTCACCAGTGGACACGTCGCATCGAATACTGTCAAAGTTCGAGCTTTTGCTTCTTCACGTACGGCCTGCGAGACACCATGAGCGGAGAAAATCACAATGCTGTTGTCAGGAACTTCATTGAGCTCTTCAACAAATACAGCACCTCGTTGCTTTAATCCCTCTACCACAAAACGGTTATGAACCACTTCATGCCGAACATAGATAGGAGCTTGATACATGTCTAATGCACGCTCAACGATACTGATTGCGCGATCCACTCCCGCGCAAAACCCTCTTGGGTTTGCTAATAATATTTTCATGTCATTGCTCATTGCTATCTCTTTAACGCCGCTATTCTACAGATTTAATTTCAACTTCAAAGGTGACATCTTGTCCTGCTAGCGGATGATTAAAGTCTACCGTGACTGAGTCACCAGCAATATTAGTAATAATTCCGGGAATTTCATTACCATCAGCACCAGAAAAAGCCATGATTGCGCCTACTTCAGCATTCGCATCGCCTACAAATTTGGCTCTATCCATATGATGAATATTGTCTGGATTTGGCATACCAAACGCATCGGCAGCTTTTAACGCAATAGATCGGCTATCATCTTGTTTTAGACCAAGTAAATGCTTCTCAAAGTTGGGGCTTAAACTTCCATCACCCATAACAAATTTAGCAGGTTTACCCGACATATGGGTACTATCTGCTACTGAGTTGTCACTTAGTTTAATGGTGAAGTGGAGCGTAACAACACTATCTGACTGAATTGCGTTCACAGCGGTATCCTTTAATAGACAATTAAAATTTTTCTCTATTTAACCATCAAGCTTGTTTAGAAAAAACCTTTAGTTTTCTATGGATGTATAAACTGTGACAATAAAAAACACCAGAGCAAGGCTCTGGTGTTTTAAGTTATCTTGTTGATGTAATGAACATTACTTTGAACTCAAGTAACTGCAACTATTTGTCGTCATGAGTTCATTCGCGATGCTTTTACTCTGTTGGCTTTTTACGAAAGCCATCAAGGATGATCATCGCAGCGCCAATACATATCGCACTGTCCGCTAAATTGAATGCTGGCCAATGATAGTTACCCCAGAAGAAATCAAGATAATCCACCACAAAACCGTGCACTAATCGATCATACACATTGCCTATTGCACCACCAATTATCAAAGCGTAAGCAATATTGTTCCACTTTTCCTTTGCCGGCAGTTTTGACATCCAATAAACAAGCATGCCACAAACAATAAATGCGATAGCGCTAAAGAACCAACGCTGCCAACCACCTTGTTCACTAAGGAAGCTAAACGCTGCTCCATAGTTATGCACGTAAAGAAAATTGAAGAATGGCAAGATCTCTATACGATTATCCCAACCAAACCCCATACGGTTCATAACAAGGTATTTAATACCGATATCAGCAATAAACACTAGAGTCGCCAGCCAAAGCCAGCGTACTCCCGATTGCTGTAACGACATTGATTCTAATGACGTTGGTTCTTTATTCATAGCGATCCTAAATTAAGCAAACTGACGAGCTTCACCGTCACCTTCAACGTTAGAAACACAACGACCACAAATATTGTCATGACCTGCAATGGTGCCCACATCTGCAACATGGTGCCAGCAACGATCACATTTCTCTGTTTCCGCGGCGATCACTTCAACAAACAAACCGTCAATTTCAGTCGCCTGAGCAGAATCAGACTGTTCACTGATCCCTTTCACTTGCGCTTTTGATGTCAACAATACAAATCGAAGTTCATCACTCAGTTTATTGAGTTTCTCTGCTAAAGCATCATCTGCAAATAGTGTGACTTCAGCTTGTAAAGAACCACCAATTACTTTTTCACTTCGCGCCGACTCAAGCAATTTGTTCACTGCACCACGAACATCTTGAATACTGTTCCAAAACTCATCGTTTAGCTCATCACCTGCATCTAAAGCAAATAGCCCTTCATACCAAGTTTCGGTAAAGACAAACTTATTTCTGTCACCCGGCATCTGGTTCCAGATTTCATCCGCAGTGAACGACATGATTGGAGCCATCCAACGAACTAAGGCTTCTACAATATGGTAAAGCGCAGATTGACAGCTACGCTGAGCCAAGCCGCCATTTTTCGCCGTGTACTGTCTATCTTTAATGATATCAAGATAGAAGGAGCCCATTTCAATAGAACAGAACTGCATTAAACGTTGCATAACACCGTGGGTATTATACTCCTCATAGGCTTTGATGATTTCATCTTGTGCTGCTTTGGCTCTACCTACAGCCCAACGATCTAATGCGATCATATCTTCAACTGCAACCATATCGGTTTCAGGATTAAAGCCATTTAAGTTCGCTAAGAAGAAGCGAGCGGTGTTACGAATTCGACGATAAGCATCCGCACTGCGTTTCAATATCTCATCTGATACCGCAACTTCACCCGTATAGTCGGTTGACGCAACCCATAGACGAAGGATATCGGCACCCAGTTTGTTTGTGACATCTTTTGGTGCAACAACATTACCAATAGACTTAGACATCTTACGTCCATGCCCATCAACCACAAAACCATGCGTAAGCACTTGCTTATATGGCGCTACGCCTTTCATTGCAATTGAAGAGATTAACGACGATTGGAACCAACCACGGTGTTGATCCGAACCTTCTAAGTACATGTCCGCACTTTGGCCGTTAAACTCGTCACGATTATCTACAACCGCATAGTGAGTCACACCAGAGTCAAACCAAACATCTAAAGTATCTAGCACTTTCTCATACTTATCCGCATCTTCTGCACTCATTAGCTCGCTAGGATCAACATCCCACCATGCTTGAATACCCTTCTCTTCCACCAACTTAGCGACTTTTTCAATCAGCTCTGGCGTGTTCGGGTGCAAATCAGATGTTTCTTTATGCACGAATAGTGCAATAGGAACACCCCAAGTACGTTGACGAGAGATACACCACTCTGGACGACCTTCGATCATACCTTCGATACGGCTTTGGCCCCAATCAGGGATCCATTGAACACCGTTGATCGCTTCCAACGCTTTGCTACGAAGCCCGGCTTGATCCATTGACACAAACCACTGCGGCGTTGCACGGAATATGATTGGTGTTTTATGGCGCCAGCAGTGAGGATAGCTATGCTCATAAGCGTGATGATGTAATAAAGCACCACGCTCTTTTAACACATCCAGCACGGCATCATTGGCTTTGAAGACATGTTGACCAGCAAATAGCTCTGTATCAGGCAAGAATACACCATTTGAACCCACTGGATTCGCAACTTCTAAATCATATTGTTGACCAACAGCAAAGTCTTCTTGACCATGACCAGGTGCAGTATGAACAACACCAGTACCCGCTTCAGTCGTAACATGGTCACCAAGAATTGCAGGCACATCAAAATCATAAAATGGATGATTGAAGCGTGATAACTCAAGGTCATCACCTTTACAGAAACCTAAATTATGGAAGTGCTCTATACCGGCTCTGTCCATGACATCTTTGGCCAGTTCGGAGGCAACAATCAGTCGTTGAGGCTGATCGCCTTCAACTTGGATAAGTACGTATTCAAGATCGGCTCTAACGGCAACTGCTCGGTTAGCAGGTAGCGTCCAAGGCGTTGTTGTCCAGATAACAATTGAGATGTCACCTTCGCCTTGATGTCCATCAGCAATAGAGAACTTATTAAGTAAAGCCGACTCATCCGCCGCCTTAAACATCACATCAATGGATGGAGAAACCTTATCTTTGTATTCTACTTCCGCTTCAGCCAATGCCGAACCACAGTCAGTACACCAGTGAACAGGTTTAAACCCTTTCAGCAAGTGACCTTCGTCGGCAATTTTACCCAATGCACGAATAATGTTCGCTTCGGTAGAGAAATCCATAGTACGGTAAGGTTTATCCCACTCGCCCATGATGCCAAGACGCTTAAAGCTCTCTTTCTGTCCTTCCACTTGACCAGCAGCGTAGTTACGACACTTTTCACGGAACTCAGCAGCGGTAACCTTTTGACCCGGTTTACCTACTTTCTTCTCAACCATTAACTCAATCGGTAAGCCGTGACAGTCCCAACCAGGTACATATGGCGCATCAAAGTCCGATAACGTTTTTGATTTGATAATAATGTCTTTTAGAATCTTATTCAGCGCGTGACCAATATGAATATCACCGTTGGCATATGGAGGGCCATCATGTAATACAAAGGATTTTTTGCCTTTTTTTGCTTTACGGATTTCACCGTAAAGATCTTCTTTATACCAACGCTTAAGCATTTCTGGCTCACGATTGGCCAAGTTACCACGCATTGGAAACCCTGTTTCAGGTAAGTTCAGGGTATCTTTATAGTCAGTCATTGATTTCTGATTCCGTTGTGTTGGGCGACGTTAGACATTATTTAGTCGCAATTGATTGTCGACTAATTCTTTAGCTGACGCAGCCACACCCTCGCTGCCTCAGCATCCAATTTAATTTGTGCTTTCAACGCTTCGAACGACTCAAAACGTTGTTCATCTCGTAGTTTCTTTACTAAAGAAACTTCAAGCTGTTTCCCATATAGATTTTCATTAAAATCAAACAGGTGAACTTCCAGTTGTTGGCGAGTACCGTTTACTGTTGGTCTCTGCCCTATATTCGCAACACCACCGTAGCAATGTTCGCCAAGACCATGAACCTGTACAGCATAAACACCAGAGACAGGAGAGACACATCGCTTTAGCGGTATATTGGCGGTAGGAAACCCAATGGTTCTACCTAGCTTTTGTCCATGTGAAACACGACCATTTATACTATAAGCTCTGCCTAAATAGGCTTCTGCTTGAACCAATTTATTTTCCGCTAACGCTTTTCTAATTGATGTGCTGCTTACACGATGCTCTTGAACGCAAAAACTTTGAGTGTTCACCACTTCAAAGCCATACTTTTCACCCGCTTTCTTCAGCATATCAAAGTTACCGGCTCTGTTTTGTCCAAAACAAAAATCATCACCGACAACCAAGAATTTAACACCCAGTCGATTAACCAACAAGTCGCTAATAAAGGACTCCGCAGGCCACTGTGCAAAACGCTTATTAAAATTAACACAGAGCAACCTATCAATATTGAGTTTGCTCAGTTGTACAAACTTATCTCTAAGCCGTGTCAATCGAGCAGGAGCTTGACCGGTGGAAAAGAGTTCCATTGGTTGAGGCTCAAATGTCATGACCACTGATGGCAATGCTAATGACTCTGCTTTTTGCGATAGCTGAGACAACACTTTTAGATGTCCTAAATGAACGCCATCAAAGTTACCTATTGTTAAAACACAACCTTTATGTTGCGCTTTAATGTTGTGAATGCCTCTAATCAATTCCATTTGAACTTGCTATAAACTCAGTATTGTTAATTTATTTAGTGTGAAACCGACGGATTATATACCAATCCGTATTAGTCCGTAACTGCTTTTAAATGATTTAAGCGGATACCTGATATTAGCGCGGTTACAACATAAACTAGCCCACCAAAACCGATAAGCGTAGCGAGCATCATGACACGCTCCATTATGTTCCAACTTAGCCACTGAGACATTTCTGGTAACTGCCACAAAAGTGCGGCAACCATAGCGGCACCAGAAACAATCAATTTTGCTGTAAAAACAACGGTCTGCTTAGTAACGCAATAGACATTGGCTTTATGCAAACCTCGATACAACAAAGACATATTTACCAGAGCAGATAGAGCGGTCGCCATCGCCAGCCCCACATAACCATAGAAAGAGGCAAAAATAGCATTAAAGACCATATTTGACACCATCGCTATAATTCCATATTTAACTGGGGTTTTGGTATCTTGACGCGAGTAATATCCGGGAGCCAGTACTTTTATCAGCATGAAATTAAGTAAACCAGCAGCATAAGCAATTAGCGACAAGGACGCTTGATTTACATCATGAGGAGTGAACTCTCCACGCATAAATAGCACCATCAGCATAGGTTTTGCCAAAACCATCAAACCTAACATGGCCGGAAGACCAAGTAACAGCACCATGCGAATTCCCCAATCCATGGTGTTTTTAAATGCTTGATGCTGATTATCCACATGCTTTCTTGATAATGCAGGCAATATAACCGTCGCAATAGCGATGCCAAACAAACCTAACGGAAACTCCAATAACCGGTCAGAGTAATAGAGCCAACTGATGGAACCTGTTGCTAAGAAACTGGCAATGAAGGTGTCAAACAGTAAGTTTATCTGGCTGACGGATACGCCAAATAGAGCAGGAATCATTAACGTTCTTATCTTCACTACACCGGGATCACGCCATCCCCATTGCGGCTTAACCAACACCCCTTGCTGAATCAAAAATGGAATTTGAAATAGAAACTGGACTAAGCCTCCTAAAAAGACGCCTATCGCCAAGCCGACCTCTGGTTGTGACAGGTTAGGGGCAATAAACCAGGCAGAGGCAATGATCATGACATTCAAGAAAACAGGAGTAAAAGAGGAGACAGCAAATTTGCCCAAGGTATTCAGTATCGCCCCCGAAAGCGCGACGAAAGTAATAAACCACAAATAGGGAAAAGTGATTTTTAACATAAAGCTAGCCAGTTCAAATTTTCCAGCGGATGGGCCATCGTTTAACCAGTCTATAAACCAGCCGGCACCAAATAGAGCCGTCACTGCTCCTGAGCCAACAACACCAATAACCGTCACAATAGTCACCAGAACGCCTAACGTACCCGATACGCGGGCAATAAGTTGTCTGGTCTTTTCCTTATCCCCCTGAGCGTGATATTCGGTTAATACTGGAACAAAAGCTTGAGAAAATGCCCCTTCCGCAAATAGCCGACGAAGAAAATTAGGAATTTTATTGGCAAAGAAGAAAACATCAGCACTAGCGCCTGCTCCCATCAAATTTGCTACTACTACATCACGGACTAATCCGAGAATACGTGAAACAAGAGTCATCAAGCTAACTATTAAGCCTGATTTCAGCAGTCGCTTACTCACAAATACCTCTTTAAATGCTGTACCAATGCAATATACATATACTCAAATGACTTGAAGATACCTTTTCAAAGCGTGAGCTTTATTACCCATAGTCCTATACCACTGATTCTTGTTGTGGAATGACTATGCCTTCAAATCCGTTCCTTTGCCAGAAGCCAATAATTCTCGCCGAACAAACACCTTAAAGTTACTTGAGTATATTTAATAGCATTGGTCTGAAAATGCTGTTAGAATCCACGCCATCTTAACCGCGTTAACCTTACTATTCCAAATTTGAGTGAATTAGTTGGGTTTTTGCACAAATCATTTGACATATCGGCGATAAAGAGGCATATTCCTCCGCCTTAAATTGTCACCGAACTAAGTTTTTGGGAGTTAGACCCTTGGCAAACAGTAAATCTGCTAAGAAGCGCGCTATCCAGGCTGAGAAACGTCGTCAGCACAATGCTAGCCGTCGTTCAATGATGCGCACTTACATGAAAAAAACACTCGCAGCTA
This sequence comes from Vibrio sp. 99-8-1, assembly GCF_013114595.1. Lineage (GTDB taxonomy): Bacteria > Pseudomonadota > Gammaproteobacteria > Enterobacterales > Vibrionaceae > Vibrio. The sequence continues at coordinate 26,074 of NZ_VTXE01000002.1, read as the reverse complement.
TTGAAGCTGGCGATAAAGAAGCTGCAACTGCTGCACTAGCTGTAGTTACACCTCTTCTAGACCGTATGGCGACTAAAGGCCTTATTCATAAGAATAAAGCTGCTCGTCATAAGTCTCGTTTCAACGCGGCAATCAAAGCACTTTAATCTGCTTAGATAGTTACTTGAAACAAAAAACCGGCTTTCGCCGGTTTTTTTATACCTAAAATATCAACTCCAATAACACTCTTTTCTAATCATCCATTTTTAGTTTTATCGGTATTATTGAGTTGATTTAGTGGTTCTATATCATGCAGGGCAGTACAAAGCGTGCAGCAGTTTGATCATCTCTTTCACTTCGTGACTACTCAGTGAATAATAAACTGTTTGAGCTTCTTTTCTTGTCGCAACAAGCCCATCTCTACGCAGCCATGCGAGGTGTTGAGATAATGCAGATTGACTAAGTTCAAGCATGGTACAGAGCTCACCTACAGAAAGTTCTTGCTCATGAAGAATACACAATATTTGCAATCGTCTTTCATTTGCCATCGCTTTCAATAAGGCAACTGCCTTAGCGGAGTTTTTCTCCATTTCTTGTAGGTTCATCTAATAGCCTCCAACAAGCTAAATTTTATATGAGCTAATAATATAAATAGAGGTGCCAGTTGCCATACTGACTTATTAATAAATTTGTTATTATTTGATCTATGAATGGTAATACAATTCAACGTCATATTGAAGAGATATGCACATCTATTAACAAATAACATACTACTAATAAGGCCTAAATCTGTAAAACTGAGCTTTACTATAAAATAGGGTCAAACAAATGACCGAAATCTGCATCACAAACATTTTTAACCGCGGGATGCTGGATCATTCTTTCGGCAAAAATCACATAATATTCTTCTTTTAACTCTTTGGCTTCACCGATTTGTTGGAACGCATAATTACTACTTAGTTCCGACAGATATAGATCAGGAGCAAGATATATAACATCCGAATGATATTGGGCAAATGCTTTCATCAGCGCAACATCATCAAACTCCCCCAAAATATTAGGCTGAATGCCTTGCCGATCAAACCAAGCTGAAACTTTTCGCCCCATTGATGTTCGGCTACCAGGCAGCAACAACTTTTTTTGCTCCAAGATTTCAGGAAACTGAACGTTATCTAACGCGCCAGAGTAATAAAAGCTAAGTGAGCACTCACCAAGCTTCTTACTATATAAACCGGGCAATTGGCTAGAGTCGATTGGACAGTCGGATAAGATCATATCCAGCTTATGTTGAGATAGCTGCTCTAACAACAGTTCATGGGTTGATTCAAAACAGCGTAAATGAATGCTTCCATCTTCCGGTATGGTGTTCATTAATACCTTACTGACTAACCGCTTAGATAAAGCATCTGCTACTCCGACATCAAACAATAGATTTGAGCGCTGACTATAATTTACGATATCAAGCATTTCATAGCTGAGGCCAAACATACGATCAGCATACTTATAAATAAGCTGTCCGAGCTCTGTTGGTTCAACATTACGACCATTACGCTTAGTTAATTTGCCATTGATTCGTTCTTCAAGCGCTTTAATTTGTCCGGTAACCGTTTGTGGTGTGAGAAAGAGAGCATCGGCCGCTTTTGAGACTGAGCCCTGCTTGCACACCATCCAAAAATAGTAGAGATGATTGTAATTTAAATGCGACATATTTCCTCTCATGCAAACTGTATATATTGATGATATACAGGCAAATAACTCGGAATTTCCGAGCAGATATAAACAATAGTATAGTTTTACCGAAACATAAATATCTTAGATGACATTTTTGTCACATTAAAAATAACTTTTTTTGTCAAATTGCTCTCTTCAATCATCAATTTAAAGAACACCAGAAAATAAAAAACACAATAAAATCATAAAATTACAAATAAAAAGCACAGAGGCAAACGTTTACCTACACTTAATAAATCATTATCGGTATTTTACAAAACTGTCATATTAGTGAAATATTCAACCTCTACTATCCCGAGCAGATAAGCAAAATGACCAATAATCGGGTCTCGGAGAAAAATTATGAACCAAGCCACAACTGCAGCATCATCGCATAAGAAGTCTGCTAATTGGATACGCTGGGCAAACTTGGTATTCATGCTTTATTTATTACTGCTGGCTGTTTCTATGGTTGGTAGTGGGTTTAAGCTCGCAACCGGTGAACAAGCAAAAACACTATTTGAATTTGCTTCCCATCCTGTAGCGGGATTAATGATAGGTTTAGTCGCCACAGCATTAATTCAATCCTCTAGTACCGTTACCTCTATTATCGTTGGTCTTGTTGCTGGTGGACTTCCGGTAGAAACCGCAATCCCTATGATCATGGGTGCAAATATCGGAACAACAGTCACTAATACCCTAGTGAGCCTCGGTCACCTCCGCTGCAAACACGAATTTAAACGTGCTTTTGCAAGTGCCACCATACATGACTTCTTTAACCTATTGGCTGTATTGATCTTCCTACCTTTAGAAATGATGTTTGGTATTTTAGAGAAAATATCTCACTGGCTAGTCTCTCCTATGCTAGCAACAGGCGATATGAGCATTAAAGGGTTCAACTTTATAAAGCCAATAACCAAGCCTGTTGTTTCAGCGTTGAAAGAGCCGCTAAGCACATTTGGTGACGTCGCTGGTGGCGTAGCACTTATCTTTATTGGTATCGCCACTGTATTCTTAGCGATTACGGTAATGGGTAAGTTAATGAAGAAACTGATGGTTGGTCGTGCAAAAGATATTTTACAGCACGCCATTGGTAAAGGTCCTTTACACGGTATTCTATCGGGTTCTATCGTTACCGTTCTGGTTCAATCTTCATCTACCACCACGAGCCTAATGGTTCCTCTAGTAGGTACAGGTGTTCTTAAAGTAAAAGACGTCTACCCATTCACTCTTGGCTCTAATATAGGCACCTGTATTACTGCGCTTTTAGCGGCAACAGCAGTCACAGGTGAGTATGCGGTATTTGCCCTACAAATCGCCTTAGTCCACTTAACTTTCAATGTATTAGCCACTATCTTTATTTTTGGCATTCCGTTCTTGCGTGACTTGCCTCTTAAAGGTGCAGATATCATTTCAAATCTAGCGATGGAAAATAAATCTGTCGTAGTTGCTTACCTTGTCTGTGTCTTTATCATTATGCCGGGAGCCATCTTAGCTCTAACTGTATAGTGCCCTTTCATAGACTTTCACCTCTCTCAGAGGTGATGTAAGTAGAGATAAAAAAGCCTCGTAACTCATCGTTACGAGGCTTTTTCAATAAAGATTCTTGTTAATACTAACCTTGTCAGCTCAGTGATTAAAATCGCTATACAGAGAAAGGATACTTAATGGCATCGTGACACTGGTAATCCGTCACGTCAAAGTCATCTAAGGTTACCCATGTTTCTAAATCTTCTAGTGATTTAATGTCTGGGTTAATGCTAAATTTCGCCGGAGCGAGTGGCTCACGTTTAAGCTGAACATTCTGCATTAAGTCCAGTTGATCCTCATAAATATGGCCGTTAACAATTTTATGGTACGCCACTCCTGCTTTGTGACCGGTTATCTGCGCCATTAACGCTAAAAACACATAAACCTGCACCATATTAAAATTTAGCCCTAGAGGCACGTCACACGAACGTTGTGTGCTATTTAAATAGAGAGTATCACCTAACAACGAAAAATGATGGCTGTACATACACGGTCTCAAGCACCCCATATGAAACTCACCAGGATTATAAAAGTTTAAAATCTCACCTCTATTATCAATGCCATTTGTTAAGTCATTAACAATATTTTTGAGTTGATCGACACTGCCACCATCAGGTTTAGACCAAGCCCTTCCTTGCACACCATAGACTCTACCCATATCATCTTCACCTTGACGATATGGATTGTTCAGCCAAGCTTGATTAAGGTTGGCATTGGCATCCCAAGTTTTAGTACCTAACTTACGAAAATCTTCAGCATTGTCGTAACCTCTGATATAGCCGAGCAGTTCGGCTACTGCAGCTTTCCAGAAACTTTTACGGGTTGTCACCAAGGGAAACTGATTGTTCGCAACGTCATAGGACAAGTCTGCATTAATGACCGTTAAACAACGTTTACCGGTTCGTTCATTTTCAACCCAAACACCTTCATCTACAATACGCTGACATAAATCTAAATACTGTTTCACTGCTTAGCCTCTTTTTTGTCACTTCTATATGCCCAAGTGATTAGTAGCACACCGAAAATAATCATTGGAGAAGATAAAATCTGTCCCATGGAAATAAAATCACCAAATAACCCTAGATGATCATCAGGTTCACGGAAATACTCTACGATAAATCGGAATACACCATAACCAAGCATAAATAAGCCTGACACGGCGCCAGCAGGGCGTGGTTTACCAATATAGATATTTAAGATAATAAATAACAACACCCCCTCTAACGCAAACTCATAAAGCTGGGAGGGGTGACGAGGAAGGAAGCCCCCACTAGGAAACAAGACTGCCCATGACACATCCGTCACTCGTCCCCACAACTCATCATTCATAAAGTTGCCTAGTCGACCTAAACCTAAGCCAAATGGCACCAATGGCGCGATAAAGTCAGCGACATTAAAGAAAGTGCGTCCATTTTTATAGGCGTACCAGCCCATGGCACTAATAACACCTAACAATCCACCATGGAATGACATTCCCCCAGTCCACACTTTAAAGAGGTACAGAGGATCATCTAAAAATGCTGAAAACTGGTAGAAGAAAACATAACCAACACGACCACCAATCACCACACCTAAAAAGCCAAGAAAGAGCAAGTCTGATACTTGCTCTCTAGTCCATCCGCTTCCTTTCTTATCTGCTCGCCTGTTTGCTAACCACATAGCAAACAAAAAACCAAACAGATACATCAGCCCATACCAACGTACCGATAAGGGACCAATGGAGACAAGAACAGGATCAATCTGAGGAAACTCAATAAAGCCTTGTGGCATATAACAACTCTCTTTAAATCACATAATGAATACGGATTGATAATATGGTGCCCGATAATAAACTCATCCTAGCAACAGCTCAAGAGCATGCACTTTGACGATTCGTTTTTCGGAACTCGAAATGAATTAAGATAACAACATTCTTCCTGCTATAAACAGTAAAAATACCGCAAACACTTTCTTAAGCTGAACGGTGGGTAAACGGCTGGCCAGCCGAGCACCAAACTTCGTCGTAAAAATGGAAGTTGAGACAATAGCAAGCAAGGCCGGAACATAAACATAACCAATACTGTAGTCCGGCAAATGACTAACTCCAAATCCATTCCAAATAAAACCAACCATCCCCGATAATGCGATAACACAACCACAGACAGAAGAAGAGCCGATTGCCTTACGCATTTCTACACCATAGCGGTTTAAATAAGGCACAGTTAAAGAGCCTCCGCCAATACCAGCAAGCGTTGACACTATACCGATCAAACAGCCCGATATAGAGGTCATTATCGTTGATGGCATTACTCTAACTTTCTTTGATTTCACCGACAACAGCATTTGGCCTGCTAAAAACAGTACGATAACGCCAAACACCTTCGGTAAATTTTCGCTAGGAATTAACTCCGCTACGTAAGATCCCATCAAGCCGCCAATAACCACACCAGGCAGTAGCCACTTGATCACAAAGACATCTACATTTCCTAACTTCAGATGGTTTAAAGCGGAAGAGCCAGAGGTAATGATGATGGAAGCAAGGGATGTAGCCAAAGCGATATGCATTACTACGTCAGCCGATATACCGGCTTTAGGGAGCAGTACCAAAAGGGCAGGAACAACAATTAGACCGCCACCAATACCTAACAGTCCCGCCATCACACCAACAAAGCTGCCTAGTAACAGCAAAGATATAAGTAATTCGTAATTCAAAATCGCCTCTATTTTTTACCTGCTCGAACAAACCCGGCAAGCTGCTTGCTTTCCAAGTATTCGACCATCATTTTATATATTTCACTGCTATAAGGCTGACCCAACGCTTTGGCCGTTAACGTTTCTAACTGCTTAGAGTCTACCTTCCTAAGCAAGTACTTAACTCTAGCCACGTTCGCGGTATTCATACTTAGTGAGCGATACCCGAGACCAACAAGCAACAATGCGCCGATAGGATCACCCGCTAACTCACCACACACGCTAACAGGTAAGCGATATTGCTGACAGGTTTGTTGTATCTGTTTTAACGCCATTATCACCGCAGGATGAATGGGTTCATAAATACTAGCAACTCGGGCGTTATTCCGATCAACGGCCAGTAAATATTGTGTTAAATCGTTACTCCCCACTGATACATAATCAACCTTGTTGGCGAGTAATGGCAATAAATACAACATCGAAGGCACTTCTACCATGATTCCGACTTCAGGTCTAACAACCTTAGGCTCTATCTTTTTAACTTCGATATAAGCTTGATTAAGCAAAAGCAGCGCATCATCCAACTCCTGACAGCTAGCAATCATTGGCAATAAAATTCTGAGATTATCGATACCAACACTGGCTTTCAGCATTGCTCTAAGTTGCACCAAAAAAATATCAGGGTGATCAAGGGTGAAACGGATGCCCCGCCAACCCAAAAATGGATTGTCTTCCTCAATAGGAAGATAAGGTAACGGCTTATCTCCACCAATATCTAGAGTACGCATCACTACTTTTTTATCTGGGTAACTCGACAATATGCTCCGATATCGGGAAGCCTGCTCTTCTTCAGAAGGAAAGCCGTGCTGCAATAAAAAGGAGATTTCTGTTCTATATAAGCCAACACCGTCAACGCCTTTGTTGATCGCAATGTTCGCATCAGCACTTAAACCCGCATTCAATAATACTTCGACTTGGCAGTTATCTTTAGTGCAAGCCGCTTGAGAAATTTCACCTTCAACTAACTCCGATAATTCATGTTCTTCTTGTTGCAGGCTAATATACTCTTTAAGCAACGTTTTGTTTGGCTCTACAACAATCTCGCCACTATAACCATTTACAATCCCCCGTTTGCCTTGAATTGACTCAGGTGTAAAGGTCGCTCCCATGATTGCGGGCACTCCAAGAGCACGAGACAAAATAGCAGCATGAGAGTTAGCCGCCCCCTCTAGCGAGACAACCGCGAGTAATTTCTCTTTTGGTATGCCCGCTAAAAGCGAGGCCGTTAGTTCCCTTACGACCAAGATAATCGGTTGCTGAAGCTCTAGAGTACTCACCTCAGAGTTGTGTAAAAAGTAGAGTAAACGCTGTCCAAGTTCTCGAATGTCCTGCGCACGTTCACGCATATAAACGTCAGACATTTTGGCAAAGCGGTTAGAGTAGGCTTCGACCACCTGTCTCAATGCCCAATCTGCTCTGTCTCCCTTGTTAATCTGATCTTTTAAATCAGCCCGTAACATTGGATCATTCAATAAGTGCGTAAACAGATCAAAAATAGCGAGCGCATCTTTATTAAGCTCACTATCCAGTTTTTTCCGCATTCGTCGAAAATCGGCAATCGCATTTTCAATCGCCAACATTAGCCACTCTTGCTCTTGAGAGACATCAAGGGCAGATGCAGGGTATACATCGGATAACTCAGGTTGGGTGTTGTCCCACCAAAACTCCCCTACTGCCACTCCCGGAGATGCCCCAATGCCTGTAATGATCTCGGTTCTTTTTTTATTTAACAGCCACTGACCTTGGCCTTGAGCATGAGCAATAATGACCGCTATCTGAGCCGCGAGAGTAACAAGGAACGACTCTTCCATTTCGTTAAATAAACGGGGGGATTGCTGCTGAATAACCAGTACCCCAAGGACTTGCTTGCGGTAGATAATAGGGGTTCCAAGAAAGGAGTTGTAGATCTCCTCCCCCAGCTGTGGAAAGAGTTTAAATTCAGGATGTTTAGCCGCTTCTGCCAAGTTTAACGGTTCTGCGTTACGTCGAACCAAACCCACCAAACCATCTTGATATTTTACAAAGAAGTGTCTCTTTTTAACTTTTAACCCTTGAGTCGCCATTAGCTCAAGACGGTTCTTTTCATCATTAGCCAAGTAAACTGTGCAGCATTCGGTTTGAACGGCTTTACATGTTTCTTGCACCAATAGCTTCAAAGCTTGATGAACATCATCAAGCTTTGAGACTTTTTCAACTATGTCCCTTAGTTGAGTTAACATGATTACCCTCTACGATTTTTGCGTTTACCTTTTATCTTTCGCTCCTTAAATGGCATAGCCAAAGATGCAAACTCTTTCATCGCACGACGATAAACATCTCTTTTAAACGAAACTACTTGTCTTACTGGGTACCAATAACTTACCCATCTCCAACCATCAAATTCAGGGGTTTTTCCACGCTGCATATTTACTTTAGATTCATCGCTATCTAAACGCAGTAAAAACCATTTCTGTTTTTGCCCGATACAAACAGGTTTTGAGTCCCAACGAACTAAGCGTTTTGGTAGGCGATACCTTAACCAATGACGACTCGTGGCAACAATTGTTACATCCTGTTTTGTAAGACCAACCTCTTCATATAACTCTCGAAACATGGCTTGCTCAGCGGTTTCTCCATCATCAATTCCCCCTTGAGGAAATTGCCAAGAGTGTTGTCCATATCGTTTAGCCCAGAATACCTGACCATGGTTGTTACAAATCACTATTCCCACATTTAAGCGGTAACCATCGCCATCGATCACTGGCTGACCTCTAAAAAATTTTTCTTGGCGTGATTTTTCCACATATCCCCAGTTCTCGCAAACTTACATGTCTAATTTACGAAATATTTATTTTCTGCCAAAGCGAGTTTGAATAACTTTTGTTCAAATATAGAGTTATCAACACCAAACGCGTCAGATCACAAATTTATTCACCATTTCTGTGAATAACTATGTGAAGAATTTTAAATAAGCCAATAAAGACGAGCAATATATAATCAAGAAAAATGACCAACGCTGTAACATACACATACAAAATAACTAAAAATCAATCAGTTAATTAAGATCAAAGTAGATTCACCATGATAAAAAACAACAAGGATCTTCTATCTTTTTAGATCGGTCAAAGATCAACCGCATAGAGGGTTATCCACACTAACAACTGCCAATTTCATCATAGCACCAATTTAGCAACTGTTTTATCGCCTCAAAAGACCTGTTAATTGATCCAGTAGTGGCTAAAGCTCATCATTTTTAAAATAGCCTGTGGATAAGTGGCATTATGATCATTAATTCATCATCAGATCCAATGGACACGGTTGTCTATTTAGCCATAGATCATCATGCTCATCGTTTAGAGCTATCGCGAAATATGATTGATATCGCTTGATAGTCGATCTTTACTAGGCATTATTTGTTACACTAGCCACTTCTTACTTCACAATTGTCTTTGTTAATCGATCATGAAACCGCAGCCAAAATCAGAACAAGAATTACTAGATAGAGCGCATGCAATTGCTGGTTTTACTTTCTATGAATTGGCAGAAGAAGCCAATATTTCTGTACCAAAAAATCTAAAACGAGACAAAGGTTGGGTAGGTCAATTGTTGGAATGGCACTTAGGCGCTATTGCAGGGAGCAAACCACAACAAGATTTTGTCGAGCTTGGCATCGAGTTAAAAAGTATTCCTATCAGTTATAGCGGAAAGCCGTTAGAAACGACATTTGTCTGTGTTGCTCCTTTAATTGGTGTACATGGCTTAACTTGGCAACAGTGCCATGTTAAACAGAAGCTATCTAAAGTGCTCTGGATCCCTGTTGAAGGAGAAAGAGAAATTCCTGTTGCAGATAGAAGGGTTGGAACCCCTATTCTTTGGTCGCCTTCAGAGCAGGAGGAGCGAGCTCTTCAAGCTGACTGGGAAGAGTTGATGGAGTTAATCGTTTTAGGTGAAGTAGAAAACATCACAGCCAAACACGGTGAAGTAATGCAACTTAGACCAAAAGCAGCAAATAGCCGAGTTGTTACAGAAGCATACGGAGCTTCAGGCAAACCGATAAAAACGCTCCCAAGAGGTTTCTATCTCAGGACTCAGTTTACCGCTAACATTCTATCTCGTTACATATCCGCTCAATCTTAGTGGCGCTGCAGAGAGAGTTCGATATCGTGATAAGGGATCGTCCCTTCGGGAGAACCACATTCATCATCAGTATTGTGCAAACGTAAATACACCGACTCTACACCTAACCGACCAAGATCATCTTTTATCTGATCCAGCGACGAGTAATGTATTACTTCGTCATTTCGGTAAATAGGCTCCAGCTTGTGCTTATACTCCACTGCCAATAAGTAGTCAGACAGATCTTCACAACTAATAACATACAGTTTAGGTTGAATATGCTTCTCATTGTGGTCGGCATGTAACCAGTGGTCTAATTGAATTTTTTCCATAGAATCTCCTTCTTTCTATATAAGCTTAGTTCAGCTATCGGTAAATTCTAATTTCATTACTGTCTCTTCTTTGGGTATATTGGTTAAAAATAACAGTACAAGGAAGTGTTATGAAATATCATAAGCTGCCAAATTCAACATTGGAAGTCAGTAAAATATGCTTAGGTACAATGACTTTTGGCGAGCAAAACACTGAGTCACAAGCCTTTGAACAAATTGACTTTTCTCTTGATCACGGCGTAAATTTCATTGATACGGCAGAGATGTATCCTGTCCCTCCAAAGAAAGAAACTCAAGGTTCTACCGAGCAATTTATTGGTAATTGGTTGGCGAAATCAGGCAAGCGAGAAAAGGTCATTCTTTCGACTAAAGTAGCAGGGCCCGCTAACGTTCCTCATATCAGAGACGAGATGAGTTTAAGTAGAAGAAATATTCACAGCGCGATAGATAGTAGCCTTACTCGTCTTAAAACTGACTACATAGATCTCTACCAACTGCATTGGCCTCAACGACAAACCAACTTCTTTGGCAAACTCAATTATCACTATCAAGATGAAAATGAAGAAGTCACTCTCATTGAATCTCTAGAAGCACTTGCTGAGCTCGTTAGAGCAGGGAAAGTTCGTTATATTGGCTTATCCAATGAAACGCCTTGGGGAGTAATGAAGTTTCTTCAGTTAGCCGAAAAACATGACTTACCTAAGATAGTCTCGATCCAAAACCCTTATAACTTACTCAACCGCAGCTTTGAAATAGGATTGGCAGAAATTGCCCAGCACGAAGGTGTTGAGTTACTTGCTTATTCTCCACTCGCGTTTGGCTGTCTTTCAGGAAAATATCTAAACAATGCCAAACCAGACGGAGCTCGTTGTAGTCAGTGGCAGCGATTCTCGCGTTACTTTACACCCCAAGGTATAAAAGCGACTCAAGCTTATGCCGATCTTGCCTTGCAATTTGGATTGCAGCCAGCACAAATGGCGTTGTCGTTTGTTAATCAACAACCATTTGTGGCATCAAACATTATTGGTGCTACAAACCTAGAACAGCTATCCGCCAATATTAACAGTATGGAAGTAGAATTAAGCAAGGAGTTACTAGAAGAGATTGAAAAGATTGGAGTTGAATACTCCAATCCTTGTCCTTAAAGCCGCAATCATAGGGGGAAATTTACCTTCCCCCTACCATTACGTTACCAGTCTCGATCGAAAAACACGACGAAGATGACGCATACGACGTTCTACAACTAAGTTTTCAGGCTCGGTATATCCCATAACTCGACCATCACTTTCAAGGCCAATATCTTTCAACAGATGTGTATTCTGCCAAGGAATATCATACTTTGAACGACGTATTGCACTTTGCCATTTTTTTTCTTCTCGGCGTAAATCTGCTTTAACAAATAAAACCGCTACTTTTAAATAGATAGAGTGACTCATGATTAATCTCCAGTTAATTAAATAATTTGACTGGAAAAATGGCAGTAGAATTGAAAATATAGACTATAACCCTATTTAGCTGCCATTTTCCGCAGCCTTTCAGGTTACGGATTAATTAGTATCAGTATGCTTGGTGATAGAAGAAGCCATAAAAAATACGGATCTATCCAGCGATACAGAATTTAAGAACGCACAAATTGTATGAACGAATGTGAAATATTTCATTTGTGCCTCCTGTTAAAAACTAATTAATCGTAAAGATGAGTGAATGTTATTCACGCTCAAATTGTAACCACTTTTAAGTTATATGCAATAGCTATTTACTACTAAAGTGAAAATTTATTCACGCTTACATCTGCTATCTATTAATATACTCAAGTGACCTCAAGGAGCTTGTTCAGCGAGAATGTATTGGCTGCTGATCAAGGCACTGATTTGAAGGCATAGTCATTCTACGGAAAGAATCAGTAACACAGAGCAGGAGCCAATAAAACTCGCCCTTTGGGAGCACATCAACACGCCCATTTCTGCGGAAGATAATCTTGAAAGGGAATGCCATTCCTTCAATTATCTTTCTTGAACTGAACGTGTTGATGTTGCTCTGAATCTTACATCTTGAGGTCACTTGAGTATATGTGAGAAATATCTAATTCCCGCTGTCACTCGTTAGCGGAAAGTTCTCTGTGTAGACAATGATCATTACATGGATTCTGAAATTAAATTATGCTTATTCAATAACCTATACATGGTCGCTCTAGAGACCCCTAGCTCTTTTGCCGCGGGTGAAACTTGCCCTTCATGCGACTCTAATACCAAAACCAAGGCATCTTTCTCAGAATTTTCTCGAATACTTTTAAGGCTTCGTCTACCACTAATAACTTTAGGAAGATCAAGCTGATTAATATCAATTATAGCGCTATCAGACATCAATACCGCTCGTTTTACTTGGTTAGAAAGCTCTCTCACATTACCCGGCCAATGATATTGCATTAACGCCTTCAAAGCTTGATCAGAGAAACCTTTTGCCTGCGCATTATATTCTTTAGAAAACTCCTGCAAAAAATGTTTAGCCAAAATCGCTATATCACCAGTCCGTTCCTTTAAACTAGGAATATTAATTCTAAGAACGTTTATATAATGATAAAGCTCTTCATTAAAATCTTTGTCTGCTAACGACTTCTCAATATCCGTGCTATAACCTGCTAATATCCTCACATCCAATTCTTTCCTGCCATCAATTGACTCGATTTTTCCATCTTGCAAGAATCGAAGTAAGTTTCTCTGTTGAGAGCGTGACATCATTAAAATGTCATTAAAAAATAGAGTACCACCATGCGCTTTTTCTAATAAACATGGGCCGGCATCAGCATCGATATTTTTGCCAAATAGCTCCTGAGCCATCCTAGCTTCTGATAGCGCCCCACAATTAACACTAATAAAAGCTTCTTTCGAACGGGTAGACATAGTGTGAATAGCTTTTGCCACACACTCTTTTCCAGCTCCGTTTTCACCATAAATTAAAATACTGACGTCCGTAGAGCTGATGCGTTTAACCTGTTCTCTGAGCCGTTTCATAGAAACCGACTCACCTGTTAACCCCATGTCTTTATTGCATCCATAATTAGGCCATACTTTTCTTTCTAATTTAAGCATGCCTAACTGGTGACCAATGGTGCTCATCAGTTGTGTATCTGGCATTGGAGCGGTAAAAAAATCGATACAGAAGTTAACAATAAACTGGCAGATGGTATCAGAGCTTAATTGTGATTCTCTTATAAATGCCAACCATCGGACGTGTTTATAGCTACTAACTAAATTAGCAATGCCGTTTAAACTAAATTCATCCTGACTTAAATCTACGATACCAATACAAGGACCAATATCATTTAACAGTATGTCCGCTTTACGTAAATCACCACACCGCTGACATTGCCAACCTTCTTGCTCTAAAACAGACAACCACGGTTCTTGCTTACCACCAACCACGACAAGAGAGCCCGCAACAGAATCCATTCGAAATTGTGTGCCCATGACAGATCCTTTTTTATTATATTTGTTGAGAGGAATGCACCCACTACTCAGTGGTCTATTGACCCTAAAAAAATACTTTCTCTGTATACAAGAAAATATTCGCAGGGATATAACAGTATCGAGACATTGGCTGTTTTTCTGTCTCATTATTAAGACTTAGCACATGTTAATTGCTCGTCAAGTTAGCTACTTCATTTTTTGCACCACTGCTATAAAAAAACCTACTTAATAAAGTAGGTTTTTAGTTCAGTGAATGGATTCTTCCAAGCCTTTATGCTGGCTCTTGGAAAATAACCGTATCCGCTTTTTCTGTATACTGTCCCATTTTATGGAAGTTTAGGTAGCGATAAGTATCTGCTGCTGTCGCATCAATCTGCTTAGCAAACTCTAGATACTCCTCTTTAGACGGAATTTTGCCTAAAATAGCGCCAACCGATGCTAACTCAGCAGATGCAAGATAGACATTCGCCCCCGTACCTAAACGGTTAGGGAAGTTACGAGTTGATGTTGAAATCACTGTCGCTTCATCGGCTACCCGTGCTTGGTTACCCATACAGAGAGAACAGCCCGGAGTTTCGATACGAACACCAGCACGACCGAAGATACCGTAGTACCCCTCTTCTGTGAGCTGATCTTTATCCATCTTCGTCGGTGGAGCAATCCAAAGACGAGTATCAAGTTGACCGCTATGCTTATCAAGCAACTTACCCGCGGCACGGAAATGGCCAATGTTGGTCATACAAGAACCAATAAAGACTTCCTGAATCGCAGTACCCTGTACATCAGAAAGTAGACGCGCATCATCCGGATCATTTGGCGCACATAAAATTGGCTCACTGATCTCAGCCAAGTCAATTTCAATCACGTGAGCGTATTCAGCATCATTATCTGCCGTCATTAACTCAGGATTTTCAAGCCACTCTTGCATGGATGTAATACGACGCTCAAGGGTGCGTACATCACCATACCCTTCAGAAATCATCCACTTCAACATAACAATGTTGGAGTTAAGGTACTCTTCAATCGACTCTTGAGATAATTTAACCGTACAACCTGCCGCAGAACGTTCTGCAGAAGCATCAGAAAGTTCAAATGCCTGTTCCACACTTAAATGTTCAACACCTTCGATCTCTAGTACACGACCTGAGAACTCATTGATCTTACCCGCTTTCTCTACAGTAAGGAGTCCTTGCTTGATACCATAATATGGAATCGCATGAACCAGATCACGTAGCGTAATACCCGGTTGCATTTCACCTTTAAAACGAACCAGTATAGATTCAGGCATATCCAGCGGCATCACTCCAGTCGCAGCAGCAAACGCCACCAAACCAGAACCTGCTGGGAATGAGATACCGAGAGGGAAACGAGTATGAGAGTCACCACCGGTTCCAACTGTATCGGGTAGCAACATACGGTTTAACCAAGAGTGAATAACACCGTCACCAGGGCGCAAAGAAACGCCGGCACGGTTCATTATGAAATCAGGCAATGTATGGTGCGTATTAACATCAACAGGTTTTGGATACGCTGAAGTGTGACAGAAAGACTGCATCACTAGGTCTGCAGAGAAACCTAAACAAGCAAGATCTTTTAGCTCATCACGAGTCATTGGCCCGGTCGTATCTTGTGAGCCAACGGTGGTCATTTTAGGTTCGCAATAGGTACCTGGACGAATACCGTCAACACCACAAGCTTTACCCACCATTTTTTGCGCTAATGTATAACCTTTACCCGTATCTTCTACCGCAACTGGACGGCGGAAAATTTCTGATGGCTCCAACCCTAACGCTTCACGAGCGCGATCAGTCAATCCGCGACCGATAATTAGAGGTATACGACCACCCGCACGAACTTCATCAATCAACACATCTGTTTTTAAGCCAAACTCCGCCAACACATCGCCTGACGCGTTATCCGTGACTTTGCCTTCATATGGATAGACATCAATTACATCACCCATATTCAATTTAGAGACATCAACTTCAATAGGAAGCGCACCAGCATCTTCCATGGTGTTAAAGAATATCGGGGCTATTTTGCCACCCAATACATAACCACCAGCACGTTTGTTCGGTACATTAGGAATATCATCCCCCATAAACCACAACACAGAGTTTGTGGCAGACTTACGAGATGAACCTGTACCTACAACGTCACCAACATATACAAGTTGATGACCTTTCTCTTTAAGGCTCTCAATCTGTTTTACAGGGCCAATGCTACCCGCTTGATCCGGTTCAATACCCTCTCTTTGGTTTTTAAGCATCGCTAAAGCATGCAGCGGAATATCTGGACGCGACCACGCATCAGGAGCTGGAGAGAGGTCATCCGTATTTGTTTCGCCAGTTACTTTAAATACCGTTAGTGTAATTTTCTCTTTAAGCTCAGGCTTAGATAAAAACCACTCAGCCTCTGCCCATGAGGTTAATACTTGCTTGGCATATTCATTACCGGCCTTTGCTTTCTCTTCTACGTCATAAAAAGCATCAAACATGAGTAAAGTATGAGACAGCACTTTTGCTGATATTGGCGCTAAAGAGTCATCATCAAGTAATGAAATTAACGGTTCAATATTGTACCCACCTTGCATTGTGCCAAGAAGCTCAACAGCTTTCTCTTTACTTACCAGCGGAGAACTTGCTTCACCCGTTGCAACAGCCGTCAAAAAACCAGCCTTTACATAAGCGGCTTCATCAACACCAGGGGGAATTCGGTTTTCTAGTAGGTCAAGAATAAACGCTTCTTCACCTTTAGGTGGGGTTTTAACCAGTTCAATTAATGCAGCAACTTGTTCTGCATTCAGTGGTTTTGCAACTATTCCTTCCACTGCACGTTCTTCGACGTGTTTTCGATAGGCTTCAAGCACGACTAATTCCTCTCATTGCGGTTCAATTTCTTTTTAGTATGAAAATGAACATCCTTGGAAAACTTGGCTTCCTGCCGCACATTATTATTTAATTCAGGTTAATAAACGGACAGCGGCGAGGGCCAAACTGTGCAAGAGAGAATAGCAAATTTAACTAAAAATTAAAATCCAATCATTTTGACCAACATATCATCTTGCGACTAAAGTTCTACAATGCGCAATTTATATCATTATGAATTTTATGATTTTTATTATTTGTTATTAGACTAAAAAGTATGACCGAGTATTAAGTAAACAGATTGACGATGTCCTTCTGTCATCCCAAATGCAAATACAATCGGCCCAATAGGTGATGCTACACCAGCAAAAACAGACCCTGCATGGTAAAGAGGCGCGTCTTTGATTTTGACATCTGTATCATTCCATACTCCGCCATACTCATATGACGCACCTAAGTAAACCGGGGCAGTGAACAGCCCAAAATCATTATTAAACCAGCGATAACGATAAACTAAGCTACTAAAAAACAGGTTTTGACCAACAAGGCTGTTTCTGGATATTCCCGACAAACGCAAAAATCCGCCAAGCTCTTTAGGTTGAATAGCAAGATTATTGGCGGTTTTGTCCTCTACCGCGCCATATTCAAGATGTCCGACTAAAGTATTATCACCAAAACTATAGGCACCACGTACAAGGGTTGAAATTTCATGAACCACATCGTCTTTGAAATCAAACTCTTCTTGATCGTTGTTTTCGTCCCTTACTATAGTGGAACCTTTCACAGAATCATCCGACACAAAGTACTCAATATCAAACTGAAATCCCTTGGTAGGCAAACTAAAATCATCTAGAGTATCAATGCGATAGCGAGCAAACATACCTTTCCTTGTATAGTCCGCAAAGCCATAATCTGGAGCTGTACTTAGGTTTGCCTCACCATCAATAAAACGGGCACCTACCCTTAACTCTTGCCATAACTGAGGCTGAAAACCAATGGCGGCTTCGCCTTTAAACTCCGAATAAGTCGTGGATAAAGAGTTATCCGCCATATCCAAGTTACTTTCACCATTTAAGCCCGATATAGGAGTATTCTTTTTATCTTTGCTATAACTGACACTCAGTAAATTTAATAAGTACTGATTACTAAAAAATGGCGAAGACCAGTTAAGCGCAATATTTCTGTCGGTCCCCAGCTCTAAATTCGCTTTTAACTCAGCCCCAACGCTATTTAGTCCAGTAAAGTTGGTGGATACACCCAAGGCATATTGACTCTCAGAAGTAAAATCTTCCTCTAAGAAAAAACGAAAATTAACATAGTTAGGTCCCCACTCTTTCTCTTTTACATTAAAAGTCAGTGTGGTTTCATCGGATGATGTATCAAAATGATACGAGACAGTTTCAAACCTATCTAAGGCATAGAGGTTACTGACACTCAACTCTAAAGACTCTGTCGATACTCTCTCACCGGTACTCACTCCTAAACGATCAAGCACCAGCTCATCTTTATAATGTGAATGGTTATTAAGCACGATGTTATCCACCACCAGCTCATCACCATGTTTTAGAGCTCTTCTGGCATCTTCTTTATCGTCGATATACTTTTGATACTGAGCAACTGTCACCGCATATCTTTGCAGTTTTTCACTTTGTTGCTGTGCCGCTTGGTAACCGAAACGATAAGCTTGAGGCATTTTGTCAAACTCCATGGTCTCCATTTCCCCAACAGCAGGTTTTAACAGTGTATCCTTGTCCGTTAACTGCTCAGCTTGTTCATTAGTGGTACGCCGAACAAGATAATTGGAAAGTTGACCGGCAACCGTCATCATATCGATCACGCCTTCTTGATCGAGATAATCAGTGCTTATATCTACGGCAATAACGATATCCGCCCCCATAGAGCGTGCTAGATCGACGGGCATATTATTGGTCACTCCGCCATCAACAAGTAACTTACCCTCTAAAGGGAAAGGCGGCAGAGCTCCCGGCACCGACATACTGGCCATCATCGCATCGGTAAGTAATCCTTTATCCAACACGACTTCATCCAGCTCTACGATGTCGGTAGCAACGGCCCGATAACGAAGAGGAAGTAAATCAAATGACTCAAATCTAGGGAAGTTTCCTGATGATTCGCGGAGAATCCGCATCATAGTTTGCCCTTGAACGATCCCTTTAGGCGAACGTATCTCCCCCCAACCTAGCCCTAAGTCTGTGGTCAGTTGAAAGTAGTCTTCATAGGCTTTATCTCTTACTCGTCTATCACTACGACTGACTCTGTCACGATAACCGCTATTCCAATCCGTAGTATAAATTAACGCTTCTATCTCATCGGCGCTCATGCCTGTGGCATACAAGCCTCCAACATACGCCCCCATACTGGTTCCTGTCACAATATCCACAGGAATGTGCATCTCTTCCAGCGCTTTGAGTACGCCAATATGTGCGGCACCTTTTGCTCCTCCTCCGGCCAATACCACGGCGATGGTAGGACGTTCCTGAGAAGACGAATCCGCAGTAACTTGTGCAGCGTGTATGCTCACAGAGTAACAGCAGCATACAATCGCTACGATTCGTAAGTAGTCATAAAATCCTTTCACGCCCAAACCTCAAAGAAAGTGGATTTAGAATTAAAACACATATCAATAGTGGCGATTTAAACGACACTACCGGAGAAATCATCATTTAATTAACCGTAATCGGCTTATTCAAAAAGCCTTTTTATCCACTGTGCGGGTGAGCTCTGACAAGAACGAAGAATTTGACCATCTTTGTCCCATACAGGTAATTTAAAACTGTTTGAGCAATCCAATTTAAGAGCACCACTGCTTGTTCTGCTAAACCCTAGGGTAGAGATACTTTTTGGCCACGGTAATGACAAGCGTTGCGGGATCCTCTTGTTCAAATACTCAGCATAAACTCGCAAAGCTCCACTCGATCCCGTTAATTTAGTCGGTTTATTATCATCCCGCCCAACCCAAATGGTAACCACTTCACGTCCATCAACCCCAACAAACCAACTGTCTCGGCTATCATTACTGGTTCCGGTTTTCCCCGCCAATGCCGCCCAACCAAATTGACCCTGCAAATAACGGCCAGTGCCTTCTGCTACGGCTTTTTTCATCGCATAAGTTGTTAACCACGCCGCTTGCTCATCCACCGTCGCACTCATGGTTGGGATGGATTGATATAATACGTTGTCATCAATGTCTTTTACCATACGCAGTGCTGATAATTTTGCCAGTTTTCCGGAATTAGTTAACGTCTGATACATTTGCGACACTTGAAAAGGAGAGAGAGAAAAAGCGCCTAAGAACATAGCAGGTACCGGACGAATCTCTTGTCTATCAACCCCTAGCGCGTCTAGCGTGTTCGTCACCTTCGGAATCCCTAATGCCAAACCAAGACGAACTGTCGGTATGTTTAGCGAGTAGGCTAACGCTTTATATAAAGGCACCTCTCCTCTAAATTTTTTATCAAAATTTTGTGGCTGCCATACAGACCCTTTACTCCCTTTCATCTTGATTGGTTTATCTTGTAACGTTGTCGCCAATGTATACTGAGATGGAGAAGAGAGCGCAGTTAGATAAACGGCTGGCTTGACCAGAGAGCCTATTGGCCGACTGGCATTTAACGCTCGATTAAATCCATCATAACCCGCTCTTTTCCCACCAACCATGGCTCGTATCTCTCCCGTCTGCCTGTCTACAGCAACCACTGCTGCCTCCAGACCTTTACCGCTATTTTTTTCTAGCTGTGCGACTTTTTTCGCTACCGCTTTCTCCATTAGCGATTGAGAGACAGGATCCAATGTTGTAAACAGTTGTAATCCAGCATGTTGGTGAAATTCATCCCCCAACTTCTCTTGCAACTCTATTTTCAATTGTTGAAAGTATGCGGGTTGTCTGCTGGCTATTTGTGGCTTTTTCTGTATATCCAACTCCCGACTTACTGCTTGATCGTATTGTGCCGCGGTCAGAATCTCTTGCTGCATTAGCAGCCTTAACACTAAATCTCGTCGCGCTTTACTGCGAGCAGGATAACGGATGGGATTATAATAAGAAGGGCCTTTAACCATTCCGACTAATAGAGCCAATTGATCCAATCTCAACTCCTGAAGAGGAACACCAAAATAGAATCGAGCAGCTAAACCAAAGCCATGTACCGCCTGCCCTTGGGCCTGACCTAGATACACTTCATTTAGGTAAGCTTCTAATACTCGGTCTTTGTCATAACGATAATCAATGATAAGAGCGATATACGCTTCTCTAATTTTCCGCCATAAGGTTTTTTCTCGGGATAGAAACAAGTTTTTAGCCAATTGTTGGGTCAAGGTACTACCACCTTGTACCGTTCTACCAGCTTTAATATTGGCAACCAATGCACGTAAAATAGAGGTAGGAGAAACCCCATCGTGTTGATAAAAATCTCTATCTTCCGTGGTCAGCAGAGCATCAACAAGAAACTCTGGAAACTGCTCTCTTTTTAAATAAAGGCGAGTTTGGTCGACATCATTTTCCAACATCCCTAGCATTTTAGGCTCTATGCGTAAAAAGCCCATGTCGCTTTTATTTTCAAGAGAGTAGATTCGCTTCAAGCCTAAATTGTCAAAGTGAAGCATCACCCGTCTATCCGGCTGTGGTCCGTCTTCAAACTCGAATGGTCGACGTATTAACTCTAACTTGGTTGACGATGATGAATACTCTCCCGCATGTCTAGGCTTTGCTACTTTTCGATAGTTTAAAACATCAAGTTCTTGTCTCATTTCCGCAATACTCATCTCCTGCCCAGGGAAAATGGTAAGAACTCGAGCATACACAACCGTAGGCAAATCAAATATCTGCCCATCAAATTTGGATCGTACAACCGTATCTAAGTAGATACCGATAAACAGCAGACAAGCGGCGGAAACCAGTGCAAGCTTCCAACTCAACCGCCAAAAACGACGCAATAGTGACACTTTTTGAGTTGACTTTCTGCTGCGTCTCTTACCTGTAGCCGCTCTTTTGCTGGGCTTCTTCTTTGCAGCAACACGCTTTTTAGCGCTGCTCTTCTTTTCGACTGCTTTCTTATTGGTCATATTTTCAACTGTCGTTTTGTTTTGGTTGTCGCGATATGGTTTGCAGGATCGTCAGGCCATAGGTGTTTGGGGTATCGTCCCTTCATCTCTTTTTGCACCTCTTTATAGGCTCCCTGCCAAAATCCTGCTAAATCCGCCGTAATTTGTAATGGTCTCTGCGCAGGAGAAAGTAACTCTAATACGATGGTTTTTCTACCATTAGCTATCGCTGGGGAGACTTTCTCTCCAAACACTTCTTGCATTCGCACTGACAGCATAGGCTCTTTACCGCTTTGATAACGAATACGCTTTTTGCTGCCCGTAGGTAATTGAT
Source organism: Vibrio sp. 99-8-1 (assembly GCF_013114595.1). GTDB lineage: Bacteria > Pseudomonadota > Gammaproteobacteria > Enterobacterales > Vibrionaceae > Vibrio. Next base: position 3,972 of record NZ_VTXE01000002.1, on the reverse strand, counting down.
ACTCTATGGGCAACAACTCATCCACTTGTTGGTTTAATGGCCAACCTAAATACGCTGTGAGCGCCGCTGATAAATCAATACTCTGTAGCGATTTCACGCTTTTCATATTATTCATAAACGGCTCTAACCAAGCATCTAGTTGTGTAAGTAGAGCTTCTGCAGATAAATTCGGCCACTCTTTCTCCGGGAACCATTCAGCACCACACCGGTACCGTTCCAGAAGAGCTTGGCTCTGTTTATCCCAAGGCAAGCATTGTAGCCCTGAGCGATGAATATAGTTCAGTAAAGCTTGAGTTAGCTGTGCTTGAGCTGGCTGAGGTAGTGCCTTTCTTGATATCACTAAATTACCGATACACTGTCTGGTTTCAGCGATTAAACGGCCTTTAGCCACATCCCACTCTACCGATTCACTCTCCTCAACTAGATATGGCAGTGACTCTGTCAAACACGCTATATCCAACTTTGCAGCTAAAAATATTTGGCTCTCTCTATCTCGAGTACGCATAAGATCAATCGCGACAATATACTGGCTATCTGAGAGTGGATCATCTGACGAGATAGTCGCACCATGACCATTAGCCAAAATAAACTTACCTGAACGATTATTTCGATTTTGTCCGATTCGATCGGGATATGCTACCGCTAAGCAGAGTCCTATCAGAGTATCATCTATCTCTTTTAAATTAACCGTGACTGCCATCCTTTTAGCCAGTATTGCTACTCGCTTTGCAATCAGTGACTGCTTATTATGGCGATGATTTTTAATTGCATAGACTTCACTAGCAATGTCTACACCGCTATGGCGAGACTCCTCAATTAATGCCACCAGACATAACGCACAACTCAGCATAGCAGTACCGTTCTGCTTAGCTTTAAGCAGCATAGCCGCCAACCGAACATCGGTACCTAACTGGCTCTGCTCTTTTCCCCATTCGGTTAACTGCCGACTATCCGTAACTAACCCTAGCTTTGTTAGTAGCTCATAGCCTTGATTAATGGCGTTTATCGAGGGTATATCCAGCCAACTCAGCTCCTCAACAGAAGTCACTCCCCATTGGGAGAGTTCCATACAGAGCGATGATAAATCTGAATGAAGAATTTCGGCCTGTGGAACTTGCGGTTGTAGAGCGAGTTGCTCCTTACTGTACATCCGCAAGCAGACCCCTTCTTCAAGCCTCCCCGCTCGACCCGCCCTTTGCTCCGCTGAAGATTGAGCAATGCGCCCTTCTTCTAAACGGGTTATCCCGGACTTCAAATCAAACTTAGCCAGTCGCTCTATACCGCTGTCAATAACCACTCGAATACCATCGATAGTTAAAGAAGTCTCAGCAATATTGGTGGCCAACACAACTTTGCGCCTCCCAGACTTGCTCGGCGAGATCGCTTTCTGCTGTTGTGAAAAATCAAGTTGACCATAAAGTGGCAGTACATCCACGTTATCCATGGCGATATTGAGTTTATTTTGTACCTGCTTGATGGCTGCCATACCCGGCAAAAAAACTAAAATTGAACCGGATTCTGAATCAAGGAGCGTGCGGATTTGACGAGATATCATCTGGTCCATTCTTTCATTCACTCTCAAAGGAGCATAACGATATTCAATCGGATAATGTCGCCCCTGAGACTCTACATAGGCAGCTTCAGGCAACAATCGTTGCAGTGCTGATTGATCTAACGTTGCCGACATTATCAGCAGTTTAAGGTCATCTCTAAAAACTTGTTGCACTTCTAAACTAAACGCCAAAGAAACATCAGCATGAATGCTTCTCTCATGAAATTCATCAAAAATCAGCAATTCAACGCCCGACAGTTCGGGAGCAGACTGGATCATCCTAGTCATTATCCCTTCTGTCACTATCTCTAATCGAGTCGACGCACTGGTTTTACTTTCACCTCTAACACGGTAGCCAATCGTCTCACCAACGTTTTCATTAAGCTGGCTCGCTAAATATCGAGCAATATTCCTTGCCGCCAAACGTCTAGGTTCAAGCATAACTATTTTACCCGACAACCACTTTTGCTTGAGTATTTCTAGTGGTAATAGCGTCGACTTTCCGGCGCCTGGAGGGGCTTTTAAGATAAGTTGACTCTCTAATTGCAGTTTTTTTAGTAATTCTGGAAGAACAGCTTGAATCGGAAGTTGTGACACTGGAGAGCCTTATGCTATCGCAATTAAAAACATCTTGGATTTGATACAGTATATACTCAAGTGACCTCTAGGTGCAGGATTCAGAGCGGCATCAACAGGTTCAGTTCAAGAAAGATAATCGAAGAAATGGCATCCCCTTTCAAAGCTATCTGACGTAAAAATGGGCATGCAGATGAGATCCCAACAGGCAAGCTTTATTGGCTCCTGCTCTGTGTTACTGATTGTTGCCATAAAATGACTGTGCTTTCAAATCAATGCCTTGATCAGAAACCAATAAGTTCTCACGGAGCAAGCATCTTGAGGTCACTTGAGTATAATAAACTCATCCTATGAATAAAAACAACAGACTATGCAATTTGAACCGATACTAGAAAGTGGCCGATTAATAAAACGCTATAAACGATTCCTGGCCGACATAGAATTAGAAGATGGCACAATCCGAACCATTCATTGTGCAAACACAGGTGCCATGACCGGGTGTGCTGAACCGGGAAACAAAGTTTGGTTCTCAACGTCTAGCAATATAAAAAGAAAATACCCTAATAGTTGGGAGTTGAGCCAGACCCCACAAGGTGATCTCATTGCCATTAACACTCTAAAAGCCAATCAACTTGCTGTTGAAGCGATCAAGAATGGCGTAATTAAAGAACTGTCTGACTATGAAAACCTTAAAACTGAAGTAAAATATGGTCGCGAAAATAGCCGAATTGATATCTATCTCCAATCAGAGCATAGAACACCGTGCTATATTGAAGTAAAAAGCGTGACCTTACTTGAGGAGAATGGACAAGGGTATTTTCCTGATACGGTCACAACGAGAGGGCAGAAGCATCTGCGTGAACTCACAGAAATGGTCAATTCTGGAAGCAGAGCCGTACTTTTGTTTACTGTTTTACATTCAGGGATTGAAAAAGTATCCGCTGCACACCATATAGATGCACATTATTCACAATTATTAAAACAAGCAAAAGAAGTTGGTGTAGAGATCCTCTGCTATAAAGCAGAAATATCAAATAGCAAAATGAATCTTGTGAAACCTATCCCGTTTATTGATAGTTAAGCAAAAACTGTTATGCGAAAATGATGCGATCTTCACACTGGGAACAATTAGAAAAATCCAGTGTTTGCTTCCAGCTTTTCTTTCTGCTAAAAATACCCGCCTTAAATTAACTGCAAATCAGTTAATAATTGGTGTAAGTAGGAGATGAGGTATGCCAGAAAAGAAAAAAGCGCTAGGCATCCTAGCCATTGCAGGTGTTGAGCCCTATCAGGAAAAAGCTGGTGAAGAATATATGTCACCAGAACAAATGGCTCATTTTACTAAGATTTTAGAAGCTTGGCGTAATCAACTTAGGGATGAAGTTGAGCGTACTGTGCACCATATGCAGGACGAAGCAGCAAATTTCCCAGATCCAGTTGATCGCGCATCACAAGAAGAGGAATTCAGTTTAGAACTTCGTAACCGTGATCGTGAACGTCGACTAATCAAAAAGATTGAGAAAACACTTCTCAAGATTGAAGAAGATGATTTTGGTTTTTGTGAATCTTGCGGTGTAGAAATTGGTGTTCGTCGCCTTGAAGCTCGCCCTACTGCCGATCTATGTATCGACTGTAAGACATTAGCTGAAATGAAAGAGAGACAGATGCAAGGTTAATCTTGCGTTACTGCTAAAAAGGAGCTTAGGCTCCTTTTTTTGTTGAAAGCGATACGTAACCCACTATACTCAAGTGACCTCAAGGTGCTTGTTCAGCGAGAATTTATTGGCTGCTGATCAAGGCACTGATTTGAAGGCATAGTCATTCTACGGCAAGAATCAGTAACA
>NZ_VTXE01000001.1 GCF_013114595.1 Vibrio sp. 99-8-1 | reverse complement strand
AGGAAGAAGAAGAGCGCCAGATGTTGTTAGGGCTCGATAGTTAAATAAGCCCCCTTATAGGGGGCCAGTCAAAGCCACCTGCTCTGCAGGTGGATTATTTACTTAACTTGTCTGGAGAGGTTAGATGGTAAAGCGACCAACCAATTCAGAAAGTTGTTGCGCCTTATCGTTGAGTTGTTGGCTACCGTTGCGATTGTCGTTAGCAAGCTGGGCAGATTGATTACTTTGATTAGAGATCACTTCAACCCGTTCGGAAATCTCTTGCCCCACTTGGCTCTGTTCATCGGTAGCGGTCGCAATTAAAGCGTTCATTTCCAAAATCACATTAATGGATTGCTGAATCTTAGTTAATGCCGCTGCGGCAGAATTCGCTTCCTCTACGGTTTGTGAACTGCGTGAACGGCTTTTCTCCATGGTTTGAACCGCTGCATCAGACGCGGCTTTCAGTTGCTGAATCATCTCATGAATTTCAAGAGTACTCTCCTGAGTACGGCTAGCAAGCTTACGAACTTCATCTGCTACTACCGCAAATCCACGTCCTTGCTCGCCAGCACGGGCAGCCTCAATGGCAGCATTTAACGCCAGTAAGTTGGTTTGCTCGGCAATGTCCTGAATGACCTCTAGTGAGGTGGAAATGTTTTGTACATCCCCTTCTAACTGAGACACCACTTCATTGGCTTGTTCGACATCGTTGGCTAACGCTTCTACCGAAGTTGCAGCGGCGGTAACAATTCTCATCGCTTCAGAAGAGTTATCTTCGGCAGATTTAGCCGACTCTACCGCGTGTGATGCATTATCAGAAATAACGCTTGCCGTGGTTGTCATCTCGGTCATTGCTGCGGCAACCTGTTCGGTCTCTTCTCTTTGTCCTGATGCGAGCTGGTCAACCTGAGAAGCCCTCCCTGACATATCGGTTGTTTCACTGACGACCTCTTGGCTAACTTGACTGACGTTGCCGATGATCGACTGGAGGCTGGCGACAAACTTATTAAAATTGGTACTGAGCTGATTGAATTCAGGAATGGCAAAATTGTCCATTCGAGCCGTTAAGTCGGCGTCACCTGAAGCAAATGAGGCAATAGAACGGTCAAACATATTCAATGGGCGAATAATGCTTTGATTAACAATTACCGCGAAAATACCCACAAAAACAACGATTACAAGGGTTGCGATTGCTATGGTGATAAGTGCTGATTTGGCAAGCGCATCGGAGCCTTGTTCCATCTCTAACATCGCTTTATCGACACCATCGATATAGAAGCCTGTCCCCACAATCAGATCCCATTGTGGAACGTAGATGGAATAAGAGAGTTTTGGTGACGGTTTATCTTCACCAGGTTTTGGAAAATAGTAAGTCGTGTAACCGCCACCGTTTTTGGCTTGTTTAATAATGTCTTGCAGCAATAGGAATCCATTCACGTCTTTGAGATTCCAAAAACTATCTCCCAACCCTTTTTCACTTTGGCCTTGCAACAGTCTAATTGCCTTGGAGTCGTAACCAAAAAAGTAACCATTTTTACCGTACTTAATACTAAAAAGTGCAGCAATAGCTTCTTCACGTGTGGCGTTTCTGGCTTTCAATGGTGCAAGAACGGTATCTACGATATCAAGGTAGGATTTGAGCTCATCTTGTTTGCTTTGCATCATGCTGGCACGAGATGAAGTCATATGCCCATCATTCAGTTCTTTTAGCTCAGCGCGAGTAAAGTACATATTGCCTAAAGCAATCAGTAGTAGGGGCAAAATGGCAAGTATATATAAGCGTGCTTTTATTGTTAGGTTCATCTTATATCCTAATAACTTTCTTTTATTGTTATTAGTTTAGTCAAAAAGTACTAATTTTGACTAGTTACAGAAAATTTAGGACAAACAAATGAAGTAAATGAGATCTGAGTAGTTATTTAGTGAAAAAACAATATTATCACTAACAAACAAGGTGAAAATTAATGGAATAGTGCAGCAAAATTGACAGAATTGAATTGATAATTCTGCCAATTTTCAGTGAGTTTCATCGTATTGAGTTTTAGTTTGGCCGTTTTAGAGTGACTTTTCGTTATTACGCTGGTAATTAGGCAATAAATGACGATACAACACCGATCAAACCACCAAAGACTCCACCCCAAACAACTAACCAACCAAGATGTTGCTTAATCATGTCCTGTACCATCTCTTTGACCAGCTTAGGGGTCAGTTCGTTTAAGCGCTGATCGATTATATTTTCGATATTCACTTGAATCTCTTGCAGCATTTTTGGCTGCTCTAGTTGGTCTTTAAGAGCCGATTTAACTGAATCGCTCTGGCTTATTTCTACTACCGATTGTTGCATCTTCTCTACAAAGGGTTCTTTGAGAGGTTGCAAAGCTTCGGTTCCACCTACCATGGCCAACATACCACCGAAAGAGGAGTTAGCAATAACTTCCACTAATGAGTCGAAAGTCGGTTCAAAATCGATACTGTTCACGACAGGAGCTAAGTCAAGGGTGCTGCTACCAGCTAACTCTTGGTTCAGAAAGCGATCAATATTTTCGTTGGTAAAAAACTGCTCCATCATCAAAGTTTTAATCGCGGCTTTAAACTCTTCAAATCTTGCAGGTATAACACCAGAGCCGTACAGCCCGGGTATTTTTTCAAACAACATATGAACCGCTAACCAATTGGTTATTGCACCAGAAAAAGCAAACAAGCCAGCGTACAGTAAGATCTCTTGTTGAGTTTGATAGCCAATGGCTAGTATAAGCAGGGTAATAACATTGGTAACTAAGCTTTTATTCATTGTTTTAATTGATGAGAAGGTAATTTGTGAGCGAGATTTTAGAGAAGATACGCAAGGAAATAAAGCATTGAGGTTATTAAGTTCAAATTTGCAATAGACAGAGTAGATTTAGGCACCTCTATATGTTTTGAAATAACACATTTAAAATAGTCAAGATGGTGTTATTTCTGAGCAAGTTTATCTCATTCAAATCGCCGTGTATCTAGAACGATTATTAAGATAAGAAAATGGCTTGATCTTGGATTAGAGGAGGAATAAGATCATCTCGTTTCGAAGTGCTTATGCATAAATCCGTTCATTTAGCAGGAGATGCCGATCCGGAGTAACTAGACCTTTTTAAGGCGGGGATTCTGGAGCCTAGATAAATCGATTACAGAATATCAGTACACCAATAGACTCGACGTTATTTCTGTCGAGGAGTTTTATATACCATATACGTGTAGTTATGGGTGTGCTTGCTGTTTTGTAAAGGTCTATCTAAAAGATGGTTTCTTTTGCTTGGCATTCCCAACATATCTACTCTCTAAAGCTAGCCTTTATAACCAGTTATGCACCCCCTATATTAGGAGGCGGCATGCTAATTGAGCATGACATAAAAACTCAACTTTGTGAGTTCTCTCAGAAGTTGGGTTTGGTTACACCACAAAGAAACAATAAATCCAATAAAATCAGAAAGGTTGAGCAGATAATTGCGTTTTTGGAAGTGATTCATTCGCAAGTAAGAAAGTATTCTCACAAAAGGGAACTCGTGTTTGTTGATAGTGGCGCAGGTAACTGTTATCTGAGTTTTATCGTGTATTACTACTATCACTATGTAGTGCAGCGACCAGTTCGAATCCACTGTATTGATATCAATGAGGCATTGATGAACAAAAATCGCGACTTTGCTGAGTCAATTGGTTTCGTTCAAATGCATTTTCATACTGCCGATATTGAACAATATACGCATAACGGTCCCATTGATGTTGCGTACTCACTGCACGCTTGCGACATTGCGACCGACAAAGCTATGCTACTTGGGCTAAGAAATAATGCTAAGCACATCCTTTCTGTTTCATGTTGCCAACACAGCGTTAAAGGCAAAATGCAATCATATGTAAGCACTAGGGGATTAACCAAACATAGTGTTATTAAAGATCGGCTTCTTTACATGGTGTTAGATTCGATGAGAGCACTTCTATTAGAAATGCGATCTTATGATGTTGATGTGATTGAATTCGTATCTACCCGAGCTACAGATAAGAACTTAATGATCAGAGCGCATAAGAAACAACTTGTAAATGCCGATGCTATTTTCGGTCAATATAAACACCTTCGTAGTGCTTATAATCTTCGACCTTATTTGGAAGGGAAATTGGTTGAACTTGGATTAGTTTCATCATTCGATCAAACATCTAATTAACCGTTCTGTACGGACTGTTTTATTAGAGTGCAGTAGTTTTAAGACAGGAGTAGTTTTAGGACAGGCACATAAGTTGGTTGTTTGATGGAGCTACAACGATAGATAAGATAAAGGCCAAAAAGAGTGACTCTTTCTGGCCTTTAGTTGAACTAAGTGAGCGATTTACTGCTGACGAGAAAGCTCAGGTTGTTTCTCTTCTTCATGGTGGTCAAAGTGAATCTCTTCTTCCTCTTCACCAGCATGTGGGTCTTGAAAGCGTGTGATATCTAACTCGTTTTCTGACTTAGCAACAATACAGCTTACCGCGCTATCACCAGTAATATTGACTGCAGTACGGATCATATCGAGTAGACGGTCAACACCCATAATAAGCGCAATACCTTCTAGCGGCAGGCCTACTTGGTTTAACACCATAGCCAGCATGATCAAGCCAACACCGGGAACGCCGGCAGTACCAACTGATGCTAAAGTAGCAGTAAAGATGACGGTTAAGTAATCACCAATGGTTAAGTCAATATTAAACGCTTGAGCGATAAATGCAGTGGCTACCCCTTGCATTATCGCCGTACCATCCATATTTATCGTTGCGCCTAAAGGCACAGTGAATGACGCTACTTTATTGCTAACACCCAGACGGTGAGTTGCCGTTTCCATTGTAACTGGAATCGTTGCATTAGATGACGCCGTCGAGAATGCAAACATGACCGCATCTTTCATTTTTGTAAGGAAAGTAATCGGGTTTAGGTTTGCAAATGTTTTCAGCATAAAGCTGTAAGTAAGCAGTCCATGTATCAGTAACGTTGCAGCTAACACCACAAAGTATTCAGCTAGGTTGACGATAGCGCTTAGCCCTAAACCAGTAAATAGCTTAGACATTAGGAAGAATACGCCGTATGGAGCAATATTCATGAGTAACGCAACCAGCTTCATGATGACTTCGTTAAGCGCGCTAAACATTGACGCAACTTGTTCTCCGGCTTTACCAGATAAACTGATAGCAATACCGAACAAAATAGCGAACACAATAATTTGTAGCGTCTTGCCTTCTGCCATTGCGTTGATTGGGTTAGTCGGGAACATCTGAATAATGACGTCACCTAACGAAGGCGCTTCTTTTGCTACGAAGCTCCCTGCTGCCGTTAAGTCAGCACCTGCACCGGGTTGGAAGACTGAACCCATAAATAGTGCAAGGGAGATCGCAATTGCGGTCGTTGTGATATAAAACAGTAGTGTTTTACCGCCAAGACGGCCTAGTGTAGCAACATCCTTGAGAGAACTGGTTCCACAAACCAGTGAGACAAATACCAGCGGAACAACAAGCATTTTTAAGCTTGCAATAAAGATCTTTCCGCCTACATCTAAAAATCCATTTACCACATATGTGTCGATAAAAGCATTGCCATCGAAAAATGTTCGGATTGCTAATCCTGTGAGAATCCCAAATACCATCCCTAGAAGAACTCTATTTGTCAGAGACAGTTTTTTGTTATTTCCATCCATTATTTCACCTTAACATCTTATATTTCGGCCGAGCAGAGTACGGTAAATTTTTTGTTCCGACAATCTTGACATCTTTAGATTTATATATGTCAAAATGGCAAAAAATAGAGAATGTTTAGAAATTGTTAATGGGTTTTAGCAATTATATATCACAATGAACTGTAAAGTTTGACATGGCTCCCAAGTGTTAATTTGCCTAATAATCAAAAGGTTAGTGAGTATTGTGGTTTGGGTCTTTTCTGTTGGTGATTTTTTGTTCGTTTTGGCGTTATTAATGACTGATTAACACGTTTTTACAGATGTCATGTTTCTGTAATGAGGTGAAATAATGTGACCTAGGTTAACTTTGTATATACATGGTTGACAAAAAATAACCAACAAAACGCAGTTGTTCCTAGCAAAACCTTATTCAAAAGCATGAATATAAAGCAAAAAACAGGGGTTTTTTAGTTAGCTGGTAAGGTCAAGTGTTTTGATTATGAAAAAAAATCAATGAATCAATCGAATAAATTATGGTAAACAGATCTATTAAGTTACCGGTAACAGCGTTAAGATGATTGCGGACTGTTGACCTTGTTCAAGCCGATTTTCGATTGGACAATGCTAGTGGCTTAAAGATCAACAGACCGTAGCGATTTGAGTATAGAGCTCTTGTTAGGTCTTTATTGAAACCTTGGAAAAGATGCACGATTTACTGTGTGAGAAAAATATGAAAAATTTAGAAAGTACAGTTAGTCCAGATATCAACACTCAGGACAGCAATTCATCGGAAAGCAATACATCAGAAAGCAATACGCCAGATAATAATGTCATTGTTATATTTGGTGCTTCTGGTGATCTGACGCACCGAAAACTTATTCCTGCTTTATATCATTTATATTCTAATAATATGCTACCAGAAGATTTTGCTGTGTTGGGTGTGAGCCGAACGGTGTTCAGTGATGAACAGTTCCAGCAGAAAATGATGCAAGCATTGGTTGAAAATGAGCAAGTAGAGCAGCAAGCAGTAGAAGCTTTCTGTCAGCACCTTTATTATCAACCGCTAAATACTTCAGATGTTGATGAGTATGCTAACCTCAAATCTCGTTTAGCGGATCTGCATCAGCAGCACAATACCGGTGGCAATACGGTCTATTACCTATCCACGCCACCGAGCCTTTATGGTGTTATACCTCAATGTTTAGCTGCTCATGGCCTTAATGAAGAAGTGCAAGGCTGGAAAAATCTGATTGTCGAAAAACCGTTTGGCTACGATTTGGCATCAGCAAAAGAGTTAGATCAACAAATTCATAACTGCTTTCAAGAACATCAAATCTATCGCATTGACCACTATCTAGGGAAAGAGACAGTACAGAACTTATTAGTCCTTCGTTTCTCTAACGCGATGTTTGAACCGCTATGGAATCGCAATTACATCGACCACGTAGAAATTACCGCTGCTGAGTTTCTTGGGGTAGAAGAGCGAGGGGGATATTACGATGGCGCTGGCGCTGTAAGAGATATGTTCCAGAATCATCTATTACAAGTGTTGGCTATGGTAGGAATGGAACCTCCATCGGTCATTAATGCGGACTCAATGCGCGATGAAGCAGTAAAAGTGATGCAATGCTTTAGACCGCTTACCGACGACGATCTACAAAAGAACCTTGTACTAGGGCAGTACACTAACTCTTACGTTCGGGGTGAAGACTTGCTGGGATATAGAGATGAACCCGGTGTAGCCGAAGATTCAAGAACAGAGACCTATGTAGGGTTAAAGATGTTTATTGATAACTGGCGCTGGAACGGTGTGCCTTTTTATGTTCGCACAGGCAAAAGATTACCAACCCGAGTCACAGAAGTGGTGATTCACTTTAAGAAAACACCTCATCCCGTTTTTGGTGTCAATGCACCGGAGAACAAACTGATTATTCGTATTCAGCCAGATGAAGGGATATTAATGAGTTTTGGGCTTAAAGAGCCTGGTGCCGGCTTTAAAGCGAAAGAAGTGTCAATGGACTTCCGTTACAACGAGCTGGAAGAGACCAATATGCTAACCGCTTATGAGCGCCTGATTCTTGATTGCATGAAGAGTGATGCCACTCTGTTTGCTCGTACCGATGCGGTAACCGCGTGTTGGCAGTTTGTTGAGCCTATTCTTAAGCACAAAGAAAACCCAGAACACCTATTTGGCTATGCGGCGGGTACGTGGGGACCAAAAGAAGCCGATGATTTGCTTAAAGATGACGGTCGCGATTGGCGTTTCCCATGTAAAAACTTAACTAATACCGAATACTGCGAGTTATAACCATGAACTATCAACTATTTGAGACTGCTGAAAAAGTAATCGAAACCTTAGCGAACTCCTTGCTGCGTTATAGCCAGCAAGGACGAGCTGTTCACATCTCTCTTTCTGGAGGCAGTACGCCTAAACAGCTGTTTGCGAGTCTGGCTTCTTCACCTTATGCCGAAAAAATTCAGTGGCAAAATCTCCATTTTTGGTGGGGAGATGAACGTTGTGTTGCGCCAAATGATCCTGAAAGCAATTATGGTGACGCAAACCATCTGCTGTTTCAGCACATTAATATTCCAGCAGAGAACATACACCGTATCTTAGGTGAAAATGATCCAGAGCAAGAGGCCATTCGTTTCGCCGATGAGATGACACAAGTGATTCCGGCAAAACGTGGATTACCCGCTTTTGATTGGATAGTGCTAGGAATGGGAACCGACGGGCATACCGCGTCTCTGTTTCCCAACCAAACTAATTTCGATGAACCTGCACTAACACTGGTCGCGTCGCACCCTGAGAGTGGGCAACTTCGAGTATCGAAATCCGCTCGTTTATTAGCGAATGCAGAACGTATTACCTACTTAGTCTTGGGAGAAAGCAAGGCGAAAGTAGTACAACAAATTCAACAGCAGCCAGCGGATGCGCTTCCGTATCCGGCTGCAAAAATTGTATCTAGCCACGGTCAAACAGAGTGGTACTTAGATTCACAGGCAGCAAGCTTGCTTGTAAAAGGAGAGAAATAATGAAAGGTGATATTGGTGTAATTGGTTTGGCTGTTATGGGGCAAAACCTGATACTGAATATGAATGATCACGGTTTTAACGTTGTGGCGTTTAACCGCACTGTATCTAAAGTCGATGAGTTTTTGCAAGGAGCAGCGAAAGGAACCAATGTTATCGGTGCCTCTTCAATGGAAGATCTTGTTTCCAAGTTGCAGACTCCACGAAAAATAATGCTAATGGTCAGAGCTGGCGATGTGGTTGATCACTTTATTGACGCACTCGTTCCTTTGCTAGATAAAGGTGACATCATTATAGATGGTGGTAACTCAAATTATCCTGATACAAATCGCCGTGTTGCCGCTTTGGAACAACAAGGTATCTACTATGTTGGTACTGGTGTATCGGGTGGCGAAGAAGGTGCTCGATTTGGTCCTTCTATTATGCCGGGTGGTTCAGAAGAGGCATGGCCAGCAGTTAAGCCTATATTCCAAGCGATATCGGCAAAGACTGAAGATGGTGAAGCCTGTTGTGATTGGGTAGGTCGAGATGGATCTGGTCACTTTGTTAAGATGGTGCACAACGGTATCGAGTACGGTGATATGCAGCTTATTAGTGAAGCATACCACTTTATGAAAGAAGGCCTTGGTTTGTCTCATGATGAGATGCAGAGCATTTTTGAACAGTGGAAATCCACAGAGCTAGACAGCTATTTAATCGATATCACCACGGATATTTTAGGCCACAAAGATGAAGATGGTGAGCCGCTGGTGGAGAAAATACTCGATACAGCAGGGCAAAAAGGCACCGGTAAATGGACCGGTATTAACGCTCTTGATCTTGGTATTCCATTAACGTTAATCACGGAGTCAGTATTTGCTCGCTGTTTGTCGGCATTGAAAGATCAGCGTGTTGAAGCAGAAGTAGAATTTGCAAAAACCATTCAGCCTATTGAAGGGGATAAACAACAGTGGATCGAAGCGGTACGTCAAGCGCTACTCGCCTCTAAGATTATCTCCTACGCGCAAGGTTTTATGTTGATTCGTGAAGCATCAGAAGAGAACGATTGGTCACTTAATTATGGTAGTGTGGCCTTAATGTGGCGTGGCGGTTGTATCATCCGTAGTGCATTTCTTGGTAATATTCGTGATGCTTATCAAGCCAATCCAGAGATTAAATTCCTCGGGTCAGATCCTTACTTTAAAGATATCTTGCAATCAAGCTTACCGGCATGGCGTAAAGTCGCAGCTAAATCTTTAGAGATCGGCCTGCCTATGCCAACAATGACCTCAGCGTTAACCTTCCTAGATGGTTACACCACTGCAAGGTTGCCAGCAAATATGTTGCAAGCACAACGTGACTATTTTGGTGCACATACATATGAACGTATCGACCAGCCTAGAGGCCAGTTCTTCCATACTAATTGGACGGGCACTGGCGGCGATACCGCATCAACAACGTATGACGTATAGGTAAAATTGCTCAGGGTAAAGGCGGTCATTTGATCGCCTTTTTGTTATATTGCGTCTGCTATTTGCCTACGGTGACATTGGTAAGCCAGATAGCGAAAAACCGATAAATATTTGCAGAACTAGTAGAGAGTGCATAAGTAATGAGCAGCGACCATTTTAAAGGTAAGTTCGAAGTTGAGTTGAAGTATCGTTTACCATCGCGAGAGGCGTTTTTGAAGCAACTACACTCTATGGATTACCAAACCATGCTGGAAGACAACATAGAGTCGGACTGCTATTTCGATACTGCGGATAAGCAGTTACTCATGGAGAATAAAAGCCTTTGTATTCGAGAAATGGAACCGTCCGGCATTAAGCTATGGATTGTTAAAGGACCAGAAGTGGACCGTTGTGAAGCGAACAATATAACAGATGCAAAGATGGCAAGAAGCATGCTCAAAACCATGGGGTTCGATTGTGTATTACAGATGAAGAAACAGCGAAGTATTTACTTTATTGGTGAATTTCATCTCACTTTAGATCAGTTGCCTGGAGTAGGGGATTTTGCCGAGTTTGCCATAATGACCGACGATGAAACGCGGTTAGAGCAATACAGAGCTGAGCTCATCGATCTTGCTCGTCGTTTTCAGTTGGAGAGTGTCAATTTGGAGCATAAATCATATCGAACCCTCTTTACAGAGTACGCAGAAGCGGCAAAAACCAAATGATATAAATATGGTCGCTAATAGCGATATTTATCAAACACAGCGTCAATAAAACCGTCTTTTTTCATCTCTTCCATATTTAAATTGATCTGTCGGATATAACGTTTTGGAACTCGATCTTTATTAAATAGCATGTAAGTTGGCCAAGTAAGTACCACCATATTCTCTGTTGGTATGTCAGGCCGTTTGATAATGTCGATTCTATTTTGTAAGTTATTTTTTTTGATGTAATGCATAACAGGTAGATAGTCGCCAACCAACATATCGACTCTGTTGGCTAATAGCATATCGATGCTCTGCTGAGTGGACTTACTCTGTTCAACTCTAAGAAAATTATTATTATCAATGGATTGACGCAATTTTCCTGAGCCGTATAAGTAACCTAAACGTACCGCAATGGAGTAGTTTTCAACATTATCAAAGTTGGAATTAACCGTAATATCATCATTTCTTCTTTTAAACAGGACATATTTTTGCAAAATGAGCGTGGTGTCTACATAGTGCCCCCACTCTTGTCTCGCTTGATTTTTCCCTGCATTAAATAAAATATCATTATGTCCATTTTCTACTGAATAGACGGCTCTTTTCCAAGGAAAGAAATGAAACTCTAGATGCTCAACTCCTGTTCTTTTTACCGCTTCTTGAATGATTTCTACAGCAATACCATGGGGTTCACCATCAACGGTGTATTCATAGGGTGGATACTCTAGTGTCGCGGCGCTAAGGGATTTAGGCATAATGTTAGAGGAAGCAGAGGCGGTTGCCGCACAATAGATAACAGAGAATAGTAAAACATTTATTATGTAAGTCAGTCTAGGGAGAGAGAATGTCTTGTGCCTTAACATCGAGGAATTAGCCTAACTTTATAAAGGATTACAAAGTATTGATGCTAATGATGGTTAGGTCAACCATTTGATATAGGCTGCAGCTCTCAAAAAAGAAAATTTTAATTGGCATCAATGAGTTATCTTCAAGAGAGCATTCGGTAAAAAGAGGCGCGTTTTAAAGGCCGTAAAATAGAAATGCGGTTCATACGGTGGTGATAATGTCAGTTACCACCACGCAGGCGTATTAAACGGTATGGCAGAACTAGCAGATTATCCGCAACATTTTTTGTACTTCTTCCCACTGCCACATAAACATGGTTCATTGCGGTTTGGCGTTTTCTCATTCGTTACGGTTTTGGGTTTGCTTAACACAGTATCTAACTCAATAGTGTTCTCTGCTTGCGTATCGTCAACAGTAATATCTACAGCAATGGCATGTTCTGCTGCGATCGCTTCAATCTCTTGTTTGCGAGTTTCTGTTTGAACCGTTACCGCGACCGGCGCTTCGTCAGATCCGGCCTTTACATCGCGCTTAACGTTGTAACCAGACATGACATGGTTTTGTCTTGTTTCGATTCGACCTTTAAAGAACATTTTAGACATTGAGTACTTATTTCCAATAGCGTTGGTGGGTTAGAGGCGTGGATTATATACTCAAGTGACCTCAAGATGCTTGTTCAGCGAGAATTTATTGGTTGCTGATCAAGGCACTGATTTGAAGGCATCGTCATTCTACGGAAAGAAATTGATGAAACAGAGTCGTAAACAAGGAGCGGTACAGCATTAGTCAACCCTTATGGCTATTGATAGCACACCGATACTCTCTTGCTGGATAAGCGCAAAATCTGCTTGGCTTCACACTTTACTCATGCACTACTTTGTATCACAAATAATAGCTGCTATTTTTATCTTCAAAATAATGAGGATTAATATTTGTGGCAGTGAAGTATATAAATAAAGAAGGCACAGCGATCATGAGTGTTGCTCAGTACTTAATGACAACCTCGGAAGGTGACCGCTTGCGAACCATTGATTCTCTGTCTGAAGAGTTTTTTGTTTCTGTAGGGTTTATCCAAAAGGCGCTGACAACGATTGAACAGCGAGGCGCGGTTGTTTTATCTAAACAGGGACGCAATGGCACCTTTATTACTCAACTTAACTTTCGAGAGCTGGTTTCTTGCGCTGGAATTAGTAATGTTGTGTGTGCGATGCCGTTGCCTTATACACGCCACTACGAAGGCCTAGCAAGTGGGCTTAAAGCTCAACTTGGGGACTTACCTTTGTATTTTGCTCATATGAGAGGGGCAAGTGTTAGAGCGGAATGTTTACGCAGCGGTACTTATGATATCGCGATAATGTCAAAACTGGCGGCAAGGGAGCTTGCAAGTGGATTAGTGACTGCTATTGATTTAGGGCCACGTTCCTATTCTCATGAACATCGACTTATTTACAAAGAAGGCTGCTATGATGCAATTCGTCGTGTAGGGGTTGATCCAGATTCACCGGATCAGAAGATCCTCACTAACCAAGCATTTCAAGGTAAGGAAATAGACATTGTCGAGATTCACTACGGCGAGAGTTTAACCCACTTAACCAATGGTGATATTGATGCAGTTGTTTGGTTACCAGAAGCGATAGAAATGGAAAAATACGGGCTTGTCGAAAAATCGCTCAGTGACATGCCTGCCTGTCGCGATGCGTCAGAGGCGGTAATGTTGGTCAACGGTGAGTCAACACAGATAATCACCGTGCTGAGACAGTTACTTAAGCTGAGCCAACTGTTAAAACATCAACGGGACGTTGTTGATGAAAAAATAATTCCAAGTTATTGATGGTGAGAATAGTGACTATTCACGATGAGGAACAATAATGAAACAAAGATTTGAACTGTTGCTGCAAACGCAAGTGATCAGTCAGCGCGCCTACGACGGTTGTTTGCGAGTGTTGCAGTTACTCGATGATGAACTTGGTGTACCACATGATAATGAGCAATATCAGATGGTGTTGACGCATTTAGCTCGGGCGGCAGACCGCATTTGGCAAAATAACACCATTGCTCAAGGGCTGGACGCAGACATTTTACAAGAGATATATGATGATGATTTTAAAAGAACATCATTACTGCACCAAAAAACACTGAAGCTGATGGGGTTAGAGTCGGTTTCGGAGCAAGAAGAGAGCTATATGTTAGCGAATATATATTCTCTCTGTCAGTTAACCTTGTCAGCTTCAGTTCAGGAGTCATTATGATTGATCGCAGTGGGTACACTTATTGCCATGAACATTTACATATTGATCTATCTGAGCAGAAAGAAAACATTGACTGCCGTCTAGATCAATACCAGTTGTTGTGTGATGAAATGCGAGATCTGCAAGCGCATGGAGTGCGGAATATCGTAGAGGTAACTAACTTTTATATGGGCAGAAATCCTCATTTTATTGAAAATTTAATCAGAGATACTGGCATTAATGTTTTGCTCTCCACGGGTTACTACATCGAAGGTTTTTTCCCGCCAGAGCTGTACCAAATGAGTGTGGCAGATATTGCCGCTACCATGATTAAAGAAATAGACGTTGGCATTGAGCACACGTCGCTAAAAGCCAGTGTTATCGGAGAAATTGGCAGCAGTGAAAACGGCTTTAGTGAAACTGAGAAAAACGTATTTCGTGCCGCCGCGATGGCACAACTAGAAACAGGTAAGCCAATCTCCACTCATCAATCGATGAGTACCATGGGAAGGGCACAAATCGAGTTATTGAAAAGTTGTGGCGCTTCATTAGAAAAAGTCACCATTGGCCACTGCGATTTACGTGACAATTTGGATGACCTCTTATGGATGCTGGATCAAGGGTGCTATGTCCAGTTCGATACCATCGGAAAAAACAGTTACTACCCCGATTCTTGTCGTGCTCAGACATTGCAGACCTTGTGTGAGAGAGGCTACTCATCTCAACTGATGTTATCAATGGATATAACCCGTCGGTCACATTTAAAAGCGAATGGAGGGCTCGGGTTCAGTTACTTAATTGATCAGTTTGTTCCTCTATTAAAACGTTATGGAGTAAGTGAACAACACATTGAATTGATGCTAAAGGAAAACCCTGCCCGTTTATTTGGTTAAACAGCAGATATGCCTATTAAAGAAGAAGGATAAATCATGAAAAAAATCGCTATCGCCGGTCTGCAAAGAGAGCAGATCAGAGATCAGTTAGAAGCAGCAGAACCGGGAGTATTTGAATGCCATATTTTGACGGATATGGATGCCGCATTAAAGGTGAAATCCGGAGAGGTGGATTACTTTATTGGCTGCTGTAATACCGGAGCGGGTGGGGCGCTTGCAATGGCCATTGCCATTATCGGTTTTGATCAATGTTGCACTATCGCTAAGCCCTCAATCCAAGCTAAACCAGAACAAGTTGCGCAATATATAGAAAGTGGATGCATTGCGTTTGGATTATCACTAGAACATGTTGAGCACGCGGTCCCTATGCTTGCTGGCATGCTCGCAGATAAATAGGAAACACCATGGATATTATGCATATAGGACTTGTTGCGGCTTTGTGCGCAATGACCGCGTTAATTGCCAATATGAGTGCGGCGGTATTTCATGATGGGATTCGCCCCGTTTTACCTCAACTGTTTGAAGGGAACATGACTCGTCGCGATGCAGGGTCTGTTGCTTTTGGTCTCTCCATTGGCTTTGTCGCTTCAGTTGGCATCTCATTTACTCTTTCTACTGGCTTACTCAATCCTTGGTTACTATTTTTGCCAACGGATATTTTGGGGGTAATGATTGGCAGCCGATGGCTGGCAGCGGCTGCGGGGGGGTTATGGGGAGTGTTGGTCGTCACTTCATTAGCGGCAGTCAATACAGTATTGACGGGGTTGCCTGTTGATGCGTTAGGAGCATTAGGTGAACTGGGTACACCGGTCATGTCTGCATTCGCTCTATTTCCGTTACTGGCTATCTTCTATCAATTTGGTTGGCGATCCGGTGCGATTGCCGCTGTTGTTATTCTGTTCTCACGTTTGATGGTGATAAAGTTTACTGGAATATACCCCGAATCGATCCAAATATTTGCTGGCATGCTGATGCTGGTGTTCTTTGCCATACGAAAAGATCTCTCTGACCGAAAACAGGGAATTGAAGCGCCCGATATGTCAGGACTGCACAGTTTGTTTGAAGAGCGGACCAAACGTATCGTCAAGCACCTGCCGTTTTTAGCCGTCACGGGCGCGCTGATTGCTGCGGTATCTAACGGGGGTATTTTTGCAGGTTCAGAGGTGTCGATTTACGCTCTGGCTGATGCGTATAAATTGACGGACCCTGCTGCGCATGATGCTGCGATGAAGCAGGTCGCTTTATCCGAATTTATGCGTGGTCTTGGCTTTATTCCTCTCATTGCGACCACTGCATTGGCTACCGGTGTATATGGTGTTGTGGGTATGACATTTGTATTTGTTGTGGGGTATTTGTCTCCTAACATACCTGTGGCGGCAGTTTTGGGTGCGATAACCATTTGTGCAGAAGTATTTTTGTTACGTGGTATTGGTCGATTCTTAGAACAATTCCCTTCAATTCGAAACGCGTCGGATAATATCCGAAATTCAATGAATACGTTAATGGAGTTTGCCTTATTAATTGGTGGTGTATTAGCCGTAATGAAAATGGGATCAACAACGGGGTTCACCATATTCGCAATGCTATTTTTCCTTAACGAAGTGATGGGACGACCTGTTCTGAAAATAGCGGCACCAGCGGTTGCTGCGATATTAACGGGAATAGTATTGAATGTTTTACATGTGGTTGGTTTATTCGCCATCTAATTATTAACGGTCACTAAAAAATAGCTAAGCTGACTTCAGTTTTAATTAACCACTAATACAACACGCTAATGTTCGTTATTAACTGTATGCGTCTTAACAGATGCGTAGGGTCAGCTTATGTCTAAAAAAGGGGAGAAAATGTTTTTAAATGCTTTAGAAAAGCAAAATCCCAATTTAATTAATGCCACAGTTTCGTTATTTAATCAGGGAGTATTGCTGCCGGATACAACGGTCATTGATGTGGACCAGTTTGTAGAAAATGCACAGCAGCTCAAACGAGTCGCTGACAAATATTCAATACGGCTTTACGCAATGACTAAGCAGTTTGGCAGGAACCCATTGCTTGCCCGGATATTGGTGGAGCAGTGCGGCTATGAAGGTATTGTATGTGTTGATTTTAAAGAAGCACGACGAATGGCGAGTCATGGTCTGCCCATCGCCAATGTTGGCCATTTAGTGCAACCACCCAGCCATACGGTCGATCTATTGGTGAACAAAATACAACCAGAAGTCATTACAGTATATAGCGTAGAGAAAGCGCAACAAATATCAAATGCCGCGTTAAAAGCAGGAAGGAAGCAGGGCCTGTTACTGAAATTTTTGCATAGTCGAGATCGTTTATACGTCAATCAAGAATCCGGCTTCTTATTATCCAATATTGATGATGTGGTGTCGAAGATAACAGCCATGCCGGGAGTGACGATTTCAGGGGTTACCCATTTCCCCTGCTTTTTATATGATGCGGCGCTTGGAACAACACAGCCCACCTCTAATTTAACCACTCTTCTTGAGGCGAAGAAGCTGTTGAGTGACTTAGGTATCGAGTGCAGTCAGGTGAACGCTCCTTCTTCAACCTGTATAGAGACTTTACCGTTGCTTGCAAGCCATGGTTGTACACATGGTGAACCGGGACATGCATTAACGGGCACCATGCCCGCCAACGCGGTTACTGAGCAAACTGAACGTATCGCTTCACTCTATTTAAGTGAGGTGTCTCATCATTATGCAAATAACAGTTATTGTTTTGGTGGTGGTTATTATCGCCGGGGCATGCTTGAGAATGCGCTGGTGTTTTCTGGTTCGCAGGCTAAACGTGTGTCAGTGTTCAATGATGATAGCAACGCCATAGATTATCATCTACGGCTGTCTGGCCTTCACCCCATTGGTGCGCCTGTCATTATGTCTTTTCGCACTCAAGTCTTTGTTACTCGTAGCGATGTGGCTCTCGTTCAAGGAGTTTCAAGTAACACCCCTACACTGCTCGGCTTATACGATGCATTAGGAAGCGAGGTGTCAAATGGCTAAATTTGTGGTGGTGGTGCTGGATGGTTTTGGTGTCGGTGAAATGCCGGATGTCGCTCGTGTTAGGCCACAAGATTGTGGCTCAGATACGGCTGGAAAGCTGTTGGCACATTTTCCATTGAAGTCTTTACCTACTTTAGAAACATTAGGGTTACAGAATATTGTTGCTTGTCATCAGTCTAATATGAGGGTCAATCCAAAGGCGAACACTGGCAGATCCAATTTGGCTCATGAGGGGGGGGATACCTTTATGGGACATCAAGAAATTATGGGAACTTGCCCTAAACCGCCGCTGGTTCAACCATTTCAAGTCGCACTGGATAGGATTGAAAAACAGTTGTTGCAACATGGCTATCGTGTTGCTCGCCGTAATAAAGATGGCTTGTCTTTATTGGTGGTTAATGAAGGCGTTGTAATTGGTGACAATTTAGAAGCCGATTTAGGTCAAGTTTATAACCTTACTTGTAACTTTAATTTGGTCTCTTTTGATCAGTTACTCTCTATTGCTGAACAAGTACGAAAGGCAAATTCCGTCAGCCGTAATATCGCTTTTGGTGGCAACATTACTTTTGATGATAATCCGTTATCAATGGAGAGTATTTTTAACGCCATCGAGACCAAAAATAGCAGTGAAGGTGTTGCAACGTATATTGGTGTTAACTCTCCTGATAGCGGTGTGTATGAGGAAGGGTTTAAAGTGGCCCATTTAGGTTATGGTGTAGACGCCATGACTCAAGCGCCATGGCAATTGCACAAGGTCGGTGTTACGACTTGGTTGTATGGCAAGGTAGCAGATATTGTGCAGAACCCACACGGAAAATCCTATACCTCTATTGTTGATACCGATGAAGTGTTTCGTCTACTTCATCAAGACTTGCTCGTCGAACAGCACGGTTTTTTCTGCGCGAATGTTCAAGAAACGGACTTAGCAGGGCATCAACAAGATCCTAAGCAGTATTGGCGGGTATTGGAAAAGGCAGATAAAGGCATTGCGGGCATAATTGACCGACTGACCGAGCAAGATCTCTTGTTGGTGATGGCTGACCACGGCAATGATCCATTTATTGGTCATACTAAGCACACACGAGAACAAGTCCCGTTATTGGTGTATAAAAAAGGCGTTTCTAGTTTGGAATTGGGGCAAAGAACAACCATGTCAGATGTTGGTGCATCCGTGTGCCGCTTTTTTTCCGCTTCTCTGCCTGAGAGTGGTATTGCCATTGATGGATTAGTTTAAAGTCGCTGACGTTAGCTATCGACTCGCTCGAATCGCACTGTATTTTGCCCACAAACCACTTTTTACAAGTGTCGCTTCAAAGGTACAAAGAAATAATCCCAACCATATGCAAGCAAAGCTCACGAGCTTTGCTTGCTCAAACAGTTCACCAAAGATAAAGACTGCTAGCAAAAACTGTAAGCTAGGTTCAAGGTATTGAGTGAGACCTATCATGGTCAGAGTGGTTCTTTCTACAGCCATAGCAAACAAAACCAAAGGTAACAGCGTAACCGGTGCAGCACCTATATACCATGTGAGCTGTTGCCAATCACCGGAAGTTAATACAGAGTTCTGACCCTCTATACCAAACCAAATAACAACCAAAGCAAATGGGAGTAATGTGATTAGCTCAAAAAGAGTGGTCGTAATAGAGTCAAGCTTAATAAATTTCTTAATTAAGCCATACAAAGCAAATGCGCCAGCCATTACCAAAGAGAGCCATGGTAACTCACCATAATAGTAAACTTGATAGCCGATGCCGATGACCGACAGCAGTACCGCAACTCGTTGACCAAGTGACAGTCTATCTTTTAAAAACAGCACGCCGAGAATCACAGATAGAATAGGATTAATAAAATAGCCGAGACTCACCGCCAGTACATCGCCGTTGGTCAATGCCCATGTCATGCTATA
The DNA here is from genome assembly GCF_013114595.1 of Vibrio sp. 99-8-1. Lineage (GTDB taxonomy): Bacteria > Pseudomonadota > Gammaproteobacteria > Enterobacterales > Vibrionaceae > Vibrio. The sequence continues at coordinate 181,832 of NZ_VTXE01000001.1, read as the reverse complement.
GAGCGAAATAGTATTAATAGCTCCGGCGAAAAAGCAGAGTAAAAGGGTCTTTTTATCACCAAATACGGCCGTCACCTGTTTGAGAGATTTTGTGAAAAACAGAATAAGCAGCAACATTAGAGCGATTGAGACAACAATACGAATGGATAATAGCTCAATGACATCAGCTTGAGGGATGAACTGGAAATATAGTGGAATCAGCCCCCATAGAAAGAACGCGGAGATGGAGAATAGATTCCCGACAGCTGCTTTAGACATAGTGTTTTCTTACGTAAAAGGGTGAATAATGACGTTTCTTTTTGTTTTTAACTAAAGAAAGGTACTATAAGTTAGTATTGTTGACTATGCGATGAATAATACTGTTTAATTAGAGCATAACAGTGATCAAATTAGCAAAATTGAGGGGTTTTTACTATTTATTCGTCAATGCGTTTGTTTTTATAGTTAACATTAGTGACCTTTGTTGAGGTATTAAGAGACTAACAAGTTAGAGTGATCTGTACAGATAATCCTCTTTTTCCATTGGTTGTTCTATTTGTAATAGAGAGGGTTCCGCCCATTCTTTCTATCGCTGCGCGAACAAAGCTTAGCCCTAAGCCATTACCATTTGAATGGCGACTGCTGTCGCTTCGATAAAACTTATCGCAAAGCTTTTGTTGTTCTTGCCTATTTACCCCGCCACTCTGATCGGCAATAAACAGTGATACGGAACTATTTTTTTGCTCTGCGAAAATCTCAATTTGGGCATGCTTGGGGCTAAACTTACTGGCATTATCAACCACATTGCAGATAGCTTGAAATAGCAAATCAGCGCTTGCCAATACTTTAATATTGCCATCTATTTTGTAAGTGAGTACTTGCTCCTTTTCTTCAAGAACAGGTAAGTAAAGGTCAGTAACATTATTAACGATATCATTTAATGGTAGTCGGGTAAGCTTTGCGGACTCTCCATTTGACTCAAGTCGGTGGATTCTTAATAACAGATTAAAAGTGTTTAACAGTTTTCCTAACAAGACTTCTAGCTCAGCTAAATCCGGATGTTGTGCTGAAAGCAACTGAACCTTGTTGTACACCATAGTAAGAGGCGTGCGAAGGTCATGAGCAATGTTATTGGCTTGCTGTTTAGTCATATCGACAGAGTGTTGTATATCCATCAACATTAAATTTAACTGTTCAATAGTCTCAGCAAGTGGGCCAGTTAAGTTATCGGCTGGAATGGTTTGAGTTAAATCATTAAGTTTTCGAATCACTTGGCTGGTTTGGTTTATATCGACTAAGCGTCGTTTGATTTTGTTGATCGCTAAGAGCGCAATTAAATAGCCCAATAATAGGATAGTGACAATGGTGTAGATTAATACATTAAACGAAGAGAACTGCTCTTGAAAATAATCAAGGTTTATAGATATGGTGAGTTGTTGCCAATAGTTTCCTGCGGGAAGTATGGTCGCAATCGTGGCAGAATGTTCCGTCGTCTCACCTTTGGTCAAGGTGTTAATCGTAAAATGATGATTTCGCTCTTCCTTGTTCTCTGGGATTGTTTTGTGATGCTTTTCTTTATTGCTGGTACAACATGATAATGATTTGCTTGTCGTTGGTTTGGAGAGTTGGTAGTCAAAAAGTGTTGCTGCATTCTGTTTGAGATAGCGTCGAGTCAACGATGGACCTTCATTCGACCACTTGTTTTCAATAATGGTTAGTTGTGCATCGAGCAATGGCCGGGCGCTTTTTTCTAAAAACCAATCATTGAGATTTTGTTTAGCAAAGAACAAGAAAATGATGCTGATAACGATCAGCAATCCATATAGAGTTAGAAAACCACGAAAAGGGTCATTTAGCCATTTCATTTTCGTCGTTCCAGTATATAGCCGGCACCACGAACTGTGTGAAGAAGGGGATGTTCGCTATCGAGATCAATCTTTTTTCGTAACCGACTAATATGCACATCAATAACATTGGTTTGTGGGTCAAAATGATGATTCCAAACCCGTTCTAATAGCATGGTTCTGGTAATTACACGACCAGCATTGGTCATAAAATATTCTAGGATTTGAAACTCGCGAGTGTTCAATTGTATAGACTGTTTTGCTCGTGATGCTTTTCTGGAGAATAGATCCAGCGTTAGTGTATCTATTTGCAAAAGGTGATCGTCGTTATGTGAAGAAGTCACTCGACGAGATAAAATTTCTATTCGAGCTAATAATTCACTAAACGCGAATGGCTTAATAAGGTAGTCGTCACCGCCACTCCTTAGTCCTTCCACCCTCTCTTCGACACTATCTAATGCACTCAGTATTAGCACAGGTGTGTGATTGCCAGATGCTCTTAACGCTTTAAGCATTTGTAAACCATCCATTTTTGGCATCATTCGATCAGTAATAATGACATCGTATTGATTTTGTATGGCATACAGCAAACCAGCTTGCCCATCTTGAGCGTTGTCGGTTTGGTGGCCCGCTTCAAGCAAACTTTGGCTGATAAATTGTGATTGATCGTTATTATCTTCAACTAACAGTACTTTCATATTGTTGCTGTTTGATCCAAAAGTGAATGAGATAAGGTGACTATAATCAGTCACCTTATATTTAGCTAGAGTCGCATGTGGATGATCGGTGCTGCATTGACTAATAATTAGCCATGTGTCCCAAATAAGTGCATACCGCTACCATCGTTATGTCTGTTCGTGTTATGACCTTTCTGTCGATCGCTATTGTGATGCCCTCTACTTTCATGGCTACGCTCGCCATTATGTGCATTATGGCCATTTACATCATGGCGTCGGTGGTAATCTGTATTCTCTTCTGCGTGAAACTGTTCAGCGGAAGAGCGATCCGAACGTTGACAATTATTATTGTTGTTACAAAATTCCAGTACCTCTGGTTTTTTATCGACTTGTTCTGTTGTCACATCGGTTTTACTCTCTGAGGTTTCTGCTGTGCTGTATGCAGAAATAGAAAGCGCACCAATAATAATTGACGTAATAATGGCGATTTTTTTCATATTGTATTCTCTCTTTGCTTACTGGCGGTTTAGCGGTTGAAAGCAATATTAAAAGAGACGCTTAAATCTACTCTAAACGGAAGATTACAATTTGTTCATCTAAGCTATAGTCCGCGATCGAGATTAGAAAAATTATTAACATATTGTTTTTATTAACATATAAGTCGATAAGAATTAATGTGGTAAGGTAGAAAAAAGCGAAATAGTAGGGGTATTGATGGCGATTCTGTGGTTTGTTGCGTTATCCAACGGTTTGACATTATTGATGTTGCTTCTGATTGAGTGGCTAACAGATTGGTTCACTTTCGTGTTTGTTAATGACTATTTTTTCTATGCCGCTATCGCTCAGTGGTTGCTTGCTAGCTTCTTTATGGTGTCAGGAAAAGAGCGGCACTCGCTGAAAAATAGTCCTGATATTAGTACCAAAAAAGCAGCCTCAATGATCAGTAAGTTACCTCCTGTCCATTCATTATCATCATTATCTGATCGACGTTTAAGTGGGCATCTGCTGTTGTCCGGACTCGTTAGCATGGTAATCTGTTTTATCATATGAATTGTATGCAGATAATCTTGAAAGGGAATGCCATTCCTTCCATTATCTTTCTTGAACTGAACTTGTTGATGTTGCTCAGAATTCTGTATCTTGAGGTCACTTGAGTATAGTGATAACTCTCTAGCTTCCGCTGTTTCTATTTGGTGCTTCAGAGTGATCGTATTAAGGCATACAGCACTTGGTAATTTGAAATGGTGAGCAGATGGCTGACGATAGAACAGAGCAAAACAATCGCCCCCAATATGTGGTGTTACTGCATGGTCTCGCTAGGACAAAACGTTCATTTAAACGGTTAGAAAATAGTTTAATTGAGCACGGTTACCAAGTGGTGAATGTTGGCTATCCATCCACCAAGATGCCAATAGAACAATTAGCTGACGAGGCAATCTCGAAGGCGCTAGCCCGTTGTCAGGATGCCGAACAGATTCACTTTGTCACGCATTCAATGGGTGGAATACTATTAAGACAGTATCTAAAGCAACACACCATGGAATCGTTAGCTAGGGTTGTGATGCTTGGGCCACCAAATCATGGTAGTGAAGTCGTTGACGTGTTGAAGAACGTTGTGGGTTTTAAATTTATTAATGGCCCTGCGGGTTTGCAGCTTGGCACCGACAGTCATAGCCTTGTAAAACAGCTAGGCCCAGCAACTTTTGAGCTAGGTGTAATTGCAGGAACACGCTCAGTTAATTTGCTGCTATCCACACTTCTACCACGCCCAAATGACGGCAAAGTCTCTGTTGAAAGCACTCGGTTAGAGGGAATGAGTCAGCATCTTCAGTTGCCAGTCACTCATTCGTTCATGATGCAAAATAGACAGGTTATCACTCACGTATTGCACTTTTTAAAACATGGTAGTTTTTCTTAGCTCACTTTAAATAACCTTGCTTCATTCCCTGGTTGAGGTATGGCCGGAACATTAAAAGAGAGCAGCAATGACACGATAGCCATAACCGCTCCTGCAATAAAGACCAGTGCAGGTGATGTTAACCAGACGACGCCAAAAATGACGGGAATAACTACCGCGGCAATATGATTAATGGTAAAACTGACTCCGGCAGTAGAAGCCATGTCTGCCGGATCAGCAATTTTTTGAAAGTAGGTTTTAATGGCCAGTGCTAAGGCAAAAAACAGATGGTCAATGACATACAAAGTGGCTGCCCATTCGGAGGACTCGACAAAGGCGTAACCAAGAAAAACAAAGAACAGTCCTGTGTACTCAAATATCAGCGCATTCCTTTCACCCACCTTGCCGATAAAACGACCGATCTTTTTCGCAAATAAAAAATTAAACAGGTAGTTAATTAAGAAAAGTAGCGTGATATCGGCAACGGAATAGCCAAACTTTTCGACTAATAAAAAACCAGCAAATACGGTAAAAATCTGCCTTCTTGCACCACTCATAAACGTCAATGCGTAATATAACCAGTAGCGTTTTCTCAGCACCAGTTTAGTTGTCTGCTCGGTATGGGATGAAAATTGAGGAAAAGCAAAAGCAGTGACAATCAACAGCATGAACCCGCTTCCGCCAGCAATCAGATAAATCCATTTATAGTCGAGATGAAACTGTTCCAGTAAAAGCCACAATATAGCGTAGGTGACAAGTGATGACATGGCACCAACAGAGATAAGTTGACCCAAGACTTCCGGCGCTTCGTCCTTAGTCAACCACTGCAATGACAGCGACTGTTTTAGTGTTTCAACATAATGAAATCCCATTGACATTATTAGCGTCGTCATCAGCAACCCAGAGAGGGATGGAAAGAATCCGGTGATGGCGACACCGAGAGTTAGGCTTGCGAGCGAGAGCATTAATAAGCGTTGTTCCCGGATAAAGCCTAGGACGAAAATGACGCTAAACGCCAAAAATCCCGGAATCTCACGTACGCTTTGTAGTAATCCTATATCTGCCCCATCGAATTGTGCCTTCTCAATAACAAAATTATTTAATAGCGCCATCCAGCTAGAAAATACCACTGGAACAATAATGGAAATAATGATCAGAAAATAATGTGGCGTTTTCCATGAACTCTGTTTTGACATTGGCTAAACCTGAATGGGAACAAATGGGAGGGAACGAAATGATTCTAGTTTACATCGAGTCCAATTGGAAGCAGAGAAGAGGACTGTTTTTGCACTAAATCCTCATAAAAACATCATCGAGAATGGCATGGTTACCTTCACAAAAATGGCATATTTTAACATTTAGCATAAATGTTAAAGTTGTTAAACATCAATGAGTAATGAGAGAGTAAAAACTCTAATGTTTAGAATTGAGATATTAATATTTGAAAAATACGAATTATAAACAAGACTAATGAATATCCATTTATAATTTAGTTTTTTATTTAATTATCTTGGCAGAAATTAGCTGTATCTATATAAGTGATTGATAATAAAGGGTCTGTTAATTTTGTAATGCGGCTTACAATTGTGTTCAATAATTTTTGTGAGCCAAGACATTTGTAAGTTAAATTAGTGACTTCTAAATTATAAAGTTGTGGTCTGAACAGTGTTATATAATTGATAAATACATTTACAATATTTATCAATTATAAGAAAGTATAAGAAAATAAGCAGAACTAAGTTTGACGAAATTAATATTTTGCACTACGCAAAATTTAAAATGGGGAATGCCTAATGCAATTTAAAGTTTATAAGCGTCGCGTGAAAGACACATTTTACGGAAAAACAACAGATACAGCAGTAGGTGTTCAGACTCAAGAAATGGCTGATGCAAGAATGGGTGCGATGTACATGCTTGCTAAAACGGATTATGTAAAAGTGCCATCGTTTTCTGCCGGTCACTTGTTTGATAATTTTGTTGTTGGCGCTGAGCCGCTTTCAGACTTAAAAAATGTCTCTATGGCTATCATCGATAAAACCGGTGTAGCGTCGAAAACCAAATCACTTATTGAAAAAAGCGAAACGGGTAAAAAACTCATTGAGACTGTCTCTGTCGTTGGAGAAGCCACTTCTGCTGTTATACAAAAAATCAAAACCTACATTTCAGAATTCTTTCGCGGCTTAGTAGAAAAAGCCAAACTGGTTTATGGTGATGTGCTGGAAGACTTAGGCTGGTTTGCCGAATACGCGGGGTGGATGGTCGCTGAGTTTGCGGGCAATTTATCTTCCTTAATTCCAGGTTGGGGTTATGTTCAAAATGCGGTTGATATCTACTCAGGTGTTAAGCAAGCGATCTTCAAATCAAAAGACCTGATTACTCAGATGTATGCAGGAAGAGGTGTTGAACTGTTAGGTGGTCACCCAAGTATCATTGCCAATGCGTTGGCACGTCACTCTGCAGTAGGTGTGGCTGGTGGACTTAAGAAAACCGCCATCGCGACGACAAAAATTGGTTTGGAGGCAGCAGGTGATGCATTTGCTGGTGTCGGCACACTAGTGAGCGCGTTATCAGGCATGCTAGAGCGCGTGGTTAACTTCTTTGATTACATGATTCAACGCAGTTTGGTACGAAAAGTACTGAAGAAAGCGCGCAAAGAGTGGGACAAACGTGGTTCAACGACCAGCATGCTGAATGATCATAAAACCTTCTCAGAATGGTTCCAAAGTGCCGTGGTAACTACCCCCATTATTGCCGCTCTTGTTATGGGTTCAGGGTTTGTTGCACACCCAATGAAATTCCTCTCTTTAATGAGTAGCACAGAGATTGTTAGCCAAGCCGAATATAACAAAGGCGTAAATTATATCGATAAATTGAAAGATTTATCCGCTTCGTACGTTCAAGAATATACAGACGGTTATAGTGTTGAGTTTACCAGTGAAGATAAATTGGTAGCAGCACGGCTCAGTGAGCTAACGACAGGCAAAGGCATTCTTCATGGTGAAGAGTTTGTGGTGGAGTCGGTAACCCGAAATGGTTTAGGTGCAATAGCGACAACCGCAACCGCATTTATTACCCCAAGAGAAACCACAGTGTAATTAAAAAAGGCCATAAATAACTTTGCTATTTACTAAAGAAACTGCCAAGCAACTATTAGAGCCCATCTCAGATGATGAGCCGTGCGGAGTCTATCTTAAAGGGGATAGAAGCTTATATCGTCCACTGCGAAATGAGTTCAATGTTGCGTTAACTTCATTAAGAAAGTTAACGCAAAACCCCGATGCCAGTGAACTTGATACGCTGCACGATGAGAACATCGCCAACTGGACGGTGATCTCAGACAGTTTATTCACTGCCTTCTCGTCACAGTCTCGAGATATTGAGCTGATTGGTTGGATGTTAGCGTCACAGATTATTCTGGATGAGAGCTTAACCAGTTTTGCAATAGCAACGGACTGGTTTGCTCAGCTAACAAAACAAAATTGGGATGCCGTACAGCCAATTTTGCCTGAAAAGAAATTGAAATCTGAGACCGAACAAGGTCAGAAAAGTGAACGTTGCACCGCACAGCTAAATGCTTTTAATCAGTTGCTTGGAGAAAGTGAAGAGAGCAGTCTTCTTTACGCTCCGATTTTAATGATGCCTATTGTGGGGAAAATTACCTTCTTCCAGTATCAGAGTGCAGAAAGGAAAGGAGAGCTTGCTGCGCTGCGCACTGAAGCAATGCGTACCGTACAAGATGGTAGGGAAGTCATATTAGCCTTACTGAAAAATATTTCAGCCTCGGAAGCGGCTTTGCAAGAGTTGGCAAACACCAGCCGAAGAGAGGCGCAGCAACATGGTGCTTCTGCCCCTAATTTTCGAACCCTATTGCAGCTATTAGAAAAGGTAAAAAGCGCCATTACTCAACTTACCAATTTGAAATTGGTGGAAAACGCTCAACAGAGCAAAAGCAGTCATGTTGCTCAGCCAAATGAGCCTCAGCAGAGTCAACAACAAGCCACTGATAATGAGCAAGAGTCTAATACAGACGTCTATTCTCAACAGACGGTTTACTCTCAGCAGGAAATGCATATGGACCAAGGACATTCATTAGCCGATGTTGCCAGCACCAATAGTATGAATCGCGATAAAGCGTTTCATCAGTTGCGAGAGTTAGCGGAGTTTTTCCGGGTAAGTGAGCCGCACAGTCCTGTGTCGTTTCTTATCGAGAAAGCCATCCGTTGGGGTTACATGCCTTTGCCAGACTTGCTTAATGAACTATTAGCAGAGAAGCAGGGCAGTTCAGAACAGATATTTACAATGGCGGGGCTGGATCAGACAGAACAGACAACGCTGCCGACCATTGCTACTCGTCACACGACAAAAGAAAAAGGGTCTGCTGCAACACCTGCGGCAACTCATAGTGCCCTTGATATGGGGACTTCCACTGCATCTGCTAGCGCGTCTAGCGATGTGGATAGTACACAACAAAGTGAAACCAAGAAAACGTCCAGCTCATCATCGAGTTTGCGCTGGTAACTTTTCAACAACTAAAAGAGAGTAAGATCATTATGGCAAGTATTTATATGCGTATTGACGGTGTTGATGTTAAAGGCGGAGCGACAGTTGAAGGCCTGGACGGAACCGGTTGGTTTGCACTCAGCTCATACAGTTGGGGTGGTGTTCGTAACGTTGCTATGGATATTGGTAATGGCAACAATGCCGATTCCGGTATGGTTGCAATGAGCGAAGTGAACATTGCCAAGCAAGTTGATGGTGCATCAGAAGATTTGCTGTCTTTCCTATTCAACCCAGGTAAAGAAGGTAAAACCGTTGAGATTGCGTTTACTAAACCTGAACCAACAGGACAAGGCGCAATTGTTTATTTCCAAATTAAACTGAGCAACGCTCGTTTAGTCTCTTATAACGTTAGCGGTTCTGATGGTGCTCAACCATACGAAAGTGCAGCGTTATCATATGTAGAAATATCTCAGAAACACAACTACGAACTAGAAGGCGGTGAAGTGAAAGATGGTGGTATCGTTACGTATAACGTACCTCAAGCTAAGCTTCTGTCAGGCGCTAAGTAGTTCTAATCCCTGAGCTTAGCTAATAAATAGCTAAGCTCAGAATAAGTAGTACACATTACAATTAGGAAATTGTCATGGCATTAAATTCACAGCATAAACGCGTAAGCAAAAACAGAGTAAGTATTACTTATGATGTTGAAACAAACGGAGCGGTAGAAACCAAAGAATTACCGTTTGTTGTCGGTGTCATCGGTGATTTCTCTGGACACAAACCAGAAGACCAAAAAGCCGATTTAGATGAGCGTGAGTTTACTGGAGTAGATAAAGACAACTTTGATTCCGTAATGGGACAAATTGGCCCTCAACTATCTTATAAAGTAGACAATAAACTGGCAGACGATGATAGCCAGTTTGAAGTGAACCTCTCGTTTCGTTCGATGAAAGATTTTCACCCAGAAAATCTGGTTGAACAAATTGACCCGCTTAAACAACTTGTTGAAACAAGAAACCAGCTCAAAGTGCTACTCAGCAAGGCTGATCGTTCTCGTGACCTAGAAAAGTTATTGAAAGAAGTACTGCAAAGTACCGACGCTATTCAAGGGTTAGCGGAAGAGTTGGGTGTTGGTAAAGGAGGAGACGAATAATGTCTACTGAACAACAAAGTAGCCCAGCACAAGGGCAAGAAACGGTAGAGCAGAGTATTCTTGAGCGTGCAATTGGCGCGACGGCTCAAACGCCAGTGGATACCACCAAAGAACTGCTGAGCATTCTGACTTCTCAAGCGTTAGACGGCACAGTTACTTGGGATAAAAACCTAACACTAACCATCGAGAAAGCGATACAAGCAATCGACGGTAAGATCTCTGAACAACTTTCTGGCGTAATGAAAAATAACGATTTCCAGAAGTTAGAAGGAACATGGTTAGGGGTGCAAAAGCTGGTTAAAAACAGTGAGCTTGGACCGGATCTTAAGATCAAACTGGTTGATTACACAAAAGATGAACTGTTAGAGCAGTTCGAAGACGCACCTGCGATTGATCGTAGTCGCTTTTTCACCATGGTGTATCAAGAAGAGTTTGGTACCGCCGGTGGTCAACCTTATGGCGCATTAATTGGCGATTATGAGTTTGGTTACGGTGATGAAGATGTTGCACTACTGCGTTACATGGGCGAAGTTGCATCAGCATCTCACTCCCCATTTATTGCCGCAGCAAGCGCCAGCATGTTTGATTTCAACTCCTTTGCTACCTTTGCCGATGGCAAACCTGTAGCGGCTGGGTTTGATTCACCTGCTTACGCCAGTTGGAATGCATTCCGTGCCAGCGATGATTCGCGCTACGTTGCACTTACATTACCAAAAACAATGGCTCGCCTACCTTATGGTGCTGATACTGTGCCAGTTAAATCATTTGATTTTGAAGAGCTCGCGTCTAAGCAAAACGGCGTTAAAGCGGTCGATTCAGAAAATGATTTTGTCTGGAGCAACGCCGCTTATGAGCACGGCTTGCTAATGACACAGGCATACACGCAGTTTGGCTGGTGTACGGCTATTCGTGGTGCTGAGAATGGGGGTAAAGTAGAAAACCTTCCTAACTTTACCTATCAGTCTGATGCTGGAGATCTTCTACAGCAGTGCCCAACCGAAGTTAACCTGACGGATGAGCGTGAAAAAGAGTTGAGTGATTTAGGTTTCTTACCTCTCGTGCATTACAAAAACAGCAACTACGCTGTCTTCTTGGGTGCTCAAACTGCGCATAAACCAAAAACGTATACTGATCCAGATGCGACGGCGAATGCTGCTATTTCAGCGCGTCTTCCGTACACCATGGCCAGTAGCCGTATTGCCCAATATCTGAAAGTGATGGGGCGTGACCGTATAGGCTCAAACCTTGAACCGGGTGATGTAGAGAAAGATCTGAACACTTGGATCCATCAATACGTGAACCCGAATGCTATCGGTAACGAAGCGAAAGCAAGACATCCATTAGTGGAAGCAAAAGTAACGGTAGAAGAGCAAGCGGGTCGCCCTGGTGCTTATTCTGCTGTCGCCTACTTGCGTCCATGGTTACAGATGGAAGAGTTAACCACGTCATTGCGTATGGTAGCGAACATACCGGGCTAAATCTGTTCGGGGATGAAAGTCCCCGAATTGCTTTGAATTGGATATTGTATGGATAACCCGAAATTGAGTTCAGATTTGCGAAACATTTTAGGGGACGATGCATTAACGATGTTAGCGGATGCTGCATCGCAACAAAATGATATTCAATTCAAAGCAATACTTGCCTCCTCCATTGCTCAAATAGATAAGCTATTAAGTGAACAGCTTTCTAATGTCATTCAGCATAAAGAGTTTAAAGCGTTAGAGTCGAGCTGGTCAGGTCTATATGGCTTGTGCAATCTGCCTGTTTCTCAGCGACGAATTAAAATCAAGTTGCTGGACATGAGCTGGAATAGATTATCTACCGACCTGAACTTATCGTTCGATCTTAAGCGCAGCACACTGTACAAAAAAGTCTATATGCAGGAGCTGGATACCGCTGGAGGGAATCCTTTCGGTATGTTGGTGGTGGATCATAAAGTTTCGGTGGACTTCTCTGACCAACAAGACTTTGATGATCTCTATACCTTACAGCTTATTTCTGAGTTGGGTGAGCGCGCTTTATGTCCGGTACTGCTAGGGGTTAATCCTCACTTTTTTGGTGATGATCAGAGCCGTCAACTGCATGACAGTGCGAGAATCAAACGTATTCTTGATAGCCGAGATTTTCAAAGCTGGCAGCTGTTGAGAACCAGCGAGTCGTCTCGTTTTCTTCATTTAGTCTTGCCTGAGTATTTTCAGCGAACAGCATGGAACAACTGTGCTGCGGGATTTGTGTTTAATGAGAAGCACAATGAACAGAGTACCTTATGGGGTAACTCAGTGTATCTGTTGGCGGGGAATGTTCTGCGCGAGTTTGACCGTATTAGTTGGTTTGGTTTTCTGCGTGCTTACGATGAGTTCGGATCTTACGGAGCCATTGTCCCCGAGTTTGCAGGACAAGAGATCACTGGGCGGGTAGAGATATTTAGCGAAGATGATGGATTTTGGGCTGAACAAGGCTTTGTTCCTTTATCTAGCCTGTATCTTACCGAACAAAATGGCTTTTTTAGCAACCAATCGGTTTGGCATGCACCGAACGAATCTTCTCGTTTGTTAGGCATGCTACAAACCAACTTAATGGCTTGTCGTTTTGGTCACTACATTAAAGCGCAAATACGAGATCAGCTTGGTAGTTACCATAGCGCCGATGATTGCCGTCGCAGTTTGGAGAAATGGCTGCGTAACTACATAAGTGAAGTGGATTATGGAGAGGATGCGGTAATGGCGCGATACCCTCTAAAATCGTGCAATATCGATCTGGTTGAGGATCCTCAAGATAAAACCCGTTACTTGTGCAAAATTACCCTACAACCTCAATATCAATATGAAATTCTTGATGCGCATATTGTGTTGGCTACCTCGGTGTCTGATAAAGAAGTTGGAGAAGCCGCATGAGTTTAGTAGCGAAACTAAATGGACGCTGGAAAAACAGCAGTGACGATGTTCGTGACTCCATTATTGAGAACATCTGCTCGCTAATTTCTAGTCGCGCACCTATCTGGCCTGAAGGGGTGGAGTTAAGCAAGTTTCAGGGAACCATCGCGACATTAGGTTTGCAAAATATGGCTCGCTCTCAAAGCAAAGCAAATAGCGATGTGGTTTTGCAAGACATCACCCAAGTGATCAGAAAATTTGAACCGCGTTTAACTCAGGTTGAGCTTGAACTGGCAGAAGAGAGCATTCAACAAAACAGACTACAGTTTCGCATCTCTGCGGTGATGAACACCGAGATGGGCAATGAAGCGGTAGTGCTGGACTCTTTTCTTGATTTTGCCACCAGTAAATTAGATATAAGGAAATCAAATCTTGTCTGAGTCATTACTCTCCTATTTTGAACAAGAGCTGCGCTTTTTGCGCGAAGAAGCGAGTGACTTTGCTGCCCGTCATCCCGGAACGGCTGACGCTCTTGGTATTCGCAATGAGAGTGTGGATGATCCTCAAATTGCTAGGTTGATAGAGAGCGTGGCATTGCTAAATGGCAGGCTACAACAAAAATTGGATGACTCATTTCCAGAGCTTACAGAAAGCCTTATTCGCTTGTTGTATCCGCACTATTTGCGCCCGATTCCCTCATATAGCCTGCTTAATATTGATATCGGTAAAGATGCCAGCGCCAAGCATCCCATAGCGAAAGGCACAGAGTTTGAAGTGAAAGACAAAGAGGGCAATAGCGCCCTGTTTTGTACCACTCGAGACATCACCCTTTATCCTTTGCAACTGGATGAGGTGAATGTCCATTTTGCTCCTTTTAAAAATGATAAACCGAGAGGGGCAGAAAACTCAAAGGCACTTATTGAGTTGGATATTGTTGCGGTAGATGAAGGGATAGAAATTTCAGAACTGAATATTGATCATCTTGATCTCAACTTACGTGGAGATTCAGGGTTTATCCTAAGGCTGTACGACTTAATTTATCATTCAGTCTCACAAATCTGTATTCAATGCGGCGAGCAAACAATCACACTCGGAGCTGATGCTCTAACCAATGTCGGCTTCGATATAGATCAAGCGATGCTACCGTACAAATCAGTGACTTTTGATGGCTATAAATTATTGACGGAATTTTTTATGTTTCCGGATAAATTTAACAGCTTGAAAGTCAATCTCTCAGACAAAGATAACAAGATAGAAGCTGGCAAAAAAATTCAGGGTAACCGATTTACCTTGCAGTTCTATTTAACCGAGCTATCTGTAGAGTTGGCCAGAGCGGTGAGTCGGGAAAATTTTGAGCTGTATAGCGTACCGGTCATCAATCTATTTAAAACCACAACTGAGCCGTTGTCGATAGACTTTACCCGTAAGCAATACCCTATCGTTATTGACGCCTCAAACCCAGATGCGTCAGAGCTGTTTTCGGTTGATCGAGTGTTGGATATCGCCCAAAACCAGACTTTAGAGATCCCACAGATATACAGCAATAAGTTTGCCAGCCTGTCAAAAGGGCTGCATTGGAATCTGACCCAATCAATGAAAGAGAGTGGTCGCTTGCAAAGCAGTTTTCAGGTTGCGGATCTTGATAATAGCTGTCTTCATAATGATGCGAGGACATGGGTGGCGGATGTCACTTGTACCAACGGCAACAAGGCTTCGTTACTGTCAGCGAATAGTGATATTCGCTGCCGTGATGCGCTAACCATTCCCGGCACCATGAGTCTATATCGCCGACCGACAACATCGGTCAGCAATCTCGATTCACAAATGAGTGCGTGGATACTCTTATCACACCTACAGTTTAATTACCAAGCGGTGTTGGGGGGAGAAGACCCTGTTGCTAATTTGAAGCATATTTTTCATCTTTATAATCACAATAAGAACCCTCAAAATACAGCGTATATAGAGTCAATATCTGCCATTGAACAAGAGCATGTAGTTGCGCCTATTCGTGTCTCTGGAAAATCCTGTTTCGCCTACGGTACACGCATAGAAGTCACGCTAGACGACAAAGGGCTCAATGGTGGTGTCGAGCTGTTTTCAACGCTACTGGATCATTTCTTTAGCTATTTTTGTGGATTCAACAGCTTTACCCAGCTCGATGTGAAATTGCGTGGCAAAGAGGGAATTTATAAGCGTTTTGCTAGGAGGTCAGGATGCAAGAGCCTGTTATAAATCTTCTACAATCCGCAAACTACGACAAACAGCTTCATCGCGCATGGCAGTTGATGAAACACCATGCTCAAAGCATGAATGTGCGGCCAAAAGTACGTTTTGCCAGCGAAAATCTGCCCGCTTATTATCGCTCTGAAGTGACCTCTGTTGCGCAGAAAAAGAGTGGCTACTGGCTGATTAAAACCAGCTTGCCCGGCCTGTCAGGCAACCAAGGGGTTCTACAACGTTCGGTCAATAAACAGGCCCTTAACGCTCTGTTTGATGAGGGTAACTACGCCTCTCTCGACTTCTATAACGTATTCAATAGTCGATACTACCGTCTCTACTGTGCCAGTGAAATTAAGCACAGTATGGTGGACCTATTGGAAGAAGAGACTTTTGAATGGAATACACAAAACTACCAGAAGTCGGTATCGGATCTGTTAGCTAATCTTACGGGTGTATTGGAAAAGAGCCCGCTGATTCCTAACAGCCATTTTATTCAGTACGCCAGCCTAATAGGAATGAAACTCACCTCTCCTTTGGTGTTAAAAGAGTTACTTCAAGACTATTTTCAGTACGACTTTGAGATAGAGCACTCTCCCGTTGAATATCAACCATTAACGGCCTGCTCGTTAACTCGTATAGGCCTAACAGGGCAAAACCAATCGTTGGGGATGGGAGCATTGATTGGTCAGAATGCTGCCATGGTAGGACAAAAACTGTTGGTAAAAATCTGTCCGGCTAACTATCGCCAATATCAAGAAATTAATAAGAATCCAACGTTAACCCAAAGCATTTATCAAATGATGAAAATCTATCTAGGGGTCAACGTAAATGTCAGTTTGCATATGAAAGTAAATGGGAAGTACCTTCCGGGTTTGAAATTGGCTTATAACCCAAAAGCCGGTTTGAAACTGGGAGAATCCGCATGGATGGAAGGGAAAAATAGTGTCACACAGTATGTAGAAATGCCACTAAAAGCGAGCTAATTATGGTTAACATTGAATTACAAAGTTTGGTAAAAAGACTGTCACCTGAGTTGAAGTCTACCTTAGAAGCGGCGGCAGGAGACTGCTTAGCCCGTACGCATTACAGCATTGAGTTAGAGCACTGGTTTATTCAGCTACTTCAGGAGAGTGGGATGGGCTGGCATCAAGCCATGCTCAAAACGGCTGTCGCCAAGGAGACATTAACCGATCAACTTAACCAGCAGCTATCTCGCTATTCAAAAGGGAATGATACCGCTCCATCTTTGGCGGCAAACCTTGTGGAGTTACTCAAAGACAGCTGGATGTTGGCCTCATTAGATCACTCGCAGGCGGTGGTGAATGAGTATCATCTTCTGTTGGTGCTTAAGCAGCGAGTAACTGAGGGGTCATATAATGGAGCGCTAAGCGCTTGGATCGGTACCATCTCGTCAGAGTGGCTAAAGTCCCAGTCGGCACAATCCTCTTCCGCACAGATGACCCAACCGGCGCAGATGTCTGGTGCAGTGTCGCAACAAGGTGACGGTGCGACAACCGCTCTAGATAAGTACTCTCGCAACCTGACCGACGCAGCACGTAATGGCGAGCTAGATCCCATTGTCGGCCGTAGCTCCGAGATCAGAAAATCCATTGATATTCTGTGTCGCAGAAGACAAAACAGCCCTATTCTGGTCGGTGACCCGGGAGTGGGGAAAACCGCCATTGTAGAAGGACTAGCTCAACAGATAGTGGATGGCAATGTACCGCCTGCGTTAGCTGACGTTGAACTGAGAAGTTTAGATCTGTCACTGCTACAAGCTGGTGCGAGCATTAAAGGCGAGTTTGAGAACCGCTTAAAAGACATTATCAACGAGATTAAGCAGTCATCAGTACCCATTATCATGTTTATTGATGAAGCACATACTCTGATTGGTGCAGGTGGCGCGGCAGGACAGAATGACGCGGCCAATATTCTCAAGCCGGCATTAGCTCGTGGAGAGTTCCGCTCTCTCGCGGCAACAACATGGGCAGAATACAAGCAGTACTTTGAAAGCGATGCGGCATTGACCCGACGTTTTCAAGTGGTCTCTGTAGGAGAGCCAAACGAAGAAGATACCATTCAAATGCTTCGTGGTGTCAAAATTGCGCTAGAGAAACATCATGATGTCAAAGTGTTGCGTGAAGCCATTGATGCAGCAGTCACATTATCTGTTCGCTATTTACCAGAGCGTAAACTACCTGACAAAGCCATCAGTCTATTGGATACCGCTTGTTCAAGAATCGGGTTAAGCCAGAGTGCCACGCCGTTTCAATTAGAAGGTCTCGCGGAACAGATTAGCTATACCGAAAATGAAATCGCCTCCCTTAAGCATGAAAATGCGTTGTGGTCTATCGAGAGCGACAATCTCGACAGTTACCAGCAAAAACTTATCTCTTTACAGGAAGAGCACAAAGCATTAGAGGCGCGCTGGGATCAAGAGAAAGCACTGGTAAGTGACATCCTGGCCTTACAGACAACTCTGGATGATAAGTTCTTAGAGGGAGAGAGCCTTAGCGAGCTGGACGAAAAACAGCAACTTAAGCAGAAGATGCAGCAGTTGAAAGCCTTGCAAGGAGAACAACCTCTAGTGTTACCTCAGGTTACGCATCAAACCATTGCGGAAGTGATCTCACTTTGGACCGGTATTCCGGTAGGCAATATGCTGAAGAAAGAAGTAGAACGCCTAATGCAGCTAGAGAAACATATTGCTCAGCGGGTTATAGGCCAAACGACCCCAATTAACGAAATCGCACAGTCGATACGAATGTCGAGAGCAGGATTAACGGATCCACGTAAACCTGTTGGCGTCTTTTTAATGTGTGGTCCAAGCGGAGTGGGTAAGACAGAAACGGCATTAGCCCTGACCGATTTGCTCTATGGTGGCGAGAACAATATTACCACCATCAACATGACAGAATTTAAAGAGCAGCACAAAATCTCGATGTTGCTAGGTTCTCCAGCCGGGTATGTCGGCTACGGCAAAGGGGGAATACTAACCGAAGCGGTACGTAAGAATCCGTATAGCGTGTTGCTGCTTGATGAGATGGAAAAAGCGCACCCAAGTGTTCATGACGTGTTCTATCAGATCTTTGACAAAGGCAGCATTGCCGACAGTGAAGGTCGTCATATCGACTTTAGGAACACCATCATTATCATGACTTCTAATGCCGCAGATAGTGCCGTGGTTAATGCCTGTGAGGAACACCGACCAAGTGTCGCTAAGCTAACAGAAACGATCTTCCCTGAACTGCAACAGTTCTTTAAACCGGCCTTCTTAGGTCGCGCAACCATCATTCCATATTTTCCGCTTAATGACGAAGAAATGGCCAAGATTGCCGGTCTGTCATTAAATCGAATTAAGAAACGTGTGTTAGAGCATTATGGCGCCAGCTTTGATTACGATGATGCCGTTATCTCTCAACTGGTTGCATTAAATCACTCACCAGAAACCGGCGCTCGGGCAGTGGAGCAGATCATCAACCGCAAACTGATGCCGGAACTGGCCAATATGTGTATCACCCGAATGAGTGAGTCACTGCCTATTGGTCATATTCACGTTGGTTTCAATAACGGCGTGTTTGAGTTTGATATCAAGTAGTTATTTGTATTAAGCCAACTAATTTTTCAGTTTTAAATTATTTGGCTTCTCAGTTTTAAAATAAGTAGTTAGCAGTAATGACACAGGTTAATCAGTTTCAAAGGACGAGACTAAACATAGGTAGTAATAATGAACAGTAACGTCTTTTCAACATCACAAATGGCGTGGATACGCGACCATATTAAATTGGCGGTCATCCACGGTGGAGACAATGAGGAGAGTGAGGCCTTTATTTATAAAAACCTTAATCCTCGTTCCACCAAAACTTATCAGCCTGTGGCGCATGACATCGCTAACGCGTTGCGGAGTGTTGGTTTTCAGTCGGTTTCGGTACTGGCTGAAGATCGCCATCTTGCCACTCAGTTAGCCAACGAGAAGATTGATTTAGTTATTACCAATAGTGGAGGGTTACAAGGGTTTGACTCTATGTGCCATTTGCCTTCACTGCTTGAGATGTTAGGTGTGCCTTACGTGGGTCACTCACCAATGACGGCGGGAATATTGGATAATAAGCACCTGTTTAAACATGAAATCGGTGCCGCGGGAATTAGGACTGCGCCATTTATCACCTTACAAGCGGATGAATCGGTACTCAGTCCCGCTTGTCAACGAGAGCTAGATAGTATGGAAGAACGCTTTAGCAAAGGCTTTATTGTTAAGCCTGTGTCTGGGCGTGCATCTATCCATGTTTATCCCGTTTTTGAACGAGAAAAACTCGATGAAGTGGTTAGCAAGGTTCAGCAAGCAACGGGCAATACCGTGCTGATAGAACCTTATTTATCCGGTAGAGAGTTTGTCGTTGCAGTGGCTGGAGAGACGGTTTTTCGTCAAGGCGCATTGCATCGCTTAGGTAAACCATTCTCGTTTTCCATCACAGAGAGAGTATTGGGCAGTGATGAAGCGATATTTACCTCAATGGATGTAAAACCCATTACTCAAGATCGTTTGTTGGCGGTTCGTGATGAAGCATTGAGAGCTGAGTTATCCAGTATCGGAGAGAAAATATATCAACTTTTGGCGCTACAAACCTTAGTCAGGGTCGATCTGCGCATGGATGATAAAGGGACACTGTATGTACTGGAAACCAATCCTAAACCGGATCTCAAAATGCCGTGTGGTAATAAGGTGAGCTTGGTATGTCACGATCTGCACAATGAGAATATGAGTTATACCGACTTGGTGCAGTCAATGGTCTTTAACCGACTGATTCACCTTAAAGAGAGTCGGCCAACCACAGTTGCGCACTGTTTCAATAGTGAGTTTGAACAATTGGATAAGGCGGGTTAATTCACGATGAGTGATAAGAGATCATATTTTACTTTGCTGTCTGGGATAGTGCTGGTTGCGCTATCGGTATCGCTGGTGATTGTCATCGGTTATGCGCAGGCCTTAAAAAGTTATAAGCAGCAAACCAGTGAAGTGGTCTTAGCGCAAGCGGAAGCGGTAAAAATTGGCATCGAACAAGTGTTGGGCTCAGGGGTTCCCATTTATGATATTGCCAATTTGGAGACGGTTCTTAAACCTATTGTGTCGGTTAATGACGCGGTGACGAATATCCGCATTGTGGCCGACGAAAAACCCCTTTATCAGTACAATGATGCCAGTATAGGCACTTTTTTACAGATCCCGCTAAACAATAAATTTACCAAAGTGGGACGGTTAGAGATTGTGATTAACGACAGTGTGATAGAGCAGTCGGTTCGCGGTGAGTTTGTCTCTCTGGTGGCGATCTGTATCGCTTTGGTGTTGCTGTTTTTATGGAGCTTGTTAAGAAACAGCGATCCAAATCAATACGTAAAACGCTTTAGCTTGGTCTTTGCCGCGGTTACGCTGGCGGTAATTTTTGTGGTCGTAAGCTTGTACCGAACCGGGTTAGAAGGTAAAGCGGCTTCCATGGCAAATATCCTTAATCAGCGAATGGCGCCTGTCCTTAATAGCGATATCAGTGCTCATCGGGTAAGTGGTTTAGACGAACTATTAAATACCTACCGAGTCTCTAATGACGAAGTATCATCAATTTTGGTTCGACAAAATGGCGCCATTATCGCTTCAAGCTCTAGCGAAGGTGGCCTAACCACCATGAATGATTTCTCGGATTATCAATACTCGGTAGGTGGTGGTAATCAGGTAGAGATCAGTTTTAGTGCGGCAAAATTAGTGTCCAATCTGGCTAAGATAGTGAAGAGTTTCGTTATTCTATTTATTGGCTGTGCACTTATCTGCTTTGTCTTTGCCAGAATATTACATACACCAGAGCGGCAAGCGCCATCTGACACCGTATTAGAACGGTTAAAACCTCTTTTTCTCGCCGCCGTATTGATGGAATCCATTATGGCGCCAGTGCTGCCTCCTTACTTAGAAAGTGTGGTCGCCAGCAGTGGGGGAGAGATGGCGCTCTCTTCCTACATTTTTACCGTCTATTTTGTGGGTTTTGCGTTAACCTTATTGCCAGCATCGAGGCTGATTGAGCGTTACGCGATTCGAAATGTCCTCAATATTGGGGTTATATTATCGGTACTAAGTAGTTTGCTGTTAGCGTATACCGATATGGTTATGGCGGTGTTCGCGGCTCGTTTTGTTGCGGGTATCGGCCAAGCGATCATCTTTATCTCGGTGCAAGGGTATATTCTAAGATTCAGTAACAAGAACAACAAAACACAAGCCGCCGCAATTATTGTGTTCTGCTTTAATGCCGCCTTTATTGCTGGTGCATCGATTGGTGCATTGCTGGTGGATTATATAGGTATTCAGGGTATTTTCTTGTTGTCAGCATGCTCAGGCGTGGTGGTGTTGGCTTTTGCTACTTTGCTACCTCGCATGGCGTCAATGCATTCATCGAAACAGTCTTTCTTATCACAATTAAATCTGACCTTGGTTCATTCGGCTCAGTTACTCAGACAGCGAGCTTTTTTTCGCACCATCTTATTTGTCGGGATACCAACCAAGATGATGCTAACCGGGGTCGTGACCTATGCTGTGCCGATATTGCTAAATAATCAGGGCGTATCTAAAGAGAGTATTGGTCAGGTATTGATGGCTTATGCTTGTGCGGTGCTGTTGACCAGTGGTAAAGCCGCAAAGCGTATAGATGTTCGACAAAACTACAAGATGGCGCTAACCGCAGGCAGTGTAGTGTCTGTACTCTCCTTGGGACTACTCGGTTATGCTGTCACGTTTGAGTCGAGTACCGTGGTGGTTAATATGACCATGGTGGCAATGCTGGTGATGGGGATATCTCACGGTTTTATCAATGCGCCAATTATTAGCCATGTGGTCAGCGTAGCAAAAGCCGATTCAGACACCACCATTGCTTCTACTTATCGCTTCCTTGAGCGCTTAGGTCATGTTTTAGGAGCAATTGTTGTTGCCATGCTGATTAATATGCTGGGGGCAGAAATGGCGTTTTACGCTTTGGCTGGCTTCTTTGTGATCGCCACATTGGTTATGTATATATGGGAAAAAGATGCCAACGTTGAGGTGACACAATGAGCCGACAGTTGATTATCCTTTTATTGTTACTTTGTGGCATTAGCAGCGTGCTGGCGGAGACCACTAGTGATGAATCGTGGCCGTACTGGTTGGGTAATGACGTTAAGGTAGAAGCAGAAAGCAGTTGGAATGTCTCAACATCGGGTAACTCTCTTGAGCTGTCAAGCATCAGTAAGCAGACTAAGGTGTGGATGATATTATCCAAACCTGCCAAATCGTATGATACGGCATTAAAGACCATGCTTAATGTGTATAAAAAGCAGGCTGAGAACATTCAGTTCCGCCTCTTTTTACTCAGTGATGTAGAGGAGCAATTACCGAGTTGGTTAAACACGATGGAGCAGCAAGCGGATTTGCTCTATACCGTTGGTTCTAAAGCGACGGCAACCATCTATAAACAGTACGCAGGAGGAAAAGTGCCTGTGGTGTCTGTGAATGCAAAAGATCCTGTACTGTTGGAACTGATTGAAGACTATTCGGGCTCAGGCAATAATTTTGCCTTTACTTCTCTTAACTTATCGGCGTCGGTAACACTCAGTTTTATTAAGAAGTTTGATGAAGAGCTGACGCAAATTGGCGTGCTATACGCAGAGAGCAACCGAAGTGCGTATTTGACGCAATATTTGCCGCTAAAATCTCAAGCAGAAAAACAAGGGATGCAAGTGTTCGCACTCTCTGTCGATGAAGATGATCCTAAACGCCAGTTGCAGGCGGTTATGGAGCAGCAAGTTAACCAGATGCGTAAACAGGATCCAACCTTGTCTCACTCCATTTTATGGTTAACCGGTAGCTCAAGTTTATTACGCAGAATCGGTGAAATAAATCAGTACTCTGCTGAACTTCCTCTATTGACCGCAGTACCTGAAGCGGTGAATGGCAGTAGCGAAAGCGCATTGATGTCAGTAGGGACCAGTTTTGTAAACAACGCGTATCAAGCGGCGTTATATGGCCTTAAGATATTAAATAAAGAGGCACAGGCGAAAGATTTACCTGTTGGGGTTATCTATCCGCCAGATATATCACTAAACTTTATGCAAGCCCAACGTATCGACGCCGTCATGCCATTTATATTGGTTGAGATGGCCAGTGAAATATATGCCGAAGATGGCAGTGCGATACGCAGTAGTGGTATGAGTATGGAAGATGTTAAGTAATGAATGGAGCAGTGTTGGCGACTTGGATTTTTAAGAACGACTGGATTGTTAAGAACGAGTCGATGGCTAAGAAAAAATGGATGGCTAAGGCGAGTGGTGCGGTATGCATGGCATTGCTGATGGCGAATACCGCTTATGCGGCTAAAAAGCCCGAACGTCTTTTATTGACCACTCAGGAGTGGTATCCCTATCAATATAGTGTTGATGGGGTAATGAAAGGACGCGGTATTGAGAAAATAAAATGCATTATGCGAAAAATGGAACAGCCTTATCAGTTAACGATGACCCAATGGGATAATGCTCAATTGCTGGTGGAAGTCGGGACGCAAAATGGTTTTTTCCTAGCCTCGCGAAATGACGTTCGCGATAAATACGCGGTGTTGTCTGATCCGGTGTTAGAGCAAAAATGGAGCTGGTTTTCACTCTCAGACGCGATTGACTTAAATCAGTCTATGTTTAAACAGCAAGTAGAGGTAGCCGCACTTTTTGGCTCAAATAAGTGGTTTTGGTTACAAAATCAGGGTTACTTGGTGAATAAAAAGCCTCGTTCTGTAAAAGCGATGCTAGAACTGCTCATTAGTGGCGATGTAGGCGCTATACTTGGCAATGATGAAGTTATTGAACAAACGATAAAAAAGATGGGCTTAAGTTATCGAGCCATTGCAAAAACAACAGTAAAAAGAAAGCCTTTAGGAGTGTATTTTTCTCGAGAGTTCACCAAAAAATACCCTCAATTTTTATCCACATTTAATCTTGCGATCAAAAAGTGTAAGAGTATTTAGTATGCCATTATCGATTAGAATTATAAGTTCTCCGGACGGTGAGAACATTACAGAATGGAATAAGCAGTTCCCTGAAAGTGGCGGGGACATAGGTCGCGCGTTTGGCTCAACCTTACAATTAAGTGATGCCAGCCGAGAGCTGTCAAATTGTCACGCCACGATAAAAAAGTCCAACCGTGGCTATCATATTATTGATAATAGCTCTAACGGATTGTTTGTTAATGGTAGCAGTACACCATTGGGTAAAGGGAATCAGTCTCCTTTAAATGATGGTGATGTGCTTGATCTGGGGCGTTTTCGCCTGTTGGTTTCCTGCTTTATTCCCAGTGCGCCGGCGCTGCTGTCTCAACCCGCGGGTGAGGTACAAGGGGACGTGTTTGATGACCCGTTCTCCAGCGCTGACGTTGTTGAAAATGTCGAGACAACAAATGATGCCGTCACTGAAGAGGTGGATTTTACCATTTCAGATTATGCAGTGGTGGAAGAGGATCCATTTGGTGGCCAACCGAGTAAAAAGCAGCAGGCCACACCACAAACACATAATGATTTTAGAGAGCTGGACGATGACCCGTTTTCTCAGTTTGATATGAACCCTGTTTTCCCATCATCACCAATGGGTTCCACGCCAACATCAGAGGAAGAGATCAACTCCCCTGTGGCCCTCAATCGTCAAAATCAAGTCAATGTTGATACTCGAATCGAGGATGACCCATTTTTTGGTCCAACGCCCTATGAACCCGATATTGATCAAGCGATAGAGATGGCACTCAACCGATTATTGCAAGAGCTTGCTCCTGAAAATCTTGAATCTATGTTTGATGAGTTATCTACCCCCGGCATGTTTAGGCGTCAGCCCAAATATTGGGAGCTGTATAAGCGTTATTTTAAGCGACAAATGAATTCAAGAGATCTACAAGTGAAGTTTCAAGCGTATTTTAAAGACTCCATCAAAGTGCAACAAAAATTGGAGGGAAAGTAGCATGAAGAATCTGTTTATTGGTGTCGTACTGAGTCTATCTCTCTCCTCATGCGGTTTTTTTAGTGATGAAGTTCCGCCAAAACTGACACTGAAAATCCACGCACAAAAAAACATTAACCCTAATGTGAATGGAGAGGCATCACCTTTAGAGCTACGTGTTTATCAGCTATCTGATAATGACGCATTCAATCAGGCCAGTTTTTTACAGCTCTACGATGATGATCAAGGGGCTCTTAAGTCGGGCTTGGTCTCTACTCGCCACTTGCCAAGTATTTTGCCCGGAGAGTATCGGGTGAAAGCCTTTCCAATTAGTTTAGAAACAAGATACATAGCCGTTGTGGGCTCGTTTGCCAACTACCGAGAAGCAAAGAGCAAAGCCATTTATAAAATTAAGCAACTTGGATTGGTGACGGTTCATGTCTCTATTGATGGTTTAAATATCTCCATATCTGGTGCAGAGGAAGAATAATGGATAATAAAAAAGTCGTTTGGAGTGAGGGAATGTTCCTTAGTCCTCAGCACTTTCAGCAGCAAGAGAGATACCTAGAGAATTACGTTCGTGAGTTTAGTGAGCAGAGTGGAACCATGGCGTTTGGCTTCTCCTTGCTTGATATTGATACGGCGCTATTAAAAATAGGCAAATTTGGCATCAAACATGCCAGAGGACGTTTTCCGGATGGCACGCCTTTTGAACTTCAGCAAGCCTTGGTGATCGATATACCACAAGGTTTTATCAATCAACGAGTCTATTTAGCACTTCCTGTTTATCGTTCAGGAGCCGTCGATGTAGGTGATGACGACCGACTAAGAAATAAACCCAGTGAAACCAGCGTATTTGATACCAGTCGAGACAGAAGTGAACCTGTTCAGCTCGACGTGGCGAACCTAAATGTCACTTTAAAGCTAGAAGGGGAAGAGTTAGAAGATTATACCCTTATCCCTGTGGCGCAAGTGAGTGAGCACAAATCGGAAGGTACAGTACTACTCAACAAAGCGTTTGTGCCGAACTGTTTGCATTTTGGTGCGTCTAGCTATCTGGTAGAAAGTTTAAGTGATATCCATGCTCAAATGCAGTATCGAGCAAACACTATCGCGGTGAGACTCAACGCCGAAAGTCAGAGCAAAAGCTATCAGTCATTGATACGTGATTATTTGTGGATGCAGGCTTTAGGTGGATGGCTACCTAAGCTCAAGCTCTGGGTGGATGGTGAACTGATTGCGACGCGTGATCTCTATTTTGAGTGTATTTCTATGGTAGGCCAGATGGCAGGCCTTGAAGGAAAAATGCCCAAAGAAGTGCTGGCATGGAACCCTAACGAGCTGTACAAAATTTTCTCTCATGTCTTTTCTGAAATGATGCTGCAATTACGAGAAGTGCAGTTAGATAACGTCACCAATCTAAAATGGGACACCAACCTATTTGCCACAAGACGACTGCTTAGAACGCTGATTAAAGAGCGTAGCCTATTTAACAATGGCCGCTTTGTGCTGGTGGTGACCTCGTCGTTAGGTTCGGCAAAACTGGGAGAGCAGTTCCCATTTGCCGCTAAGCTTGCAGGTAATAGCGCAATTGCTGAACTTGTACGTAATGCGCTGTCTGGTGTGCCGTTATTGCCACTACCATATGCGCCTTCCGAGCTAAAATCCCGTCATGATGCTGCCTATTTTGAGCTTGATACTCAATCTGAGCTTTGGAAAGCATTAGTTAAGAAAGATGAACCCATTGCCCTCCATATTGATGACCGTATTGGGGATGTGCAAGTTGAGTTCTACGTAATTAGGTAGGTAGTAGGTGAGCGGATTATTTAACGAAGAACCCACCGTTGTTGTCAGGCGAGATCGCCAGCAAGCTCAACCCTCTGCGAGTAAACCCGCAGAGAAGGTGTATCTGGACTTAAATGGTGCAGACAAATTGCTGGAGAACTTGGAGCTTCATGATAGCCCATTGCTAAATGCAGCGTCTGAGTTATTAAGTGTTTTGGTGACCATTGCTAGACAAGGTTCCCCTAAAAATATAGAGCGTTTTCGACAACAGATCTTAGATGGAATCAGTACTTTTCGTCGCCGTGGTTTATATCTGGACTACCATCCAAGTGTTATAGATAAGAGCTGTTTTGTGCTGTGTGCCGCTTTTGATGAAGCGGTGTTGTACACCAAGTGGGGACAAGAAGGGCGTTGGGAAAATTATTCGTTGCTGAGTAAGGTTTTTTCTCAGCGAAACGGAGGGGAAGCCTTTTTCGTCTTATTGGATAAAGCGCGGGAACAACCCAGTAAATTGGTGGATTTTTTAGAGCTGCAATATGTGCTTATGATGATCGGTTTTAAAGGCCGATATCGCCATGCTGATGAAAATGAACTCAATGAAATTAAAGCGGAAACATACAGTGCTATCCGTCATTTCCGAAATGAAAAGCCGCTGCTGTTGCCTACCACACCAGAGTTACATGAATCCAAATCACCAAGCCGGCCGTTAAGTTTAACCAAGCTATTTTTGTTGATGGGCTTCATCTTATCGAGTGCTTATGCCGCTTCAGAGTATTGGTATTTTAATCGTAGCGAACCATTTGTTGCTCAGTTAACCATGCTCAATGAAGTGAATATGGATCTCACTAATAGTAACCGAGATCTTGTCTATGTCAGTACCGACGATGATCTGGGGTTACAGTCGTCAGATGCGTCATCATCGGACGCCTCACAAACCGAAGCGACAACAACAAATACAGTATTAAAAGAGTGGGAACTGCTATTAGCGTCGTTTGTTAAGTTGGCAGATGCACAATCACTAGCCACCACACTTAAGCGGTCTGGCTATGATGCATTTGTTAAATCGACAGATGAAAGGGTAGATGTACTGTTAATGGCGGGCAATGATTTGTCTGAGGCGAAAAAGCTAAAGAACGAGATAAATGTTCGCTTTAGTTTAAGTGCCACTCTAAGAAGGGCGCAGAAATAAAATGATTAAAAAAATAGTGGTGTTATTGCTGACCTCTGTTCTGTTTATTGCAGGCTTAATGCCTTGGTGGTTCAACTACTTTGTTGATGAGCAAACTTGGCTCAACTATCTATGTATTGTGGTAGGAAGCCTAATACTGTTACTTGGACTGTTTTGGCTATTTAAACCAAAGAAAAAAGACCGAGAAGCAGAGGCTGCACATGAACAACAGATACTGTTAAAAAAAGATAGCCAATACATCAGTGATATTTTTGCTATGTCGGTAAAGAAAGTTCGTGGTAGCGGCAGTAGCAAACTACAAACCCTTTATGACTTGCCATGGTACTTGTTGATTGGCGGAGAAGGTGATGCGAAAAGCTCTGTTCTTCAGCAGAATAACCTTGAGAAGGTATTAAGCCATCAGCTTCAGCCGGAAGAAGAAGAGCAATACCTTACTTTTTGGAGTAATGATCGTGCTGTGGTCATCGAAGTCGGTCATCGTCTGTTTGATAACGAAGGTATTGATGAAGCGCTATGGGAAGTTCTTAGCCAACAGCTAATGAAGCATCGCCCAAGACAGGCGGTGAATGGCATTATTTCAGTGATAGGTTGTGACCGAATACTAAAAGGTGACAGCAAAGATCAGCAACGCTTGAGTTCAATTTTGCAAGAAGCCATTTTGACCCTAAGTGATAAAACTGGCATTCGTATCCCTGTTTATACTCTGTTCTCTAAAGCCGATACCATCGCGGATTTTGTCGACTTTTTTGAGTCTTTTCCTGCTAGCACGCTGGATAATCCGTTTGGCATGACCTTTGAAGATACACCCGCTAAACAGTTTGACTCATACCGTTTTGATGAGCAGTTAAAAGCGTTAATTTCATCGCTGGGGGATCAACAATTTGAGTTGCTGAAGAATATCAGTAGCGATAAGTCCAGCGCGGTTGTGGCGTTCCCTTACCAGCTACGCATCTTTATGGAGCGAGTGAAAAAGCTGCTCAAAGAGATTGGCCGAGAAAACCGAGTGAGAGAGTCTGTCTGGATTCGAGGCGCGTACTTTCTTTCATCAGGACAAAAGGGAGCCAGTTTTGATCTTCTTACTCAAGCGATAGCGGATCAGTCTGAATTTGTAAGTGCCGGCGTCAAAGGCCAAACGAGTCATCGCCGGAGTTTCTTTGTTTCTGGGTTGTTTAGTAAGGTGATCTTGCCAGAAAGTCGTCTGGTGGGGGTAAATAAAACCCGACAGAACAGCTATTACCTGTTAAGAGCGGTCGTGTTGTTGACCATGGTATCACTGCTGGTTGTGGTTGGGCTGGGATTAAAAGATAACTGGAATGCTGATGAAGCATGGCGTGCGAGAACAACTACTCAGTTGAGTGTTTATAGCTCTAATATAGAACGACTCAACTCAGAGAGCAGCTCGCTCACTGACGTTATTGCCGTGTTGTATGAGCTGCGAGAAGTGGTTGCCGAAGGTGTTAGTCACAAGCCGTGGTATGAAAAAGTAAGCATTAAACAAGAGGAGACCGCTCAGCTTGTGAACTTGGCTTACGAGAATCAGCTTAATTTGATTCTGTTACCTAAAATTGAAGAACTTATCAGCAATGAGTTGTATGTTTACATCAGCTTGGGCAATCCAAGCCGTATTTTTGAGATATTGCGTTTTTACCAAATGCTGTTTAATGAACAGCGACTGGACATTGCCGATATGCAAGAGTACTTGCTGGAGAACCTTAAAGACCAAGGTGATGTGTCAGAGGACGATATCAATAAGCTCTCTTACTTGATTCAAGATCTGTTTTCTAGCCAGTATGATAAAACCTTAACTCCAAACAAAGAGCTGATAGCGGTCGCGGTGAATAACCTAGAAGGGCTCTCTCCAGAACGACTTATTTATTCTCGTATTAAGAGTTTGCCTAAGTACAACGCACAGGTTGATATCCGTCGACAACTGGGTGAAAAGTTTGGGCAGATTTTTGTTTTCTCAGACGCCTATCATGGCTTTTTGATGCCAGAGATCTATACCAAGCAAGGCTTTAGTAATTTGGATCTTTCTGCTAAATCCGCCATTCTTAGGTTGCAGCTAAAAGAGTTTAAAATGCTGCAAGGGGATTTTTCTGCTGTTTCCATCACTGAGCTTACCGAGCTAAGCAAACAGATTCAGCGGCTTTACTTTGCTGATTATATTTACCGATGGAAGGACTTAATAAAGAACATCCATGTTAAGTCATTCGGCTCTACTCAAGAGTTTGCGTTGGCATTAAAACTTGCCCGTGAGCCCGCTTCTAGCCCGGTCTTGGACGTTCTTGAAGCCATTGTTGTCAACACTACTCTTGCGGTAGAAGAGCAGCCAGACACCAAACAACAGAAGCAAATTGCTGCCCAACTGGGTATTAAGCAGGTCGCTAAAGTTGCTAAGAAAGCGGATAAAATAAACCGTTTAGCCGGTGATAAGATATTGCGGTTACAACCATCGTTTGTGGTAAATGAAGCATTTAAGAGCTACTCGAGTTACATCAGTGTCGATGGCAATGCGTCAGGAACCGCGCCATTGGACTCACTTTTGGCGCAATTTGATCAGCTCAATGGCTATTTTGATGCTGCGTTAACCAGCGCAAACCCAAGTAAAGCGATTTATGACTATGCTGCGGCTCATGCTCAAGGTAGCCAAGACGCCATTGTCATGTTTGCCAGAGAGTCGAGTAGTGCACCAGGGTATGTTGGCAAATGGGTACAATCCATCGCTAAGCAGTCGTGGGGACATGTGATTGATTCGTCGATGGACTATGTCAATGTTGAGTGGCAAAACAAGGTGTATGAGTTTTACTCTCAAGCCATTTTTGGCCGCTTCCCATTTGTGCCGACAAGTCGCAGTGAAATTGCCCTAAGTGATTTTAGTTCATTCTTTAAAGCGCAGGGGCAGTTAGAGAGTTTTGTTGAGCAAGTACTGAGCCCATTTGTTGAGTGGGATAATGGCCGACTGGTCGCGAAGAGCGTGAATGGTAGAAGCTTACCCATTAGCCGTGACGGTCTGGCTCAGATCTCTTTTAGTAAACAGATTCAAAAACTGTTCTTTAATGCCGCAGGACAAGAGCTGTCGGTCAAATTTAGAATTAAGCCTAGCTCAATGAGCACTGACGTAACTGAGTTTAGAATGGTAGAAGTGGAATCCATTTTTGACTATCGTCATGGGCCAAGAGTGTGGCGTGAGATTAACTGGCCATCGAACAGCGATGAGTCAGAACTTACCAGCAGTTTTTACCGTGCTGAAGATCGAGTGGCAACACAAACTTACAACGGAAAGTGGGGCTTTATACGAGTTATCTTTGACAGCAAGATATCGGCAACGAGTGATAGGCAGGTAAATAAAGTGCTGTATGAGATAGATGGCAAACATATCGTGGTAGATATGACCGTGGGAGACAGCAGCGTTAAGTTTAATAAGTTGTTTTTCTCTGGTTATAAATTGCCCCGTAAGCTGTAGTTTTTGTTGTTTTAATGAATAGCCGATATGAAGCACAGCGAGCTGTGCTAATTAAAACCAGAGAGGATGTTAGCGCATTTAACTTTGAGTGGCAGGCATTACAAGCGTGTGCCTGTCCGGCTGTTCAACCCTTACTGAGCAAAAACAGTGAGGAACGAACGTTAACGTTGCACTATTATGCCGACGCTAAAGATATGCTGAGTTTTTCTTATCAGCATATTGACCGTTTTCTTGAACTTGTTCCACAGTTGATCCGTGTAATCCATCACTGCCATCAACAGGGATGGGTGCATGGTGATATCAAACCATCCAATGTTTTGTACCTAGAAAAGAGCCAGCGTATCGTGTTGATAGACTTCGCTGCCGCACTGCCCCTTGGTTGCGATAGGAATGCGTTATCACAGTGGGAAATGACCCCTACCTTTGCGACTTCCACCAGCCGTAATGGGGTTGGTAGAGTGTCTGCCGGTGATGATTGGAATGCGGTTAATGTCTGGCTGAGGCAGTTAATGCAGCATACATTAACGGTAAGACAACATGGAAAAATTAGCCGCATACTGCAATGGTTAAAGACACGGTTGGAGACACATTCCGACTAGCAGTAACAAAAATCGACTGTCTTCGATCTTTGTTACTGCATGGCAATTTTCTTGCGTTATGGCAAGCATCAGCATAGTGAGCTGCGTGGAGCGGTTTACCCCTTATTGGTTTGAAACTCGGCGACGGCCGCATCCATCTCCTGAGCTTGGCTTGAAACCATATCGACCTCGACCAAACACTGCTCCGCAGAGTGCATGTTATTGTCTGAGATACTGTTTAACTCGGTAATGGATTCACCGACATGATTCATCACAATGCCTTGCTCCTCAATGGCAGAGGCAATTCTCTCTGAGTTGGATTGAATATTGTCCATATCTCCAATAATCTGACTTAAACTCTCATCCAGTGTTTGTGAAGCAGAAAGGGTTTGTTGTCCTTGTTCATTACATTGATCTATATTGGTTACCACCGTTGACATCTGATTTTGAATAGATGAAACCACGTTTGTGATCTCTTCAGTCGACTGGTGGGTGCGGCTTGCTAAGGCTCTTACTTCATCGGCCACCACGGCAAACCCTCGGCCTTGTTCACCTGCTCGTGCGGCCTCTATTGCTGCGTTTAACGCGAGTAAATTAGTCTGCTCAGCAATCTCTTGTATGATGTTTACAGCCCCACCAATTTTATCGACGTTCTCGTTTAACGAAGAGATGGAATGCTGACTTTTACCCAATATGTTAGAGAGTTCATCGACATTTTGTACCGTCGACTGCACAACTTGCCGCCCATGCTTTGCATTGACAGAAGCTTGCTGAACTCCTTCTACCGCGACCGCAGTACTTTCTGAAATTTCATTGATGGTGGCAACCATCTCTTGTACTGATGTGGCCATTGTCGAGGTGTGTTCCACTTGAACATTAAACTGTTCGATCACATCTTGAAGTTCATTATGCATATTACTGGTGTTATGAAACAGCTGAGCTGATTTGCCCTGTGTGCTGGAGATAAGTGTTTCTAACTTATCTAGCAGTCGATCAAAATACATGCCGATCGACGCCAACTCATCATTTCCAGTTAGCTGAGTTCTCATACTTACATTATTGGTTCTGGCGATATTTTGAATGACCGACAGCAGTTTCGCGACTTGTGAATTTATTGAACGGGATATTTGATAAACTAAAGCGATAATTAAAATAATAACGCCTGCGGTTATTGCCTGCTCAATAATCAAAAGTTGCGACTCTTCAGATTTAATTTCACCATCTAAGGCTGCTGAGAAAGTTTTAAACTGTTCTTCTACGGTGTGGGAGAGTTTTCGAGTGTCACCTAATGCTCCCTCGTTATATTTAAGCCCAATCGCAACCTTTTGAGCAACCAGTGTTTCTGCCGCAGTGAGCAGTGGCGTTGACCCCGATGTGGTCAGTAACGAACGGTCAAAGATGCCTTGATGAATCTGTTTGTCAAAAGCAAAGACGGAAAGTAGCTGATCGCCCGTCAGACGAGATTGATACGCTTCTAGAGCAGAGTTGTACGCTCCCAGTAAGCTTTGATCGTCTTTCAGTCCGTGCTCTTGAAATGCAAGTACCAGAGCTTGAAAGCCTTTCTGGTAGCGTAAAGCGTCAGCTTTTAATTGGTCACTGGAAAGAAGCTTAGCGCTAGTCAAAATGCCAGAGAGCTCTTTCTCTAACGATAAAAAAATCTCCATATTATTATTAAACTTATCTAAGTACTTCATATCCTTACGAAGCAAGAAATCTTTTTCGTTGCGTCTTAAGTTTAATAAGCGGATCTCTAATTGTGCGACTAAATTGGTTGCTGTATTAAGTTGCTCGGTATTTTTGGAAAACTGGGAAGTGGTGACGACTAACGTGATGACTCCCAACGTGGCAATAAAGCCTAACATATATAATTTTTGCTTAATGCTCATTCCGTATACCTTTAGCATCTGATTATTGACATTAACATTAACATTAACCATATGAACGAAATTGCAATTAATCAAATGGAAGCTGTAGGTATTATTAAAATAGTCAGTAGTGACTTAAATAGTTAATCATAAATTAATAAATAATTAATAAAAATGTCATAAAAACATCATGTTTTATTTATTTGCTATTCTTGAGTTTAAATCATGCTTGGAATACCGGCTTTGTTTTTAAGGTTAATTCTGGTTTCTACCGCAGGTGATAACAGAAATAATAACGGTATTTATTGAGGAGATGCTTTTTCAGCGAATTACATGCTCGATCTGAACGCGATATAAGTGACAAGCATCTTGAGATTACTTAAGTATAAAGCCCTTTCAGAAAGGGCTTCAATAGTTTAACGTGACTCTAGTGGATAGGAACGATAACTCCACATACCGTACGTGCGCAATGCATCACGGTAGATACCAAGCAGTTCACTGCTGCTGGCCTTAATAAGTGTTTTTAGCGGTTTATCAGGGTAGCTAACAGTGTCAAAGGTGATCCCTTTTGGACCTGTTTGCCAACTGGCGATTTCAAATAGTGTTTGGCCGCGACGAACGTGGCTTGCCGAACTGATGATCGTTGCGTGTTTTATATTATGGCGAGCTAAAATATAGCTACTAAATAGTGCATTGCCTACCGTGCTGGTGGCGTAGTTTTCGTCAATGATACGCTCTTTTTTGACGCCATTTTTTATCAGCCAGTCAGCCATTAACTTGCCTTCGGTTTTATGGTTTTTTGGTACGCCGCCTGTTAGCACGATAAGCGCATCAGGGTTGGCCTTGGCCATTTTTAATGTTGTTTGCAAGCGCTCTTCTAAGATTGGGTGCATGGAGCCATCAGGGTTTAATGCGTAACCTAAAGTGACAATAGCGCCTTTGCTGTCTAATTTACCTTTATCTGCATTCTCTTTCAGGGGCGTGACTAGAATGCGTTCAACGGTTTGGAAGATGCGTTTGATATCGGCTGCTTTGCCCGCATCTAGTTTAGTTAACGCTGCCATGTGTTTGTTTGACTCGGTTTGATTGCCTTTAAATCGTTGCCATACAGCAAGGTAGGCATGTAAATCCACATCGTCAGGAGCTACATTCAAAGCTTGCTTAAACAGATCGATGGCTCCATCTACATTTTTGTTATAGATCTGAGCATTAGCCGCGGAAATCAATAAATCGGTGCGATAAGGCTCTAGCTGATAGGCTTCGAGAAGTCGATTGGTCACGATTTCCATATTGCTTGGCATTTTTGCAGTAAAGCCCGCGTGAGAAATACGTGTAGGGGACTTGAATGCATTTAGGGCATCATTTAACAACTGATCGACTACTTGGCGTTTGGTTACTACTTGCGAATAGTCGGTGGAAGACTGGATTGCAGAGGCATTGGCAGCAAAAGTAATGGGTGCTGAAGTTAGCGCGATAATACTACTAAGAGTTAGAGCGATAATATTTTTTCTCATGGAGTTAACCTTCTTTTTTATACTACATAATTTTCAGTGTAAATTTTCCATTCGAAATAAATTGAGTAGAGATTCACAGTTGTATTTATTTATGAGTAGGTCAGGTTAAAATAAGAATTTTCCTACAAATTGATGTCTATTATTGCTGCATTTAATGGTCTTTTCTTTGTGGTTTTAATAAGAAAATTCGCATTGATTAAAATGATTTTAGATTGTTTTGAAGTGATTGATAATATAATTGAATGTGTTTGATTGTCTGAATTTCATCTACTGCTTATTGATAATATTCTGCTTTTCTAATAAAAAATAATATATTGATGTATTATTTTTTTAAGCCATAGTACGTTTGTCTCATCATTTACTAGTACTCTTGGCAAGCCAACTAGTGAAACTAAGCGAATAAATTTAACTCATGATAGTAATGTTGAAATTGCTACTGGATATTATGGGATTCTCTCTGTTAAGAGTCAGATTAATAGACAAGAACTTGGCTGGTATGGCAGTTGGGATGATAACAATCGGCCAGGTTCTTTCGAGTATGATATTGCACAGGATGTCGATGAAGTTGATTTGGAAAACCTGACAAATCTATAAAAAATCAATCTATTACAAAAAGAGGAAAATAACAAACGGGGAGCATATGGGGTACATATAAACAAGTCGGCTTTTCAAAGCCTAGTAAATTCACAATTACCAACGGAATATTTGAAGGGACTAAATGCATAAAGAGTGAATATTGAGCAAGGTAAAAATGATCAAAGCTAGCGACTAAAGTCATGTAAGCTGAAAAGTGATATGTATGGTATATTAACCTTATAGTCGGTTTAGAAATCTTATCGAGGTTCAATGAGCATCAGTATTAGCAAGATATTGAGTTCCCATGATATTAATGAGTTAAAAGCGCAAGGTTCCTATCTTGAGCTTAAGCGCGTGACTGAGAACCAGCTAAGCCTCAAGCTAAACGTCCGCAGTTGGGTAACTCTGTTCGATAAGGTCACACACCTGCAGAAAGCGGCGCCAGCCAATAAAGCCTCGATCTTAAGCATCATCAGCAGCCATCCTGTCGAAGATGCAAAGAAACAGATCGAAAAGCTGATAGATGTGAAGTTCAGTACGGCTGACAGTAAGCAGTTAAAAAGCCATTTCTTATTGCTTTGCAAAGCATTCAAAAAAGCGGCCTTTGACCCTTACCAGAAATTCGAAGAAACCAAGCACAAGAACTTTCAGCACAGTTCCAGACTAGAAGGCATCAACATGAATGTTGTTGCCGATAAATCACTGGAATCTGTCTTAGCCAAATACCAGAGATAGCGATGGACAAATATGATGCGGCCGGCGATCACTATTGCTATCCCGACACCTCTGTTCTAAAGAACAAGCTAAACATTAAAGACCTTGATACGCTGGAAGATGCTGAACGGGAAATCACCGAGATCCAGATAAACGAAGTTGTCTATCACACACCGCCTTATAATCTCGATTACTTAAAATCGCTACACAAAACTCTTTTCTCCAGCCTATACGACTGGGCCGGCACAACCCGCACCATCGATATCTCAAAAGGCGGTACACGTTTCTGCTACTTTGACCGCATCGAGCCGGAAGCTGCCAGATTGTTTGCTGCACTGGAAAAAGAGAACTGGTTACAAGACCTGGACAGGGAAACCTTCTGTGACAGACTCGCAGAGCACTATTGCGAGATCAATATGCTGCATCCATTCCGTGAAGGAAATGGCCGTGTTCAGCGTCTGCTTTTCGAACATATTGCCCTATCCGCAGGATATGAACTGAGCTGGGAAGATGTGCTGCCGGAAGAGTGGATTCAGGCCAATATCGACGGTGTAAATGTAAATTATGCCTCTATGGCCAGAATCTTTAAAAGAATCGTTACTTAGATTACCAAGCCAAAATCTCGTCACCAGCATCATGGGTAATGATTGCAGAAAAATAACCCGCCACACTAGAAACCGCAGCTCGGATAGGATTATCTGAGTTTTCCATATCTGCAATGTATCCCATGCGAAGTTCGCCATAACTGTAGTTTAAAAATGGTTGCCAACTATCATTGATTAGAACTTCTGTATCACCTTCTGATGTGGCGATTTTAATTGTCTCACCGGTCACTGGATTTTCAGCCACAATAGAATCTAAACAAAATCTCAAATTGTCTTGAGACTCAACAAACTCTTGCCATTCCTGTTCATCGATTTCTCGGCCAGTCTCGTTGAAATCTACGTCATACGCTTGTGTAACGATCAAAGTTATACTCATTTATTCAATACCAATTTGATTCGCCCAATTTTTGAAGCCTAACTCTTTTGAAAGGGCTATTAAGATTGCTTTCTCTTCTTCAGTTGCACTTTGTAAAAGGCTTGCTACTGCCTCAATCTCTTTTAAATCATCATCTTCTGTGTATTCTTCGTCATTTCGGTCGCAAGCTAAATACTGCACTAGGTAAATTAGCGATTTACATACTGATTCCATACTATTCTCCAAGTTACTTTGACGGATTCATTATCCAGAAACGGATAAGCGCAACAATTCCTACACGATTCTATTCCAACCACCGCACTTAAAATACTCCGTACATCACTAAATAGACAATGAAAGCAAAACAAGATAACCAACTGAATAATCTAGACATAACATCATCGGCACTGACTTAACAAATCTAGTTCCCTTAACCCGCCGGATTATCCAGCGGGTTTAGTTCCACCGCATCCGACAGGTGATCCGGTGTCAGGTATGCGTAGCCGCATGGTAGTGGTAATGGTGCAGTGGCCAAGGATGTCTTTCAGCACCACAATATTGCCGTCGTTAATCACAAAGTGGCTGGCGAAGCTGTGTCGCAGTACGTGAGACATCTGGCCTTTTGGCAGGACGATTTTTGCGGCGCTGATGGCCTTACGAAATGCCGACAGTGACGACATAAATAGCTTTTGGTCACCAGTAACCCCTAAGCTCATTAACTCTGAAAACAGCGATTCGCTGACGGGTACTGTGCGGTTCTTCCCGCTCTTGGTGTTCAGGTAGGTGATCTTACCGTCTTGCAGCTGGTTCGCTTTCAGGGATTCTGCCTCACTCCAACTTGCACCGGTGGCCAGACAGATTTTTACGATATGGATAAGGGATGAATTCGTTGCAGGATCTATTATTGTTTATCCCCAAAAACACGGGGATAACTCCCTTCGGGAAAGGGTACCTCCCATCAATGGCCAGCCTGTTTTATCACCACCATAACGCCTCGTAACGACCATTGACGGGCCCCGTATGGTGAAACCTATCTGTGACCATTTTGATGTCTGCGCGCTGCCTGTGGCTCTGTAGTGTCGCTTCGCGACGGCTTAGCAAGGAAAAAGGCGGGAATTTTCGGCTTGTGCGACCAAATCAACCTACCGCAATTATTTTTAATCGCTTTTTTAGATTGGTTTTGGTTATATTGATGAAGTATTTAGATTTTAGATTAACGGATATGCTGATCACCTGCCCGAAATGCGAAACTAAAGCCCGTATTGCGACTTCATGGGCTATCACCAAAGAAACCCACGAAGCTTATTGCCAGTGCCAGAACTTAAGCTGCGGGGTTATCTTTGTGACTTACACATCCGTACACCGGATTATTGAGCCTGATGGGGTGAGTAATGAGGCTAGAAGTCAGGCTAGTCTGAAAAAATAGGCCACACCGACTTACGAATAATATTTAAGTTACTTTTCGCTTTGGTACTGCCTTGCTCAGCTGCCAAGCGATACCACTTAAACGCTAATTCATCACTTTGCTCTATACCACGCCCTTCTTCATACATAAAACCAAGGTTGTTTTGCGCGCTAGCATTACCTTTCTCAGCAGCTAAGCGATACCAGTATACGGCCTGTTCATCACTCTGCTCTACGCCATTCCCCAAAAGATACATAGACCCAAGGTTAACTTGTGATTCAGCATTTCCTTGCTCAGCCGATAACCGGTACCACTTTACTGCCTGCTTATCGCTTTGTTTTACACCACGCCCCTTGTCATACATATAACCAAGGTTAGCGTAAGCATCAGCAAAACCCAGATCCGCAGCTCGACGGTACCACTTCGCAGCCTGCTCATCACTTTGTTCTACACCGCGCGCACCAATATACATAGATCCAATATTAAACTGAGCCTGAGCAAAATCTTGTTCAGCCGCTAAACGATACCATTTCATTGCTAACTCGTAATTCTGCTCTACACCTAGCCCCTCTTCATACATCCAACCAATGTTATTTTGTGCATAGGCATGACCTTGTTCAGCAGCCAGGCCATACCAGTATGCTGCTTGCTTATTACTTTGCTCTACACCTCTGCCAGCAAAATACATAGCTCCAAGATTATTTTGAGCATCTGAAATCCCCTTTTCGGCAGCCTTGCGATACCAGTTTGCAGCCGACTCATCATCCTGCTCAGCGCCATGGCCATTCTCATACATAAAGCCAAGATTAAAATATGCTCTGACATAACCGTGCTCAGCGGCTAAGCGATACCACTTCATTGCTTCCTGATAATCTTGTTCTACATCCCGACCAAAGTAATACTTGTCACCAAGAGTTACCTGCGCATCGATATTTCCCTGCAAAGCAAGTTCATCAACTTCATTTATTGTATTGGAGCTAAAAGCATGGCCAGCTAGAGCAACATACATTGCAATGCTGACCAATATCATTTTGAAACTTATACGCATATCTATGAGATTCTTATCTATTTTAATGAAAACTATTAAACGGATTCTTGGGAGTACCCGCCCCCGAACTCTAGCCTGAGTTGTGTATGGCCGGAGGATTTGGAGCAAGGAGAGTTCCTTGGATGATTATTTATTCCTGTTCATTGTTAAACGTTTTGATGTCAACGTGACTTACCGGCTAAGCGAAACCATTTTTTTGCCAGCTCATCATTTTGCTCTACTCCACGACCTTCCTGATACATCCAGCCAATGCCGTATTGTGATAAAGTATGACCTTGCTCCGCGCTTAAGCGATACCACTTCAGCGCTTCCTGATCACTTTGCTCCACACCACTCCCTTTTAAATACGCCGTACCAAGATTGTATTGTGCTGAAGCGTACCCTTCCTCTGCTGCCAAGCGATACCACTTCACTGCTTGCACATCACTTTGCTCCACGCCTTGTCCATTTTCATACATAGAGCCAAGGTTACTTTGCCCATATACATCTCCACTAATAGCAGCTAAACGGAACCATTTCACAGCCTGCTCGTAGCTTTTTTCTACGCCTCGCCCCTTTAAGTACATAATACCAAGACTTACTTGTGCACCTGAATAATTTTGCTCTGCTGCTAAGCGATACCAACTCAATACATGTTCGTAATTTTTCTCTACACCTCGACCATCGTTATACATCTTACCAAGGTTGTATTGTGCTACAGCATAGCCTTGTTTTGCAGCTAAGCGATACCATTTCACTGCCAACTCATAGTCTTGCTCTACACCTCGCCCGACTAAATACATACCACCAAGATTGGTTTGTGCCGTAGCATAGTTATGTTCGGCGGCTAACCGAAACCACTTAACTGCCTCCTCATCATTTTTCTCTACACCTGCCCCCTTTGCATACATCAAACCAAGATTTGTTTGTGCTCTAGGGTAGCCTTGCTCAGCCGCCAAGCGATGCCAATTTAATGCTTGCACATAATCCTTTTCTATACCGCTCCCATTTTCATACATATTTCCGAGACGATTCTGTGCCATGGCGTAGCCTTGCTTCGCAGCTAATCGATACCACCTCAATGCCTGCACGTAGCTTTGTACTGTGCCATGTCCTTTCTCGTACATTTCTCCAAGACTGACTTGTGCCCTCGCATTACCTTGTTCAGCAGCTAAACGAAACCACTCTACTGCTTGTTCATCGCTTTGCTTTACACCTCTAGCATTTCTATACATCCAACCAAGATTTACCTGTGCGTCTGCATGATTTTGCTCTGCTGCTATGCGGTACCAACTCACAGCCTTTTCATTACTTTGAACTACACCAAGCCCTTTTTCGTACATCAAACCAAGATTGAACTGTGCAACGGCATATCCTTGTTCAGCGGCTAGGCGATACCACTTAACAGCCTCTACATCATTTTTCTCAACGCCTCGTCCAAAAAAATAGTTATTGCCAAGAGTATTTTGCGCACTCACATTGCCTTGGTTAGCGAGTTCTCTAGTTTCATTAAAGCTAGAGGCACAACCTGCCAGAACAATAGCTATAACAATACTAATCATGATTAGTTTGAAATTAGTACACATATGGGAGTTATGACGAACGACGTTTGAAATCAGAGGTAGCATCATGATGACTTCTTAGTTAAAAAATTGGAAAGTAATAAAGACGATGGTTTATTTGCTTTTTTCTTGTAAAACAAACACTAAAACTATAATCCCAAATCAACCAAGAGCATATCAATTTCACCGAACTCCATCAGCAAACGTGACATCGAATCGAAACTACAGAATTAAGAACTGAACCTTCCAACAAATCAGGATCGCAATTATGCCCAAAAGCGCCCAAATACGATCCTGCCCACCTCTCTAAAAACGCCCCAAGCCCTTATATACCAAGGTTTTAACGCACATTCGTAAGGCGCCTATAGGATCACAAAATTAACGTGCTGAATTTTGGTGCGGAGGGAGGGGGAGTCCGAACGAGGCCGCCTGCGGAGACAAAATCAATAATATTCCAGCGTATCGCCCTGATCCTCAAGTCACTATGATAGATGCTATTCGTTAAATAATGTTTAGCTAAAAACTGGGATTTTTAAGATCACCATTTCCAAATTTTAGAGATGGCAGTCTTCTTTTTTTGTCCTTCTACTCATACTACTCTTTACGTAATAGGTAGCTATTACCATCTTGGTTTACGGATTTTTGACCATTTTGATCCAGCAAGATTAGTTGGTTTTCACCCACTTGATAATGCATTTCACCAACGGTAATACGGTTGCCATTTTTTCCCCAAACAACCGCGCCTTGTTCCATGCTCATAATGCCCATTTTCCCAATATAACTGCGGCCTAGCATGTAACTTCCGTCTGTATTTAGCTCTAGTAAAATATTCGTACCATCACAATCGTCACACGGAACCATTCCTTTATACATACCGGGCCAGTCAAGGGAAGTTCGCGAGTTATCTGCGGTGGAACTCGCATCAGTAGAGTCGCTGTTCGCTTGACATCCAACCAACGCCGAACAGCCAATCAATAGTGCGACCAAAAAGTGGTTCATATAAAAGTCTCTATAGGTAATGGAGGTTTTGAGATGCCTCCTAGTTGTATTGTCCATATGCCGATGTGGCATTTGTTTAGTTAGTATATGACACCACGGTTGTTTATCTACTGCTGTTTTGAAATTAAAAGCTGGCGTCTCTGTTCTGATATAATACTTCTCTTTTTTCTGGTTAATTTTCTATGCAGCTTTATAGGCAAGCGCAAAAGCAGATCATCAAAAGGCGGATCATCAATTTTGTTGTCTCGCTGGTGGTCATTTCAGAGCTGGCTGCTGTGGGGTATCGGCTTTTTGAGCTGGGTAAGGTATATCAACAAGCTGGCAATATCTGTGAGAAGAGTGCCAGTCAAATAATAGAAGGACAGCGATCTGGCCTTTTACCTATTACTCATGATAATTGGTTTGACGCCTATGACGCTTGTATGTCGGAGAACCTGTCAGATTTCACCTCTTATGTCATCGATCTTTCAAAATGGAAGCTGGATGAGATTCACCCCAAGGTTGTGGTTTTGCTTAAGAGAAGCTTGATGGTCGATCGAAAGTTTTACTTAAGGAAAAAAGAGGACTATATCGAGATTGAAGAGATACAGTAGCGTACTTGCTTATGGCCTTCGGCAAGTCAAAATTCTTACCATTTCCTTATGTAATGAGTCATTAAAGCACCTCATTTGTCTAAGAGGTGCTTGATTGTTTTCGGGGATTACGCCTGTGATACCGGCTCTCTTTCTACGGTATCTTCACTGTTTTCTGCAAGCTGATACAACCACGCCATAACTACACAGAATATGATGCAAATACCGAACAGCCAATTGGCATTGAGGTTTTCAATCACAACGCCACCAAGTAGAGGAGCGACGGCGAATCCCAGAGAGTAAAGCGCCGCAGCACCAAAGTAAGATCCTCTAAGGTGAGCAGGAGCCATTCTGTCTATTTGTACATTTAGGGTAGGGAAGGCGATCACCTCGCCCATACTCAGTACAAAACAGGCAATTCCCCAGCCTATAGGCCAATCTACGGGCGTCAGCATAAATCCAAACTGTGCTAACCCCATTAAGGCCATACCAATGCGAGTTCGGGTAAATAACGGCACTTTTTCTAGCCACTTCAACATAGGGAACTGGAAGATAATAATGGTTAAGGTATTAATCAATACCAACCCTGCGATTATGGAAGCCGCTTCGTCACTTGTTGCTCTTACAATAACTTGAGGTATGGATGACTCTAACTGCGCATAAACAAACATCATTAAGAAGTTAGCAATCAGCAACAACATAAAGATTCGATCTTTTCTAATGACATTAAGAGTGGATCTAAAATTAGGCAGTTGTGATGGATCCGGCTTTGTGAAACGGCTACCCCTTTCGATACCAAATAACAACCAAAACCCATAAAACACATAGGTAGCGCCTGTGATATAAAAAAGGCTTTGAGGTGAGCTCAATGCTAATGTCACCCCAAGTAGCGGACCTATTGCGCCACCTAAATTAATTAAGAAATAACGGATATTTAACGCTAACTCTCTGTCTGCCAAATTATCGAGATTGTCGCCGATAACCGCTTTTGATGGCGCTTCGATCATAGGCCGCATTAACCCACTCATAATAATCAGAACATAGAAGTG
The DNA here is from genome assembly GCF_013114595.1 of Vibrio sp. 99-8-1. GTDB lineage: Bacteria > Pseudomonadota > Gammaproteobacteria > Enterobacterales > Vibrionaceae > Vibrio. The sequence continues at coordinate 137,450 of NZ_VTXE01000001.1, read as the reverse complement.
CCAAACCTGTTGTGCCATAGCAATGCCGGTGTAGGCGATGGCTGCAATGACTGCGCCAGCGATCATGACCCACTTTCGACCAAACCTATCTGAAAGATAGCCAGAGTATAGGCCAACAATAGATCCAATTAGAGCGGATGAAGCAAGCATAGCGCCTACATCTATCGCAGAGACACCGTAATCTTGGTACAAGAAGACAATAAGAAAAGGCCACGCCATAAAATAGCTGGTACGAGCAAGTAATACACCACCAAGGACAGTCCAGACAGAAAAGTTAAACCGTTGAATTCGCTGCCATTGAAATAAGCTGTTTGTCTCTTCCATGTGAACCTCTCCTTACTGACTGTAATTATGAGTCTGAAATCACAGGGGATGTGATGCAGCTCATGTTTTGTTGGTTTTTTAGGCAGTATACGAAACTGATTTAGAAAAGATAGCCCCTTTATTCCTTGCAATAACAAGCAGATCACTTTTAAATGCTTAAATAGAGTAATTGCCTAATTTAATTGCAGTTTTAGTTTCTTCTTTTCACGTTACTACGCCGTAAAAGTTAGCTTATTATCTTGAGTTTTTGAGAAAAATATTATGTTAATCTCGTTTTTACTCTCTAATGCCGGGAAAGGTATAAAATGTCTGAGCTGGCATGAAAAACGGCTTACTCAGATCGCTTTATGAAGGGGAAATGATGCGAATAGAGCCGCTAATCACACCATTATTTGATTAATATGAGACTTGCCTGTCACCTTATGACTTACATCGGGTCATTGATTCGAACTCTATAACTCCAGTTAATCGCTCACTTTAATCTCGTAAGAAGTAAATTTGCGAATGTTAATCACACCAGTATCAAGAATTAAATATTGTCCTTTAATGCCCTGCAAAATACCCGTCACTTCAGGGTTTTTATCGAAATTATGTGAACTAATTTTGGTTGGATGAGCAGTCACTGGATAATGTATCTCGGTTGTTGGCTCGGTCAATACTTGTATCGCATCTGCTCCAAATTGCTCTTTAATTTCCTCTATCTTTTTGGAAACCAAAGGAAGAAGCTCAGCAAATTTTTCTGATAAATCCATGGCATCACCGTCTTGCTTTAATAAGGTACGCCAATTGGTTTTATCCGAGATGTGTTTTGCTAGTTCAATCTCAATCAATCCAGAGATATAACGAGTTTTTACTTTGAAAATAGGTAAACCTTGGGTGGCACCCTGATCAATCCATCTTGTCGGAATTTGGTTATGACGAGTGATACCGACCTTTAAGCTAGAGGTATTAGACAGATACACATAATGGTCAATCATGCAGTTCTCTTGACCCCACTGCGGCTCACGACATGTTCCTTGGTCGTAATGGCACATTTCAGGTTTCATAATGCACATATCGCAACTCGCCAATTTCCTCATGCAGACGAAACAGTGACCTTGAGAGTAGCTCTTTTTGGTTTTTTTACCGCATGAACTGCAGAAGATATTACCTGTGTGCGTAAGTGTAATCGATTGACCTATATATGGATTAAGATCAATCTCTGAGTCTCCAACAGGTAGACGATAAAATACCGCTTCTCCTAAATTGGCACGCATTTTACTCAAGGTTCCTTTTGCTAAAATGGACATGTTCTACCTATTATTTTTGTCATTATAAATATTCATTGATTGGATTGTAGCAAAGAAGTGTCGCTGATAGAGTTATCCAACCATATTATTCTACTGTTTTGGCTCAGAAGAATAGACGACTCACAGCCTTCATCGCATTCCATAATTAACACATTGACACTTCAAGCAAATAAATCATATGCTTACCCCGCACTGGCAAAATCCAGTGTCGGGTTTCGTACCCCGCTTTATGTTTCACACGGCACATTGATGCCAGCTTTTTGCTGGTTTTTCATGTGCGGCTTTTGCACACCTAAATATGGTGATTTTGTCTAATAACTAGACAGTAAGCTGAATTATGGTGGGCTGGGCGAGGCAACCTTTGGGTTGGCCGTTTCGTGTGAGCGGTAGTACGAACCTTGTTCAGTTCACCACCCATTGATTCGTACCTTTGGTTGGTGATTTTTATTCAGACAAATCACATGGAGGTCATTGTGACCCAATCAACGAAATCCCATTCAGAACCCGATTTTTACCTGCAAGTCGAAGACTTTATCTTAAACGCCAGCACCAACAGTAACCTAGATAACGCCACAGAGAACGAAATCCGCTTGTTTTTGTTGACGTTATTGAACCACTACAAGCAGCAAGAACTAGAGTAGGTTTGAATGGATAAAGCACCGAAGGGATGGTTTTCGGTGCTTTATGGGATTGTGATTTTATATAAGTGGTTGTGACGAACTTTTTGTGTGGGACTTGTTTTTGACAGTATTCAAAGGCAATAAATAGAATGAATGTTACTTTATTCTAGTCACTGCTTTTTTATAAGCGCTACTCTTATCTCGCTTACCAATGGCAACAACTAGAACAGTGATCGTTTCATCATTTACCTGGTAAATCATTCGATAACCAGAACTACGAAGCTTTATCTTGTAACAGTGGGGGAGCTCTCTCAGTTGGTTAGCGGCTATCTTGGGGAGAATCAGTATCTCTTTAAGCTTTTTTTTGAATTGTTGACGAATAGTATTATCAAGTTTTTTAAACTCTTTTAATGCTCTTGCATCAAATTCAAGCTCATAGGTCATCCAACGTTACCTTGACTCTTTGAGGGGATATTAATCGCTGCTTCGCCGTTTCAAGCAGTTCCATATCTTCCTCATTGACTAAAATGGTTTGAAAAGGAAGTCTGTTATTTTGAGCTACATATTCTAAAGTTTGACGCAACACTTCGCTGGGTGTCACTCCTAGCTCTTCAAGAGCGGCATAAGACTTCGCTTTTAGCTTATCATCGATACGAATATTAATTGTTGCCATAACTAACCTACATATAAATCCACATTTTGTAATTACAATAGTCATTACAAGGCAAGTGGTCAATTTTTATTTTTCCTCTGTACCCGTTGGTTTAAAAAGCAAGCCAATACTGATGACGATAGCCTTCAGCGCTCATTCTGTTTATTGGTGATTGATTGAGTAAAAAAATAGTCTGTTTTGGGGAAGAATCATTAGTAAAAATCAATCATTACGAGGAGCATCAGAGTTATTTGTAACAAGCCGAATTACTTTTCCTAAATACCCTATGCCGTAGTCACTTTGTAGCGGCATCACCTATTCGTTGTTGACCAAAAAAACCTCTGGTTTCAGGCTGCGATAACCTAGCAGTGCGTTTACTAATTTACTCAATTTTCTTACCGATTTCGTAAAAAATAATTACTGTTCGAACTGTTTTTTTACGCAACAAAATCAAAACAAACCGCTAAAAAATGCAACATTGCGCTATTTATTTGATTAAAAGCAAGGTATTATCCTCGACATTATAAATGTGCCTAATGAAAAATAAGAATTCATTTTTGATATATTTAGTGTTCGAATGATTCGAAAAAGAATCAATTTAGGCGTTCATTTACTCAAGGAATGTAAGATAAAGGATTTGTCTATGTCGCGTCAGTGGTTTGTTACTACCTAATCGGTAGTGGTTTTTATGCCTCCATATTGTCTCGCTTTATCTCATCCTATTTCATTACTGCTGGCCGATTTTCCAGCGATTATCAACACTGTGATCGCGCAGTCTGGGAGAAACCAATGTCATCGTTAATCGTTTATCAAAATTATATCCACGGAAAGTTCATCGCTAACAAAAGCGGAGAAACGTTCGAGGTAGTGAACCCTGCTACAGGGAAGGTAAGTTACGCTGTTGAAGTTGCTGATGAGCACATTCAACAAGCTGCAATTGAGAGTGCCCGAAGTGGTTTTCTTGCTTGGTCAGCTATGACGGCTACAGAGCGTAGCCGTATTTTACTTAAAGCTGTTGCACTGTTGCGCGAGCATAATGATGAGCTTGCTCAAGTAGAAGTATTAGATACCGGAAAGCCGTGGCAAGAAGCCTCGGTTGTCGACGTAGTAACCGGTGCGGATTCCATAGAATTTTTTGCCGGTTTGGTGCCGGGCCTAGAGGGTAACCAACAAAGTATTGGTGATGACTTTTATTACACGCGAAGAGAGCCACTAGGTATTTGTGCTGGTATAGGCGCATGGAATTACCCATTACAAATTGCGTGTTGGAAAGCAGCACCGGCATTAGCGTGCGGTAACGCAATGATCTTTAAACCATCAGAAGAGACTCCACTTGGCGCATTACGTTTGGCAGAAATCTTCTCTCTAGCAGGTGTTCCTGATGGGGTATTCAATGTTGTGCAAGGTGATGGTCGCGTTGGCCAGTGGTTAACCCATCACGAAGAGATTGCCAAAGTATCGTTTACCGGAGAAGTATCAACCGGTAAAAAAGTGATGGCTTCTGCTGCCAGCACGCTTAAAGAAGTCACCATGGAACTTGGTGGTAAATCCCCACTCATCATTTTCAACGACGCCGACGTAGAAAACGCGGTGTCAGCCGCCATGCTTGGAAACTTCTACACTCAAGGCGAAATCTGCACCAATGGTACGCGTGTATTTGTGCAAAAAGAGATCTATCCACGATTTATTGAACGACTGGTTCAACGTACCGAGCAAAATATTGTGTGTGGTGACCCAATGGATGCAGAAACTAACTTTGGCGCCTTGATTTCCCATGATCATCAGCAAAAAGTGCTGAGTTATATAGAAAAGGGCAAAGCAGAGGGAGCAACTCTATTAACGGGTGGTCACGCACTAAAGCCTGACAATGCCCCAGACGGATTCTTTGTAGCGCCTACCATTTTTACCGATTGCAACGATGAGATGACGTTAACGCAAGAAGAGATCTTCGGGCCTGTAATGTCTGTTTTAACGTTCGAACAAGAAGAGGAAGTGGTTCGTCGTGCCAATAACACCGCCTTAGGTTTGGCTGCGGGTGTGTTTACTCAAGATATTACTCGTGCTCACCGAGTTATTCACCAGTTACAAGCCGGTATCTGCTGGATAAACGCCTATGGCGCGTCACCGGCAGAGATGCCAGTAGGTGGTTATAAAATGTCTGGCATTGGTCGAGAAAATGGCCGAGAGACTCTGAATGCCTATACCCAAGTTAAAGCGGTATATGTTGGTATGCAATCTCTAGAAAGCCCATTTTAAGGAGTCACTATGACTGAAGTCCAATACGATTATATTGTTGTCGGCGCGGGTAGTGCAGGGTGTGTGCTGGCGAACCGTCTCTCTGCGGAGAACAACAACAAAGTGCTGCTGCTGGAAACCGGTGGCAGTGACAAAAGCATTTTTATACAGATGCCAACCGCTCTTTCTATTCCGATGAACACCAGTAAATACGCATGGCAGTTTGAAACGGAAGCAGAACCCTTTTTAGACCAACGCCGCATGCACTGCCCAAGAGGTAAAGTGTTAGGTGGTTCGTCATCCATCAATGGCATGGTGTACGTTCGTGGGCATGCTCGTGATTTTGATGAGTGGCAGCAAGAAGGAGCTCAAAATTGGGATTATGCGCACTGCTTACCTTATTTTAAAAAAGCGGAACAGTGGGCGTTTGGTGCGTCAGACTATCGTGGCGATAGTGGCCCATTAGCGGTAAACAACGGCAATAATATGAAGAACCCATTGTATAAGGCATTTGTAGACGCGGGCAGCGACGCCGGTTATCTACAAACGGACGACTACAATGCCGCTCAACAAGAGGGCTTCGGCCCAATGCATATGACGGTAAAAAATGGTGTGCGTTGGTCGACAGCAAATGCCTATTTAAAACCCGCGAGGCAGCGTAAAAACTTAACGGTTATCACGCACGCTCAAGTGCACAAAGTACTGTTTGAAGGTAAGAAAGCCGTCGGCGTTCGCTATGAGCGCAAGGGAAAAATGGTGGATCTACTGTGTGGCAAAGAAGTGATTTTGTCCGCTGGGTCGATCGGCTCCCCTCATATATTGCAGCTTTCAGGTATTGGTAACGCAGCTACTTTGGCTGATGCCGGAATTGACTTGGTGCATGAACTGCCAGGTGTGGGTGAAAATTTACAAGATCACCTAGAGTTCTACTTCCAATTTAAGTGTTTAAAGCCTATCTCGCTAAATGGCAAGTTAGACCCGCTCAACAAGCTATGGATCGGTACTCGCTGGATTTTGGATAAGTCGGGTTTAGGGGCAACGAACCATTTTGAATCGTGCGGTTTTATTCGTTCAAAGGCAAATTTGGAGTGGCCGGATCTTCAGTATCATTTCTTGCCCGCGGCTATGCGTTATGACGGAAAAGAAGCATTTTCAGGCCACGGTTTTCAAGTTCATATTGGACACAATAAACCGAAGAGCCGTGGCTCAGTAAGAGTGGTATCTAACGATGCCCGCGTGGCACCTCAAATTCAGTTTAACTACTTACAGCATCAAGACGATATCGAAGGGTTTAGAGCTTGTGTGCGGCTTACTCGTGAGATCATCAATCAACCCGCTTTAGATGAGTATCGTGGTGAAGAGATTCAGCCGGGGTTAGCGGTACAAACGGATGAAGAGATTGATCAGTTTGTGCGCAGTTCTGTAGAGAGTGCTTATCACCCTTCTTGTTCATGCAAAATGGGTGAAGATGAGATGGCAGTAGTGAACTCCGAAACCAAGGTTCATGGCGTTGAAGGGTTAAGAGTCGTCGACTCGTCAATATTCCCAACCATTCCTAATGGCAACTTAAACGCGCCAACCATTATGGTTGCAGAGCGCGCAGCAGACTTAATTTTAGGAAACGACATGCTGGCAGCAAGTGATGCTGAAGTGATTGTGGCAGATGACTGGCGTGAGAATCAGCGAGAGCAAGCGCCAAAAAGAATGATGAGTTACTAATCGAATTTTTGTTAACCCATTAAGGTGAGGGGCCTACCTACGCGATACTCGCAAACGGCCCATTACATTGCTATGTCCAATTTATCAGGCTTTACCTATCGTCAGCACGATAGTTAAAACCTGATGGCAGGAGCCAGTTGTAACAATTGCGGCTTAGCAAATAAAACATAACGTAAGGAATGAATTATGTTTTCTTGTTATATCAACATGGAGGTTAAGTAATGACCACTTGGTTATCCATCGGCATATTGTTTGTATTTGCCGCTATTGCATTTGTTATCTATCGTTGGGGTAATATTAAGTGTATTGGTGTGACACCAGTACGTAACTTTACCTTTATTGCTATTCTGTTCACATCTGGTCTGGATGTGGGTTTGATTATGTTTCCATTGACCGAGTTTGCTGGTTACGCTGACGTGGCAACCAGTCCGGAATATGCGTTCAGTAATCCACTGGCTATTGAGTTTGGTTTTTGGGCATTCTTTATCTGGGCATTCTACTTTTTGACCTGTTTCTACTTTTGCGTAATAGAGCCTAGAGTTAAGTTTTTCGATATACCGTTAATCAAGTTTATTAATAACCTCATAATCATCGGAACCTGTGCGTTTACGGCTTATTTGCTACTGGTTAACCTACCATGGTATATGCCTGCCCTCGGCGATGGCGAAACCATTATTGGCAGTTTCTATCTAGTGGTCTTTGCTGTTATTGCGGCGTCGGTTTATTCAAGTACCAGTATTCGCTATGTACGAATTTTGAGCCTAGGAAGTAGCTGGCTGTTCCTTGGCTTGATCGTAATGATGTGGGCTGGAGCATTCTTGTCTGACGGCTCTGGCGTTGGCGAGTTCTTTACTACCTTTGGCTTGCTAGGGGACTACTTTGCTAACTTGCATAACTTTGTTTTACCGATCAATGACTACCATGAGTTTTATCTCTACTGGTGGTTTGCGTGGAGCATTATGATAGGCCAGTTCACTGCCCGTTTTGTTGGTGGCATGAAAACCTATCAAGTATTAGCTTCAATGATGATTTTCCCATCTGTGCCTATCGGTATCTGGTTTACGGTACTGTATTACTACAGCGCTAATGACATTCCGGTGGCGGGTATTAGCAATATGGCGATGGTGTTTGTTGGCGTAACGTTTGTAATCAACTCATTAGATTCATTAGTTCGTCTGTATACTGACAACCTAAATTTAACGGTGCAACGTTTTGGTAAGACCAAGTACATCATAGGTAATGTGGTATTGCTGAGCGGATTAACCTTGCTGTTTAAGTTGGATTTCTTACAAATTCAATGGGTCGGCGCGTTAGCGATTGGACTAATCTTAGGCTGCTTCGGTTATATTCTGGTTAGCCATTACCGTAAAGTGGTTGAGATTAAAACCTCACCAGCAGAGAACAAAATCGACTTTGGCAAAATTGAGCTGGCAAACTAGCTAACTCTAATCGATATAAACGACAAAGCAGAATATCGTTATACGGTATTCTGCTTTCTTTTTGTCTTATGCTAAGCTGCTATTCATTGTTGGCCAAAAGAGTATCTAATAGGAATGGATTTTGAATAAAAAGCCGATATCAATCGAGCCACATGTCTGCCCTTTATGTGGCGGCGATAACGCCTGCGAAAATCTGTCTCAAGGTGGGGATAGTGCCGCTTGCTGGTGCGCAGATGCGACCATTGAATTTCCTCAACAGATTTTGCAGACACTGCCAAAAGAGGCGCAAGGAAAAACCTGTATCTGCAAAAACTGTATTCGCTCTTTTATTGCTACGAATGCGTCAAAAGAATCAGAATCACTGAGCTAATAACGCATAGATAGGCTATTGAGCGTACTATTCGTCTGCTTACCTTTTTGCCTACCTATTTTTTACCTAGTTGCCTGTAAAACTTGTTGAATGTTCCAAGGTCGTGAGCAACTTCATTATCTGGTAAGAGTCGTCGATATTGGCCGCCGGTTGAGCAAGAGATAATGCCCCTTGTTGAATGGCAGAGACAATGTTCTTCACCTGATAGTAGAAAGCGTCACCCTCGGCATTTATTGTTATCTGTTCGCCCGCTTTCTCATACTCGGTTATTGTCATGGTGTTGGTTGTTGTCGGTAGCCATGGATTACTGTTGATGGTTAAACTTCCTTTGCTACCAAGTAGAGTAAATTCAGGATGAAGGCCATAATCTTCTGCGCTATGAACTCGTACCACCAGATCGTCGGAATAACGTATCAACCCTGAAATTTCACAGATATTTCCATCCGCTCCTCGTCGACCATAAGCAGACACATCATATTGCTGCTGTTGTTGTGGGTTAAGCTGAGACTGTAACACTCTATAAATTAGAGAGACTGGATAACAGGCTAAATTGTATAAAGTGCCTTTGCTGTCAGGGTTTACAAATTGCGAGATCGCGGCGCTATAACTGGCATTGATTGAGCGTAATTTACCAATTTTTCCTTCGGCAACGGCGTGCTGAATAGCTGCACTAAAAGGGTGATTTAAGTACATCAAACCCTCTGCAAAGAAGACCTTGTGTTTTTTGACGGCATTCAGCGCTAATTCGGTTTTCTCCATATCAACAGAGAGCGATTTTTCGCACAGTATCGCTTTGCCTGCTTCTGCGGCCTTTACAATAAAAGGATGATGCAGGTGGTTGGGTAAGGCGATATAGACAATATCTACATGTTCATCTTGGATAAGCGCATCATAGTCGGTAAAGGTGCTGCTTATGGCGTGTTGTTTGGCGAACGCCGCTAATGTATCTTGATTGCGGCCAGCAACAGCATAAATTTCACTCTCTTCATTGGCGTTTATCGCCTCGGCCATCACTGCCGAAATAAAGCTGGTTCCTAGAATTCCCCAGCGTAACGGTTCTTTCATTGTTGTTACCCTATTTAAGTTAAATTGCAGTGGATCTTTAGCTAAACCATTTTTGAGTCGAATGCTTGGACTAGCTCTGTGATTTCTGAGGCAATAAAATCTTGAGTGTGTTGAGCGCTAAAGTGTGCTTCAAATGCAGATTGGTCTCGATATTTTTCCCACAGAACAAATTGACGAGGGTTCTCTTTACCCTGATGCGGATCCGCCATTAGGCAACCGGGTTCGGAACGCATCGCGGAACAGAACTGAATAATGGCCTCTTTACCCGTTGCAATATCAATATTGTCGCGGATTTTTAGCTCTGCAGTGATAACTATAGTAGGGTCTGACAAGTGTGTGTCCTCAATAAGGGGTCGTATTTAAAACAAAGTAGTGTCTATTTTATCTAATCGTTAAAATTGATAAACTTGGTTAAAATTGATTCTTTGTAAACTTATAGTTGTTAATGTGCCGGTTTTAATGGCTGCGACTGTACCGTTGAGAGAAGCATTGCTATTGCTTTTTGTGAATCATGAATCTGGCTATCAATGAGGGGATATGGATAAGTTACGCAGTATGGCGATCTTTGTACACGTGGTAAACCATGGTAGTTTTCGTAGTGCATCGGGTCATTTTGATATCTCTGCCACCATGGTTGGTAAACACATTCAGTATCTTGAATCTAGCTTGGGTTCCCGGTTGTTAAATCGCACCACTCGACGCCAGTCGTTGACGGAATCTGGTCGTATTTATTATCACGAATGCCAAAGAATTTTGGATGATATTAATAATGCAGAAAATCAGATTCAGACGTTAGAAAACAGACCTCAAGGCACGGTGAGAGTTAACTCTCCGGTGACATACGGTAACCAAATATTGGCCCCCATTGTGGTTGAATTTTTATCTCAATATCCGAGCATTAACGTCGATCTTATACTGGAAAATCGACTCATTGACCCTCTTCATGAGCAGTATGATGTGATTGTTCGTATTGGGGAGTTGGCTGACTCGTCAATGATCGCCAGACAAGTTGGTGTGTATGAGATGATCTATGCTGCTTCCCCCGATTATTTACAGCAACATTCTGTTATTGAAACGGTATCGGATCTTCGACATCACACCTGTCTCGGCTTTAATTATGATGATGCTGTTACGACGTCAAACCCCTTGCAGTTCAATCATTCTAGGACGCGTTTAAAATCAAATAACGGGCAAGTATTAACTCATGCCGCAGTACAGGGAATAGGGGTGATACTCCAGCCTAAAATATTGATAGCGCAGCAGTTGGCAGATGGTACGTTGCAGCCTGTACTGCCGCAGAGTTTACTTGAACCTTCACCAATAAATTTATTGTATAAAGACAAGCAGTTATCATTAAAAAACCGTACGTTTGTTGACTTTGTTTTGGCTTCACTGCGCAAATAATAAAACCAACGGTGTTTGTTAAAAATAGAATGTGATAATAAATGGTTTTTATACTCAAGTAACAGGGACGGTTAAATGCTTATTTTTGATTTTGATGGTGTGTTAGCAGATACGTTGGAGATCTATGCCAAGGTGTGTCGTGATGTAGCAAAAAATCTGGGCCATAAACAACCATTGCCAGCCAATCCATTTGCTGATCTTGACCCTGTTACCTTTGAAGAGATGGGTAAAAAGCTGGGGCTTAATGAAGAACAGTTTGCGATTGAAGTAGCAAGAGCGGTGAAAGGGCAAACCTTAATGCCACGCCTTTTTGACGATATTCCTGAAGTGATTGCAACCCTATCCCAAAAAATGCCATTAGCGGTACTGTCCGCAGGGAATAGCACAATTGTTAAGGCAATACTTACTCATCACCAAATAGCACATTATTTTAGTTTTATTCTTGGTGGAGACAGTGATGGAAGTAAAACGGATAAGCTTAAGGCATTGAAACAGCAGTATGGCGAAGAGCTCGTAATGATAGGGGATAGCGCGAGCGATATTGATGCAGCTAATCAAGCTGGGCTGAGTTCAATTGCGGTAACTTGGGGGTGGCAAACTGAGTCGCTGCTTGCCACAAGAAACCCGACCTATGTTGTTCATACACCAAAGCAGTTGTTAGCGGCTTACTGCTAAGTAGGTTCCCGCTAGGATCATGATACTGCCAGCACCACGGTTAAGTCGTTTATGAGCTAGTGGTGTTTTTAACAAGCGAGCCATTCTGGCCGCACCAAATGCGATAAGCATCAGTCCTGCCATTAATCCAATGAACGCCAGTACAGAGACGAGCATGATGTCATTGGCTTCTAGTAGAGTTAAGTCGATAAATGTCGGCAAAAAGGCGATATAGAAAAGGATCACTTTTGGGTTTGAGGCCGAGATAAGAAAACCTTGAATAAAGCTCGCTAAGTGGGAGTCATTGGTACCGTGACTTTCAGACTGTATGGCGTCTTTCGCTTGCGGCAATGTTTTGATCATTTTGTAACCGAGATATATCAAGTAAGCAGCACCGATATAGCGGATAGCAACAAAAACTTCGGTCCAGTTTTCCGCTATCGTGGCCAAACCGAAGCAGGCAAGAATCAAATAAACAAGATCACTGATGGCCATGCCCATCGCTAAAAAGGTGCACTTTTTGGCGCCGTATACTAAGGCTCTTGCCAGTATGGCAAATACGCCCGGACCGGGGGTTACGCTAAAGATAAAGATAGCGATAAAAAAAGTGATGGCTCCTTCAAAAGACATTTTTACACCTGATTCCATTCCTGAGATTCATTGAGACACAATATCGATTAAAAAATCGACGTCAACCTATTTTATCCCTGCACGCAGAGAGCCATCTAATCTGTTGGTCGCTGTCTGTTGAACCGGATAGAAGCAATAAAGTGTTCATTATCTTGTTGATGGGTTAATTGCCAGCCTTGTTTGATGCAAATTTTTTCCACCAGAAACAGCCCAATGCCAAAACTCATGGTATTGATGTTTGAGCCCGATTGAACAGAACTGGGTGGCTCGAATGGATTGGTCACCTTAATCTGTGAACAACTCAGATCAATATTGACGTTGCCCTGCTCAGTATGTTGGATGGAGTTTCTAATCAGGTTAACCAGCACAATTTTTATCAGTTCAGGCACTTCTCGTGGTAACTGAACGGGAGTGGGTTCATTGATTGATAGTGTAATATCTTTATCCAAAATAAGGTGTTGATGCTGGTGAATTACCTCTTCTACAACCGCTTTAAGCGCGACAGTATCGGTGGCTAACCCTTGTGTGTTTTCCCTAGATAACCACAATAGGGCGGTGACCATATCTTGCATATTTGCCACTGAACGAGAAATACGATTAATGGCGCGTGTGGCGCTTTTAGGGCTATCTGCCGCAACGCGGTTAAGCATTTCGACACTTGCTGAGATAATGGTTAACGGTGTGCGCATTTCGTGGCTGGCGGCACGAAGGAAAAACTCTTCACGCTCTACCGCTTCTCTCTGTTTTTTGACGCTGATAGAGAGCTGGTTTGCTAAACGATTAAGTTCTGAATAGCGCAAATTGCTTGGAGGGGGGATATCATTTTCTGATAACTGTTTTGCCCAATCTGATAGCTGAAACACAGGCTTGGTGATACGGTGAATTAAGATCCTAACCATTAAAAAGACAATCAGAACCAGTGCGCCAGCCGCCATACCTATTATTTTGTTTTGATCATACTCTGGTGGATTGTCATAAAAAATCTGCTCTAGTTGTTTGCCACTGTATTGGGAAACAAAATAGAGAGTAATGTTACTAGCCGCGAGTGTGTATTTGAAACCATAAAGGTAAAGAACATCCTGCTCGGTAGTGAGGTAATTTTCATAAATCTCATTATGCACCATAGCGGGCCAGTCGAAACTGCTCTGGTATTGAGCTGGGATATCATCGATAGTTAAATAGGTTTGTAATGTTTCACCCTTGGGAAGCTGCGGCAGTGATCCTGTGGCTTGGTACTGTTTCTCGATGGAGGCTATCTCGTACCTGAATCCATAAGCTTCGGTCTCTTTTATCCCGATCTCGTAGCTTTGGCTCATCAATAAGCTGTAGACCGCGGTTAACCCAAATGCCAGTCCAAATAGAAAGATATAAATATCACGTTTTATACTTAGCATTTTCATCACTCTTTTAGTGCAATACCGACACCGTGGATGGTGTGAATGAGTGGCGTTTCAAAAGGTTTATCAATGGCTTGTCGAAGTTTAAATAGGTGGACTTTTAAGCTGTCGCTATTGGGCAGTTCTTCTCCCCATACGCTGGTAACCAACTCTTGTTTAGAGACAACATTAGGAGAGTGCTGCATTAAGCAGACCAGCATTTTCCAGCATGCTGGTGGTAAGGTAACGGTTTGATTATTCCGAACGGCGGTGTGTTTATCCAAATCGACACAAAGATCACCAACCGTAAGCTTTTGCACCGTACCTAATGAGCGTCGAACAAGTGCCTGTAACCGTACTTGCAGTTCTTCCATTGCGAATGGTTTAACTAAGTAATCATCAGTGCCGACAGAAAAACCTTTCACCTTATCATCTAGAGTATCGCGGGCCGTGAGCATTAAGATGGGGGTACTAATGCCCTTCTCTCGCAATGTTTGACATACCGTTAATCCATCCATTTTCGGCATGTTAATATCGAGAAGAATGACAGAATAACTGTTTTCACTGGCGAGATTGAGTCCAGCTACACCGTTATAGGCAAAGTCGAACTCGAACCCGTCTAACTCCATAAAATCACTGATGGCTTCGGCTAAATCTCGGTCATCTTCGATGATCAATGCTTCTATTGTCATTTTGTTGTCCTACTCTGCTGGGTACCTATTCATCAGTATTTTAGTATAGCCGTCAGTAAAATAGGATCCCTTGTGGCTACAAGTTTGAACTGGCTGCAACATCGATGGGTTTTTCTACGGGCTTAGGCTGACTATTGAGCCGTTCACTAATTTCCCAAAGACGACTCATATTCTGTAGGGCAACAGGCAGAGCAAGTCCGGCTTCAGAGAACCCCCATGAATAACTGATGATGGTAAAAATAACCCCCGGCTTAGGGTCAGCAATAGAGGCACTTTCTAATAAGTTATAGCCCATAAAAAGAGCGATAAGGACAAAGATAACACCGTAAACGATCGCTTCTGTATCAGAGATTTTAATCTCCCATAATTTGAGTTTATTAAGATGGCGAATTAGCTGGTAGTTGGTTTTTCTATTGAGGATATTGACTTGTTTTTCCGCCTGATTGTTCCAATTGGCGTTGAGCTTATAGAAGATGCCGTGAGCAAAACTGTAGCAAATCATCATGCCAATGATCAGTGCCAATGAAGCTATGCCTAGCTCAATTTTAAAACTGATCAGAATGACAAAACCCACTACCAGCTGAATGATTGCGGTAAACAATTCGGGAAGTTCGTTCTCAAGAAAATCCACCAGTTCTCGCGACAGTTCGATTCTAGCGTTCTGTACGGAGATCGATAAAGAGTGGAATCTCTTTTCGACTTCGCTTCCGAGATCCACTCGAATCTTGCCAAAGGCGCGAGTGTCGTACATGCGTCTACCCGCGGAGATCACAATCAATAACAGCATGATGAAGGCGAAGTAGCCAATGGTTTCGGTATTACCTTCAATAAGTTGATCAATCGCGATGCCTATTACCAAGGGGATAGAGGCAATTAAGATGTTCTCAATAACAATCATTGCCCAAGTGATGATGATCTTGCTTCGATAAGCTTTGATAATAGGTAGAAGGCCAAACTTGCGGTATCGCGCCATTTTATTCTCAGTAGTTTATTGACAATGTTATGGCTTAGTTTAGTGAGAGAGTGGTTAATTTAGAGTTAACACAGCGCGTGACCAAATAGGGCTAACTACTCCACATTAAGTTGTGATGTATCACTCAGTAAAATGATTTCTCGACAAAAGATAAACTCTTTTGGACATTTGTCCTATTCGGTCTCTCTTCTCCTTTATAGGATTTGCCTATCTTTTTAATTGACATGGCAACAACCTATGACCTCATCAACTAATACGCCCAATGCTTGTCATGTTATGGCAAAACCGAGTAGTTCTAAGTGCAATATTGACTGCAGCTACTGTTTTTATCTGGAAAAACAGTCCCTTTATCCTCAGGAGGGTGACAGCTGGAAAATGGATTTGTTTACTCTGGAGTGTTACGTAAAGCAACAGATAGAAGCTCAAGCAGGTAATGACGTTATATTTGCTTGGCAAGGAGGAGAGCCTACTTTAATGGGGCTGGATTTCTATCGCGCTGCAATCTCATTTCAACTGCGTTACAACAAAAACAAAAAAATCATCAATACGTTTCAAACCAACGGGTTACTTATCAACGAGGAGTGGTGTCTTTTTTTCAAAGAGCACCAGTTTTTAATTGGTATATCGATTGATGGGCCTGCTGAACTACATAATCGCTATCGAAAAACACGCTCAGGAAAGAGCACCCATCATAAGGTTGTCGATGCGATTACATTACTGAAGAAGCATCATGTGCAATTTAATACGCTTACCGTTGTCAGTGAGGCCAATGCTAAGCAACCGCTCGACGTCTATCGCTACTTAAAAGAACTTGGCAGTGAGCATATGCAGTTCATTCCACTGATTGAGAGAGAGGCTCAACAGCAGAGTAGTGATGGATTAACACTCTTGCATCCTGACAGAATGGATGAGATGCGTATATGTGACTGGAGCGTAGAACCAGAGCAATATGGCCTGTTTATGTCTGCTATTTTTCGAGAATGGGTGCGAGAAGATGTAGGCAAAGTATATATACAACTTTTTGAAAACACTTTTGCATTAACCTGCAAGCAAGCTGCTCAAATCTGCGTATTTGCTCCAACGTGCGGAAGCGCATTCGCATTAGAGAGTAATGGGGATATTTACGCTTGTGATCATTATGTTTACCCAGAGTTTAAGCTAGGAAATATTCATAAAATATCAATCAAAGAGATAAACCAAGGTAAAGAAAATCGTCATTTTGCTTTGAATAAACAGACATCCCTTTCTCAAGATTGCCTTAACTGTGAGTTTCTTTCTTTATGTAATGGCGGTTGCCCTAAACATCGTTTCGCGCTTTCGTCTCGCGGTATACCTGAACAAAACTACCTTTGTCATGGCTATAAAACGTTCTTCTCTTATAGCAAACCTTATATGAATTTAATGAAAGAACTGTATGAGGCTGGTTATGCACCTGCTGCAATTATGCAGATCATTAAACAAAAAGAGTCGCAAATAGCGCTAAACGTTATTTGACGACGTATTTTCTAATAAGCTTAATTTGGAGAAACCAATGAAAAAATTTTCGCATAATGCGGTGGCCAAGGCGTGTGCGTTAGCTGCGATAACATGCAGCCAGCCAATACTGGCGGCGACAGCTGAAAAGCCTAATATCATTGTGATTATGGCGGATGATCTAGGGCAGTGGGCAAACAGTTTTCACAATCAAGGCATTATAGAAACCCCTAATCTAGAATATTTAGCTGAAACGGGGGTTAGATTTGAAAATGCGATGACTCCTGCACCTGTTAGCTCTGCGGCAAGGGCTTCTTTTCATACGGGTAAAATGCCATCTCAGCATGGTGTGTATGATTTTCTGGCAGAAAACCCAGAATTTGATGCAAATTGGCTAGAGGGTGAAAAACTATTGTCAGAGAGGATGAAATCTCAAGGTTACCGTACAGCACTGCTAGGAAAATGGCACGCGACTACTGACAGTAAGGAACCTATTCGTGGATTTGATCGTTGGCTTAGCTATGACGCACTGAAAGCTGGATGGAAAAATCAATATTTGCACTCTGGTACGGTCTTGTTTTCTGATGAAGGTGAGAACCTTGAATATACGGGTGTTCAAGCGCAGTTCTTGACCGATGAAACAATCAAGTTTGTTGATGAAAAAAGTGATAAGCCATTTTTCATTAGCCTAAATTACGTAGAACCTCACTTTCCTTTTGAAGGCTTGCCTGAACGCCTAGTGGAGAAGTATCGAGATGTTGCACATAAGGTTGTGGCGTTTGGTGGCAATTCCGTTTTGGACAACAGCAGTAAATTTACTTTAGTACCGAAAGATCATGAAGAAAAGCTGGCGCAATATCTTGCCGCGGTAACGCTATTGGATGACCAGTTAGGCCGACTGCTTGACAGTTTAGAAGGGAGAGGCATTCTGGATAATACCGTTGTTGCCTTTGTGTCAGATCACGGCTTACTAATGGGACAATACGGTCTATATGGAAAGGTAAATGCGAGTTTTCCGTATAATTATTATGAAGAAACCGTTCGAATACCGTTTGTTATTAAAGGACCCAAAGCGCTTGTTCGTTCGAAACAGGTTCGAGGTGAGTTCGTCGATCTGATGGATTTGCATGCCACTATCTTAGATATAGCCGCGGGGGATAAACAGTATGATAGCAGTTATGGTCCTGGTAAAACGTTGTTACCAATGCTGAAAGGAGAACGAGTTCGGGATTGGCGTCAGTACCAAATCGCTGAACGTGGCAATTCTCGTATGATTACCGATGGAAAGTGGAAGCTGGTTCGCTATTACGACAAAAAGCAGCAACCTCAAGATGATTGGTATGATTTAAGCCATCCACTGGGTGAAGGAAGCGTGTCTATTCCACCACGTAAAGCGGTTCAAGAGAAAATGATTAATGCGCTAGATGAGTTCTTTGCAGTTTATTCTACCGATGAGTATTCAGGTTTGAACATGTGGAATATGAGTTACCCTAACTTTACAACTGAAAAGTTACTAAAAGCAGAACGTTGGAATTGATAATCAAATTGATCTGATAGTTAATGGTAGCAACTCCGCTACCATTACTTTTCTAACTCAATGTCTCTCTCAGCTAGCAACAGAGAGACATCTAAAATATCAATGTGCTGCCTAGATACTTTTATTGCACCAATCTCGCTGAGATGCTTCAGAATTCGGTTATAGACTCTTAAGCTGGTTCCTAACCTTTCGCATTCTAAACTTTTGTTAATTATGAACTTCTCTTCTGGAGACTGTTGTGAGAAAAGGATCAAGTCATCAATAATGCAGTATGAAATGGTATGAAGAATATTGCGTGTCATTCGTTCAACAGATAAATACCATTTAGAAGTGAGGTGCTTGAATGTATATGCGGCTAATTTAGGGGTATTGCAAACCAGATTTGAAAATGCTTTTCCATTTATTATATAAGCATCACAATCCGACTCTGCGCTAACGGTGTAAAAGCACGATTTGTCAGAAAACAGTTCCATCAACCCAAGAAAACCATTGTGAGTAAATGTGCCGAGCTGGTAACGTCTTCCCTGAATTGCGCTACGTGATAGAGAAATCTGACCTTGAGTAATAAAAAAGATGTTTTCAACCGATTGGCCTTGATTCAAAATCAAATCGCCTTTTTGTATTCGGTGATGTCTGAACGCTAAAATTTGTTGATTCTGTTTAATGAAATCGAGAATTTTTTCCGTATGGTAAATATCTTCTTTAGTTATCAGCATAAATCAATCTTCACTTATAAATACGTACATATCTCCACGGCAGCGGTTAATACTGTATTCAATGGGTGAGCCGCTTTTGTCGAAGGCGGTTTGTTCAATTAACAGCACTGGAATGGTCTCTTCTATTTGCAGCTTTTCTAAAAACTCTTCAGTCGGCATCTTGGCGGATACCCGACTTTGCGTTTTGCTTGGAACAATATCTTGGCTGCGGAAATAGTCGTACAACGACAGCTGAATTTCTTCAGGATCATGAATAAGATGCGAGGGGACATATGACTCTTCAATGGATACCGCTTGTTCATCAATATAACGAACGCGCTTGAGGAGAAAAACATCATCATTGGTGGATATTTTTAGCTGTTTGGCGATCTCTTCAGAGCAGGGAATAATATTTTTCTTTATCCATAATGTGTCAGGCTTTTTGCCTTTTAAAACCACTTGCTGAGAAAAACCAGTGGCCTCTTTACTTGAGTACTCTAGCGTTTCGCTGATCATGGTGCCTAGACCACGGGAACGAACAATGACCCCTTCTTTTTCCAATATATCCAGTGCTTTGCGCACGGTAATTCTGGATACCCCAAGACGCTCGCTAAATTCACGTTCTGTAGGAATAAAGTCACCACCTTTCAGTATCTGTTGTTCCGTTGCTAACTTGACTGAGTCAGCGACTTTTAGATACAGAGGGGACTTGTCTTTTTTTTGTAGACGAGCCTGAATAAGATCGATTAGAGATTGATAGGGTTTCATATTAATTAAAGTGTCACCAGTCATACGCAAGATGTTGGCCCAAACGACGATCTATCTAAAAATAGTTTCCGTTGTTTGAGCTGATTAAGTATACATTATCTGGTTGATTAGAATTAATAATAAAATCAGTTTTGCGCGAATTAACCGCTTACATAGTTAATCTTAGCCGCTGATTAAGCTGACGTTTGCGGAGACAGCGGTGAAGCATCGGCTTCTATGGGTTTTACTCTGCATGTCAGCGCAGCGGCAATGCTCACCAAAACCGCACAGATGATATAGGCATAAAGGTAACTTCCAAACATATCCATGGATATGGCCGCCAGCATAGGGCCAATAAATCCGCCAACCCCCCATGAAGTGTAAAGGACGCCATAGTTTGCTCCGTAGTGTTTTAAGCCGTATAGATCCGCCATAATGGAAGGAAACACCGCTAACAGAGTGCCATAACCTATTCCCGCAAGTGCTGCGCCAATCAATAGTGTGTTGCTGGTGACAAACTGGCTAAACAGCGCCATGTTGAACGCCTGAATCACCAAAGCAATAGCTAATGTGGGTAATGGGCCAATTTTATCGCTTAGCAAGCCTGATGCGAGTCGCCCAGACGAGTTAAATATGGATAGAGTGATGACAAGATAAGCGCCATCGAGAATATTGGCTTGAGTAGCTGCGATGGAGGTGATATTAGCGATGACCATTAACCCAGCTGATGCGCCAAACGCATACATTAGCCAGAGAATATAGAACTGTTTGGTCTTTACCATTTCATGCCACTGATAGCTCTTTTGTTCTGTTTGAGGTGCCGCATTAACCTCGCGTTTAGCCACCGTTGCTTGATAATCTTTGGCTGGATTTTTAATGGTGATTGAAAGAGGTAATGCGACTAAAAGTAGCATGGCGGCCATAACTTGAAAGCTGCTGCTTAAACCGTAGTTGGCAATAAGATAACTTGTTAGTGGCGCAAGATAGATGGCGGCAATCCCGAATGCGGTGGCGAGTATGCCGTTTACCAACCCTTTTTGCGAAGCGTGGAACCACTTCATTGCCGTTGGATTCAAGCAAGCATAAGCGAAACCAATTCCCATTCCTGTTAATACGCCAAAACTGATGTTCATATTAAGTGGGGTAATGGATAGGCTCGCCAGTATCATCCCTAAGCCAGCAAGTAGTGAGCCCATCATGAGGACTTTTTGAGGGCCGATTTTATCTTGAATTTTGCCTGCCACTAATAACGACAATGACAGTACTACAATGGTAATGGTGTAGGGCATAGAGGCTTGTCCGTTGCTCCAGCCTAAGTTGACTAGGGCATTTTTAAATACACTCCATGTGTATAGCACTCCAATGCAAAGGTTAACGCCACAACTGGCAATAAGAATTTGATGAGATCGGTTATTGAAAAAATTAGTCATTATTGGTGATCGCGACAGATAAGGTCAGTGCTCTTCCGCGAAAGAGGAACAGCACTGAAGAGATGAATTTAGTATTGATGAGTTTAGTATTGATGAAGGTAGCGAGTGATCTCTGGAAGGTTTGGCGCACAATCGCCACCTACATGGCTCACAACATAAGAAGCGATGGCATTACCAAGCAAAATAGCATCGACCAGATCCCAGCCAGAAGCTAACCCAGCTAAAACACCTCCTGCATGACTGTCGCCTGCGCCAATGGTATCCACAACATCGGTTTTGAATGGTTCAACATTGCCGGTAGCGTCCTTGTCGGCAAAGAGTGCTCCGTCACTATCGATACGTAAAATTAGCGGACATGCATGCTGTTTATACCATTGCTTAACAAACTGCGATGGTTCCACCATGCCAAGCACTTCAGCCTCTTGCCGGTTTAGTGACACAATGGGTTTAAGCGCCATGATGCGCGCAAAGAGCTCGCTAGATATGTCGGCAATTCTAGGGCCAAAGTCGATAAACTTGTCGACCGTATCTGGTAACGATTCTAACCACGCGACTAGGGTGTCCCCGCAGGAAGAGGAGAGTTGGTATCCTGATAGATAGATGATGGCGTCTTTCTCTATGGGAAGTTGTGATAGCGTCTCTAGCGACCAGTCATTTTCCACGCCGCTGACTGATAAAAATGTTCGTTCACCATCGGGTTCAACGAGCGCCATACACCAGCCGTTATCACCGCTATGATTATAGAGACTGCTGCTTAACTCTTTTTCCAGCATGGCGGTTTCTATTACGTCTGCCCATTTTCCTTTGCCAATGGGCAGCGCGTTAACGGAGTTTAAGCCGAGTTTTTTTAGTGCGATAGCGATATTCAATGCGCAACCGCCTACATGAACGCCTTTCTCGACCAGTTCAACATCGGTACCGCGTTTTGGTAATTCGGCCACGTCAGCAACAATATCAACCACAGCCGCTCCAACAAGGCAGAGCTGTCTATTGTTGGTTAATGAGGGAATAAGCTGAATAAGCGCATTACTAGGCATAGGCTTGCTCCTTAAGTTGTCTCAGTTGAACAAATTTATCGCTATAACCTTCAAAGTCGAGTTGGTTTTCATCATCCAACTGTTTTTTAAGATTTTGGTCAATGGAATCAATGCCATTGAGAGCACCACATATTGCTGTCGCCATAGCACCAATGGTGTCAGTGTCTCCTCCTAAGTTAGCACATAAAACAGCGCAACGATTAGGGTTAGTTAAGGAGAGTTCGACCATGGCAATTGCCGCAGGGACAGACTCAATAGTACTCACTCCAGCGCCTACAAGGTTGTAGATTTTCTCCATACGGGTTTCTAAACCAGTCGGTTCTTGAGCGATAGTAAGTGCTAACTCAATACGAGCGGCCATTGAGGCGCTAAAAGTGGTGATGTTTCGAGTTTGTGCCGAGAGTGCAACCGCGGGTAACTGATCTTTAATTGCTTGCCAATCTTCCCCTTCAATGGCTTTGGATACAGCCCAAGCGATTACTACCGCACCAGCAATCGCCACGTCGGATTTATGTGTTGGACTGGATGCTAGGGCAACTTGTTCAACAAAGTTGTCGAGGCTATGGGTAGGAAGAAGGCAGCCCATTGGTGATACGCGCATGGCTGCACCGTTAGTGACGCCATTGTTTTCCAGTTCGTTAATCGGTGTACCTTGCTTGATGGCTTTCATGGCCGCTTTTGATGATGGGCCAAATATGTTTTTGTTAAAAGCATCAAAACCTTCTGCCCAAGTAAGGACATTTCGAGCGATGATATCTGGATTAATATCACCGTCACATTCGATGATGGCGTCGGCTAATGCTAAGGCCATAGAAGTGTCATCGGTAAATTGGCAAGCATCAAAGTAACAGGCCGCGTTATTCTCTTCTGGGCCGGGTAAAAATCGGTCAATCCAACCGAAATGGGCTTTGACTCGGCTTCTTGGCCAAAGCTCAGAAGGCATTCCCATCGAATCACCTAACGCTTGACCATAAAAGGTACCTAGAATTCGTTGTTTTTTACTTATATTCATCTTACTACACCAAAAATCGGTTAAAAAATCCTGCTCAGTATTGACGTTAATACTGATACTGAGCAGGACCATCAAGGGTTATGCTTGAGCTTTCTCTGTATGCGTTTCAGAGTTTGAATCGGGAATCTCTATCTCAGCGATCTCTCCATCAGGCTCTCTAAAGAAGAACATGAAGATAACGAGGATGACGGCAATCATTAGCGCTCCAAAGCCCCACATTCCTGCCCAGTCGAAAGTCAGTCCATTTTGTGGTGTCTCATAGGCGAACATGCTTTCCATCAGAACACCACCTAAACGGTATCCTAATAAGCTACCGATACCTTGACAGCCAAGTGTGATAAGGCCTTGTGCTGCAGTACGCATGTGAGCGGGTGCTTTCTTATCCACATAAATATAGGCGGTAACAAAGTAGAAGTCGTAGCTAACCCCATGTAGCAGAATACCTGCAAACAGAAGTGAGTATAGGTACCACGTTTCGGCACTACCGTAGACAAAGAAACCGTATCGAATTGCTGCTGTAAACAGACCAAGTAATAATACCTTTTTAATACCAAATCGTTTAGTGAAGAAAGGCAGTGCGAGCATAAAGAAGATTTCGGAGAACTGACCTAACGTCATCCAGCCAGTTGCATTGCTCATGCCAACTTCTGTAAGGAAGCCGTTGGCAAAGATGTAGTAGAACGCCAGTGGCATACTAAACATAAATGAACAGACAAAAAATGCGAGGAAGTTGCGATCTTTCAATAATACCAATGCATCTAAACCAAGCATTACTTTTAAGCTAAGTTTACCTGTGCTCTTTGGCGGTGTATTCGGTAATAGCAGTGCAAACAGACCTAAAACAGCAGAACTTAACGCGGTAATAATTAGTGGGATATTGCTTGAGGAGATGTCGCCATACCCCAACCATCCAGGAAGAAAACCAATGGCAATTCCCGATGCAATCCAACCAATAGTGCCGAGTACACGTATACGTGGAAAGTCTCTTTCGACGTCTTCAACATTGGAAAACGCAATGCTGTTGGTGAGTGCGATAGTTGGCATATAAGTGAGCGCATATAGCAACAGTAAAGGGAAGAAGCTTGAAAATTCAGTCTGTTGACCTGCAAGGTACATAAGTGCTGCGCCAGCAAGCAACATTACAGAAAGAACCTTCTGTGCAGGAAAGAAACGGTCGGTAATTGAGCCAACGAGGATCGGAGATAAAATGGCCGCAATGGCGGTAGATGCATAGCACCATGCTATTTCCGTTGGCGTAAAGCCATTGGTATTGAGTATTTGCCAGAGAGGAACAAACCATGCTCCCCAGATAAACCATTCAATAAACATCATGAATGATAGTTTTGCATTTGTAGATTTCATTATTAATTTCCTTTGGTACTGTGGGGTACGGTCCAATAATATACTTTGATAATACCAAAGCAATACCAAGGTGGTCGGATTGTGATCAGGGATCGACTTTTAACATCATATAAAAAGTATATATGCAATAGGAAATTTCGTCGTAATTAATTTATTTTGTTGATATTAAAGAAGTATTTCGGGTTAAACGAGAAAAAATCTAACTGAGTCGCATTGGTCTTAATTGGTTCTATACTCAAGTGACCTCAATATGCTGGATTCAGAGCAGCATCTACATATTCAGTTCAAGAAAGATAATTGAAGGAATGGCATTCCCTTTCTAGATTATGAAATTATTATTGCTAATAAATTCAGGGATTATTCTTTCAATTTTAGGATGGTAATTTAGTTACATATAAAACTTGATCTAGTTCTCAAAATGAGTAGAATTCACGCTCTAAATTGAAATGTAATTACATAAGAGAGGAAGCATGAACTCAGCACTACTATCCTTGTTGAATACTGAAGAGACAAACGAAATAATCCCAACAGTATCTGCATCAGTACTTGGTGGAGTGGCGACAATTGCATTAATGCTTATGGAAGTTTCAGCAGTGGCTCTATTTGTTGGCGTAAACTTGATTGCCTAACTACTGTTTTTCAAGGATTTGAAATTAAACGATACTCTTGATTAGCAATAATAAGAGTATCGTTAAAAGTGACTTTACACCGCGATACTTCACAACGTTTTACCTCATAAAGCCGTACCTCATAAAGCCGTGCATCTTAAAACAACACGTCATAAAACAATACGTCTTAAATCAACACGTCATAAAGTGCACTGTTTCAATTGTTTTTTTGAACTGAACCTGTTGATTCAGTTCTGAATCCTGCTCCTTGAGGTTATTCGGGTATATCAGAACGCTGAACGGCGATATTGACGGTACTCTGGTGCCCAGAAGTTCTCTTCAATTTTTTCTTTCAATCGCTCATCGGAAGATGTTGACGCTTTGCCTTGTTCCATCGCTTTTTTAGCCACGGCAAATGCGATTTTCTTCGATACTTGTTGAATCTCTTCAAGAGGTGGGAGCAGCGAACCGGTACCATTAATGGCTAATGGTGAGCATTCTGCTAATGCCCGACTTGATGCCATCAACATTTCGTCAGTCACTCGTTTAGCACGAGAAGCAAGCACACCTAATCCAATCCCCGGGAATATATAGCTGTTATTACACTGAGCGATTGGGTAAGTTTCGCCATTTAAAATTACAGGGTCAAATGGGCTGCCTGTGGCAACAAGTGCTTCACCATTCGTCCAGCGCAGAATGTCTTCTGGTAAGGCTTCAACACGGCTTGTTGGGTTAGACAGCGGGAAAATGATTGGTCGCTGGCAGTGCTTATGCATTTCGGTAATGATCTGCTCGCTAAACAACCCTGGGGCTCCAGAGACGCCTATGAGGACAGTTGGGTGGCCGTTTTTCATTACTTCAAGCAGTGAGACATCACTGCCTTCTTTATCCCATGCATCAATGGTTGAACGCTTTTGTACCAGTTTCTTCTGGAAGTCGAGTAGGTTTGGCATATCGTCGGCAAGTAATCCCCAGCGATCCACCATAAATACTTGAGAGCGCGCTTGTGCATCGTCGATACCTTCCGACACCATCTGGGCGATGATCGCTTCTGCAATACCACACCCTGCAGAACCGGCACCTAAAAAGGCGATACGTTGGTCGCTCAACTTACTTTTGGCCGCTTTACATGCTGCCAATAATGACCCTACCGTAACGGCAGCAGTACCTTGTATATCATCGTTAAAGCAGCACACTTTATCTTTATACCTTTCCAAAAGAGGCATGGCATTTTTCTGTGCAAAATCTTCAAACTGAATCAGGGCACCTGACCAACGATTTTTCACCGCTTGGATAAACTCGTCTACAAATTCATCGTACTCTTGTTTGCTGATCCTTGGGTGTCGCCATCCCATATACATAGGGTCAGAGAGTCGTTGTGGGTTGTTTGTGCCAACATCCAATACGATAGGCAGAGTATAAGCGGGACTGATGCCCCCACATGCAGTATAGAGAGACAGTTTACCAATTGGAATGCCCATTCCTCCGATACCTTGATCACCTAGACCAAGAATACGTTCACCATCGGTGACAACAATAATCTTAATGTTATGACGCGAGGCATTATTTAGAATTTCGTCAATTTTGTGACGATTTGGATAGGAGATAATCAGCCCGCGAGCACGACGGTAGATACTAGAGAAGTTTTCACACGCAGCACCAACAGTTGGCGTATAAATGATGGGCATCATCTCGCTAATGTGATTTTGTACTAATCGATAGAACAGCGTTTCGTTGGTATCTTGAATATTACGTAGATAGATATGTTTATCCATATCGGATTCAAAATTTTCGTACTGGTGATAGGCACGGTCGACCTGCTCTTCAATACTTTCGATCGCTTCAGGTAATAAACCATCTAGATTAAATTGTGACCGTTCTTCTTGAGAAAATGCACCACCTTTATTCAATAGGGGAGATTCAAGTAGTACGGGACCGGCGTAAGGGATATATAAAGGGCGCTGACTTTTACTGTTCATTCTATACTCATTGCTGTGCGAAGACGCTTGGGGTTGGTGAGGAAAGCCGCAATAGTATAGTACAAATGTTAATGAAAAGTAATGATGCGACCGTGTCGATCATTACTTTATTTACATTTAAATCATTTAAAGTATTTGCACCATTTAAACCAAACCAAGGCGTGGTTTTAGTTAGCTCACGCTTTGTTGAAGTGTCGTGGAGGCAAACTTCTTATTAATCGCCTGTCTGAGTTGTAAAAGCAATAGAATTCCGGTGATTCCCAGCCCTACCCCTATACCCGCCCAGATTCCGGCTAACTGGTAGCGATCCAATAACCACCACGCGGCAGGTAAGCCAAAGAGCCAATAACCAATTGCGGTGCTGATGGTGGGAGAGAGAACAATTTTCATTCCTCTCAGTAGGTTTATCGCCAGAAGTTGCCATGCATCTACGACAAAGCAGAGCGCAACAACCCATAACACGCTAGAAAGAATCTGACTCATGTTATTTTGATTTTGGCCGTTGTCTGCACTGTCTAGCTGGAACAGATCGGCGATGACATTTGGCCACAAAAGAAAGACTCCAGCGAGTAATAGGCTGACCAGAGTCACCAAGATAAAGCTTTGGATTGAAGTGTGTTTGATACCTTGTAAATCGTTCGCACCAAAGTCACGCCCCACCAAAATAGCCGCCGCTTGAGACAGACCAAAATTAAAGTTCCAAGTAAAACTTAAGCATTGCAACAGTATCTGATGAAGAGCCAGCGCACTGACACTAATAACGCCCGCCATTAATGTCCCACCATAGATGAGTCCATGTTCAAGCAGGGCTGCGATTGCTATGGGGAGCCCCATTGATAACAGTGGGATCAGCAGTTTAAATGAGTACTCTTCTTTCTGTTTCCATGGTGCGTAGCTGCTATAGCTGGGGTGGGTAAATGTCCAATAGCTGTAACCAATAAGCACCAGAATAGTAGCAATGGCGGTTCCTGCCCCTAAGCCAGAAATGCCCCAGTCAAGGGTAAAGGCCAAAAAGTAGCTAAGAGGAATATTGAGCAGCACAATGATAATGGACATCACCATGACAGAACGAGTGTTTCCTAGCGCACTGGTTAAGCCTCGTAACACCAGCAACAGCAACATTGGCAACATCGCCCACTTTAAGGTGTCCAGATAACGAATAGCGATGTCGATAACATCGCTGGATTGCTGTGCTTTCTCTAATACATAGGGCGCATATTGAAAGCTGATGGTGAGCAAAACAGTCAAAATAACAGAGAGCAATACCGCTCCTTTTACCGCAAATCGTATCTGCTGCTCTCCATATTCAGGGCGGGATAAGCTCTGCCCATAAGCGATAGCAATTAAGTTGGCGCAGCAGCCTACTGTGCTGGAGGCGATGATAAAGACAAAGGAGTAGATGGAGGCGCCTAACCCACCTGCCGCAAGGTCGGCAATACTCAAGCGAGACATCATCCACACATCAGTAAGAACTAATGCCATGGCGATTAATTGAGAGATGATTAATGGGAATGCTAAATTGATGATTTTTTTCATTGCGACCTCTGTTAAATATCCAAGTAACCTCAAGGAACGTGCTCATCGAGAATCTATGGGCTTCTAATCAAAGCGCAGTTTTGAAAGCATAGTCATCTTAAGGTCACTTGGGTATAGAGGTTAAACATAAGGTTTAATTCACTGGTCTTCAATTGATTTTTGTGTGATTCTGGCATTACATAAACTCATGTGAAAAACGATGACTCCATTTAAAACGATTCCCAACTCCCATAATGGCTTTAAAGTCTTTGAATCGGTAGCCCGGTTATTGAGCTTTACTGATGCAGCACAAGAACTTCATGTGACGCAAAGCGCTGTTAGTCGGCAAGTTAAGCAACTTGAAACAGAGTTAGCCACCAAGCTCATTTTGCGTAAGCATCGCTCCATAGAGTTGACGGTTAAAGGGCAGGAGCTGTTCGCTCTGCTTAATAAAAATTACCACTCAATTGAGTTGCTATTGTCGTCTTGGAAAAAACCTGAAAAGAAAAAAATGGTGATTAAGGCGGCATTGAGTTACGCCATTAGAACGTTAATACCTAAAATGCAGTTGTTGAATGCTTGGTTGCCGGATTATGAGATTGTCATTATTCCTACTATGGAAGAGGAGATGGCGGTGAACAACGATGAGTATGATCTGCTAATTTTTAATTCTCGTGCTGGCCGAAAGTATAAAAATAATCCAGATGTGTTTTTGCTAAGAGAAGAGTACATGGCACCTGTGTACTCAGAGAGCCTAGCTGAGGGAGATCTAACCATAGATCAAATTATTACCATGCCTCGGCTGCATCCCACTCTTGATCACCATGACTGGAAAACTTGGATAGCAAAGATGGGTTGCCGTGACACATCGACGACCAACGACACCACATTCTATTCTCTCGATATGGCTTTAAATGCTTGTACGTCAGGCCAAGGCGTTACCGTAACGGATATGCTGCTGATACTAAGAGAGCTACAACGCGGTTTTTTAATTTGTCCGCGAGCGATCCCTATTCATCACAGCGCATGGCAATATTTTTGTCATCAGAAAACGCACTCAGCAGAAGTGGACAAAATAGTTGCATGGTTGTGTCAGGACTCGAGGCAGGAGATTGCCCAACTGCTGGAATTAGCGCAACAGTATGGTTGGACGGGCGTAGTGGATAATCATCATTAACGGTGATGATCACCCCCTATCCGGCTTGTTTATGAACTGAGGTTATTGAGTAAGAGAGATATCTTGCCACTTTTTATCGAGCAGTACGCGCTGCGTTTGATAACCCGCTTGAAGCAAAAGGTCTCGGCAGTACTCTTGATGAACGCCTAGATGATGTGGTGCATGAGCATCTGCGTTTATTTGCACCGGAATGTGGCGCTGAAACGCTTCTTTTAGTAACCATAGTGGTGGATAGACATCATCTGTTGCTCCACGCAGCATGCCACCAAAATTAACTTCCATGATAACGCCGGATTTGGCGACTGAATCCAATGAGGAAATCGCCACATCGCGATACCAACTGGCGGATTCATCGAAGAAGTTGAGGCGGCGATTATGTTTTTTTACTAAGTCATAATGGCCCAAGATATCGAAGCCGCCAGAACGACACAGATCGGTGACTTTCTGGTAATAGTCTTCAACTAGCTTACGGCTATTATTTTGATAAACATCGTACAGTAAATAGTCCACATCATCGTCAAGCCCATCGACGCTTAACATGTCATTTTTCTCCGCTGAAAACAGCAGTGCATGAACTGAGCCAATAACATAATCGAGTCCTAATTCTCTCCATTTGCTATCCGCAGGCTGAATATAATCTTGTAGATAATCAATCTCTAGCCCCAAATACACCTCAATCTGTTGCTGATTTTTTAAGGCG
This sequence comes from Vibrio sp. 99-8-1, assembly GCF_013114595.1. Classification (GTDB taxonomy): domain Bacteria; phylum Pseudomonadota; class Gammaproteobacteria; order Enterobacterales; family Vibrionaceae; genus Vibrio. The sequence goes on along the minus strand of NZ_VTXE01000001.1, from coordinate 106,736 downwards.
TTGATGGTCTCGATATAGCGGGTTAAATCCTGTTGTTGCATCGAGTAGTCATTGGCAAATGGGAGTGGGGCATGAGAACTAAATCCAAGTGCTTGGTAACCTAACTGTTTGGCTTTTTCTAGCACTTCTTCAGCGCTGCCTTTACCATCACAAAAGTGACAGTGAGTGTGGTAATTGGTCAGTTTCATCTATGCTGCTCTCCTCATGCCTTGCTCAAATCGCTCTCAGATTAAATAAAATCTGTTCTCGAAAGATCAACAGACCCTAGGGTTTTCATCATATTCTTTTTCATTTTTCGATTCATTAGATATTTGTCAAACTTCGCTTTCTATGCTTGAGTAACACGAAGAGCCTCTATACTCAGAGCGCAACCACATAACGCTAAAGGGAGTTTAGCCATTGATCATCACAAATTCTTATCATGATTTAGGAGCACCGTTTTATCAGCAGATTCGGCCTGTAGCAGTAGATAGCCCTGAGCTGGTGTTATGGAATGATGAGCTTGCAGAACAGTTAGCGGTATCACAGCAGGTGATTGATAACGCCGCGAGTTACTTTTCTGGTAATCGACTGTTACAAGGTTCTATTCCGTTGGCGCAAGCCTATGCAGGGCATCAATTTGGGGGCTTTAATCCTCAGCTTGGTGATGGGAGAGCGCACCTGCTTGGTGATATTCAGACCAGAGACAGAGCCATAAAGGATTTGCAGTTAAAGGGCTCGGGTGTGACGCGGTTTTCTCGCCGGGGAGATGGACGATGCGCACTCAAGCCTGCGGTTCGTGAGTTTATCATGAGCGAAGCCATGCACTCGCTGGGTATTGCCACGACACGTAGTTTATCTGTTGTGACGACGGGAGAAACGTTATATCGCGGTACTGCTGCACCGGGAGCGGTTGTCAGCCGCGTAGCCAGTAGCCATATCCGGGTTGGAACATTCCAGTATTTTGCTGCGAAAGGGGATATGGCGTCACTCGAACGCCTGCTGGGATACGCGATAAGTCGACACTATCCGGATATTGATACCATCACCGATTTATCCGTGGATGAGAAAGTATCGCGCTTTATTGAGTCTGTTATTGATCGTCAAATTGACACCGTGGTGAACTGGATGCGAGTCGGCTTTATTCACGGCGTAATGAACACCGACAACATGACGATATCAGGTGAGACCATAGATTATGGCCCTTGCGCCATGATGGGAATCTATCATCCTGAGACGGTTTACAGCTCGATAGATGAACAAGGGCGGTACTGTTATGGCAACCAACCGGCTATTTTGCAATGGAACATGGCCAGATTGGCAGAAACTCTTTTACCGTTGATGAAGGGAAGTTCAGAGCAGGCTGTTGCGAGAATCGAGCCCGTTATTCTAGGAATCACAGAGAAGTATCAAGATGCCTACTATGCCATGATGGCCAACAAGTTTGGTGTAAAAGAGTTAGAGGCCTCGGAGCGAGGGTTTATTGATGATATGTTGCAGCGGATGCAAGAAAATAAAATGGATTACAACCAAACATTTGCTCGTTTAACTACGATTGCTCAAGGTCAGAAAGATGAAGGGTTAGCACGTCAATTTGATGGATTATTTTCTCAATGGCAACAGCAAGGAGCACAATTAGGTCTTCAGTGCGCGACAACACTTATGCGCCAAAACAATCCGGTGGTTATTGCTCGAAACCATCACATGGAAGAGGTGCTTACCGCTTGCGAGGAGGATAACAATTATGAACCTGCCTTGCGTTTTTTAACCGTACTTCGTTCTCCTTATAATGCAGTCACTCAAACCTCTGACTATCAAGACCTACCGCGTGATGGGGATGTATGTTACCGAACGTACTGCGGTACTTAACATAGATAGACTATGTTGCTCTACTTATGCTTTGTTCAAACCGCTTTCAGGTTGCACAAAATCTGTACTCGAAAGATCAACAGACCCTATTTATGTGCAACAAGATCTCATTGACACTACCTTAAATAGAGCTTAAACTCGGCAAAATACTAGCGTACTAGTTTGCTAGATCATTACAAATAGTGACAGCTCGATGGCTGTTTTGATTAAAAAGATAGTGATTGCTCTGTCAGTGAATAAATTAAGGTGCCCAGAATGAAAAACAGCTTTGAACATGCAATGCCTAACAGCGATGGTTATTTTGGTGAATATGGTGGTAGTTTTATTCCGCCAGAGCTAGAGACCATTATGAAAGAGATTGGTCAGGCATACGATGAGTGCCGTCAAGACCCTGAGTTTTTGACTGAGCTTGCAAGGTTGTATAAACATTTTGTTGGTCGTCCTAGCCCTATTTTTCATGCACAAAATTTGTCGGAAAAATATGGTATTGATATTTATCTAAAGCGAGAAGATCTTAACCATACTGGTGCTCACAAAATTAACCACTGCTTAGGTGAAGCCCTATTAGGCAAGAAAATGGGCAAGAAGAAACTGATCGCGGAAACCGGTGCTGGTCAACATGGGGTTGCTTTGGCAACTGCGGCCGCTTTAGTCGGTTTAGAGTGCGATATCTATATGGGCGAAGTGGACATTGCTAAGGAGCATCCAAACGTCGTTCGTATGCGCATTTTAGGCGCTAACGTAATTCCTGTTTCTCACGGCAGAAAAACCTTAAAAGAAGCGGTAGATGCGGCATTTGAAGCCTACCTTAAAGATCCAATTACTCAGTTGTATGCTATCGGTTCTGTTGTTGGTCCTCATCCATTCCCAATGATGGTTCGTGATTTCCAATCTATTATTGGCAACGAAGCTCGCGTCCAGTTTCAGGAAATGACGGGTAAGCTACCGGATAACTTAATCGCTTGTGTTGGTGGTGGCTCTAATGCAATGGGACTGTTTAGTGCCTTCTTAGAGGATAAAGCGGTGGATATTCACGGTGTTGAGCCTGCGGGACACACACTGGAAGAAGAAGGCGAGCATGCGGCGACATTGACACTAGGTGAACCAGGTGTGATGCATGGCTTTAAGTCTTATATGTTAAAAGACAGCCAAGGAGAACCTCAAGAGGTGTACTCAGTGGCGAGTGGTTTGGATTACCCGTCAGTTGGACCGCAGCACAGCTACTTGAAAGACTTAGGCAGAGTTAATTACGGTACCGCGAATGATCAAGAAGCGATTGATGCCTTTTTTGAGCTGTCTCGATTAGAGGGGATTATCCCTGCGATAGAGTCTTCTCATGCCGTCGCTTATGCATTTAAGTTAGCCCAAAAAGGCTTAAAAGGTAACGTGCTCATCAACTTATCAGGTCGTGGGGATAAAGATATTGATTTTGTCGTAGAGAATTACGGCAAGCAATATGGAATAGAATCACTACTGTAAGTTGTTAGTTAAGATAGAAAACAGAACACCCTAGCCATGGTAATCGCTAGGGTGTTTTTTTATTGTCGTTACTGCTTAAAGATAAATTTGGCGCCACCTAAATCGGCTTTTCCGATGGATAATGTGCCATCTAATTTATGGGCCGCTGTTTTCGCTATCGCTAGACCAAGACCTAACCCGCCGGTTTTTTGGTTGCGGCTTTTATCTAGCCGAGAGAACGGAATAAAGAGTAATTGGTGCTGCTCTTCCGGAATACCTGCGCCGTCATCTTCAACAGCAATGTATAACTTTGGTTGGTTAGCGACGGTTATCTTAATATGGCTATCAGCATAACTGAGCGCATTTTTTATGAGGTTATCCATAAGTAGCCTAAGATGCATGCTGTAACATTGAAGCGTGCTCTCTGACTCTATCTCTAACGTAACGGTTTTACTGCTATTGGCGCTATAGATTGCCACACGAGAAGAGATAAATTCCGACAGTAAAATATCTTCTTTTTGGCTATCCATTTCCTCACTTTTACTTGAGTTAAGCTTTGAGTAGGTGACGACTTGAGAGGTGAGTGAATCCAAGTCATCAATGTAGCTATCAATATTATTTAGCAACTCTACTTGTATGGGAGCATCACAGCTTTTTCTTAGAATCCCGGTTGCTAGTTGTATACGGCTTAGTGGTGTGCGCATTTCATGAGGAACGGCTTGAGCAAATATTTGGCTCTCTTTTACCGTTTCAGAAATATCGTCGGCCATGTTATTAAAATTGATGGCTAATTTTTTTATCGGTTGTGGAACGTTTTCCTCTGCTCTTACCGACAAGTCCCCTTTACCAAAAGCACTCTGAGAACGGTTAAGTGTCTCGATCTGTTTTTGTAATTTGACGGCGGGATAATACAAAACGCAGCCGATAACCACCACGATCACCAGCATGAGTAAGAATACAGCCGTGACTTCAGGATCATCAGGCCAGAATGACTGGTACTCTTGGTAGCTTTCAACTGGCACATAGGGTTGTACCAAGCGAACCCGGAGTTTTCCTGAATTGTCGGGAAGTTGGTAAGAGGCGAGTAATGAGTCTTCGGGGTATTCCCAATACAGTTCGACCCCTTTAATGGTAGAAATATAGTTACAATCTACACAAAGTTGGCCATCTTCGGTCTCTGGAATCCACTCCAGTTCATAACCGTATCTATAGAGGATCTCCTCATTAAAGTACTCATCTGCAGAGTTATTCTGCCCATCAAGTTCAACGGTGAACTTATTATAGATATAGTTTGTATCTTGCAGAAAACGGGCGATCTCTTCTTTTTCTAAGTAGTAGCTCACCATTAATATCGTCACGAGCACCGCGCTAAATAGCGCGATAAGCATACTGAGATAAATGCGTAAAAAAGCGGGGGGGATCAATCTAGCCATTAACAAGCATATATCCTTTGTTACGTACGGTTAATATCACTTTATAGGGGGGTTGAGCATCATTTAGCTTCTTACGCAATCCGGAGATTCTCATGTCCACAGAGCGATCATTAAAATCGTAGTTGATGCCTCTGAGTGCTTGGCAACAATCTTCCCGACTTACCGCTTGTCCGGCATGTTGTGCAAGAATAGACAACATATCAAATTCAGCAGTAGCTAAGTTAAGAGCTTCTCCTTGATAGTAGGCTTGGCGGGTAGCCGTGTCTATGGTGACTTCACCGATGCTGATGCTACTGGTTTGAACAGGGGGATTTATTGTTGCTGTTCGTCTTAGCAACGCTTCAATGCGGGCAATCATAATGTGTGGGCGGATAGGTTTGGTTAGGTAATCATCGGCCCCTAGTTTCAGTAAGCTAACTTCGCTCAAGTCGTCATCGCGAGCCGTCATGACCAGTATGGGACCCTGATAAAAGGTTCGGGCGTGTTTGCAAACCTCAATACCGTCCATTTCAGGTAGCATGAGATCTAAAATCACTAAGTCTGGTGAGTGCAATTTGATTTGATCTAGCGCTTGTAATCCGTCAGCGGCGGTAATGGTATCGTAACCTTCCGCTTGAAGGTACATATCGGTAAGCCGAGAGATCTCGGCATCATCTTCTACAATCAAAATTTGTTTAGTATTCATTTGCACCTCGTCGGTTGACCATCAGTTTATCCTCCATCTGACGGTAATTAAAGTGAGCTTACATATGCTTACATGATAACGGTTTGTGCTTACATGGCCTTACCCACAAGAAAAATGGTTCTGACACAATAGTAGCGAACTTCAATATTGTCAGAAAAAGGTCGCTCGATGAAAACTTCAGTTCTTTTATTAGCCATAACCTCTGTCGCGGTTGTTGGATGCCAAGCTAGTAATGCTGGCACGTCTACTGCTTCTTCAAAAAATAATCGTCAATCACTCTCTGCTGAAACTCGAGCATTAGGGATCACTGCGGTTCCAACGTCTTTGGCAACAAAGTATTCCGCGAATCTTGGCTTTGACCGCTATAGCAAGGTGACCACGCCTGATGGCGGTGCAATACACATTATTGTTCAAAACCAATTATCTGATAACCAAATTGTTCGAGCACGTTCGGTATTGCAGCACTATCTTACTGATTTCCCCGGTTCTACCTATGGTGCTGATAAAAGTGCTGTAGCCAATAAGATGGTAGAGAATAACGCAACCTTATTGTTACTGAATGGCAGTGATGATGGCAGGAATCCCGCTAGGGACTTAGACGGTCAATCTTTATATCAAAATGAGATACAAGTAGAAGGGGGAACGTGGTATCAATCTCAAGACTTCTCTCATCGTGATGCGACATTCGAAGAGATTTTGCATCTAGTACATGATTACGGAATTGGTGTTGATCAAAATGCTCGTTTTATAGGAGCTTTACCCGCATATCAGGCCAACATTCGAAATGCTCAAGTTCATGCTCAAACCAATAAATTATGGGCCTTTAGTGCCGATTTTCAGGAATGGGTAACAGAGATTACGGCTGAGAATAGCTTATCGCAAGAGTATTTGGCATCTGTGATCGACTCTTATTATGGCCTATGGGGAAGTTGGAATGGCAGTACTAAATATGGCATGTGGGGGGGATATATTGCAAAAACTCGCGATGAAATAGCGGTGGAAGATCCGGTCGGAAATGCCGTTGTTAAAGAGTTCTTTCATCCTTACCTGACTTACAACGCCAGAATAGATAGCGGTTTTAGTGGTGACTTTTCTTTAAAATTTGATGCCGCTAAAGCATACAGCCATCACTCTCAGTATTTGAAGGATGTGACGTTAACCGGTTTAAATCCATCGAATGTGATAGTGAATCAAATGGATAATCAGATCACAGGTAACCAAGCTGAAAATCAGGTCATTTTCTCAGGAAACTCTTCTCAGTATCAGATAACTAAACAGCCTGACGGTAGCACGACAGTTAAGGATTTAGTGAACAGCCGTGATGGAGTTAATTATTTGAAAAATATTGAAAAAGCTCGTTTTACCGACACGGTAGTTTCACTGTAAGTGCGCAGTTTTATTCACGCTATTCATCTGTAACAGCAAGATTATCTGCGATGATTTGAAGAGGTCATGATTATGAAATGGAATGCTATTAATATTCTGCTGGTTAATGCTAACAGCGATCAGGCGATATCTACCGAACACTATTTGGCTCAAGCAGATATCGTTTGTGACTATGCTTGCCGAAGCACTTCTGTGGTTAATTTGCTTAAGTGCTCTTATTATGCCGCCATTGTGATTGATTTAGATTGCAAAAGTTTTGATGGTATTCGTTTGTGTCGCACCTTGAGAAGTGAGGGCATTGATGTTCCTGTTTTGATGACTTCTAACAATAAAGAGCTTACCAATAAAGAACGAGCCTTTGATGCCGGAACCGATGATTATCTCGTCAAACCTTTTGCAATGAAGGAGCTGGAACTTCGTATTAAAGCGCTATCTTCCCGACGCAGTGGTCAGCTGCGTAAACTTAAGGTGGATGACCTAGAACTATGTGTTGAAACTAAGCAGGTGGTGCGTGGTGGCAAGTCGGTAAAACTGACTCCGACCAACCTTAAATTGTTAGAGCTCTTAATGCGCAAGAGTCCGAAAGTGATCAGCCGCAACGAGATACTTGATGAGATTTGGCCGGAGGGGTCCCCTGATAGTGATAATCTTAAGGTGCAACTTTATCAGTTACGCACTCGTATTGATAAAGCCTTTGGCTCTCAGTTAATTCAGACTGTAACAGGATGTGGCGTCCGAATCGTTGCTTAGAGTCGGCTGATCTTTCGCGACTATTTTTGCAGCCGAGAAAGATTAACAGACCCTCGTTTCGACGCCAATAAATGGTTGTTGAACAAGCATCTTGATGGTACTTGGGTATATAATCGGCATTATTACATTCCGGTTAGATAGAGCAGCAATGTTTATTTGGGAAGGCGTCAGTGAGTTTGTCGCAGTGGCAGAGTTAGAGAGTTTCACTGCGGCGTCAAAGAAATTGGATATATCCACGGCACAAGTGAGCCGACAGATCACTGCTCTGGAAAAAAGACTTTCCTGCAAGTTGTTTTACCGAACAACTCGAAGAGTGTCTGTTACAGATATAGGTCGGGTGTATTATCAACATTGCCGTCAGGTGTTGGATGGTCTGGACGAAGCGGAACGTGCCATCAGCGATTTACAGACAACACCTAAAGGGTCATTAAAAATGACCGCCCCCGGTACTTATGGAGAAGAAACTGTCGCTCCATTGGTTAATGAATTCTTGTCTCTTTATCCAGAACTGGATATTCAGCTAAACCTCTCCAATCAAAAGCAAGATTTGGTTGCCGAAGGCTATGATGTCGCGATTCGTCTTGGGCAGTTGGAAGATTCAAGTATGATGGCGCAGCGGTTAAGTTCCCGCACACAATATGTTTGTGCATCTCCTCTTTATATTAAAAAATATGGTGTTCCTCACTCATTATCAGAGCTAGATAAGCACAATTGCCTTATCGGTACGCTCAACTTTTGGCGTTTTCGCGAAAACAATAAAGAGAAACATATTAAGGTAAAAGGCAATTTAAGTTGCAACAGCGGCAGAGCTTTGTGTGATGCGGCGGTTAAGGGAATTGGTATCGTACAACTGCCGGATTATTATGTTAGTGAGTACATTGATAGTGGAGAGCTAGTAACGCTTTTAGAAGGTTATCGTGAAGAAGATGATCATATTTGGGCGTTATATCCACATAACCGTCATTTATCTTCAAAAGTACAAATGCTGGTGGATTTTCTTAAAGAGAAATTACAGCAACCGTAAGTAGAGGTGGTAGATAAGCGTTGCTCTGCAAGGTAAAAGGATCTCATAACGCGCACTTAATGTGCGCGCTTTGTTGATGAGAATTTGGTTTATTGAGAGATTACAGTGTTAGGTTCTCTTCTGTATCTGCATCAAAAATATGGCAAAACTCTGAGTTTAAGTTGAAGTTCAAATCGGAGCCAATGTCTGATGTCGTAATATGCTGACCACTCACTCTAGAGATGATTTCATTGTCTCCAATTTTGAAGTAGAGGTATTTTTCATTACCTAAGTTTTCAATCACCGTGAGTTTGCCTGTATATACATTTATCTCTTCGTTTGGCTGAGCTAAGCTAATATGCTCAGGGCGTATGCCTAAAAATACCGACTTATCAATATGTTGCTGTAGTTTTTCCTGTTTGCATTCAGGGAGTAAAAGGTGTACTTGGCTGGCTAACTCGGCGTAAATATGGTCACCTTGTTTTCGTATAATGGCTTTTATTAAGTTCATCGATGGTGAACCAATAAATGTGGCTACAAATTTATTGGTTGGATAGTTATATAAATTTTCGGGGGTGTCGACTTGCATGATTTCCCCTTGATTGAGCACGCATATACGGTCACCTAGCGTTAAGGCCTCTGTCTGGTCATGGGTGACATATACCATGGTAGCAGGATTGCCCTCTTCTTTGAGCGACTGATGTAATTGAGCAATCTTAACTCGCATTGATACGCGAAGCTTAGCGTCAAGGTTCGATAAAGGTTCATCAAATAAGAACACGTCAGGTTTACGCACGATTGCTCGGCCAACGGCAACACGTTGACGTTGACCCCCTGACATCTCTTTTGGTTTTCTATCTAATAGATCGGTTATCTCGAGTTTTTCGGCCGCTTCTTCTACCCGCTGCTTTATCTCTTCTTTTGGTCTCTTTTGCATCTTTAGTCCAAAAGCCATATTGTCATAAACGGTTTTATGCGGATATAAGGCGTAGTTCTGAAACACCATAGCAATGCCGCGATCTTTAGGGGCAAGTTCATTGACCCGTTTACCATTTATGCATATTTCGCCACCCGAGATGGTTTCTAACCCGGCTATCATACGTAGAGTCGTGGATTTAGCGCAGCCTGACGGGCCGACAAAAACCATAAACTCACCCTCTTTAATATCAAGGTTGATGCCATGAACAGCTTTAAAGCCATTGTCGTACTGTTTTTCTAAATTGCGTAGGCTTACTGTAGCCATTCGACTCTCCACATATGAACACGATAACGAATAGTGACGATTAACGTCGTTGTATCAAGGTTATTTTCTCTGAAAAGATCACTTACACCGAGAGGTCTATTTGCACACAGAGATTAATGCTGAGATGGGTTTTTTATCTTCAGCAAGTTTGATGCTCCAAAGGTATTTTCCGGCATGAGGAATGTTTACAACGGTATTTTTTGCAAAACCGCCTCGTTTTAACGCCTTTTCATACCCTACCTTCATTGATAATCCAGCTGCGGTATATTGAGGGTTCCACCCCATAGTGGCAAATTGTAAGCTGACATTACCTTGCTTCTCATCACTCACGATTTGATATATTCCGTCGCCTTTGTAACCCATTTTACGGTTTTCCATGTGGATCCATTGTCCGTCGTCAAACGTACCAACAACGTATAATGAAGGTCTGACAGGTCCTCTTTCGTCCAGTGTCGGTAGGTCACAATTTGCCATTGGGCCCGTCGCGAGTTCCATATTTGCAGGGGAATCCGATGTACTTGCACAACCGAACATAACAAGTGACGCTAATGCAGAAAATAACAATTTAGATTTCATAATAATTTGCCTTTTAAATGGGTTATTTATTGTTTGTTAATCGGTTCAGCACCGCTAAATTTTTGTAGTAGGATCTGGCGTCTTTGGCTGGGTATCCAAATAGATCGCTATTTTCAGGAAATGAGTGACTCACACCAGATTTTGCTTTAATAACTGAGTTGCTGCCGATTGATAGGTTACCGGCAGTACCTGCCTGACCATGCACAATAACGTGATCCCCTAGTGTTGTATGACCAGCAAATCCAGTTTGAGAAACTAATAGACAGTGCTGGCCAATGATGCAGTCGTGACCTATTTGTACGAGGTTGTCTATTTTTGTGCCCTTGCCGATAACGGTGTTACCTAGCGTGCCTCTATCTATGGTGTTGTTAGAACCTATTTCAACATCATCTTCAATGACAACTCGGCCAACGCTTTCAATGCGCTGATACCCTTGCCCTTCGCCTGCCATATATTCAAAACTGTAGTTGCCTATTGAGTTATTGGAATCGATGGTAACGTTATTGCCAATGATGGTGCCTTCTTTGATAACGGTATTGGCATGGATTGCGACGTTATCGCCAATGGTGACACCATTCATGATTTTGACTCCGGGCATAAAATAACACCCTTGCCCGATGGTACAGTGCTTGCCTATATAAACATCTGGGTTATCAGAACTATTTCCTTGATCAAATAACTGATACTTGTGAACCTTATAATGACGAAGCAGTTGGTTAATTTTGTCTGCTTTTAAGCTGTCGATAACAATTTTTGTTTTTACGTTACACTCTAATATTTCTGGCGGGCCAATAATAATATCTGCAAAAGCTTCAGAAATATGGCTAAGATCTTTCTTCGCAAAAACAATGGCTAATCCACCTTTCTCCTTGCTTTTTATCGGTCGAATGTGAGAGATGCTTTGCTGCTCATCCCCGACGATAGAACCTGAAATAATCTGTGCAATTTCCAAAGCTTTTATCATGATATTTTCTCGGCAAATAGTTATTTAAAAACGGTATAAAGCCTGAACAAATACAGTGTGCTGTTTTAGCTCACTCTCGTTTTTCGCTTCCCAGCCAGCCAGTTTACTCTTTTTCTCTGTTTCGTTGGCGTATTCGTATTCTGCTTTCATTAACCAGTTTTCACCAACGGCTTGCTCGTAGCCTACTGTTGCTTTACGAATATCTTTGAAATAGTCAACATTGGCGTTACCGCCGCTTTTGGCACTATGCTTTGTTTCATTTTCGCCAACGCGCACACGTACATAAGCTGTGCCAGCATCGTCAAAGCTATACTGTACGATAGGTTCGAAATACTTTTCAGTGAAGTCACTTTCTTCGCTTAGCGTACCTGTAGACGTTTTACCTTCGTTCTCTTTGATCTGATAGAAGAACTCAATACCCATCAACCAGTTGCCAAATCGAGTATAGGGTTTAAACAGAACGCTATAACCTTTTTCGTCTCGTTCACCCCAAGCACTCTTATCTTCACTATTAAATAAATACTCTAAGTTAGAATAGAAGCCCCAACTGTTGTCATTATCCCAGTAGGTGAGGTAAGGACGAATACTGTTTTCTGCTTTGGTTTTGTTTAATCCTTTTACGTTAGGAGAATAGACTTTACTCTTAGTGTATTCTAATTCGTAGATTAACCCCGTTCCCCAACCATTAGATAAATCGTAACCTTTGTTTAATGAAAATAGCTGCTTAATGCCATCTTCATTTTCATGATAACTTGGTTCTCTCTGCTCTCGATTTTCAAGTTTTAGGGCATATAAGGCAGTAAAGTTCCACGTTGGATTGTTGTAATAAAGACCTACAACCTCGTGAGTGGTGGTTTTCTCTTTTTTCTTATTGCCGTTAAAGCCGTTTGTTACTTTATCTTCGAGTTCAAAAGAGGTGCCGACATGACCACCAAATTCTAGCGCTTCATCGTAGACACTTTTCTCGATAGAGAATCCGCGATCATCTGCTGCGTGAGCAGTGAAGGGAATGGCAAGTGCATTCGCGACTAATACTGATATGAGTGTTTTTTTCACTGTAAATCCTTAGTTAGCAATTAAATAGAATGAAGTTATTGCTATGGCCAATTAGCTTTTGTAGTCGTCCATAGTGAACGCCTATTTGCATTGTTCTTTATTTCCCTGTTTTTTTCTTGTGCATGAAAGTCTAAATGTGATTTCGATCACTTTGTTGTAGTGATTTTATTGACCGAAATCACAATAAACCAGGCATATTGATAAAGATAAATATATTCTTCAGAAAAATAGATAAAAAGTTCTATCGTGCTAGAGCAGTTGTTATTGCTTGGGTTGGAAAGGTTTTAATGTGCATCACAAACAATTACTTGATGTCCATCACAATAAATATAGCGCCGAAATTGATTATGTTGACTTATTCAAGCGAGATAATATTCTATTTAGTAGTTCTTGATGTACTACTAAAATCACAAGTGGGTTGGTGTGTAAATGAAAAACAAATTATTTAAAGTAACATTACTTTCGTCTTTGCTAATGTCATCGGTTATCGCGGCAGAAGAGATTAAACCTGAAGCGGGAGCAGAGCTATTAATATGGACTGACAAAACGACGCTCAATTATATGGAATATGCCGCGGACGAATTTAATAAAGACTACAACTACGCTATTGATTTTTCATTTAGAGGGATCGCCCCTATAGATGCAGCTTCTCGCCTTATTCAAGACGGAGGTTCAGCGAGAGTGGCAGACGTTGCTGAAATTGAACATGACTTATTGGGTAAGTTGGTTGTTGCAGGGGGAGTAATGGAAAACCTTGTTTCTGCTGACAAAGTAGACAAGCTCTTTATGCAGAATGCGGCGACAGCGGCGAAAGCGGAGAACAGCAGTTACGGATTCCCTGTTAGCTTTGCTACCACTGTATTGTTTTACAATAAAGATCTGCTCACTTCTGCTCCTAACACTTTTGAAGAGATCGTTGAATTTGCTAAGGCATTCAATAATAAAAAAGAGAATAAGTACGCACTGCTGTGGGATATACAAAATTATTACGAGTCGCGAATGTTTTTGACGCAGTTTGGTGCATATGAGTTTGGTAATAACGGTACAGATGCGAATGATATTGGTATTGCATCCGTAGAAGCTCAAATGGGGCTTACTGTTATGAAGAAACTGCGTGTGGCGAATAACTCAAACCCTATGGACATGCGTAATCCACAGGTGAGACGAGGGTTATTCAGTGAAGGAAAAGTCGCCGCGATTATTGATGGTCCATGGGCAATTCAAGGGTATCAAGAGTCGGGAATCAATTTTGGCGTTGTACCTATGCCCACTTTAGGTGGTCAAAAGTTACGAACCTTTTCAACCGTTCGCCTGGCTGTCGTTTCGTCTTATACTGAGTACCCGAGAGCCGCACAGTTGTTTTCAGATTATCTCTCATCCAACAAGATGCTTAAAAAACGTTATGAGATGACCAATGCGATTCCTCCTATGACTTCTGTATTAGAAGAGATAACCAGTAATGTAAGTGAGGCCACTCAAGCCATCATCGCTCAAGGGTATTACTCTGATGCTATGCCATCCATTCCAGAGATGGGGTATATCTGGTCACCGATGGCCAGCGCTATTACGGACTTATGGGTAAATGATAAGCCTTCTAAAGTCGTGCTTGAACGTGCGTTGTCTATTATTGAAGAACAAATTGAGTTGCAGGAATAACTAGTGACTATGCAAGCGACTAATAGAACATTCGCAAAATTGCCCCTATCTATGCTGTTTATGGGGGCAACACAGATAAAGCGTGGTTATCAAGTAAAGGGACTGCTATTTTTTACTTTGCAGATCCTAGCGCTATTAATGTTGCCCGACATTATCATTGCCATTCAAGGGTTGATTTCACTAGGAGATGTCGCACAGAGCCGCAAAGGCTTTGAGGTTATTCAGGGTGACAACTCAGTATTTATGCTTGTTGAAGGTGTGATTGCGCTTATTGCTGTCGTGTTGATTACGTTGGTGTATCTGTTGAACGTTAATGATGCAAAATCTTTGGCTCATTGTCGTTTATCGATGACTGAACAGTTGGCGGACATTTATAATCGTAGATTTGCCTTTATTGTGCTCTCTCCGGCATTTATTGCCTGTATCGCGTTTATCATTTTGCCAATCGTGATTACCGTTTTAGTCTCATTTACCAACTATTCAGCGCCAAATCATATTCCTCCGAGAAACCTTGTGGACTGGGTTGGGTTTAAAAACTTTTTTGCCTTATTTGAGTTGCGTATCTGGTCCAATACTTTCTTTGGTGTTGCATGCTGGACAGTGCTGTGGGCGATATTTGCGACCATTTGTACCTGTGGATTTGGTTTTATTCTTGCGTTAGCCCTGTCTAACAAAAAGATTAAAGCTAAAAAAATGTGGCGATTTATTTTCATTTTACCTTACGCCATTCCTGCATTCGTTACTTTGCTTATGTTTAGGCTGCTGTTAAACGGTGTTGGCCCGGTCAACAATGTTCTTAACTTATGGGGATTTGATTCAGTCGCGTTTCTTTCTGATCCTATTACCGCAAAGATCTCTGTGATCGCGATAAGTGTTTGGGTGGGGGCACCGTATTTCATGTTATTGATTTCTGGTGCGTTAACCAATATTCCATCAGACATCTATGAAGCGAGTGAAGTGGATGGTGCTAACAAGTTTCAGCAGTTCTGGGAAATTACTCTGCCTATGGTGATGCATCAAGTAGCGCCTTCTCTTGTGATGACATTTGCGCATAATTTCAATAATTTTGGTGCGATTTTCTTGTTAACGGGTGGGGGACCGATTAATCCAGAATATCGTTTCGCTGGTCATACCGATATTTTAATTACTTGGATATACAAATTGACGCTCGACTTCCAGCAATATCAAATTGCATCGGTAGTTTCTATTGTCATATTCCTGTTCTTGTCAGCGGTTGCGATCTGGCAGTTCCGTCGGATGAAATCGTTTAAAGATGATGTAGGTATGTAAGATGGAAAAGCTTATAGGAAAATTAGGAACAGCGGTTGTTTACCTGTTTCTTACACTCAATGCGTTGTTGGTGCTTGGCCCTGTTATTTGGACTGTTCTGGCGTCATTTAAGCCTGGTAACAACTTGTTCAGTTCTTCATTTGGACAAATGGAGTTTACTTTAGACCATTACAAGGCCCTGTTTACGGATACCCCTTATTTGGAGTGGTATAAGAATACATTTGTATTAGCTACATCAAATATGTTGATTTCGCTAGTAGTGGTAACCATTACGGCATTTGTCTTTTCCCGCTATAGATTTAAAGGCAAGAAAAACACCATGATGACGATATTGGTGTTACAGATGTTTCCCGCATTTTTGTCAATGACGGCCATCTACATCCTTTTGTCTAAGTTGGGATTGATTGACACATATGTTGGATTGCTTGCGGTATATGTCACCGGATCATTGCCATTTATGACTTGGTTGGTTAAAGGTTATTTCGACGCCATTCCTACCTCATTGGATGAGGCTGCCAAAATAGATGGTGCGGGTCATATGACGATATTTTTGGAGATAATTCTGCCGCTTGCCAGACCGATATTAGTGTTTGTTGGGCTAGTCTCTTTTACGGCTCCGTGGATGGATTTTATTCTTCCCACCTTGATTCTTCGAAGCGAAGAGAAAATGACTCTCGCTATCGGCATTTTCAGTTGGATATCGTCTAATTCAGCAGAAAACTTCACCTTATTTGCAGCGGGCTCTTTGTTAGTCGCTGTTCCCATTACTTTATTGTTTGTGGCAACACAAAAACACATTACAACCGGCCTTGTCAGTGGCGCAGTAAAAGAATAATAACTAGGAAATAACCATGATTACGAAGAGTTCTCTAACACACTCGGCAAAGAGTGCGGACAGTTACGCCTATGATAAAGAGACACTACATATTCGATTGCGTAGTGCTAAAGGAGAAATTGAGCGTGTTGCCTTGTGGATCGGTGACCCTTATATCTGGTCTGAAGGAGGACTTGATGGGGGGAATCTTGGTGGCAGTGACGCCCATGGCTGGATTGGTGGCAATGAAGTTGCCATGGAGCTAGAAGGCACAACTGAACACCATGATCACTGGTTTGCGGAATTTAAACCACCTAAACGCCGAAGCCGCTATGGTTTCATTTTATATGGAAAAGATGGTGAGAAAATACTGTTTGGTGAGAGACGTTGCGTAGACTTATTGGATAAGAGTGTTGCAGAAGCAGAACTGTCGAATATTAGTAACTTTTACTGTTTTCCATATATTAACCCCCGGGATGTACTGGAGACACCTAACTGGGTGCAAAAAACGGTTTGGTATCAGATCTTCCCTGAACGTTTTGCTAATGGTCGGCCAGACATTTCGCCGGATAATGTTCAGCCGTGGGGAAGTGTTCCTACTGCCGATAATTTTATGGGCGGGGATTTATGGGGGGTAATTGATAAGCTGGATTATCTGCAAGATTTAGGGGTAAACGGACTCTATTTTTGTCCAATATTTACCGCTAATGCGAATCATAAATACGATACCGTCGATTATTTTAATGTTGATCCTCACTTTGGTGGAAATAAGGCGTTTCATGCGCTTATCAAAGCGGCGCATCAGCGTGGAATGAAGGTGATGCTGGATGCGGTGTTTAATCATATCGGTAATAAGTCGCCACTATGGTTAGACGTGGTGGAAAAGGGAGAGAAATCCAAGTATGCCGATTGGTTTTGGATCAAAGAGTTCCCGGTCTATCCTGATTTACCTAAGTCTGAGTGGGATCACTGGAACTTAAATTTTGAAACATTCGCCAATGTGAGTGAAATGCCAAAGCTCAACACTGAAAATGAACAGTGCCGACAATATTTATTGGATGTCGCTCGCCACTGGGTGACAGAATTTGACATTGATGGTTGGCGTTTGGATGTTGCTAATGAAGTTGATCATGAGTTTTGGCGTGACTTTCGTCGCGTCGTAAAAGGTATCAAACCAGACTGTTACATTCTTGGTGAAATCTGGCATGAGGGGATGCCGTGGTTAAGAGGTGAGCAGTACGACTCGCTAATGAACTATCCACTTACCCAAGCTATGACCGATTACTTTGCACTAAACACCTGCAATAAAGAAGAGTTTATGGACTCGGTGAGCCGATGTTATATGGACTATCCACGAAACGTTAATGAAGCGATGTTTAATCTTCTTGATAGCCATGATACCACCAGAATTCTAAGTTTATGTGGTGACAATAAGAGCAGAGTAAAGCTGGCTTACTTGTTTATGTTTACTCAGGTTGGCTCCCCATGTATTTACTACGGTGGAGAGATAGGTTTGGATGGCAGAAGAGCAATGGGATCCGAAAACAATCGTAAATGTATGAACTGGGATACTGAGTCTCAAGACCTAGAATTGCGAGCGTTCATCCAATCCCTTATCGAACTTAGAAAACAACATGACTGCTTAAATCTACCTTATGTTAAATGGTTACCGATCGATAATTCTAGCTGTATTGCTTATCAACGAGGCCCATTGACGTTTGTTATAAACAATTCTGAACAGTCAACGCAAGTCACTATTGGGGAGCAAAAGGTTGAGCTTGCAGCTTATGGTTATCAAATAATGGGTCTTAGTTAGTTTCATGAACATCGGCATCTCAATCGATCATAACAAGCTGCACTGTTACGTCGGTAAAACGGTGCATAAAGAGCTGTATCGAACGAGTGGATTGCTTCCTGAAGGCTACTATTCTCAACTTCAAGCAATTGATAATCTGATTAATACCATTCAGAGGCGTTTTGGAAAAGCCAAGTTTCTTGGTGTGAGTGTGTCTGAAAATTGTCTTAACTACGACGCTGATGATCAACAGTTAATGGCTCGATGGCGTGATGATATTGAACAGAGAACAAGGCTTCAATGTCACATGGTTAAGCACAGCCAATCTGCTGTTCTGGCAGAATCTATTCGGGTGAAACCCTACCAAAAAGACAAGGTTATGGGCGTGTTTCTCGATCATAGCTGTGGGGTAGAAGTGGTTGATAAATGTCGACAACAAGATATAGCACAACAGTGCGTTCAGCCGTGGGCGCACTCTTTGCTACCAGAATTTGATAGCTTTACTGATGGATTAACGCCTGTTTGCCGATGCGGAAATGAGATGTGTATTGAACAGTTTATTACCGTAGAAGGTATTGAGCGGCAGTATCATCAAGTGGTTCTTAAAGACAAATCATTATCTGAAATATATACAGAAATAGGCCAGTGCCATAGCCATGCGGTGAGGATATACCGTGCGTTTCTTGATCAGTTGGCACGTTCACTGTCAATGCTAGTCGATAGGTATCGGCCTGCTCATATGGTTCTATTTGGATCGGTGGCTAGCTATCACTCACTCGCGAGCGATTTGAAGTTGGCGTTAGCTCGATATTGTGACTGTTCATTATTACCGCACATTGCTTTATCGCAGCTTGACGAGTTCGTTTACGCTCAAGGCGCCTCCATGCTGAAGGTGCAAAAAATAAAACAATAATTTACAAACACTTCCCAAGGAGTGGTAACCTATATAAGAGTTTAATATGAAACAAATTAGAGGAATACTTGTGTCTGAGCTTGTCGTGAAGTTAATGGATTTTGGATTCACTAAAACAGATGCCCTTGTGTATATTAACCTGCTAAAAAATGGTCGCTCTAGTGGTTACAAGATTGCTAAAGAAATTGCCCTCTCACGTTCTTCTGTCTACTCATCCATCGATAATTTGTATAAAAATGGCTACATTTTTATGTCTGATGGAGAGACTAAAGAGTACGAAGCAAAATCACCGGAACTGATTTTTAGCCAAATAGAAAAAAAGACGGTTGATAACATTCATATCCTCAAAAAAGAGCTGTCAAAAATGATGCTCCATGAGGAAAAAGAGTTTGTTTACAATGTCTCTGGCTTTGACAACCTTATTCAAAAAGCCAAAGAGATGATCAATCAAGCTGGCTTAGAGATCTACCTGAATACTGACTTTCATCTGTCCCTTTTGGACAAAGAGATATGTGAAGCGATAGAGCGTGGTGTCCGTGTTATTGGATTCTCATTTAACAAGGTGGCCTTGCCTCATCCACAAATGGAGTTATATTCTCGTTCAGATACTGAAGAGCAAGACTATCCGTCTCACCGCTTTATGCTGGTTGCTGATATGAAGCTGGCGTTAATGTTCTCAAACCGAGAAGAATCTATTGGTTTATTCTCCAATAATCGCTTAATTGTTAAAATGATTGCTGAGCATATCCACAGTGATATTTACCTCACCGAATATGAACGACTTGAACCAAATAAACGTTTTCGGGTAAATACCATACACGAACAGTCCAACGCTATGGTTCAGGACGATTTAAACAAGCTAGATTAATTCCGTTATTGTTTGAAAAGGTGGCGAAGGTAAACTCTGTTGATTAAGTTGGTAAGTTAAAACTAGAGTCAGTGGTTGTTTGTTGGTTCAAGCTAAACCGTCATAATAAAAGGGAGCTTTCGCTCCCTTTATACATTTTGCTCTGTTACTTTGTTAGGCATTTTTAGGTGGTGTAAATGCCATTAGTTCAGGCGCCGAATTTTTGTATTTTTCTATACGAACTAATGATGAGTTTGCCGCACAGCCGTTAGATAGGCGAGATGCAGGAATATCACGAGTCAGTACGTTTGGTCCACCATTGCGACATAAACCATTCTTATCTTGATCTGGCCACGCTCCTTCGTGTACACAAACGGTACCAGGTTTAATGCCATCTGTTACTAACGCACCAACTAAAATTTCCCCACGGTCATTAAACGCACGGACGAGATCGCCGTTTTTGATTCCGCGAGCTTTAGCATCTTCACTGTTTATCGTTATAGGTTCGCGGTTGGCTACTGCGTACTTATCGCGTAACTTAGCGTAGTTAAACTGACTGTGAAGACGGTGGGCTGAGTGAGAAGTGATCAGCGTAAGTTCTCCTTCTTTCGCGTTACCTGCCCATTCGCCGGGGACCATCCAAGTAGGATGTGCTGGGCAATCTTCAAGAGCAAAACTCTCTATGGTTTTAGAGTAGATCTCAATCTTACCGGACGGTGTCCCTAGAGGATTCATTACCGGATCGCTACGGAATTTCTCATGACGAACAAACTTAGCATTCTTCTTGTTAGGTTTCATCTCGATGAGTTCGTTTTTCTCCCAGAATTGCTGGAATTTCGGCATACGAACACGAGCACGTTTTGCTCCTTTTGCGGCTTCGTCATAGAAATATTTCAACCAATCCATTTCTTCTTTGCCTTCAGTAAAGATGGCTCGACCCTCTCCGGGCATCAGTAATTCAGACATACGCGCAAATACTTCAAAATCGCTTAAGGACTCAAATTGAGGGTCGATGACTTTCGGCATAGGAACTATGTGTTGTTTAGAGTAGTCACCGGTCATTGTCATATCATTACGTTCAAATGATGTTGTAATCGGTAATACAACGTCGGCGTGTTTGGCTGCCGCTGTCCAGTAGATTTCTGACACAACAGATAACTCAAGGCTTTGCCATGCTTTAATTAGTCGGTTTGTGTCTTGATGATGAGTGAAGTTACCCCCGCCAGTCCACCACACTAACTTAAGATTCGGGAAGGTAAGTTGATGACCGTTATGCATGTACTTCATGCCCGGATTTTCAATCGCTTCAATAATACGGGCCGCCGGTACAGCATTGACCGCCTCTTTGGATGCTGAGCGTGCACCGGATTTTCCTGCTTTTCCTACAGTGGCTCCCATGGCCGGTAGAACGCCGCCATCGCGAGTTGGGTTTCCTCCGTTAGAGTAATGGTAAGAGAGACCAAATCCACCACCTGGCAGGCCAATCTGTCCGAGCATAGCCGCTAGAGTAGCAAGCATCCAGTGGCGTTGTTCGCCATTTTGTTGGCGTTGCATAGACCAACCTGACATAAGCATGGTTCGATTTGAACTGAATATATCCGCCAAAACTTCCATCTGTTTGGCTGGTACACCACAGATCTCTTCTGCCCACTGAGGTGTTTTTGGAGTGCCGTCAGTTTTGCCTAAAAGATAGTCTTGGAACTTGTCATACCCTACGGTGTATTTGTCTAGGAACTCTTTATCATGCTTGTTTTTATTTACAAGAGAGTAGGCAATACCCATCATCATTGCAGTATCAGTGTATGGATGAGGTGCAATCCATTGTGCTGCATCGCCAAAAAAGTCGATTGTTTCAGAGCGCATTGGATCGATACAAATGAGTGTTTTACCTGACTTTTTAAGTTGATGAAAAAACTCAATCCCTGAGTTTTCTGTAGATGTCCATGCGATACGCAGAGTGTTCATTGGGTTCATTCCCCAAAGTACAACTACGTCAGAGTTTTCCATCACAACAGGGTGAGTCGTTTGCTGTTCATAAACTTCAATCGAGCCCATTACGTGCGGCATAATGATCTGAGATGCCCCTGTTGAATAGTCACCTAAGTGGCTTGTATAACCTCCAGCTAGGCTCATATAACGACGTAGCAGCTCACGTCCTTTATGAAGGACGCCAGACGAACGCCACCCATAGGAACCTGCAAATACAGATTCATCACCAAATTCCCCTCTAATGCGGATATGTTGATCGTGAATTAGCTTAAGTGCTTTGTCCCATGAGACGCGAACATATTCGTCTTGACCACGCGGTAATGCAGGGTTTTCTGGATTTTCTAAATAACTTTTACGTACCATTGGATACTTGATACGTGCTTTTGTATGCACCTGATCCGGCCCGGTCAACTGTAGGCTATTTGGTACCGTTTTTGGCAGAGCACCTTCAGTTGAGACTAATTGGCCGTCTTTGACTACCGCATATAATGGTCCCATACGAGATGCGGTTAAAACACCTTTACCTTTTGTTTCTGCATTTACGCTCAGCGGTACGAGCGAAGAAATAGCTACTGCACCGGCAGTGGCACCTGTACCTTTCAAAAAACTACGGCGGGTAAGATTGTCCATCGTATTGTTCCTTTTGTTTTAGTATTCAGAGTTAATGGCTCGACCCTGCGATATCTTTCGCATGGTTTTGGAAGTATTTTGTTAGAATTTCAAGATCCAGTTCAGAAATATCAGTGCGATCTCCCATGCCTTTGGCGACAGGACCCCAAGCATTGACTGTGAAATGAGACGCTGGAATTTTTGCATGACATGCAGAGCAGTAGACGTTATCTAACTCTTCAGCATACGCCCAAATAGGATCAGAGGATTGCAGTACAGGAGCTTCTATTGTGGCGATCAGTTCGGCGGTGCGCCATTTATTACCGTAATCGTCTTCTTTGTAATTACCAACTTTTAGTTGGCCTTGTCCTGATTCGGTTAACGAGGCAATAATCGAGCGTTGTCCTTCTCCCATATAGAGTACTTTTTCCGCTCCTAGCATTTGGTAGCCTTGCAGTAAAACCTGTCGTTTACCGTCTTGCCCACCTATCACATCTAAAGATACTGCTGGGTTAATCGTTCCAAGCTCTCCCATTTCAGATGAACTGACGGTATATATATGTTTGGCGGAATCGGGTGTGGATTGTGCTTCAGCTAATAGATTCTCATACGCTTCTGAGTCCATTTCGGCTGTTGGAGGGAAGTGTGCGACCCCTTTATGACACTCTATGCACGTAAGGCCGTTCTCTTTACCGTAATCATGCATTTTGACTGCGTCTTCCGACTGCTCGTAGGTATCCATTGCGACAAAGTCGTGACATGAACGGCAAGTTGCGGAGTCATTGGCTTTCATTTGATCCCAGACCATTTGTGCCATGCCCATACGGTGCTCTTCATACTTATCTTCGCTATCAATTTTCCCAGTGACAAACTCATGATAAATGTCTTTAGATGCACGTATTTTTGTCCAAACATAGTCAAGAGGTTCAGAGGGAATATGGCAGTCAGAACACTCTGCACGTATGCCTTTGGCATTGGAGAAGTGTATCGACCCTTGGTATTCTTCATACGGAATTTGCATGCTGTGGCAAGAAAGACAGAATTCAGTATCAGAAGTGGCATGCATTATGGCCTGCGTACCTCCGAGCGTAACCCAACCAATTGCTAACCCAATCAATAGAATTACTATTGTTTTTTTCATGTTTTTCACCGTATTAGTTAATTTTTGTTTCTAAATATCAGAAGTTGGAATTGTTCGTATTAATCCTTTATTACGTACAATAGACCTATATAATGAACGCATTGTACGTTATAAAGGACAAATTAATCAATATAGAGGATTAGATCTCTGTCAATGAAATGGCTTTTAAAGAGAGTGTGAGTGGCCGTTGTTATCTTTTGCTTTCACTATTAAGTAGCGAGATACAATGACTATGCAGACCAGTGCGCCTGCAGAGCCGCAGTAGGTCATAACGTAGTGCAACAATGTTTGGTAGGGGATGAAGAGAGTAATAAAATAGACACCAATACCAGAAAAGATGCAGGTTAGCTTATAGCGAGTGCATTTTTCGTTAGGAATGTGCATTGATACACAAGTCCAAATAATAGGACACAGTGTGCTGTATATTGCGACCAATATGATAATGGCATAAAAATCACCAATAGCACCAAAGATATGGTTAGCTAACAACAGGTTAGGTATTTGAGCATGGCTAGCTTGTTCAATATTACCAATGTGGTTAAGGCCCATAATAATATTAATCATAGGCAAGCCTAATGCGACAACCGCGATGGTCATCTTAGTATAGTAAAAGCGGTATGAACGTAATTGTGATCCCATGCGTCCAACCATAGCGGACACAAGTAGCACACAGGCTCCGCCATAAGAGAGACCAGCACTAATGGCATTTGTACCAGCGCGAACCACAGAAACATCACCGTTGATGACAGCACGGTTTCCTTGGTTTATTAATGGATAGAACTCACTAGCAGAGATAACACCAATACATAGAGTGAGTACGATTAACAATGGGCCCAGTTTGCTTATGATCTTTATTAGATTGTTTAGTCCGGCAATGGCGGTTATTACCGATAGAACAACTGCGATGGCTGAGCCTATAAAGAGCGGAATTCCCCACTGCTGCAATAAAACACTTCCAAAGCCGGATACCATAAACACGTAAGCACATGCATTAAAGATCCAGGCAAAGAGTTCAAACAGCTTGCCAATTAACGAACCGGTATAAAACCGAGAGATACTTTTTAAGTCACAAAGGTGGCGAGTCCGGCCGGCATATGCATAAGCTGAATAGGTTAGATACATCATAAAAAACGAGATAGCACCTACCAGCAATGAATCCCAGATAGAGCCCCAAACGGAGAAAAATTGCACGGTTTCTTGGCCAGTAGCAAAACCTGAACCAACTAAATAGGCGAATAGAGCACCAATTTGAGTCGACAATTTGTCTAAACTCATTGTTTGATTACCCATGCTTATTATTCCTAAGTTACCTATGCCAACTACTGAGCTTCAATTAGATTTGAAGCTTGATATAAGTACAGACGTTCACTATATTGTCCGTCTGTACGACATAGTGTTATTTATCGATCTATCAATGTCAATTCTGCTTATATGTTCTGAGACTATACGCAGACTGATGTGAACCAATGATATTGAATAATTTTATTTGAAAAAAGGTGATGAATTATGGACGACTTTTCTGTTTTAGGAGAAAAACTCAAAAGCACCCGTAGTAAAATGGGTTTAAGTCTCAATGAAGTTTCTGCTAGAACAGGTGTGAGTAAAACCATGCTTAGCCAGATAGAACGTTCTGAGTCTATGCCGACTATTGCGACCATTTGGAAAATAGCTAATGGTCTGAAGATCAAATTAGAAACGTTACTCGACAACTCTAGCAAACTTTATGACGTAAAGAGTATCGATGACACGATTGCGATTAAGAATGATGATGATCGTTTTATTATCCACAGTATATTTCCTTTTTCACCTACCAGTGGATACGAAGTGTTCTATGGCACTTTTAAGCCCGGGTGTAACTATTGCGATCCCACTAGCCATGAGAACAGCACAACAGAGCAAATATTTGTTTCTCAAGGGGAGTTAGAGATGGAGATTAAAAATAAGAGTTATCAATTGAAATCTGGTAGTTCTATTTCATTTGATTCGAAAGACCCGCATCGATATATAAATTCAAGTAGCAGCGATACCCATGTGATGATTATTGTTAATTATGAGTAGTAAGCTGCATTTATACCTATGTGAGTAAGTCAGTTTGTAAATGGCAGTGTTCACGCCACGTTTCAAGACAATTTACACTGGCAGAGCCAATAAACACTTTTCTCTTAAAAGTCGATCAAGGTAAACTCTGCCACTGTTCTATAGAACGATAATCATCCCTTAAACTATTGCTACTGGAAATTGCTGTGTCATTAGATTCTTCTGCTAACTCCGTTATTGTACTTGACTTCGAAACCACAGGTTTGTCGCCTAACCAAGGTGATCGTGCCATTGAAATCGGTGCGGTAAAATTAGAGCAAGGAGTTGCTACAGATCGCTTTCAGCGCCTAATGAATCCGGGCTTTAGAGTGAGTCGGTTCATAGAAGGGTATACTGGAATCAGTAATGAGATGCTTAGTGAAGCGCCGAGCTGTGCTGAAGTAATGGATGAATTTGCCGATTTTATACAAGGTAGCAATTTGGTTGCTCACAACGCATCATTTGATAAGCGTTTTTTAGATGCAGAGCTTGACCATATTCAGCGTCGTTATCATGGTGACTTTGCGTGTTCCTTATTGGTATCTCGACGTCTAACCCAGAATGCTCCTTCTCATAAATTAGCAGAGTTAGTCAGTTTTCACGGCATTGAGAATGATGGGGTGTTTCACAGAGCACTTGCGGATGCTGAAGTGACGGCAGCACTTTGGTTGGTGTTTGTTGATCTGTTGAAACAAGATTTCAATATTAATGATGCTTCTTTTTCGCTAATGAAGAAAATTGCTAAGACGCCAAAGGGGTCGGTGCGCAACTTTCTTCATAGCCAGTGAAAGCACCTTAAGGTCACTTGAGTATAGCTAATAGATTAACGCTCACCCTGTACTTCAAAATCATCGCTAATAAGACGAGCACAACCGTCCTCTTCGATGACCCAATGCTCGCGGTGTACAACGCCAAACGCTTTGTTCATTGTCCAACTTGATGTGAGAATATATCCCCCTTCTGGATGTGGTTGCCACTCCACGTCTTCATACTCGACATCGGCAAACCCTTGGTCGATGATATTCTGCCAGAATGATTCTATCGCCTCTCTGCCCTTAAACTCGCCGAACGGACGTGCGTTCATAATAGAATCTTGGGTATATTGTGCGGCACAGCCTGCGGCATTTTGACTGTTGAATGCTTGTTGCCATAATGCAATGCCTTCTTTGCAGGCATCTAATACTGTATTTTCTGACATGATGTTCTCTACCTTAAATAAATGAATACCCAATAAGATTAGCGATATTATTGTTATTGAAAAACAGAGGTATTAGAATTGATTGTTTAATTATACTGGACAATAAATTGAATAGATTACGACAGATGTCGCTGTTTGCCCATATTGTAGATGCCGGGTCGATAACCTCGGCGGCAGAATCTTTGCAGCTATCCAAATCGGTAGTTAGCCAACATTTAAAGTCTCTTGAGTCTGAGTTGGGAATTGTGCTGCTTAAACGAACTACTCGACGACAGTCTCTTACGGTTGCTGGGGAGAGTTTTTATCAACGGTGCAAGGAGCTGAATAATGTTGCTGATAGTGCTTGGTTACAAGCACAAGAGACATTAGAAGTGGTTAAAGGTGAAGTAAGGATAACAGCGCCAAATGCATTAATGGAAACGCTGGTCGCTCCGGTCATTGGTGAGTTGTTACAACAGCATCCTTTGATTGAACCTGTTCTTATCAGTAGTGATCACCATTTAGATTTAGTGGCGGACAACATTGATTTAGCGATACGGGTGGGACACTCTAATGAGAGCAGCCTTAAGCAGAGACGAATTGGACAATTTCGAGATGTACTGTGTGCTCAGCCAAGAGTAATAGCCAACGGCAACATAGAACAGGCTATGTATATTGCGAATGTTTGGCAGAGCCAACATATTACTCACCGCTTTGCGAGTCATACGTTAGATAGCTTTGTTTTTACCACCCGGGCAAGATGTGTTGCGAACTCGTTTTACACCTGCTTATCTCTGGTTCAGTCAGGAGCCGGTATAGGGTTGGTGCCTGATTTCTATTTAAATCAATTGGACGGCTCGCTATCAAATGTGTTTCCTCAGCATCAGCTGCCGGTTAATCCGATTTACGCGCTGCATCCTTACAACAAGCATATTCCATTAACGGTGAAGATCGTTTTAGCTGCGATTGAACAAGCTTTGCTAGAAAAACAGGTCACGAACTAGTTACACATTAATGGTACGCTCTAATAAGAATTGCTATGTCTGCCTATTTTGAGATTATTTGGCGATATATAGCTCGCTATAGTTGTCTATGTAACTCTCCCAAAATGCCGGCTGGCCAATATGCTGTTGAACCGCTTGGATAAACTCACTAACTAGTGGTGTTTGTTTACGATGAGGGTAAAGGGCGTAAATGCCAGTATCCATGGTAGAAAGCGTGTAATTGGTTAGCAGTGCATGCAATCCCAGTTCGGTAATTGGCCGATCAAGATTAAATAGATCAATTTGGCTATAACCTAACCCTGCCTTCACGGACTCCACTAATGATCTCACGTCACTTACTCGGTAGTTTCCGACCATTTTATGGTTATTGAGCTGTGTACCATAAGGTTGTTCACTTATTCTCAGCTGATCTAAAGTTACGTCAGCGTTGCTATAAATCACTGCAGGTAGCGCAATAAGTTGTTCTGGCGTTGATGGGCATCCGTGCTGATCTAAAAATTCTTGAGAGGCAACAATGGCGAAGTTGGTTTTGGCAATTTTCTTAGCGATAAGATTGGAGTCAGAAAGCTTGCCTACACGAAAGGCGAGATCAAAGTGGTCGGCAATAATGTCGGACTTTTTATCATCCATTGAGAGCGTAATCTGTACGTTGGGATGTTTTTTTAAAAATTGCGTTACAACGGGTTGCAAATACTGTTGCCCAAAATAGACGGGCGAAGTAATGCGCAATGTTCCTTTTGGGGTTGAGTGATAAGAGTCGGCAATATTTTGAATTTGAGTTAAGGTTTCAGTCAAAGTATAGGTTTGCTGTAAGATTTCTTCCCCCGCCGATGTTAATGAAAAAGACCGTGTTGAACGATTGAGTAAACGGACTCCTAACGTGGCTTCTAGCTTTTTGATCTGTTTAGACAGGGTGGAGTTATCCATATCATGCAGTGTCGCGGCCTTGCTAAAGGAGCCTTGCTGGACAATGTCCATAAACAGGGTGAGTTGATTGGTTATCGACATCGCAAATCCTATAATTGTATCCGTCTGAACGTATATCTTGCCAGCTTGCTGTCCAGCAAACTCATAAGGTCGCTTACTTTTCAGCATATTATGTTTTTATCTTACTGTGGTTTTGACGTTATCACAGCAGGTGGATCTCACAAATCGCTATTTTAGCTAGCGTATTAATAAAATGGCGAATGAGAGAGGAGGTTAACTCACGCCCCCTTATCATCAACGAAGTTTCTGAAAGAGTTTACGTGGAGAAGTTAAGTTAACATCGCTCTGATCAGCTCACCTAGCCGAGTTATGGCGCGTTTTTCTTTCTCACTACAATCAAAAGACGCGTTCATACGAAAACAGTGATTGAAGTGTTCTCCAAGTGAGAACATTTTTCCTGGCGCAATACTGATGTTTTCATTTATTGCTCGTTGATAAAGTTCAGCAGCGTCTAGATGTTTGGGCAGTTCTACCCACAAAAAATATCCGCCATCTAAGTAGTGAATATCTACTTCTTCAGGAAAACAGTTTTTGGCCTCATGCCATGTGGCGAACTTATTAGTTTCTAATTTTCTGCGTAATACCCGTAAATGATTCTCATAGTTGCGTGTCGACAAATATTCAGCAAATGCCAACTGAATTGGAGCGCTTACAGAAAGAGCACTCATTAATTGAAGTTTCTGAATGGCTAAAGACATATCTCCGGCGGCGACCCATCCAATACGATAGCCAGAAACCAATGACTTGGAAAATGAAGAGCAGTGTAAAACATGATTGTTAGTGCTAAACGCTTTCGCTGGAAGCGGCTTTTTATCCGTAAAATAGAGTTCAGCGTATACATCATCTTCAATAAGATAGACTTGGTATTTTTCCAGCAACTCAACCAGTCGACGTTTTTTATCGTCAGACATGGTACAGCCGGTCGGATTTTGTACATTAGTCATAAGCCAGCACGCTTTTACTGGGTGTGTTTGAAGTGCCTGTTCTAACGCTTCAAGATCAATCCCTTTTTGTGGATGAGTTCGTATTGATAGTGCTCTTAGGTTGAGTCGTTGTAGCGCTTGCAGTGAACCATAAAACGCGGGAGATTCAACAATAACCCAGTCTCCAGCTTGTGTAAGTGCTTGCAAACATAAGTTGAGTGCGTCTAGCGCTCCAGCGGTAATTATAATTTCGTCCGGGTGAATATTCATTCCTTGGGCTGCATAGCGTTGGGCAATGATATGGCGTAATTTTTCGTTCCCTGGCGGAAAATTATACAGTGCGCTGGCGATAGGCATGGTTTTGACCGCCGTCATTAGCGCTTTATTTAATTGATTTCTTGGAAATAAACGAGCATCAGGATAGACCGAACCGAAACCTATGACATGGGGTTTTCGGCTCTCTTGCAGTACTTCAAAAATAAAGTCGTTAATATCGATATTTTCTGAAGAGTCGATAGCAATACTTGACTCCTTAGGTATGGATTTACTGACTTTTGGGGCGACAAAATAACCAGAACGCGCGTGAGATGTAATCCAACCTTGGCTCTCTAAAACTTGGTAAGCTTGCATAACGGTCATTAAGCTCATATCAGACAGCTTAGTCTGTTTTCTTAAAGAGGGGAGTTTGTCTCCTACTTGCCAAACTTCATTTTGAATCTGGTCACGTATTTGATCTACAAGCTGTTCGTATTTAGCCAAGAAATCGTCCTTTATGTAAGAAAAGCAATGGGTTAAATCTATTTTGTAACTGTTATAGAAAAACTGTCACTATCTGTATCTACATCAGTATGGGAAGCATAATTACACTAAAACTAGTAGAAACATGGTTTAAACTTAATGACTATATTTTGCTATGTGAAGTAATAAATCAAAGAAACAGAAGCTTACTAAGTAATGATTGGGTTAAGAAATAGCGGCTCACATCATAAGTGAGGATGTTTCATTTAACAAATCTAAAACCAAATAAACGCCCGCTGTCATCCAGATACCTATACTCTAATAAATAAGGTAAATGATGTTTGATAGTTCTTTAGCAAGAGAGTTTCTCTCTTGCTATTTTTTTATGTATATCAAAGAGTAATTTGCGCTCGGTTTCATCTGTTATAGTAATATTGCTCAATTCTGTATCTATTCTATTTTTTAGCCAGTTTTATACTATCCGTGCTCTCAAATGAAAGGGCATGGACTCGAATCACTATGATTTAATAGCGGTTCTGAGGATAACTTCCAAGGATTGGAGGAAGAAGTATATGTTTGATCTTCACACTAAGAACTGGATTTAAATATGAATGAATTACAAATTGCAGCTTTGCGAGCACTTAAGCTAATGGATCTCACCTCTTTAAACGATGATGATACCGACGAGAAAATAATCCAACTGTGTAAAAATGCTAAGACGCCAGTAGGAAACACTGCCGCTATATGTGTGTATCCTCGCTTTGTTCCTATTGCTAAAAAGCAGTTGCGAGAGCAGGGAACGCCCCAAGTTCGTGTTGCTACCGTGACCAATTTTCCTCATGGTAATGACGATGTTGATATTGCTGTCGCTGAGACCAGAGCTGCCATAATGTATGGTGCCGATGACATTGATGTCACCTTTCCATATCGTTCCCTTATCGCAGGTCGAGAAGATATTGCTTACTCGATGATTGAAACGTGTAAGTTAGAATGCAGCGAAGCGGGGGTACTCTTAAAAGTGATCATAGAGTCTGGTGAACTTCCTGATCACTTAATCCAACGAGCCTCTGAGATCTCCATTGAAGCAGGTGCTGATATGATCAAAACATCAACGGGCAAAGTGCCAACTAACGCGACCTTGAATGCCGCAGAGATCATGTTAACCACCATCGCTAAGTTGGGGGCTAAAGACAAGGTCGGCTTCAAAGCGTCAGGTGGAGTTCAGACTGCGGAGGATGCTCAACAATATTTGGAAATTGCTGATCGTCTATTTGGTATGGAGTGGGTAACAAGTCGATTTTATCGTTTTGGTGCTTCGAGCCTGTTAGATAATTTGTTGAATACATTGGACAATAACAAGACAGTGACTTTAGGTGACTATTGAGCAGTCACGATGTCAACGACACGGATAGTCAATCGATAGCTCTTGTTCGGCAGTAATGTGGAGTAGTGAGCTTTAATGGTATTTAGGCGCTAAGTGGCTATTGTTAGCGCCTTTGTTGTAGCTAGGGTCTGTTGATCTTTCGCGACTACTTTTGCAGAAGATAGTACCAACAAACGCTACCCGAAGGGGTCATCTGAAAACGTCTTGAGCTGTGTTTTGAGTTGTTTACATAGAATAACCATGCTGCTCTCCTCATGCTTTGCTCAAACCGCTTTCAGATTGAACAAAATCTGTTCTCGAAAGATCAACCGCCCCTATTCATTTGCTAAGTTAGCTTGCCAATATGTAAGCACAAAAATGTGAATATTCAGATATGTATTACACTGTACATAAAGCTTGTCATATCGCATTGGTGAATACTTCCTCTGTGATGATATTTATAACAAAAATATAAAAACGTCAGATATAGGGGCAGAAAATGCTAAGGCTTGCTAGCCGAATAGTGTCCATTCGAATTACCGTAGTGTTTGTTTTTTTGCTGGGTATTTTGATGACGACATCATTCGCGATTATTCTCCAGTACCATTTTTCCACTCAAATTGCGACGGATGCTGCGACCAATCATGCGGCAAATGTGGCTCGCAATACCAAAGAAAAAGTGGCCTCATTGAGCCGTAAAGCAACTTATGCGGTTGAGCTTCTTGCTAGAAATACCGCACTGGTTGATGGTGATCAGGTTGGTTCGATTGTCGATGAGCTATTTAGTAACTTGCTGGACAATAACAATGAGTTTTACGCGGTGTACATTGGTTTTGCCAATGGTGATTTTTATGAACTCATTAATCTTGAAGCTAGCCCCGTGATTCGAGAGCAGTTAGGGGCATCATTGACGGATCGATACGCAAAAGTATCAGTCAAAGACGTTAATGGTAAACGTATGATTCATACGCAGTTCTTAACCGAGAAATTTACCTTAAGTCATCAAATTGAATCTCGCTCAGAATATGATGCCACTTCTCGAACATGGTTTCGCATAGCGAATGACATTAAAGCGAGTCAAACAGAACCCTATCTGTTCCATCTTACTCAGGCTCCCGGCCAAACCTATTCAATGGTGATAGAAGAGAGCGATGCAGTTATCGGTATTGATATCGCGTTATCGACAATGTCCGGCTTCTTAACGCGACAGATCTCTAATACTCGTTTTCAAAGTGGTCAAGGGTTTCTGTATAAATCTGATGGCACACTTATCGCTTCAAATAGCGGGACCAAAGAAGAAGCAGAGTATCAACTCTCTCCTCTAGTATTGAGCCAAGAGGAACGAGATTACATTGATAACTTGCATGTCATTCGTATTTCAAATGAGGTTGACTGGGCTCCTTTAGACTATTCAATATCGGGTGAGCCAAGAGGGTACGCGGTAGAGTTTACTAAGTTGCTGACCGATAGCTTAGGGCTCAACATCGAATACGTGAATGGTGTTTCTTGGTCTAAGCTTGTCGATCATTATCATGAAAAACACATAGAAATATTGGCTCCTGTTTACCGAACGGAATTTAACAAAGATTGGGGGATATTTTCAGAACCACTACTGGATATGCCAATGGCGTTAGCGGTTAAAGAAGGAGCAACTCGCTATCAGAGCCTTAGTGAACTAAACGGGAAAACATTAGCAATACCTGCTGGTTGGTCGATTATTCCTGAGCTAAAGAGGGCTTATCCAACCATTAAAATATTGCAAGTAAGCAATATTTTTGAAGCGCTAAAAGCGGTGTTATCTGGTGGCGCTGATGCTGCAATAGAAAGTGAAATTACCTTAAACTATAACTTGGATATATTCTATTTGGACGGTATCAAGGTTCTGTCTAATATCGATATTTCACCGGCACGTTTTGATAGCAATCTTCGTTATGTTTTCCAACCAGAGTACCAACCATTAGCCAAATTAATAAACAAAGCTATTGCCAATGTTAAGCCCAAAGATAGGCAGTATTTAAGCGATAAGTGGTTAAGTAATTCGTCAGAGCTAA
The DNA here is from genome assembly GCF_013114595.1 of Vibrio sp. 99-8-1. Taxonomy (GTDB): domain Bacteria; phylum Pseudomonadota; class Gammaproteobacteria; order Enterobacterales; family Vibrionaceae; genus Vibrio. The sequence continues at coordinate 72,961 of NZ_VTXE01000001.1, read as the reverse complement.
TTGAAACGGAATCAAATACTGTCCCATACAACGCATTAGTTCAGCATGTGGCTAAATCCGATGAACTAGGGCAGTTGGTTAGAGCGGATCTTGAAAGTGGCGACTCGTATTTTTATATAGCACCCGTGTTCAACGGCACTAATCAATACATTGGTATTGTGTTTAATGCTGAGGACATATTGAAGAACAGTCGTCGAGAAGTTCTTATCTCTATTGGTATTACCGCGTTGTTTATTTTACTGCTTTTACCGGCAAGTTGGCTGTTTGCCAACCCGATTGTATTACCTATCAGGCAGTTAGCGTTAGAGAATGAAAAAATAATGCATCGACAACATCAAGATGTGAAACATAACCGCTCTGCCATAAAAGAGATTGATGAGCTCTCTACTTCCTTGGTGAACATGTCAAAAGCCATTGCAACCCACCAAAAGCAGCAACAAGATTTAATGGATGCATTTGTACAGCTTATTGCTCAAGCCATTGATGATAAGTCACCGTATACCGGAGGGCACTGTCATCGTGTTCCTGAACTGGGTCTTATGCTGGCGAAATATGCCAGTCAAAGTGAGCAACCCTGTTTCCGTGATTTCTCTATTGAGGACGAGGATAAGCATCGAGAGTTTAGAATGGCCGCATGGTTACATGATTGTGGCAAGATCACCACACCGGAGCATGTGGTGGATAAAGGAAGTAAGTTAGAGACAAGCTACAACCGTATTCATGAAATTCGTACTCGTTTTGAAGTGTTGTGGCGAGATGCTGAGATTGACTATTTGAAAGCGGTACATAACCAACCGGAAATGGAAGGACAGTGGTTAGAGATCCGAAATGCTAAGCAGCAGCAGCTTGTTGAAGATTTTCAGTTTGTGGCTCAACACAATATTGGCAGCGAGAGTATGGATGACTGCCATGCTGATCGATTGACACAGATTGCTCAACAGACATGGCAAAGGCATTTTGATGATCGTCTAGGTTTATCTCCTGTGGAAGAGAAACGATTAACCGGCTCAACCCAGAGTTTACCCGTTCAGGAACAGCTGATTTCTGACAAGAGTGAACACAGAATCAGATGGGAAAGGAAACCACATTATGATGAAGATCTGAAGATAAAACTGAAGCCAACTGAATTGCAAAATAATCAAGGGGAGCTATACAACCTATTGATTAGAAGAGGAACATTGAACCATGAGGAGCGATTTAGAATCATGGAGCATACCGTAAGCACTATTAAGATTTTAGAGCGGCTACCTTTCCCGAAAGAGTTGGAGAATGTTCCTCGCTACGCCTCTACCCATCATGAAAACTTAAAAGGGACCGGATACCCAAGAAATATACCAGGAGATGACTTATCGGTTGGAGAACGGATCTTAGTTTTAGCGGATATATTTGAAGCGTTGACGGCAGATGATCGTCCATACAAGAAGGCAAAAACCCTTAGCACGGCCATCGATATTTTATATTACAACGTGAAACAAGATAATATCGATAAGGACATATTTAAGCTGTTTCTAACCAGTGGTGTTTATTTAACTTACGCCAAAACTTACTTGGCGGATAAACAGATAGATGAGGTAGATGTTGAGAAATATCTGGCGGAGTTATAGCGATTTAATAGGAAAGCACCTCAAAAAGAGTGGCTACCCTTTTTGAGGTGTGAAGCAATAAATAGAGGGGTTGTAGTGGACCGTTCTAGATAAAAACCAAAGGTTTACGACTCCGCTTTGCTATGCAATATAGCCAGAGACATAGGGGCAAGCAACATATCGTACTCTAACCTTTCATTGGTGATTCTTTCATTGTTGGTGTTACAAATGGTTATCCAATGCTGGTCATTATTCGATGGGAGTTTGAATCGAGCAGGTGCCGCCGATTGGTTGATCAGATAAATCAGTTCATTGCCTTGCTGCCCAATTCCTAAGTGCAGTGCAACGGCATTTAAGTTGTTCCAATCATCATGTTCCATATGTTGGCCGTCTGCTCGTCGCCAACCCACTCTATTTTGATTTCGCTGTTCACCACTAAACGCTCGCAAGAACGGCAGCATATATTTATGTCTGGCGGCTACAGTGTCACTAACCCACTGTTGGAATAACATTTTTCTTGAGGTTAACTGCCAGTTGAGCCAACTGATTTCATTGTCTTGACAGTAAGCATTGTTGTTGCCGTCTTGAGTATGAGAAAGGACATCGGCGGTCATAATATGGGGGATACCAAAGGAAAAGAGTAAGCTAGCAAAAAAGTTTCGTTTCTGCTTTTCTCTCACGGCTTTGATCACCATGTTATCGGTTTCGCCTTCTTCTCCGTAATTATCAGAACGGTTATCACCATGTCCATCGTGGTTATTTTCACCATTTGCATCATTATGTTTGTGTTTGTACGATACAAGATCTTGTAAGGTGAACCCGTCATGGTAAGTGATGTAATTGACGGTTAATTTTTGTGGCCAGCGACTTGCGCTGTAGAGATCGCGTGAGCCCATTATTCGGGTAGCGAACTCTTTTAAGAAGCCGTGATCTCCGCGCCAGAAGCTACGAGTGATATCACGAAATTTGTCATTGCACTCATTCCAACCGTCTGGGAATCCGCCGACCTGATAACCGTTGGGGCCAATATCCCATGGTTCTGCGATCAGTTTTATCTCTCTTAGGACAGGGTCTTGTGCAACGGCTTTAAAAAAGGCGGAGTGATAATTAAAGGCATCACCTTCTCGACCTAATGTAGCCGCAAGGTCGAAACGGAATCCGTCAATATGATACTCTTCAACCCAGTACCGTAAGGTATCCATGACTAAATTGAGAGACGGCTGATAGGTAAGATCCAGCGTGTTACCACAGCCAGTGTAGTTGGCGTAATGAACACCGTGCTTAATGTAGTATTTGCTGTCTAATGCTTTTAGGTTGAACCAAGCACCGCCTTCTCCCCCTTCCGCAGTATGGTTGTAAACGACATCTAAAATAACCTCAATACCGTTGCGGTGCAGCTCTCGAACGGCAGTTTTTAGTTCTGTAACAGCATCGTTTGCAGCATATCTAGGATCGGGTGTCATAAACAAGTAGGGGTTGTAGCCCCAATAGTTCACTTTGTCCTGCTTGAGTAAATGTTCTTCGTGCATGCAGGCGGCAACAGGAAGGAGTTGCAGTGTGTTGATATTTTGTTCTTTATAGAAAGAGAGCATATCGGGACAGGCGAGCCCTAGATAACGACCACGGTTATTAGGCTTCACTTTTTGATTAAGCTGAGTCGCCCCTTTTACGTGGGTTTCAAACAAAATCGTGTCTTCACGAGCAATTCGCGGAGGTTCAACACCTTGCCAATCAAAGTGACTATCTACCACTAAGCACTTGCTCATTGTCCAGCTTTTTGAGGCGTTATATGGCGCTTGGTAATGTAGCGGTTTCTCTAATGCCTTAGCGTATGGGTCAGAGATCAACATAGCTTCGTCATCAATCTCTACAATATAGCCATACTTACATCCCGCTTTGATATCGCTGATATAGGTATGTCTAACACCAGCATACTCGTCCGTTAGCGGGTAAGTTTGATAGTCAGTTTCGGTCTCAAATATTGCTAGTGAGATGCTTTTATAATTGGGCGCAAATATAGAAAAGTTACACCCATTTTTATCTAAGGTCGCACCTAGAGGGTATGGTCTTGAGCGCAAATTTGTCATTTTAGTCTTTCTTAGCGATTTTATTAATCTTATGCACAATACGGTAAAGGGGATAGCCTTTTAAGGCAACCTCCTTTTGTAAAAGGATCTTAAAAATATAAAAAACATTTTGCTCATCATTTGTTACTGAAAATTTGATGCTGCTAACATTTTGTATAGCAGTACTCGCCGTAAAAAGTGCTTACTCCCCCCTAATATAGTGACCGGCGCCTCAATTTTATCGTCTCAGTCGCTTTCTACGCCTATCTACTCCCCCGAAGAATTAATGAGGGTGGAGGAAGTCAGCCTTGTTTTTACTGCTTACTATTTCATCCGTTGAAACAAATTAGGGAGTTACTCCCACACTGCTGTTTTATCGAGTCGAATTTGTGACTGCCTCACAAGGACGTCTGGAAAAAGTAGCAAAAACATAATAAATCGTTCAGGAGTTAACGAATGAAAAAAGTAAGCGTGATCGCGATAGCAGTGGCCGGCGCTCTGTTGTCCGGAACCGCACTAGCTGAAGATAAAGTTCAGCAAGGGTGGCAAGTCAATGGATATGGAAAGTTGTTATATAACTTTGGTGAGTCTTTAGCTAGAGAGTATACATGGGAACATAGACGAGATTATCGTGCTGCGGGTGCCGCTTTTTCTGCCAACCCAAATCAAGTTGAGTTCTCATTGACTCGCGGCGATAACTACGAAAATGGTTCATGGGCCAAATACGTACTTCAAGCTGAGTATGGTAACCATGAAGATGGCAATGGTCGTGGGTTTTATCCGTCATCTTCTGGTAATGAAGGGCACTATCAGTCGGGTCAACTGGAGTTTAAACAAGCGTATATAGAACTTGGTGATCTGTCTTTCTTCAAAGAAGGTTTAAGCATCTGGGCTGGACAGAGAAAACTAAACCGTCAAGCCGGCATCATCACAAAAGAATTTTGGAAACAGTCCTCTGGTGTTGGTGGCGGTTTTGAAATCAACAACGTCGGTGTGGCGATCGTATCGGCGGATCCGGGTGCTGGTAGCTGTAATGTATCTGGGGATAACAAGAACGATAAGCAGTGTAAGCTAACCTCCGATGGAGAGAGCACCACTCTAAACTCTTTGAATATGTGGTTATACTCGGTTGAAGGTTTATCTGGTCGTTTTGACTTCGATTTTAAGCTTGCTAACCGCGCAAACGCTAAGACATATCGTAACACCAGTGCCGACAATGCTAATGCAGCAAAAGATGGTTTCGGCGGTAGTATTACCTATAGCCGTGACTTCTATGGTTTTGATGGTTGGTCGACGTCAGCTATTGCCTATGGAGAAGGTTTGTTAGCAAACCGTGGGGTTAACTTTGGACAGTTCTCTACTTATAACCAAAGTGATAGAGGTGTATTCGTCACCTCATATGGTGTAGCTAATGTTTCTGAAAATCTTCAGCTTGGTACAGAGTTCGCAATGTGGGAGTTAGACAACAAAGACGGTGATAATGTTTGGGGCACTAAGAAAGTGAACCGTACCTTCTTTGGTGTTACGCCATCTTATAAGATGAATGATAACTTGCGTCTAGAAGCGGTTGTTTCCTATGCAATTGAAACATTAGGAAAAAAAGGCGATTGGGGTCGTGAGGATAAAGCCACATCATTCTATACCGCAACGTTAGCGCCAGTATTTACCGTTAATGCTGACTACTGGGGACGTCCACAAATTAAACCTTATGTGACTTATATGGCGTCAAGTGACGCAAATTATGAGTGGAATAAGAACACCAAAGGCAATGAAACACGCATTGGTATCGAAGCCGAAATATGGTTCTAACCGATAGTTAAATGTGAAAAATCGAGGCAGTCATTTGACTGCCTTAGTTGGTTCTAACCGCTCAATATTGGAAATGATAGAGGAATTAAAATGAAAAATGCATTGCTGGCTTTGTTGCTCGGTGGGTTGGTTTCGGGGTGTGCATCGGAGGCACATAGTGAAGCTTCGCGTTTACCTTCGTCATTATCTGACGGGGATATCTGTTGTACGGCAATGTCAGAGTTTTACTGGACACAACTTGATAGCACTGACAACATCGAATTTGAATTAAATGATGCATCTCCAATATGGCACTTCTCTCAAGGCAATAGTCGCTTTGCTGCGTTTGAGTTGGATCCTAAATCAAAAATGGTTGAAGTAACATTACGAAGCTATATGACTGAGAAACAAGTACTTGCACCACAAGTCATTGCTTTAGATGAGACTTTTAATGTTGTACAGACGTTCGGTCTGGATCAGTTCGATACTTTGTATGGCGATGCGTTAAGACAGAATCGATATCAAACGACGTTGCAGTTAGATGCGGAGAAGACACCTTATTTTGTGGTTTATACCGCCAATAGTGATGTTGGTCAGCAAGTGGTTATCCCTCATCCGGCAAAAGTTCGAGCGATTCGTAGTAGTGCGCCTCTGCCCATGGTGACCGATCTAAAATATGTCCACGCCTTTACCGGTAAGCTGGATATTGAGGTCACGACTCAATCATTAAGAAGTCATGCCAAATCTTCGCAAAAGCAAGCCAGTAAACCGGCGCCTATAGTAAAAAAACAAGCGGTAGTTACGGCCGCACAATCTGGTACGGTTGAGTATTATACTAATGCTATTAAGCAAGCGGTTGATCAAAATGATATAGCGAAGGCGCTGGCGTTATTGGAAGAAGCCAAAGCATTGAATATTGAACAAGCACAACAAGTGTTTATTGATGCAGTTAATAAGAAGTAACCAAGCAAATAAGTAACTTAAATACTCAAGTGACTTGCCTAATTGGAGAGAGAGATGAAACAGCAGTGGTGGCACGATGCCGTCGTTTATCAGATATACCCGCGCAGCTTTTCTGACTCAAATAACGATGGTATTGGCGATATTGCCGGGATAATTAGCAAACTAGATTACCTAGAGACTCTCGGGATTAATGTTATCTGGCTTTCTCCGGTTTATCAGTCTCCGATGGATGATAACGGTTATGATATTTCTGATTATCAAGCCATTGCTGCCGAGTTTGGCACCATGCAGGAGATGAAAACCCTGATAAAGCTCGCGAAGTCTAAAGGTATACGCATTGTGATGGATCTGGTGGTTAACCATACCTCTGATGAACATCCTTGGTTTATCGAAGCGAAGAAATCTAAAGATAATCCTTATCGTGATTACTACATTTGGCGAGACGAACCTAGTGAGGGCGGGTACCCCAATGATATAGATTCTATTTTTGGTGGCCCTGCTTGGCAGTGGGACAGCCAGACCGAGCAATACTATTTTCATCTCTTCTCTAAGCGTCAGCCGGATCTCAACTGGGAAAACCCACAAGTTCAGCAGCAAGTTCATACTATGATGAATTGGTGGATAGAGCAGGGAATTGGTGGTTTTAGGCTAGATGTTATTGATCTTATTGGCAAACAAGTGGATAAGAAAATAACAGGTAATGGTGAACGTCTTCACCCACTATTGCAGCAGATGAATAAGGCCACATTTGGCGACAAAGATCTGCTAACCGTTGGAGAAACATGGGGAGCAAACCCAGACATTGCTAAATTATACAGCCATCCTGATAGAAACGAACTTTCTATGATATTTCAGTTCGAGCACATCACCCTAACATGGGGAAATGGTGATAAATGGCAACCAATTGATCTCGATTTTGTTGAGTTTAAGCGAGTGATGAATAAGTGGCAGATAGAGTTGGCGAATGATGGCTGGAACTCACTGTTTTGGGGAAATCACGATCTACCCAGAGCGGTATCCAAATATGGTGACGACGCCACCTATCGTGTGGAGTCAGCCAAAATGCTGGCGACGGCACTGCATTTTCTAAAAGGTACACCTTACATATATCAAGGTGAAGAAATTGCTATGACAAACGTTAAGTTCGACTCAATCGAGCAGTATAGAGATATTGAAACAACGAACTTCTATAAACTGAGGACGGAATCTGGCGTTCCTGCTCAACAGATGTTGGCAGCACTTCATGAAAATAGTCGTGACAATGCGCGAACTCCCATGCAATGGGATGATAGTGAGCATAGTGGTTTTACTTCGGGCCAACCATGGATCGATGTGAATCCAAATTATAAACAGATTAATGTTGCGGCCGCGCTAAATGATCCTGATTCTGTCTATTACCATTATCAGCAGTTGATACGGTTAAGAAAATCGCATCCTGCCATTGTTTATGGAGACTTTACTCCTCTATTTGAAGAGCATGGCTCTATTTGGGCCTACCTAAGAAGTGATGATAAAGAGACGATTTTGGTGGTGTGTAATTTCCATAATTGTTCCGCTGAACTTAGGTTACCGGATAGTTTCTCGGTAACCGAACAGCCGATTTTAATTGCAAATTATCGTGATCGAGTGGCGTTAGATAGACAACTGCACCTTAGGCCTTATGAGTCGTTTGCGGTACAGTTAAAAGGCAGTCAGTAAGGTACGGTTTACTTGCTTGTTTACTTTTTTGGTAATTGGTAATTGATTACTATCCAAACAGGTTGAGATTTTTATCAGTGCGCACTCCAGAGTGCGCTTTGTTGTATTTATGGCTTTAGGTTTTGACTAATGGCAGTGTGAGAGGGTTCGATTTATAGAAAGTGAAATGATAAGGTTTGTGACATCGTATTGTAGTTATCTCAATTAAACACCAACTATCCATAGCGAATATCGCCAATCTCCTATACTGTTGGTGAAGGTTGTTATTTGTTGTAAATTGGATGCTCTATTGACCATAGAGAATTTCAACAAGAATGTAAGTGTGTTTTCACGCTGTTAGAACTAGAGATTTATGAATTTTATAACGATTGCCCTTGGGGCTACAGGTATTTCGCTACTGCTTATTTTTGGATGGATGGCGTCTTTGTCTGCAAAAAAGAAACGCTTAGCCGCCGAAAAAGAAGAGCGCGATCGTGCTTATAGAAGAGCAATTGAGAGGCAACGAGAAGAAGAACGTAAAGAGCGGATTTTTAAAGCAGAAACCGGACATGTTCCTACTCAACTTTTTTTAGCTAAAGAGGCCGAAATACATAACCCAAGAGAAGCGCTTTATTGGTACGAACAGGCCGCTTTACAGGATAACGAAATTGGCATGTATGGTGTGGTACGTGTGTGTGCCAGAGCAAAAGAAGATGTTGTGCTAGGTGAAAAGTCTAAGTTTTGGAGTTTGGCTATTGAGGCTCATAATGGCAATAACCGAGCAAAGCTTGAGTTGGGTAAAGCCTTTATGGGCGGTCAAGGTACCGATCAAAATATCGATAAAGGGATTGAAACCATTGAAGAGGTAGCTAACGAGGGTAACACCGAAGCACAAATATTCATGGGAGATTGGTATATCGCAGAGTCGAATACCAATCCTAATCCGAAGTTATCTGCTGAGTGGCATTTTAAAGCGGCACAACAGAATAACTCTGAGGGTCAGCTAAAACTCGGCATTCATTATCGCGATGGTAAAGGGGTTGATAAGAATACAACTCGTGCGATTTATTGGTTTGAGGTTGCAGCAGAGCAAGGAAATTTAGAAGCGCAATATTTGGCTGGCGATGTATGGATCGGTCGCGGCTCTAAAGGAAACGCCATCGCCTATTTATGGTTATTTATCTCGGCATATTTTGGTTATGAACCCGCTAAATCAAGACGAGATGATGTCGGCAATATTCTTGGTGTGGATGCTGTCGTCGGTTTACAGGGCATGGCGAAGCCATTGCTGCGTAAGTTAGCAGACGGTGCGCTTGCCAAACATTCGATGATAAAAGCGTTAAATAAACTGTATAAACGTAACAGTTATTTCCCTGAAATTGATGGTAACGAGTTTATGGTATATGAAAAAACATCTGAGCAAGATGGTGAGGATAAAGAGGCCGCAGACAGTAACGACCTTGATTTTTCATATTCGCCAATAGATAAAAAATAACTTTGCACAAGGCTCCTAACAAGGAGCCTTTTTTCTCCCTTCATAGTAATTACTTGATTTCCAATACGTCCATTGAATTCATCTGCATTTTCCTCTGATGGCATAAACCTCGATAAAAGAAAGATCTAATAACAAGCTTTGACAAAGGTAGAGTGTTCGTTCTACCCTGTTGGTAGAATACTTATTCTACTATTGGATACATTATGCTTAAAGAGAAGCTTGCTGCTCGACTTGAAGACGCGTTCAGTGAATATGGCTTTGCTGAACCGAGCGTCGCGCAGTTAAAAACCGCCTGCGATGTTAGCTTACGTACTTTATATAAATATTACCCTTCCAAAGAAGCAATGATCGTTGCAGCTTTAGAGTACCGTCACCAACGCTACTTGGCTTTTTTAACGGAAGTGACTCCTCAGACTGGTATTGAATCTGTTTTATATATGTTTGAACGACTTGAGCTTTGGATGGAGCGATATGCGCCTCATGGTTGTATGTCGTTGAATGCGATCGCTGCCTTTCCTGATAATCAGGTGATCAATCTTGCCGTCAAGCAGCACAAAGAGGCGGTACGTCAATTGTTTGCTAAGCAGAGTGGGACAGAAAGGCGTTCTACCGAGCTGTTTCTGCTGCATGAAGGGGTGTCGAACGCATGGCCAGTCATTGGCAAAGAGGCGTTAACTTCCGCTCAGAACATTATTGTTGAACTATTATCAGAGAAATCACTATGACAACCACGACTCAAACTATGCAAGGTGTGCAGCTTATTGGCCATGGTGGCTTTGAAATGTTGCAATACAAAACAGATTTACCAGTCCCGACTCCTAAGAATAATGAAGTATTGATTCGTGTATCTGCAGCCGCTGTCAATAATACCGATATCAATACCAGAATAGCGTGGTACTCAAAGAATCAGGGTAGCGATGATGACGCGGGTTGGTCTGGAGCCGCTATTGAGCTGCCGAGAATTCAGGGAGCAGATGTGTGCGGGACTATTATTGCGGTGGGCAATAATGTAGATAAAGAGAGAATAGGTGAGCGGGTATTGGTGGAGCCATGTTTAACCGAGCTTAATGGTCAACCTTTGGACTACCCTTGTTACTTTGGATCGGAATGCGATGGTGGTTTTGCCCAATATACCGTTGTTTCATCCAAACATGCCTATCTTGTAAATAGCCCTCTCACAGATGTTGAGTTGGCGTCATTTCCCTGCTCTTATACGACAGCCGAAAATATGTTGCAGCGCGCTAATGTGACTGCCCAAGATAGGGTTCTTATCTCCGGTGCATCTGGCGGTGTGGGCTCGGCAGCGATTCAACTCGCGAAAGCCCGTGGTGCTTATGTCATTGCCATTACCAGTCCGAGTAAAAACGAGCAGCTAAGGGAACTTGGCGCTGACCAAGTTATTGACAGAGAAGCTGAAATAACTGAACAGCTTGCAGAGAACAGCGTTACCGTAGTGATCGACTTGGTTGCTGGAGACAAATGGCCACAATTTTTGACCGTACTCCGCCCTAGTGGTCGATATGCCGTTGCCGGAGCCATTGGAGGGGCATTAGTCGAGTTGGATGTTAGAACACTTTACTTAAAGGATTTAAGTTTCTTTGGCTGTACCGTTCTTGATGAACAGGTATTTGGTAATGTCATCCGCCATATTGAAAACGGAAGTATTGTGCCTCTCATTGCGGATACCTACCCGCTTAAATCCATACAGTCAGCTCAAGAGGCTTTTCTGAAAAAACAGCATATTGGTAAGATAGTGTTAATAGTTGAGTAGCGATTGCTTACCTTTCACGGCAAGTTATTTACCGGCAATAAAAAAGGGCTCTAATGAGCCCCTTTTTTATTGCCGTGCAACGTTATTAGCTGCTTTGCTCTGACTTACATACCGCAGCAGTAAATACTACGTCTGTTGAGCTGTTTAGCGCTGTTTCTGCTGAATCTTGGATAACACCAATAATAAAGCCAACACCAACGACTTGCATCGCGACATCGTTAGAGATACCGAATAGGCTACACGCTAGTGGGATAAGCAGTAAAGAACCACCTGCCACACCAGATGCACCACAAGCTGATACTGCTGCAACGATACTTAGTAGTAGTGCTGTCGGTAGGTCAACATCAATACCCATAGTGTGTACAGCTGCCAGTGTAAGTACAGTAATTGTGATTGCTGCACCTGCCATGTTGATCGTCGCACCTAGAGGAATAGATACAGAGTAAGTATCTTCGTCTAGTTTCAGTTTCTCACATAGGGTCATGTTTACTGGAATATTCGCCGCACTTGAACGTGTAAAGAATGCAGTAACACCACTTTCACGTAGACATTGAAGAACCAATGGATATGGGTTTTGCTTAGTTTTCACATAAACAATGATTGGGTTAACAACCAAGGCAATAATTAGCATGGCACTTAGCAGTACTGCTAGAAGCTGTGCATAGCCTGCTAACGCAGCAAAACCCGTTGTTGCAAATGTTGATGCAACTAGGCCAAAAATACCAAATGGTGCTAAACGAATGATAAAGCGAACAATTTGAGATACACCGTGGCTAAGATCTTCAAATACAGCTTTGGTTGTTGCAGATGCGTGATGAAGTGCAAGACCAAGACCGATAGCCCAAACCAAAATACCGATGTAATTCGCTTCTTTTAGCGCATTAATTGGGTTATCCACTAGTTTGAATAGAAGTGTATGTAAAACTTCACCAATACCTTGTGGAGGCGTTGTACCTTCTGCGCCCGCTACCAGAGTTAGAGTCGTTGGGAAAGCAAAGCTAAGAAGTACCGCGGTAAGTGCAGCAGTAAATGTACCGATTAAATACAGAGTAATAATCGGACGCATATGAGTGTGCTGTCCTTTCTTTTGGTTAGCGATAGAGGCTGCAACTAGAATGAATACTAAAATTGGAGCAACAGCTTTTAACGCACCAACAAATAGACTACCGATTAAGCCAGCGTCTTTTGCAGTTTCGGGTGAAATCGTCGCGAGTACTACACCGAGTACAATACCGACCAATATTTGTAAAACAAGGTTGCCATTGGCAAATCTTGCTATAAGAGTGTTGTTGTTTTGCATGGGATTACTACCTAATAATATAATTTTATTTTTTTGTTTTCAGCTGCGTTGTTTGATGTAACAAACAGTCTGAGATGCATATATTAAGCAAAGTAGCGAATGTGTCTATAGATAAGTCTATTTTTAATCAATAAATAGAAGCCTGTAGCGAAAACTAGAGATAAATATTGTTTTTTTGTTACAGGATGGTAATAAATCTGTTGTGCAGGGGCATTCATATGCCCCTGCAAACGTTTACGATGTTAATGATGTCCTTTTTTTCTGAACTGGTTTTCGTTCTGTATCGAACGGTACATTTTTCCTAGCTGTTTACTACTGGCTCTCTGCTCTGCAATCGTGGCGCTGTTTCTTTTCTGCTCACGAAGAAGCTTTAAATAGTTATTTAAGCGTCGAGCATCAAGAGTGCCTTTCTCTAGTGCTAATTGAACGGCACAACCCGGTTCTGTTTGATGTTGGCAATCAGAAAATCGGCACAGCTCAATGATCGCTTCAATATCGGAGAAGGTTTCACTGACGCCAGATTCACAATCGGTCAACTGTAACTCTCGCATTCCCGGTGTATCTAGCAGTAAACCACCGTCTGGCATAATGTGAAGAGTTCTTGAGGTCGTGGTATGTCGGCCTTTACTGTCGTCTTCTCTTATACCGCCTGTTAATTGCGTTTCTGTTCTCATCAGGGTATTGACGAGTGTGGACTTTCCAACTCCGGATGAGCCCATAAAGGCCACGGTTTTTCCTTGTTTACACCAATCGGTCAGCGGCTGAATGCTCTCACAATCAAGTGCGTTAACACTTTCAATGATTAGCATTGGGTCAAGAGATTGTACTTCTGCTTTTAGCTCGTCGCTGTGTGAACAGAGATCTGCTTTAGTTAATACAATAACAGGCTGTACTTGTGCTTCATTAGCAATAGCAAGATAGCGCTCAATTCGGCTTAAATTAAAGTCGTCGTTCAATGAACAGACGATAAAGAGCGTATCGATATTGGCAGCAATAAGTTGCTGATAAGCTTTGCTACCGGATGCTTTTCTCTGAAACAGTGAGCTTCTTTCTAGCAGTCGCTGAAAGGTGTTGTCTTCATTTAGAATCAACCAATCGCCAACGGTCATTGGTGGAAAGTCGTGATGATGCTCTAATGTAACTGTTCCCGACTCCGTTAATAGCTGATAACCGGAACGGTGATGAGCAGATACACGAGCAATAATGCTTGATTGATAGTCTTCTAATGTAAGTTGTTGTTGAAAGTATGCTTGCCAACCTAGTTGTGACAAAGATAAATGGTTTTTCATTTTTTAAACCCGAGCGAAAATCGCTGAAATTTTACGATTCAGGGGCTAATTTGTTGCGGCATATTAGAACCCCGGTAATAGATGGATCACCGGGTAACAGGAAAGATTATACGAGCAGTGTGGTTTCTACGCTCTTACCGTTACCGGGTGGGTCATTAATACAATCATCTTATCCTCCAATTTTCTGTGAAATTTTACTAAGTGGTTAACACCAAACTGATTGACGACTAGTTCTCTTATAGTTGTTCATTTTTCAGTATGGTAGCTGTTCATTTACGGGCTTATATATACCAGTATTTAAGACTTAGAGTAGCAAAAAAGAGGTACCAACTGGAACCTCTTTTTTACTCTTATTAAATTATTCTAGTCCGAAGATAGATCTTAATGCTTCATTTTCATGCCAGCCATTACTTTCTTGATTGGGGCAGTAAAGGTTTGTTGGTCACCGTTAGCAAAGTTGATTGTTACCTCAATACTTTTACCTTCGATAAAATCTTGTTGCAAGTCGAACAACATAATGTGAAGTCCGCCGGGCTTAAGCTCAACAGTACCGCTGGCTGGGATGCTAATTTGATCAACCTGTCGCATTTTCATCAGGTCGCCTTCTTTAACGTGAGTATGCAGCTCCACTTTACCTGATGCAGGTGAAGAAGCTGAGACGATAGAGCGAGGGGTTTCTTCTTTGTTCATTAGAGTCACGAACACGGCGCTGGTTGGTGCATTTGGTGGGGTAGCCCGCGCATAAGCGTTGTGAATCATTACATCGCTATTTGCAGAAGCAAAAGTACTGGTTAGGGCTAGTGTGGCTAAAAGTAGTATACGTTTCATATCTCTTCCTTTTGATTGATGGCTTAACGCCACTCTTTAATTTATCTGTATTTGGTTATTTTATAATGGGGTTATGTGTCACCTAGTTAGCAAGAACAGAATTTATTGCTTGCACTATTGGCTCAGGATCGAGTGTGTGCGGCACTTTAGTAATTAAGCTTCCGTCTGGCTGTAAGAAGTAGAAGTAAGAGCTATGATCAACAACGTAGTCGATGGCGGACTCTTTTAGCTCTGTTTTTCTAAAAATAACACCGTAGCGATCAGCAACAGGTTGTGTTGTTGTTAATGGCGCTGATAAGCCAGATATCGTTGGGTGAAAATACTGAGCATATTGGTGAGCCGCGACAGGATCATCTCTTTCAGGATCGATAGAGATAAATAACGGGCGAAGTTTAGCTAGTTGCTTATCGTCAAACTCTCTTAGTGCTGCAGACAACATGGCCAATGATGTTGGGCAAACATCAGGGCAGCGTGTATAGCCGAAGTAGACAATTCTAATTCGATCATCTGTTGGTTCAAAAATCCGTACCGGCCTATTATCTTTACCAATAAAAATGGGATCATTGGCTATCTGTTGTGAAGCGGCAATTTGTTGTGCTTTCTCTTCATCTGCCTGTGAATCCATATAGACATTGATGCCGTAACCAAGCCCAAATGCGACAATAAGGGCGATTAACCAGTTCTTTGTCATCTTTCCATCCTAATTGCTGGGTGTACTGTTGTTGTTCCATCGGTTAAGCGGCCTAACCATGTCATACTATCTTGCGTACAAACAGGCAGCATTATAGCGGCTGAATATGTGCCATTGGGTTGCTTGTTTAGTAAAAACTTACTAATGCCCATATCCATTTCTAACCCTTCAACTTCAAGTAACAAGGTCTCTTTACTGGCATTAGGCCAATCTACGGTTAGCTGGCTTTCTACCAAAGGTTTCGCGGTATCATGTTCAAGAGTCATGGTTACATGCTGCTGTTTACATGCTGTGGTTGATAAAAAACAGTAGTCTTTTACATTCATCGCGCTGTCTGAAGTGGAGCTAGGTTTCAGCATATCTTGTACAAAAAAACCGAGTAAAACGGCGCAGCAGAGCGCGAGTATTTTTAATAGTTTCATAGTGAGCAAGAGGTTATCAATAAGTTAACAGATTAACATGATTAAGAAGTGAGGATGTGATTTGGATCTACGACTGTAAAATTTTACAATTAAAAAATAGTAATAAGAGCGAGACTTATTTAAGAGCGGTTAATGCACTATTGTGTGACGGCTCTATTCGTAACAAGAGCCATCACAGGATATGTTCTTAGTGACTATTACCTTTGTCGGCAAATTTCTCCAGTAACAACACAATGCCAACACCAATGATCATCAACCCAATGGCGAGTAAAAGCTGACTTGGTTGAGAGGTTATGGACTCAAACTCAAAGGGTGAGAGGTTCTGTTGTATTAAAGGTACTTGTTCACCGCTAGAGTTTGTACGCCAACTGATGGTCTCTTTCCAAGGCCATATTTTGGGTAATGTTCCAATCATTAGTCCTGTCAGAAACATCAATGTTGAGTCTCTATGACGTTTTAGTAACCACGAAAGTAAGTGAGAGAAAGTAAGCAGCCCAGTAACGCAGCCAGTAACAAACAGTAACAATACCTCTATTTGTAGCGACTTTGCTGCGGCAAGTATCGGTGTGTACATTCCAAGCAGTAATAGAATAAAGCTGCCAGATATGCCGGGTAGAATCATGGCACAGATAGCGACTGCCCCAGCGACAACAATGTTGATACTGGTAGGGTCCATCTGCAGAGGTTTAAGCACCGTGATGGAGTAGGCGAATGCAATCCCTACTATAACGAAGACGCCCCTAACTAAATCTTTTCTATCAACTTGCTTAATGATATGCCAAACAGAGACAACAATTAACCCGAAGAAAAATGACCATAATGGAATAGGGTAAGTAACCAACAGCCAAGAAATCAGCTTCGCTAAGGTTAAAATACTGGTGATGATGCCGCCAAATAAGCAGATCAAAAAGCGTCCATTTATATGGTCAAAAGCGTGTTTTACACCCTCATTTTTAACAATACCGATTAATGAAGGGTTTACTCTGCGAATGCTCTCTAACAAGGTATCGTAAATACCAGTAATAAACGCAATGGTTCCGCCTGATACACCTGGGACAACATCTGCCGCCCCCATTGCCATACCTTTGAAAAAAGTGACCAAATATTTCATCTGTTTCTATTCAACTAACTAGGATGATCGAATTATACAAAATCTGAGTTTAATATATATAGCTGCCGTGAGTTATTCGATATTGTAGGGTTTAGGTTATTCATTCTATTTTTGTGCAAGTAATGTCATAGCAAATTGCACTTGATTTGCATTTTGCAATTGCATTATGCGAGAAGGTGAGCGAAATATTCATATGTTGGATAATTAAATGCCGTAAAACGGCGTTTATTCTAAGTTTTGAAAGTTGGCATGTAATATGCTTTAATACTACTGACCCTTCTTAAAGCCGAGGGTCACCTAGCCAACTGACGTTGTTAGTGAACGAAAATTGTTCACACTATCTATAAGCCAATTGCAAGCATTGCGATTGGCTCTTTTTTTATCTGTACCTTAACTAAATCAATACCCCATTAAGCTAAGCAAATTCTCGGCAGTTTCAATGGCTTCTTTACGATTGGCAATGTTGAGTTTTTGATACAGGTTACGAATGTGAGTTTTGATGGTAGTAGCAGCAACATCCAGCTCTTGCGCAATCTGTTCGTTACTAAACCCTGAATAAATTAAGCCCAGTACCTGCCACTCTCTTTGCGTCAGTGGACTGGTTCTTACCAACTCTGGAATGTTAGGGTGATTGATAAGCTTGTCGACAAAATCTTCGTCAAAGTGAACAGAACGGCTGCGCTGTTTGCTAGAAATATCCTTAATTAGTTGCTGAGCTCGATGCTTTTCAAGGTCACCTAACGAGGCATGGCTACTGAGCTTTTGCAGCAGCTCGTCAATGGTATTACCATCAATTAAGAAATTACCCACCATGCCAGTTTGGTTAGTTAAGCTAAGGGCATGTTTAAGCTTTTCTACCGCTTTTTCTTCATTATTTTGTCGAACATAAAGAATGGCTTCAACAATTAGGTTGCGGTTGATATCCGTCACCAAATTCGCCTGTTCGGCATGTTGTTGCAAGGCATCTAAATGTTCTTGGGCTTCTTCAAATTGACCGACAAAAATTTGAGCTCGGGCGATATTGCGCCACTGAAGTTGGTAAAAGTGGTTTTTGGCATCTGTTGGGCGGTCAGCACTCTCGAGCCATTGCTTAACCGATGTCGTATCCCCTTTCGCTTGCCAGTACAACAACAACGAAAGCGAGGCATTGGCCTTCCAATCTAAATGGTAGCTAGATTGCTGCAATAGATGTTCAATCTGTTCTATAAACCGTGTTGCTTTATCTATTTCACCTCTGCTAATGGCGATTCTCGCGAGCAGTGAATAACAGTGAAGATGCTTGCTTGGATCATGGTTGCCCAATACCTGCATCCCTTTATAGGCACACTCTTCGGCTTCATCTAGTCGATTCCAGCACCACAGCACTTGAGAGCGTAATCGAAGCAGGAACTCATGCAGCGGTAATTGCTGCAGTTTTTGCTCTTCAATCAATTTAAATGCGTTGTCTTGCAGCTCATAAGCCGCCTGCACAAACCCTTGAGCAATTAAGATCTCACTCTGTTGTAGCAGTGCCCAAAGAGCTTGATGATAAAGCTGATATTGGCGAGCGAGCTTCTCTGTTTGTTGCATAAGAGAAAGGGCGCGATCCAATTCGCCATTAACGTGATTCACTTCACCGACAATTGATGTCGCGACAATTCGGCTGCGATAGATGGTGGTATCGAGCTGACTTAGCGCTAGCTCAGCCAGTTCTAACGCCTTTTCAGGATCATTTCTGTTGATGGCTACTTGTGCTCTAAGAGCATTAATCTGACCTTTATCGCTGGTGGTGAGCTCGATATTTCGCTGGGCCATCTGTCGCTCAGATTCAACCAACATACCTTCAACTCGGTCATAACTGTGCTGACTTTGAGCCAGCCACGCCCTTAGTAATGGCAGTTTCATTTCGGAATAGAGCTGATCATCGCTTAATTGAGTGATGGCATCTTCCATAATGGCTAGCTCACCGAGATTAAACATGCGCCAACCGTGCTCAATTAAAATTTGCGCCACCAGTTCACCGTCATGGGATTTTTGAGCATGGGAAAGTGCCTGATGCGGAATGCCAATGTTTAACCATGCTTGCGCAGCGCTGCGGTGAAGAGACCTCTCTTCTTGAGGGATGCGTGACTGCCTTTCGTGAGTGAGAAACTCACCAAATAAGTGGTGGAATCGATACCAGTTTTGCTCACCTTCAAGACGGTAGATAAACAGGCCAAAGCGATTAAGAGACTCAATCATACCTAAGGCGTCTTCTCTTTCCGTGAGCTCGCTGACGAGCTTATCGTTAAAGGTTTCCAGTACCGAACACTGCATTAAAAAATGTCGAGTTTCGGAATCGAGAAGATCAAACACCTCTTCAACCAAATAATCCCATAAATGAGCGTGATTAAACTGAGATACTGACTGGACAGATTGAGCTAAAGTGCGTTTTTGATGTTGAGCTTGCAAGGCAATAAGTTGTAACGCTGACGGCCAACCCTCTACATAGTTGCGTAAGCTATCTGCGGTGGTGTCATCAATGCCTTCGGAAACCCGTTGATTGAAAAAACGGGTAGTCTCTTCGGTATCAAACGCCAATAAATCATTGCCAATTTCAATCATTAAGTCGCGTACTCGTAAGTTCGCGGTGCCTAGTGGTGGGTTAGCGCGGCTGGTTACGACTAACGTAATGTTGTCTGGCATATGCTTGAGGAAAAAACGCATCGCCTCATGAATTTCTTCATTCTGAATCAGATGGTAGTCATCAAGCACCACATAACTTTCATTAAAAAACTCTGATAGCTCAGAGAATACTTCTGCAAATAACGTCTGTAACGAGGAAAACTGCCGGCGCTCAGCCAGTGTTTGTGAGTTCGGACATTGATCCCCTGTGGCGCGATTGATGGCCTGAATAAAATAGTTAACAAATCGAAACGTATCATTGTCACTGTCATCAAGGCTATACCAGCCGACGCTATTTTTGTCAGAGAGCCATTGTGCCGCCATGGTGGTTTTACCATAGCCCGCCGGAGAGCGGAAAAGGATCAGCTTATAACACGGTGCTTGCTGTAATAAGTCTAACACGCGAGGTCTAACGATGGCGTTATGTAACCGGCCGGGCCGAGTGAGTTTTGAGGGTATCCACATAGTTATCGCACTATTTGATTTAGGTTATTCATAAACTGTTTTTATCCTACGATAAGGTGATATCAACATAAAACGGCTTATCTGCGATATGTATGATCTGCCGCATAATTATGAGGTTCTACGCCCCGAAATTGTGATAAACATCTCATAAGTATAGTTTGCTAGATGGAAAAACGGCGGCTACCCGTACATATTAGTATTTATGAAATGGGATTCTATTACTACCACTAGTGGTGAAGCTAGCCATGGCTTAACGGGATAAATTCAGGCATTAGTGTGATGAAACTACTATTTTCAATCAATGTTTCTGACTGAGTAATTTATAGCCAATGAGTAATGGAGGAGGTAATCGAAAGTTATACGTGACCTGAGTCGCTATATTTTTAACGCTAGCAGCAGTTAGTGTGACTTAGATCGCTAAGTGTGTAGAAGAGTAGGGTCTACGCCCTAGCTACTCCTCCTCTCCACTCTTTAAGTTAGGAGGATGTTCTGTTGACTATCAAGATGCAGGATATGCCATAGATAAATTGAAACAATTATGAGATGTCACTATGAAACCGACGCAACAAAAAAAGTTTGATAAAGCGCAGTTCCAAGCCGATGTAAAAATGCATTTAACCGCAACTTACGCAACGAAGGTTGAAAATGCACAGCCACGTGACTGGTATTTAGCAATGGGTCGCGCTCTAGCGGAGATGACAACCTTTGATTTGCTAGAAACAGAAAATGATAAAGCGATTCAAAATGCGAAAAGTGTTAACTACCTTTCATTAGAGTTCTTGATTGGCCGCCTTACGGGTAACAACTTGATCAGCATGGGGCTTTATTCGCAAATAGACGCAGCCATGAAAGAGCTGGGACAGAGTCTAACTGACCTGTTAGAAGAAGAACGTGACCCATCACTGGGCAATGGTGGTCTTGGTCGTTTGGCTGCTTGCTTTATGGACTCATGTGCTGCTCAAGAGTTTCCAACGGTTGGTTATGGTCTTCACTACGAGTATGGTCTGTTCAAACAGTCATTTGATCAGTGTCATCAACAGGAAGCGCCTGATGCATGGCGTGGTGTTGAAGGTTACCCTTGGGAAGTTGCACGGCCAAATATTGCTCAAGAAATCGGTTTTTATGGTCACGTAGAAGTGATTAATGAAAATGGAAAAGAGAAGCGTCGTTGGGTTCCGGGTATGCAAGTAAAAGCGATGCCGTGGGATCTTCCTATTGTGGGTTACGAAAGCAATACCGTTTACCCATTGCGTTTATGGGAATGTCAGGCCATTGCACCTTTTTCTTTAGAAAGCTTTAACAATGGTGACTACTTTGAAGCTCAGCACTCATTGATTGATGCGGGTAACATTACCAAAGTACTTTATCCAAATGATAACCACGAGAAGGGTAAAACTCTTCGCTTAATGCAACAATACTTCCATAGTGCGGCATCTATTGCTGATATCTTGCGTCGCCACCTTAAAGCTGGTCACAAGTTAGAAGACTTAGCGAAATATGAAACCATCCAGCTAAATGATACACACCCAACTATCGCTATTCCGGAATTAATGCGTATTTTGGTGGATGAGTATGAGTGGGCTTGGGATGATGCATGGGCACTGTGTTCTAAAACATTTGCCTATACTAACCATACCTTGTTGCCGGAAGCATTAGAAACATGGAGCGAGTCGTTAATTCAGCGCTTGCTGCCTCGTCATATGGAAATCATTTATCATATCAACCATCTGTTTATGCAAGAAGTGCGTGCTAAATGGCCGGGTGATGTTGAGAAGCAACGCAAATTATCTATTATTCAAGAAGGCTTCCACCGTATGGTACGTATGGCCAACCTTTGTGTTGTTGGTTCTTATGCGGTAAATGGTGTAGCGGCACTTCACTCTGAGTTGGTTAAACGTGACTTATTCCCAGAGTTCCACGAACTTTACCCAAATCGACTGCAAAACGTGACTAACGGGGTAACACCTCGCCGTTGGTTGAAGTTCTGTAATCCTAAGTTGTCAGCTCTTATTAGCGAGAAGATTGGAGATAAATGGCCAGCCGACTTGGATATGCTAACAAAAATAGCCGAATTTGCGGACGATAAAGCCTTCCAAGATGACTATATGGCGGTTAAAAAAGCCAATAAAGAGCGTCTAGCCGATTGGGTACAAGAGAACATGGGTATTGAATTAAATACCGATGCGATTTTTGATGTGCAGATCAAACGTCTTCACGAATATAAACGTCAACATTTGAACCTGTTGCACATATTGTCCCTGTATCATCGTCTATTAAATGATCCTTCGTTTGATATGGCGCCACGTGTGGTGTTCTTCGCCGCGAAAGCCGCACCGGGCTATCATCTAGCCAAAGAGATCATTTATGCCACCAACAAAGTGGCAGAGAAAATCAACAGTGACAACCGTGTGAACCACAAACTGAAAGTGGTCTTTATTCCTGATTATCGTGTCAGCATGGCGGAAATCATTATTCCGGCTGCAGATGTGTCTGAGCAAATCTCTACCGCAGGTAAAGAAGCTTCGGGTACAGGTAACATGAAAATGGCGCTTAATGGTGCACTAACCATTGGTACTATGGATGGCGCAAACGTAGAGATACGTGAAGAAGTGGGTGATGAAAACATCTATATCTTCGGTCTAGAAGTTGATGGTGTTGAGGCGTTGCGTGCTCGAGGCTACAACCCATTTGATTATTACAATGCTGACCACCTGCTAAAAGCGTCAATGGATCTTCTGTTAGGTGATGAATTTACACCAGGAGAGCCGGGTAAACTGCGCGCAGTTTATGACAGCCTGTTGGACGGTGGTGATCCGTATTTGTGTCTTGCTGACTTTGCCTCTTACGTGAAAGCGCACGAAGCGATGGATCAACAGTACCGTGAGCCGCAAGGTTGGGCTCGTAAGGCGATTCTAAATACGGCGCTGGTAGGTAAGTTTAGCTCTGACCGTTCAATACGTGATTACGTAAATAACATCTGGAAATTACAAGCCGTAAAACGCTAGTTATTTGCCTGTTTGAGCTGGGAGCGCTGTTTTCGCAAGCATAATTTAGCGAGTGCAGTTTCCCGGCTCTACTGGATCCAATAGTGGTTTTACCAAAGAGCATTATTGGATCCGGTAAGTTACCTAAGATTTTGACAAGAATGCCCTACTAAAAGGAAGGCGTATAAACGCCTTCGGAGAGAAAAATGAAACAACAGTCAGTTCTAATGCAAGTCGCTGATATGGCTAAGATATCAAAAAACTATATTAGTGCGTGGGGAGATGAAGCAAGTGTCGAAGAGGAAACCATTCGTCGTTTACTTGCTTCTCTTGGCTACGATACCTCAAGTGAAGAAAATCTGCTTAAATCGGCAGAAAAGAAACATAAAAAAGAGGTTTTGGATCCCGTTCAAGTTGTACGCGATAGTGAGCAACCCATAGAGATTAAGTTGAATCTAGGTGTTAGTGCTCGCGAGAGTGAATTTAGCTGGCGTTTAGAAACTGAGCAGGGTAAGACCCTTGAAGGATATCTTCAATCGCAAATTGTACGTGATGAGCGTGCAGAAGGCGGCCCTTTAGTGTTTCAACTGCCCAACGTGGAGTGGGGATACCATCAACTTATTATTACCCGCAAGCGTCGTAAAACCCCGTATGAAATGACCCTGATAGTGACGCCAAATGCGTGTTACAAGCAGCAGAAACTATCCCAGCAGAAAAAACTGTGGGGGCCAAGCGTTCAACTTTATACTCTTAGAACTCAGCATAACTGGGGTATTGGTGACTTTGGTGACCTTAAACAATTGGTCGCAGAAATAGCATCACGAGGAGGGGATTTTGTTGGTTTAAACCCAATTCATTCATTATTTCCAGCCAACCCTGAAGGGGCGAGTCCATATAGCCCGTCGTCTCGCCGTTGGTTAAATATTCTCTATATTGATGTCAGTTCTGTTCCTGAGTTTGTGTTAAGTGTTGATGCTCAGCGTAAAGTGGGCAGCAATGAGTTCCAGCAGCGTCTGCATAAAGTTCGAGATACCCATTGGGTTAACTACTCTGAAGTGTCTGAACTTAAAATGAGTGTGTTACCTCTGTTATTTGACGAATTTAAGAGTCGTCATTTGGATGAATCTACCGACAGAGCAAAAGCATTTTTGAGCTTTGTTGAGCAAGGTGGCGAGAGCCTATTACATCAAGCTGCATTCGATGCTCTGCATGGTACGTTGTTTGAAAAAGATCAAAGCATTTGGGGTTGGCCTGTATTCCCTGAGAAGTACCAGCACTTCCAAAATCCAGCCGTTCAAACTTTCATTAAAGAGAATGAAGATAAAGTTCAATTGCACCTTTATTTGCAATGGATTGCCGACAGTCAGATTAATGAAGCGCAGACATTGGCTGAAGAGAAAGGCATGGCAGTAGGGCTTTACCGTGACTTGGCGGTCGGGGTGGCTAACTCAGGATCTGAGACCTGGGCAGACGATGGTAACTTGGTGATGGACGCCAGTATTGGTGCGCCACCGGATATTCTTGGTCCTCTAGGACAAAATTGGGGGCTTCCTCCTCTTAATCCACAAGTTCTTCAAGCAACAGGCTATGACGCTTATATTAAGTTGCTAAGAGCAAACATGAAGCATTGTGGCGCACTGCGTATTGACCATGTTCTTGGCCTACTTCGTTTGTGGTGGATACCGAAAGGTGAAGGTGCAACAAACGGTGCTTATATCTACTATCCCGTTGAAGATATGCTGGCAATATTGGCTTTAGAATCTCATCGCTATCAGTGCAGTGTGATTGGTGAAGACCTTGGAACAGTGCCAGATGAAATTGTTGATATTCTCGCGGATGCAGGGGTTCACTCTTATAAAGTCTTCTTCTTTGAAACAGCAGAAGATGGCGGCTATTACTCGCCGAATCATTATACAGAACAGTCCATGTCGGCACTTTGTACCCACGACATGCCAACGTTACGTGGATTTTGGCACTGTGATGATCTCAAAACAGGTCAGGAGCTAGGGTTATATCCCGACGAGGAGCAGTTACAAATACTGTTTGATGACCGTTTAAAATGTAAGCAAGAGATCCTTAATAGTGTTGAATGGCATGGCTTCTTACCTGATGGTGTTGGTCGTGACGCGACATTAGTGCCAATGGATAAGCACTTAAGTGAAGCGTTACAACTTCATTTGGCCGCTGGCTCTTCGGCCTTGTTGAGTATTCAGCTAGAAGATTGGTTAGAAATGGATAAACCGGTAAACATTCCGGGAACGGTTGATGAATATCCAAACTGGCGTCGTAAGTTATCATTAAATCTTGAGGATATTTTTGCTCGAGAAGAGGTAAATTACATTGCTAAACGCTTAACAGAAGTTCGCGCTGGGTCTGGAAAATAATGCAACGAATACAAACAGTTAATTACGCAGTCTTGCAAGATAGTCACTGCTTGTATTCGCCGGATAGTGAACTTGTTAACTAATTGATATTTTTGAGAATACCCGCTTTATGCGGGTATTTTTTATTATTTATTAACAGCGACTAATTAACAGGTTACTATGAGAAAAGTTGGTTTTTGTTTCATACTTTTGTTTTTAATTTTATAGATGTTTTGGAGATGCCAGTTGAAAAAGAATACTGTGACAAAAAAGGAAGACATTTTTAGTGTATTAGAAAATGCGGCATGCGCTGATCCTTTCTCTTTACTGGGTCCTTATCATAGAGAAAAGCAGCTTTCACTAAGGGTATGGATGCCGGGAGCAAGTAAAGTTGAATTACTTATTGCTGATGAGCCGAGAATCGCCTTGGAGAAAGAGTCAGAGAACAGTTTTGTTCTAGAACATGATAGAGATTTGACATTTACCCATTATAAGTTGGCGGTGAACTGGGATGGAACAGAGCAGATAGTGGATGACCCATACCAATATCATGCTTTGTATAAAGAGTTTGAAGAGCTCCATACTCCTGTGCAAATGTATCATCACATGGGAGCACAGTTTGTCTCTATTGAGAGAGAAGGTGAGCAGATTTCTGGTACTCGCTTTTTGGTTTATGCCCCTCATGCCACCGCAGTGAGTTTAATCGGCAGTTTTAACTACTGGGACGGCCGCCGCAACCCAATGCAACGTTTAGATTACGGTATTTGGGGGATCTTTATTCCTGAACTGGAAGAAGGCGCTCAATACAAATATGAAATCAAAGGGCCTAATGGAGAGAGCTTACCGCATAAAGCCGATCCATGGGGTTTCTATGCCGAGCAGCACCCATCATTCTCCTCTGTAACATACGATCACAACCGGTATGACTGGCAAGACCAACAGTGGCAAAGTCGTCCGGTTAGCACTAAAACCAAACAGGCACTCTCTTTCTATGAACTACATGTTGGTTCGTGGAAGCGAGATAAAGATGGCAACTTTATTGGATATCGCGATCTGGCCGATGAGCTGGTGCCTTATTTAGTTGACCTAGGCTACAGCCATGTTGAACTAATGCCGATCTCAGAGTACCCATTCTATGGTTCTTGGGGTTACCAACCTGTCGGGCTATTTGCACCAACCAGCCGCTTTGGTTCTCCAGATGACTTTAAGTACTTTATTGATAAATGTCACCAAGCTGGAATTGGTGTCGTTCTGGATTGGGTTCCTGCGCATTTCCCATCGGATGACCATGGTTTGGCGAATTTTGATGGTACTCCTTTGTACCACGATCCAGATCCAAGGCGTGGATGGCACCAAGACTGGAACTCCTTTATTTATGATGTAGGACGTGAACATGTTAGACGTTTCCTCGTTGCCAATGCGTTGTATTGGTTCGAGCAGTTCCATATCGATGGTATTCGAGTTGATGCGGTAGCATCAATGCTATACCTAGATTATTCACGTAGCCATGATCAGTGGATTCCAAATAGCGACGGCGGCAACGAGAACTACGATGCCATTGCTATGTTTAAATGGGTCAATGAAGAAGTGTATAAGCACTTTCCAAATGCCATGACGATTGCTGAAGAGTCGACGGCATTCCCGGGCGTTTCTGCGCCAACATATATGGGTGGATTAGGCTTTGGATTTAAGTGGAACATGGGTTGGATGCACGATAGCTTGTCTTATGTGCAAGAAGATCCCGTACATCGTAAGTATCATCACAACACCATCACCTTCCCGCTAATTTACGCCCATAGCGAGAACTATGTGTTGTCTCTGTCCCACGATGAAGTGGTGTACGGAAAGCGCTCTATTCATGACAAGATGCCGGGTGATGAATGGCAGCAAACCGCCAATTTGAGGGCTTATCTTGGTTACATGTATGGTCAGCCGGGTAAAAAGCTAAACTTTATGGGCACCGAGTTTGGTCAAACGGCGGAGTGGAACCATGATGATCAGTTGCAATGGTTCCTGTTGGCCTACGAACGTCACCAAGGTATTCACGCGCTCACTCGCGATTTGAATATGTTGTATCGCAATGAAGTGGCGCTTCACGAACTTGATTGTGATCCAAGAGGATTTGAATGGCGTCTGCAAGATGCACAAGATGCCAGCATATTGGCGCATGAACGCATCAGTGAACATGGTGAAAGAGTGCTAGTGGTGACTAACTTTACGCCTGTTCCTCATGAGTCATTTCGTATAGGTGTGCCCAATAAAGGAAAATATGACTTGCTGTTAAACAGTGATGATAGCCGTTATCACGGCAGTGATTTTGCGGTGATCAAATCACTAAATAGTGAAGAGATAGAGAGTGAAGGATTAGCACAGTCACTTAACTTACGGTTACCACCATTAGCGACCGTGTTCTATAAGCTTTCATAAACGGTACTTCTAAATAGTATTCATAAATAGATAACAACAAGGGTCAGATAGCGATATCTGACCCTTTCTATTTGGTGAGTATAACCAAATAGAAAGGGTATATACTCAAGTGACCTCAAGATGCAGAATTCAGAGCAGCATCAACAAGTTCAGTTCAAGAAAGATAATTGAAGATATTACATTAACGATAGTGTTGATAAAGCGAAAATCCCCAAGGTACAGGTAACCAATGAGGTGACCGTTGTTAGGGCGATAATATTTGCCGCCAGAGCAGCGTTTCCACCCATGGCTCGAGCCATGACATAACTTGCAGCCGCAGTAGGCGCGGCACTCATAAAGAACACAATCCCGATATCAAGCCCTCTAAAGCCAAACAGCAGAGCTGCACCAGTGATGATGATAGGAGCAAAAACGAGTTTGTTTACCGTAGCAAACCACGTGGCGCGTTGGTCGCCTTTTAGAGATTTAATATTTAAAGAACCGCCAGTGCATAACAGAGCAAGGGGTAAAGTCATACTGGCAAAATACTGACCTGCATTTAGTACCATTTTAGGGATAGGAATAGAGAGAAAATAGACAATCAACCCAAGCATTATGGCAATGATTAGAGGATTTTTAGTTATCCCTTTAACAATAACAGCAAATGCTTTTAGCCCCGATGATTTCTCTTTATCGTTCTTCGGACTTAATGCAATGACCGCCAATATATTATAAAGAATCGTCATTGGTGCGACGTAAATCGCCGCTAAAGCGATACCGGTTTCACCATATGCGTTAGCAACATAAGCAAGCCCTATAATGGCGGTATTTGCCCGATAACTGCCTTGAATGACCACCCCTTTATCATTGGAGCCAGAAAAGAGTGTTTTGGTGGCAATAACCACAAAAACAAAGAAAATTAAGTTAGCGCTGAGACCAAAAAGGATTAATGGTGTACTGCTTGAAAAGTCATGTTCAGAACCGACAATACTAAGAAACAGCAAAGCAGGTAAGGTCACTTGAAAAACCAACCTAGACGCGACATCAATAAACGCATCGTCAATAACTGCTATCCGTTTAAGAAATACCCCGAGCAACAGCATTAAGCAAATGGGTCCTGTAATCGATGCTGAAAACTGCAACTGCGCTAAAAACTCCGCCATTGTTACCTCTAAACTCGTCCGTGGATGGTCATTATTACATAAATCGCGATTTAAAAATGAAATATAAAATTAGGTGATTATGCTTAACGTTGCCGTACAGAATGTCAAAATTTTGTTATAGTCCCGTTTCTAAACTATTCAAAAAAAAGAACAACAAGGACACCACGGTGAGTGAGAAAATCTACTTCAATACGTCAGGGAAGTTCAGTGTAAAACGAAAGCTGGTGAACATAACCACTCGTTTGCACCATACCATTGCTCCCAATC
Organism: Vibrio sp. 99-8-1; assembly: GCF_013114595.1. GTDB lineage: Bacteria > Pseudomonadota > Gammaproteobacteria > Enterobacterales > Vibrionaceae > Vibrio. The sequence continues at coordinate 43,686 of NZ_VTXE01000001.1, read as the reverse complement.
ATGCTAAAAAAACCGCTAAGCAATTGCTGCTAACACCTGCAAGAATGAAACCGATTAATGATGAGCCGGAAGGTTTAATTAAGGGCGAAGTAGACACCAACGAAGGGGTGATAAAAACGTATAGTCTTGGCGAAGGGCCGGTTTGGGTACTTACGCATGGTTGGTCAGGAACTGCGAGCCAGTTTTACCCAGTAATGGAACACATCGCCTCTCGTGGCTTTACCGCCTTTGCTTATGATCAGCCGGGACACGGTAAGAGTGGTGGTGCTTATGGCCATATTCCCTGATTTGTTGCTTGCTTAGAATCCGTGCTGGATAGCGTACAAGACGTGGCGGGTGTGGTTGGTCATAGTATGGGAACTGCTTCTGCGCTTGAGTGCAAGCACGCAAAAATTGCGCACTGTCCGATGCTATTGATTGCGCCAGTATTGGATTACTTAGACAACTTGTTTGGTAGTGTTAGCCGGTCTGGTTACTCGGTGAAGTTATTCCAAGCGATTGTGGAAGATATTCAAGATCAATATCACTACCCGATCCATATTATCGACCCCTATGCTCACCTCATGAATCGCACTAACCGCACCATTATTGTTCATGATGAGAAAGATAAGTTCACTAAGTTCTCTGTGTCGCAAAAAGCGGCGAGCGAAGGCGATAATGTCACTTTAGTCGCAACGCAAGGGCAGGGGCATGGAAGGGTGATGAAGTGTCAACAAGTGATGGACAGTTTTGACCGCTTAATTGACGTTCAATAATCGCAGATTACGGTAAGAAAAAAAACCATGATTGAATTTGGAACATCGGAGTATAAAAGGGTCAGCTTTATAATGGCGCTGGGCTCGTTTCTTATATTTTGTAATCTGTATCTGTTCCAACCTATCTTGCCTCAACTGGCAGATGAGCTCTCTATATCGGCTACCAAAGTAAATTGGATCTTTGCTTCTACCACATTAATGCTGTCGGTTTTTCTAGTGCCTTGGGCACTAGTTTCTGAGTCCTTTGGTCGTAAAAAAGTCATGTTGGTTGGCCTTTTTGTTCCACCAATCATTAATGTGTTGATGATGCTTGATTCTAGCTTTTATAGCATGGTTGCAGGTCGTGCACTTATGGGCATCTCTTTAGCGGCATTTGCGTCCGTTGCCGTTGCCTATATGGCTGAAGAGATGTCGGCCTCTGCACTGACTCAAGCCGTGGGTGGTTATATTGCGGCTAATAGTCTCGGGGGTATTACTGGGCGTATCGCTGGTGGTGTGCTGACCGATTTGTTTAGTTGGCAGGTAGCGGCATCAGTCATTGCGGTGGCAACATTAATAGGAGCGGTTGCGGTTCTAAAAATATTGCCTCAGCAGCGTTATTTTAAACCTCAGCGAGGTCTGTTTTTTCATCATAATCGTCAGTTAATTCAGCATATTAAAGATAAGCGAGTATGGTTTGCCATGCTTATTGGCGGTTTTAATTTCGCGCTGTTTGTTAATCTATTTTCGGTGATCAGTTTTCGCCTTGCTGAAGCACCTTATAATCTCCCCCCGAGTCTGACGTCATTAACTTTTTTATGCTATCTGTCCGGGACAGTCAGTTCACGATACAGTGGAAAATGGGCCACTAGATTTCACCCTGTACTTGGCATGGTATTGGGAACCATTGTGACGTTATCCGGTATGTTTTTGGCTTACTTTCCTGAAATTCCTTTGATGCTGCTGGGTCTGTTATTGATTAGCAGTGGCGCATTTTTTACCCATGCTCTTGCTTATGGTTGGGTAAGCCAAAAAGCGGTGAGTGCTAAAGCGACCGCCACTGCTCTCTATCTGGTTCATTACTATATTGGCGGCAGCTTAGGGGGCTTTTTCCTTATCTACTGCTGGCAACAAGGTGCTTGGCCTATGGTGATGATGGGGGGAACGGTGCTTTGTTTCGCTATTTTTCTGCTGTGTTATTACTTAAAAGATATGAAAGGAAGCAAATTTGAACAATGAGCTTATTGAAAAACAAGTACGTACTTGGTTAGAAGAGGTGGTTATCGGTCTTAACCTCTGCCCGTTTGCGGCCAAACCAAACCGAAATAAGCAGATCAAAATTCAGGTCTCTCGCGCTGATACAGAAGAGGCTCTCCTAGAAGAGTTATTAACCGAGTTAATGATCTTAGCGACGTCGGATGCAGAGACATTAGAAACAACCTTGGTTGTTGTCCCCGACATGCTGGATGATTTCTATCTCTACAACCAGTTTTTAGACTGGGTAGATGCATTGATTAAGCAGCAAGAGTGGCAGGGGATTTTTCAGGTCGCTACCTTTCATCCCGATTACTGTTTTGCCGGAGTTGAACCGGATGATGATGAAAACTTAACTAACCGTTCCCCATTTCCGATACTGCATTTAATTCGTGAAGAGAGTATGGAACGCGTATTAAAGCATTACCCCAACCCAGAACAGATTCCCGATAATAATATTGATTGCGTAACCTCATTAACGGATCAGCAAAAAAAGCAGTTATTCCCTTATCTGTTTGTGTAAATTTAAAGAGAAAATGACCACGTCACTTTAAGCGACGTGGTCGTTGAAAGTCTAACGCCTCTGCTTCAGTTTATTGGTCTTTAAGTTGCCATTGTTTGCACAAAACCGATGTTCGATGGCTATCTTTGTTGGGCCAGAGTGGCGAGTCCACCGATAAACTCTGAAGCTATTGGTGAATGAAAAGCTTTATAATTATCAAATAAACTTAATAGTGATAATGAATATTATTTACTGGTGTTTTAATTGGCTTCTTTAATTATATTATTGTTATTAATTGGATGTTTCGAAAGTTAAAAAATAGCTAACATATTGAACTGATAGTTTTAAATTATTGATTTAATGCTTTGTATAGAAAATATGTATATAAAGTCATTGACTTGATCAGGAAGTGATTTTATTTTTATATAATAAGGTTTAAATTCATTAACATAAGATGATGTTATTATGGTGAGTAAACGTAAAGTCTATAGTTCTGCGACTTTGATCACGGAAAAAAGCCTGCAGTCATCACTGTTAAAAGATGCTCTAGAAAAGTCTCTCAATATTGATATTAATATTCTAGCGATTAATAATTTATCGTTAACAATGTTTTCTCGAGGGAAAATAATAGCAGATTTGGTTATTATTGATATGAGTGTGTTCTCCCGTGAAAAAGAAGAGATTTATGCATTATGTCAGCGTCAGCACTTTTCTGATACTCCTGAAATACTTATCAATTGCAATAAAAAAAGCCAATACGAAGATTTTAAAGTTTGGTCTAATCTAGTTGGTGTTTTTTATATAAGTGATGATATAGAACTTCTTAATCAAGGTGTTGAAAAGATATTATTTGGTGAGATGTGGTTGAGTCGAAAACTAGCGCAACAATATATACAACATTTTAGAAGAAAAAATGGGGTAAAAACAAGCGTAACATATAAGCAGCTAACAAAACGGGAACAGCAAATCATTAAATTACTTGGCAATGGAAGTTCAAATATTGAAATTGCAGAGAAACTATATGTGAGTGAAAACACGGTAAAAACGCACTTGCATAATGTTTTTCGTAAAATAAAAGCTAAAAATCGTCTTCAGGCATTACTTTGGGCAAAAGAGAATATAGGTGTTGAAGAGCTAACATAATGTTGATTGTCAGCAAGCCAATAGGCGCTTAACTATTGATGAGTTTCAAGAGTGCGAATTGTATTGGTTTCCGCTCTGTGATACTGATTTATTCTGTAGCATGGTCATGCTTTTAAATCAGTGTCTTGATCAGAAACCAATAAACTTGTATTAAATAAAAACCTTGAGATTATTCGGATGTATTACATAAGTTAGAAACTGTTATAAAATTTCATGTTTTTCAGCTGCGTATCTCTGGATGATAGCATTGTCCATCTCTTGTGCACTAGCTGGTTGCCACATCCCTCGTTCTATTCCTTCAATAACCAGATGAATCACAGCCGCATCAATAGCCGACATTACTGCAATATTGACAGGTTCGTTGTTGGAATAACCCATTTCAACTTCAAGTAACTCTTTGTAGTCAACAAACCTGAAGGCACCAGCGCTTAACTCGTGCGAGTAAATAGTCTTACTGGTGGTGACGCTAAGCAATATTTGGCCACTGCGTACATCAACAACACGCAAATTAACGGTGACCATATCAGTGCGGTATTTCCCTGAGCCACCAATACCGAGATAGCGAGCGCCAGCTCCTCCGGTTTGAATATTAGAGTCGTAGGCCACGATCCCACCTTCAACCACAATATTGGCAGAACTAAGAGATGGCAGTTCCTTACTATGGTTATTTGGTGATTGTTCTTTTTTCTGAGCTGCGCGGATAATTTTTCGTTCGGTTAAAAGGTTTTGCAGCCCTTCTCTTTCTAAAGGTATAAACCATTTAGAGTCTAAAAGAGATGTGGTGAGCAATGCTGTCCCTCCTTGAGGCACAGCGGTAGAGAAATTGCTGTTTGGAGATGGCTTATATTGCCCTGTTTGGTCTCTAAAATCGTATACTGATACTAATATCTTACCTTTTGGTGATGGCAATGAAATAAGGTCACCATAGGTACTTCCTCGTGGCATAAGTTTTGGACTTTCATCTGCATCAGGGACACTTACATAGTTTGAACACCCTGCTAGTAATGCGATAACGAGGGTTATTATTACGTTTTTCATAAATATAATGTCCTTATTATATTTCTTAGTTATTTGGTGTTAATCCGCTGACGTTAATCTCGGTAGATTCTCCCGTATTTTTGTCTCTTATTTGAATGACCAGATTTCCGCTTCCTGGAGGGTTTTCTGATACATTCAACGTAAAGTCAGGGGTATCAACAATACCAGAGGTATTGCCAGTACCAATGTCTGATAAAAGTTGGCTAATAAGTCTAGACTCTAGGTTTGCAGCGAGTCGTTCTAATGACGACTGTTGCTCAATGCCTGAACTACTACTTGGAGCTTTGTAGGTGTTGATTGCGTTGGCTACCCCCATAAGGTGGGCACTGTTATTCGGGTGACCGCCAAAACTTGGATTAATGGGGGTGTATATGAGTTCTGATGCGCCAGTTACTGTCGATGCAGCAATTAACAGCAGAATGCTAAGTGGTTTATTTTTCATCATTACCTCGACTAAAATTCATCATAATCCAAATCAAATGTATCCATAAATAGACGCTCTATTTGCCAACGAGTTAAATAAGTACTGACGGCATTTATCGCCTCATCCGCTTTCTCTTCTGCTTGGCGTTTTCCTGGAGACAGTGCTGTTCTATAAATGAGTTTTCGAGAATGAAAAACGCTGATGATACTACCTGAGAGAGCAGTGGGCCTTTCCTTAATCATAAAATTTTCATTTAGATTGTCGTATTTTTCATTTAGTTTTTGAGTGAAGAAAAAATAAAAGTCTTCACCAAATCGTGTCATGGTTCTGTCTATAATTAATCCAGTGACTTCATCAAAATTATCAAATTTTGGTTTTATATCTTCTAATTTCACCCCGTTTTCTAATGATGAAGATAAGCTTTCTTTATTGCTTGAATTGTCACTAAAAGAAAAATTGCTATAAATGCATAGAGTTATAATAATATATTTGCCAATGCTTTTTACTCTAATTTCCATAGGGTAACCCTTCGTTTTTATATACTGTTTGGGCTTTTTATTTTTTTATACTAGTACTGTAAAATTTAAACGGCAAATGTTTTCTTGTTTCTGATTATTTAATAATAATTATTTTCTCAAAAATGAGAATTAATCTATTTACTGTAAAATATTTGTTAAATAAATGTATATTTTTGGTGTCGTTAGTATTTGTTAACTTTGGATTTAGTTTGTATTTTTTATTTAATGCTAAAGTTTATATTTTGATGTGTATATTCAACGTTAAAGTTTATTGCCGTAATGTTGTTTTGTTTTAATAATAAGTTAGTGTCGAGATGAGATTTAAATAATATTGGTTTTTATAAACCTATCGGCATGAAATTTTTATTAATAAGGTGAAGATAATGAAGCTGCCAAAAATATTGTTTCTTTCACTTGTTCTTTGGTTTTTTTCTTCATGTGCTTTAGCGGTATCAGAAGGTTTTTACTATTCATCTAATGGTAGCGGCCCAGATACAGATTTTAAACCAACGGTAAACTTTGAGGAACTGGAATTACATAACAGCGACTTCGCTAATTACGCCGATGTTGACATTGATTACAGCTATAACAACGACATTATTGTTATACAAAATCACGGTTCGGCGATAGATACAAACAAGGCCAAAGTGTTACAGCGTGGAGCGGAAAATAGCTTAGCTTACATCAGTCAAAATGGATCAGGGAACATAGGGTTAATTGAACAACAGGGTTCCGATAATGTCGCGCTTCTTGTACAGACGGGGAACCATCATAAAGGACAGATAACGCAATTCGGTGACGATAATTTGGCGTTGCTGGTACAAAAAGTCGCGGGTAGTGAGATCAGTCTTTCTCAAACAGGAAACAGCAATACTGCATTGGTTGTTGATTATGGTGGTTCAAGCTATGGAATAAACCAGACAGGTTCACATAGCTATGTTTCTGTTGTCAGCAATATGCATAAAAACATCAGTGTTAAACAGTAGCTGATACATGAGTATGAAATATAAATATTATTTTAAAATAAAAGGACGTCTATTATGAAAAAATTAGCACTAGCAATTACAGTTGCATTAGCATCAAATGCTGCAGTGGCTATTGATGATCTATCTGGGTATATTAATTCTGAGTTCCCTGATAAACATAACAACGCTGTTGTTCAAACTTCAAACACCTTATTTGGCACTATTAAAATTTCTCAATTAAGTGATGACACCGCTGTTGTTGACTTAAAAAATACCATTGGTTATAGCGCTGATGTATCTCAAAGTGGCGAGAAGAATAAAGCGTTAGTTAAATCTAGTGGTTATTCGGCTTATAGTAAAACAGTGATTAATCAGTCAGGGGATGAGAACGAAGCGAGTGTTAAATCTAGTGGCGCCTCTTCACTTAATGATGTCGCTATTCGTCAAGGGGTGACTGCAGCATCTAATAATGATGAAAGAGCAGGTAGACTCAACAAAGCAGAAGTCGAGCTTATTTCATCTGATTCTAATCATGTCATTATCAGTCAAGACTTTATGAATGATGCTGACGTTTATGTACAAGACTCAGATTTGAACCAAGTTACAATTTCTCAGACCGCAATGAATCGTGAAGTTAACCCTAGTTTAAATGCCGGAGCGAGAGTGAAATTAACAGATATGTCAGATTCTAACCGTATAACTATCCTTCAAAGTTCATACAATGAAGCTGACGCATCTCTGAAAGGTTCAAGCGGGAATATCGTTAATGTCGAACAGTACTACGGCAATAAAGCAAATCTCAATATGAAATGGTCAAATGGTAACGTTATTTCTGTTGATCAAGACTCAGGTTTTGGCACGATTAAGAATGACACCGATGTCAGAATGAATAACTCTGATAGCAACTCAGTAACCGTCATGCAAAAAACTGAACTGAATAAAGCGGATATTGATATGGACTTCTCTAGCCGCAATGCAATTGATATATCGCAAACTGACGAATCAAATCTGGCTAAAGTTGATTTAGATTACTCTAATGCAAACTGGATTGATATTAATCAAGTAGGTACTGCGTCTGTTGCGGATGTTAAATTGACCAGTTCTCATGGGAATTTCTTTGCTAATTCCGACGGCACAATGGGTGTGACAATTCAACAAGCCTCTAACGACTATGCTCGCGTGCATATGACCAATTCGGTTCATAATGCAGTTAGCATTAATCAACAGTAATGATACTAAGTAGTTGGTTGAACAAAGCGGTGCTTAGCGCCGCTTTGTTGCTCTCGGAACTGACGTTGGCGGGTGAAATGGCATTGCAAATTGATGATCTTTCAATAAAGAGTTCAAATCAGCAAGGTCATGTTCAGCTTATGTTCGTATCAGAGAGTCATTTGGCCTATTTGACGGTTCAATCCAGTGCCGGGAATCGGATGTCTACCACCTTGAACAAAGGAATTAGGGTGAGTTACAGATTGAATATCACACAATTTCCAATTACCGTATTTTATGAAACCGACAATAGTGAAAGTGAGTTTATGATCAACTGTAATGACACTTGTTTTGTTGTTAGAAAATAATAGTGATATTAGAAAATCGCCTTGCAGTAGATGCAAGGCGATAGGCTATATGAGCGTTAATTGTGCTTACAAATCTTATTAATCAAAATCGATACTGTGCTCTTTATGTAGACGTCGACACGCGCTGCCATCACTATGGAATAGATGACAACGATGAGCCGCCAATCCAATAGCAAAGTTATCCCCCGCTTCTACAGGTAAGGTGTCTGGTGCACGGTAGATTACATCCGCATCTGCGCTATCTAGGTGTAGATAAATTTGAGTTTCGTTGCCGAGCTTTTCAACGATCTGGATCTCACCTTCGATAGTAGCATCCGCTTGCTCCGCATTGAGCAGATGTTCTGGTCGAATACCGAGAGACATACGTTCACCTTTGTTAACGGTGGTGCCATCTACCGGAATCCACAGTGTTGCGCCATTAGAGAGTTTCACCAATACTTGTTCTTTTTCGCAATCTTCAATTTGAACGCTAATAAAGTTCATTTTTGGTGAGCCGATAAAGCCAGCCACAAAACGATTTTCTGGGTAGTGATAAAGCTCAAGAGGTTTACCCACTTGAGAAACAAAACCTTCGTCCAATACTACGATTTTATCCGCCATTGTCATTGCTTCTACCTGATCATGAGTCACATAGATCATGGTGCAGCCCAACTGGCGTTGTAGTTTAGTTATTTCACTGCGCATGTTTACCCGCAGTGCAGCGTCTAGATTTGATAACGGTTCATCAAGTAAAAAGACATTTGGTTGAGAGACTAACGTTCGGCCAATAGCGACACGTTGGCGTTGACCACCGGATAGCGCTTTAGGCTGGCGATCAAGTAGGTGACCTAGTTGCAATATCTCAGCGGCGTGAGTCACACGTTTGTCCACTTCGCTTTTGCTTGCTTTGGCTAGCTTAAGGCCGAAAGACATGTTGTCGTATAAATTAAGGTGAGGATAAAGAGCATAAGACTGAAACACCATGCCAACCCCACGCTTAGATGGTTCAATGTCATTCATGCGCTGTTCACCAATATAGAGGTCACCGGAGGTGATGTCTTCTAAACCAGCGATGCAACGTAGAAGTGTTGATTTGCCACAGCCAGATGGCCCAACAAATACAACAAATTCACCTTCTTGGATCTCAAGATCAACATTCTTTGAGATAAGTACGTCGCCATACGCTTTACACACATTTTTTAAAGTGACGCTTGCCATCTAGCTTGTCCTCGATTTATTTTTAATCTATCGCCTTGTCATAGGGTTTGGCGGGCAATAAAAGTATCAAACTGTTTTATAGAATCAAATGGTTAAAAATAGAGGTGATGCAGTACATCAGTAACTAGCATCACCTTGTTGTACCAATAACAGGTTAACTTCCCTCTTCACGTTATTGAACACTCCCCCGTAAATAAATACATCTGCGTTCAAATCAGTGTCAGTTAACCTATCCGGCATCGTAAATCTGCTCCTTACCTTCATTAACTATTGCAGAAACGTAACGAAGATATAGCGCGGATAAAAGCTTCTAACCATCCTCTCTTGGATAGTGACAGTGTTATTGAATCGTGCACTAGATACATCCTCCTGAATGGCATTTATTCAGGGGGAGTAGTGGGGGAGGAGGCGTAGAAGGGGGTTAAAATCGAATTAGGATCTAGTTCAAACTTTTATACCAAGTTAGTGTGATGTGAATCGCTTTGAAAGCTTCTTATGTGATCGTGATCGCTAATCTTGTCTGATGAAGATCACGAAAACATTGGATGTTGATAGGGGCGTAGAATCTAGGATGATGATTCTAAGGCCTTTCTTATAGATGATAGCGGCACGCTGGTTACATTTTTAGATGAAAGCATTTTGACGTTATTTAGCGGATCCAGATTTACTGTTTAGTTTCAAATTTGGCATGTTGTCTGAATAGCCCTACATCACAATATAAAAAGGATACAATCATGAAGAAAACCCTGACTACTGTTGCGGTTTGCACATTGGCTGCACTAGGTTCACTTAGTGCGAATGCGGCTATTGAAGAAGGTCAACTTACTATCTGGATCAATGGTGACAAAGGTTACAACGGATTGGCTGAAGTAGGTAAAAAATTCGAAGAAGAGACTGGCATCCAAGTGACAGTTGCACACCCAGATGCATTGCAAGACAAGTTCCCACAAACAGCAGCAACAGGTGACGGTCCAGATATCGTATTTTGGGCGCATGATCGTTTCGGTAGTTACGCTGAAGCAGGTCTTCTTGTTGAAGTAAAACCATCTAAAGAGATTAAAGATGGCGTAGTAGACTTTGCATGGGATGCAGTAACATACGATGGTAAATTTATCGGCTACCCAGTAGCGGTAGAAGCACTCTCTCTTATCTACAACAAAGATCTTGTTGCTACCCCTCCTAAAAACTGGGAAGAAGTGGCGGCATTAGATGCCAAACTGAAGAAAGATGGTAAATCAGCCATCATGTGGAACTTAAAAGAACCGTACTTCACATGGCCATTGATGGCTGCTGATGGCGGCTATGCCTTCAAGTACAACTCTACGGGCTATGATGTTAAAGATGCGGGTATCGCTAACAGCGGTGTTCAATCATCGATGAACTTTGTGAAAAGCTTAGTTGACCAAGGCGTTATCTCTGCTGACATGGACTATTCAGTCTCTGAGTCAGAATTTAACAAAGGCAATGTTGCCATGACGATTAACGGTCCTTGGGCATGGGGTAACGTTGAGAAGTCTGGAATTAACTATGGCGTTACTACTTTACCTAAGTTTAATGGCCAATCATCGAAACCATTTGTTGGTATCTTAACTGCGGGTATTAGCACGGCATCACCAAACCAAGATCTTGCCGTTGAATTTATTGAAAACTACCTACTGACAAACGAAGGTCTTGAGAAAGTAAACAACGACAAACCATTAGGCGCCGTTGCGCTTAACTCCTTCCAAAAAGAGCTGGATAGTGATGCACGTATTGCGGCAACGATGGACAACGCAATGCACGGTGAAATCATGCCAAATATCCCACAAATGGGTGCCTTCTGGGGCGCAGCGAAAAACGCTATTGTGAACATTGTTGACGGTCGCCAGTCTGTTGATTCAGCTCTTGCTGATGCAGAAAAGCAGATGACGAAGTAAACAGCGATAAAGTCACAACCCATAGTAAATGAAAACCACCCAAGCCCTATACGAGTTAGATGCAAAATTGTGTTGCTTGGGTGTATAACCTTTTTGAGGAGAGGGTAACCTCTCCTTATTTTAATATTTACCGCTAGCAGGTTCTCTTATGCAGTCAGTTCAAGATACTGGTGCCGCAGCATCAACTACTATGCCTTCAAGTCAGAAAGTGTTTATAAAATGGGCGCTACTGGCAACGGTTGGTATTGTAAACGGCTATGCCACCATATTAATGTATTCCCGAGGTGAGGTTGCTTTCGCACTACTTACCGTGGTGTTAACCGCCCTAGCACTTTATATTTTTGGTAGTAAGAAAACGTACGCGCATCGCTATATCTATCCTGGAATTGCAGGGATGATATTGTTTATTCTGTTTCCTTTGGCTTATACGGTAGGGTTGGCATTCACCAACTACAGTGCCAAAAACCAGCTCTCCCTAGAGCGGGCGCAATCAGTACTCCTTGATAGAACCTATCAAAGTGGCGACAGTTACCCTTTTTCTCTTTATAAAACCGACAATGGTCATCGAATTGTTATTACCCAAAATGAACAACTGTTGGCGACCCCTGAGTTTACCCTGCAGGGATTCTCTGAAAATGATTTGGATCTCGCTCCAGTAGCTGAAGTTCAAGGTGAAAAAGAGAAAATTAAGACCATCATTAAGAACCGCTCATCGTTAAGCAATGTTGATTTACATATGCCTGATGGTGGTGATATTCGAATGAATGGTTTACGAAAGTTTGCCTCTGTTGTTCCTTTATACCGTCTAGAAGATGATGGTTTAACTCTTATAAACAACAGTAATGGCGAGATAGTTAAGCCCAATATGGATGTGGGTTATTACCAACCTGTTGATCAAGATGGTGCTTTTATCGGCAACACTATATCTCCTGGCTTCATTGTAAATGTCAGTACTGCAAACTTTGAGCGAGTTTGGAAAGACGACGGAATTAAAGAGCCTTTTATTGCCATATTCATCTGGACCGTGGTGTTTTCTGCATTAACGGTTGGTTTAACTCTGGTAATCGGTTTAGTTTTAGCGAGCATCGTGCAGTGGGAAGAGCTGAAAGGTCGTGCACTATATCGAGTGCTATTAATACTGCCTTATGCGGTACCTGCTTTTATCTCAATACTTATCTTTAAAGGCTTATTTAACCAAAGTTTTGGTGAGATAAATATGGTGTTAGAAGCGATGTTTGGTATTAGCCCTAACTGGTTCTCAGACCCAGTGTTGGCAAGAACCATGGTCGTTATAGTGAATACATGGTTAGGTTTCCCTTACATGATGATTCTCTGTATGGGACTGCTTAAAGCCATTCCAGAAGATCTCTATGAAGCATCAGCTATTGACGGCGCCGGTCCATTTAGGAATTTTACGCGGATAACCTTGCCGCTGATGATGAAACCATTAACACCGTTACTAATTGCCAGTTTTGCCTTTAACTTTAATAACTTTGTCATGATTTACCTATTAACAAAGGGCGGGCCAAACATGATTGGAACGACTGAACCAGCTGGTTACACCGACCTTTTGGTGAGTTACACCTACCGTATCGCGTTTGAAGGTAATGGCGGTCAGGACTTTGGCTTAGCCAGTGCGATAGCAACACTAATTTTCTTACTGGTGGGTGGCTTAGCGCTACTGAACCTTAGATTCACTAAGCTTTCTCAAGATTAAGGAGCAATAATATGGCAATGGTACAAGGCAAAAACCTTAAATATCGTGTCTGGGCAACGCATATTGCTCTTTGGATATTTTTATCGTTAATTATCTTTCCTTTACTGATGGTGATCGCCATTTCATTCCGTGAAGGTAACTTTGCTACTGGGAGTTTGATTCCAGAGAACCCGTCACTGGAACACTGGAAGTTGGCTCTAGGCTTCTCCGTTACTAATGCGGATGGAACGGTAACACCACCGCCATTTCCTGTTCTAACATGGTTATGGAATTCAGTGAAGATCGCAGGTATCTCATCAATATTTATTGTTTGCTTGTCGACAACGTCTGCTTATGCGTTTGCTCGTATGCGATTTTCCGGCAAGAACACAATACTAAAAGCGATGATGATTTTTCAGATGTTTCCAGCAGTACTTGCTTTGGTTGCGATGTATGCCTTGTTTGATAAGCTTGGGCAATACATACCATTCTTAGGTTTAAACACCCATGGCGGTCTGATTTTCTCATATTTAGGGGGCATTGCCCTGCATGTGTGGACCATTAAAGGGTATTTTGAAACGATTGATAACTCATTAGAAGAAGCCGCAGCGCTAGATGGTGCGACGCCATGGCAGGCGTTCCGCTTAGTTCTATTGCCATTATCTGTGCCGATTCTTGCTGTGGTATTTATTTTGGCCTTCATTGCGACGGTAGGCGAAGTCCCAGTGGCATCACTGTTGCTGTCGGATGTAGATAAATACACCTTGGCAGTGGGTATGCAGCAATACTTATATCCGCAAAACTACTTGTGGGGTGACTTTGCTGCTGCGGCTGTATTATCAGCGGTTCCGATTACGGTTGTATTCTTATTGGCGCAACGTTGGCTGGTGGGTGGTTTAACCGCTGGTGGTGTAAAAGGGTAGTCTTACGATATAAATGCGTGTCCATATTGGGCACGCATTTAACGAATAATTACCATTTTATTTTTTATGGTTATTGAATAATTATCTCAGCAGCTATACATTGCATCACGTTGGTAGAGAAAAATGTCGTCGTGATGGTTACTGGATGAATATCGAACATGATGTATAGCTATGTAGCAAGACAGCCCATATTAAATGCTGCCCTTAAAACGGTAGGCTATGAGCTGTTGTTTCGAAATAGCGAGGAGAATGTTTTTCCTGACCAAACCAGTGCCAATAGAGCGACCTATCGACTCATCACTGAAAACTTTCTGTCCCTCGGAACTAACCCCAACTATCTCCTCTCTCGCTGTTTTATTAACTTTCCTCAACTTAGTTTGACTCGATTACTTCCTCTCTCTCTGCCTAAAGAGAAAATAGTGGTGGAGATTTTAGAAACGTGTCAGCCAAATGATGAACTATTTAGCGCCATTAAACACTTACATCGCAACGGTTATATCATTGCCTTGGATGATTTTAATGGAGGCGAAGAGTGGGAACGGTTTATCCCTTACGCCCATATTATTAAACTGGACTTAACCGCTATTGGAATAGATAGAGCGTGTGATATTGTCGCAGACAGAAAGAGGCAAGGAGATAAAACCGCATTTTTGGCAGAAAGAGTAGAGAGTAAAGACGATTTTGATAAAGCGAATCAAGCCGGTTTTCGTTTTTTCCAAGGCTATTTCTTTAGTAAGCCGATTATTGAAAAGAACAAATACGTTAGCCCGAAACACGCAATTGCATTACAACTTTTTCAGGAAGTGTGTAGTGCAGAAGTAAATTTTACAAAAGTGGAGATGCTTGTTTCTCAAGATGTCTCGATCTCCTACAAATTGCTCCGTTTTGTCAATGCTGCCAGCCCAAGACTGCGAAACCCTATTACCTCTTTTAAACAGGCATTGATCTATTTAGGTGAGGATCAATTAAGAGTATTCGTTGCACTTACGACGGCTTCTTATGTATCGAGTAACAAACCACGCGAGCTGATTAATTTATCCATGCAGCGAGCGCATTTTTGTCAGCAGATGTCAAAACGACCCGCCTGCAAGGAAGACTCTCAACAAGCGTTTATTGTTGGGTTGTTTTCTCTTCTTGATGCGCTACTGGATAATGACATTGAAACCTTGATAGAGGCTCTGCCGCTTGATGAGAATATTCGTTATGCCATTACCCAACGTCGGGGCGTTCTTGGAGAACTTCTAAAGCTTGGGGAGTATTTTGAAATGGCAGATTGGCCAAATGTTGAAAGCCTTTGTGAAAAACTGAAAATAGAGCTGCAAGAGACAGTGGATGAACTGCTAAAAGCCCAGAAGTGGAGTCAAGAGATGGAGAAGCATTTTAGAACAACCATCACTGCTTCTGATGGCTAAACCAACCGCTGAAAAAATAGTTGCGAAAAGTGAACAGAGCGTAAAGCCCAAATGGAATTCAGAACTCTCTACTGGATGGAGCACAGCCTACATACTGCATTAGTACGTAAATACTCTCTTCATTGAGGGCCACTTTTCTAAATAGATCGGCGAAAACAAAATCTCCCCCGAAACAGGTATGAATGTAGTGGTTGATATCGCGATGATCATATCCTTCAATATGCAAACTACGAACCCATTGATACTCCACTGCGTGTGGGTTGCTAATGGTTTTATCGCTTAAGGTAATATGCAGTGATGTATTGCTCAAAATAGATCCTAGCCATAATCGGGTGACTAGGATTTAAGCAAAACAGTATTAAAAAATCATGACAATTATATGAAACTCTTTTGATTGCGGACGTTATTTTAGCATCTTAACGTGCATTTCCATCTCTTCACCGATCTCTTTTCTCATGTTCATCAGTTTAACCGCCGAGTCTCTTAGCTTAATATCTTCATCGGTTTCTGGATCCCATTGCGGTACTTTTGTTGGTTTACCGTTGGCATCCACTGCAACCATTATGACAATACAGTGTGTTGTTAAGACGTTGTTCAGCTCTTTAGGATCGCTGGCCTGAACATCTAACGCGATGTGCATAGAGGAGGTTCCGGTATAGATCACCTTGGCACTGACTTCCACCAAATTGCCTACATGAATTGGTGCAACAAATCGAATTCCCCCAGCATAAGCCGTAATACAGTATTTACCACTCCAACCTGCAGCGCATGCATAGGCCGCTAAATCAATCCATTTCATTACGGCGCCGCCGTGCACCTTGCCGCCAAAATTTACATCAGCAGGCTCTGCTAAAAAACGTAGGGTGACATCTCTCTGTTTTCCACTCATTTCTTTATCCTTATGTGGGAGAACGGTTGTTATCGCTTTGGGTATAAGAGTATAGGAGTACTTTGCACATAGATCAGCAAATAATCAAACAGTTAAAGCTAGTTTGATTGTGTAACGCACCGTTAATTGGCACAATTCAGAAATGGTTCCTTCAAATCAAGCAAGATATGCGAATTCTACACACTTCAGACTGGCATTTAGGGCAAAACTTTTTCAATAAGAGTCGAAAATCTGAGCATCAAGCTTTCATTGATTGGTTGTTGGCTCAAGTAGAGGAAAAGGCGATAGATGCGGTAATTGTTGCTGGAGACATCTTCGACTCCGGTACACCGCCAAGTTATGCCCGTGAACTCTATAACCAGTTTGTGGTAGATATCAATCAGCTTGGTTGTCAGTTGATTCTCTTGGGTGGCAACCATGACTCTGTTGCCACACTGAATGAATCTAAACCGTTACTGAACTGTTTAAATGCTCATGTCATCGCCAATACCAGCGAGCAGTTGGATGAACAAATTATCCAAATAAAAGATAAAAATAAACAAGTCGGTGCGTTATTGTGTGCGGTTCCTTTTGTACGTGCTAGGGATGTGATGCGCAGCCAAGCAGGGGATTCCGGAGTAGAGAAGCAACAACAGCTTGGTGTTGCTATTAAAGAACATTATCACGCCTTGTACCAAAGAGCTCAGCAGCTAAAGCAACAGCATAACTGGCAGGTTCCAATTATTGCTACAGGGCATTTAACTGCGGTAGGGGTAACAACCACTGACTCGGAAAGAGACATTTATATAGGAACGCTAGACGGTTTCTCTGCCGATGGATTCCCTGATGCCGACTACATTGCTCTAGGGCATATTCATCGTCCACAAATCGTCGCCAAGAAACAGCATATTCGTTATTGCGGCTCTCCCATTGCACTGAGTTTTGACGAACTGTCATCTCCTAAACAGGTGGTTGTGGTTGAGTTTTCAGATGATAACCAAGCCATTATTGAACCTGTAGAGGTGCCTATGTTTCAAAAAATGGCCGTGTTAAAAGGGGATTTGCCGTCCATAGAACAGCAGTTGAATGATGGACAATTTAGTGGTGATGAGACGGTTTGGTTGGCGATTGAAGTTGAAATACAGGACTTTTTGTCTGATCTGCAACAGAGAATTCATACATTGACTGAAGAGCTGAATGTTGATGTGTTGCAGTTACGCCGAGCGCGAGGAAATAACAACAAAAGCTTAGTGCGAGAAGAGACAGAGACCTTAGCGGAACTAACCCCATTGGATGTATTTAATAAGCGGCTAGAGATGGAAAGCTTTGAGGGAGAAGGGGAACAACAGCGAATGGCTCGTATTAAAACGCAATTTAAGCAGGTTCTCGGTGGGCTTCAAGATAGGGAGCCAAAGGAATGAAAATTCTAAGCTTACGTTTTAAAAACATCAATTCACTTAAAGGTGAGTGGAAAATCGATTTTACTCAACCGCCTTTTTCAGAATATGGCTTGTTTGCTATTACTGGCCCTACTGGTGCGGGAAAAACCACGATTTTAGACGCAATTTGTGTCGCTCTGTATCAAGAGACACCACGGCTGGATGTTATTTCCGCCACCAGTAATGAACTTATGACCCGTGGAACTACGGAGTGTTTATCTGAGGTTGAGTTTGAAGTAAAAGGTCAAGCATATCGTTCGTTCTGGAGCATGAAGCGTGCTCGTGGCAAAGTGGATGGAAAACTGCAACCTGCAACGGTGGAGCTAGCAGAAGTAGCATCAGGTAAAGTACTTGCCACGCAAGTGAAAAAGAAGAACGAGTTAACAAAACAGATAACAGGGTTGGATTTTAGTCGATTTACCAAATCGATGTTGCTGTCTCAGGGGCAGTTCGCCGCGTTTTTAAATGCGAAAGAAGCCGAGAGAGCTGAACTACTTGAAGAGTTAACGGGCACCGAGATCTACAGCGAAATATCTAAAAGCGTTCATGAGAAATATAGCGAAGCAAAACTTGAATTAACGGCACTGGAATCAGAAGCCAATGGCGTTCAGCTGTTAACAGAACAACAACTACAAGCAATCGCAGCGGAAGCTGAGAGCCTAAAGGGTAGCCAGCAAAAAAATAAGCAACAGCTTGAATCGATCAAAGCCAACCTAACTTGGCTGGTGACGATGGATAAACTGAGCAAAAGCAAACATGATGCGGAATCTGACTGCAAGCTGGCTCAAGCTAATATTGATAATGCCCAGCCAGCATTAAGTAAGTTAGCCAATAGTGAACCTGCCGAGAAACTTCGTGCGGCGTACTTGCTGCGACAAGAAGCGGTCGCCAGCCATCAGCTACTAGATAATCAGCTTATCGATAAAAAACAACATATTGAGCACTTGACGGAAAAGACCAAGCAGCATGAGAAACAGATGCAGCTTGCTAACGAAAAACTGCACGCCACAAAGCAAGAGAGTAGCCAGTTTGAGACGCTGATTAATCAGCACATCATCCCATTAGACAATCAAATAAAGTTAGAAGTCAGTAAGTTAGAAACATTAGAGAAAAGTACCACTGGCATTGAACAAGAGCTGGAAGGCATTAATGACTTACATCAGCGAACGATAACTGATAAACAAAATGTTGAGCAGAGTATAACGGCCATTCAACAGTATCAAACTCAGCATCAGCAAGATAAACAGCTGGCGAGCAACATTGAAAAATGGACAGAACAACTAGCGCAGTTGCAGCGACAACAGCAGCAAGTGGATGAGCTAAAACAGAGTCATCAACTGGCGAACAAGGCGATTGTTGAACAAAATAACCAGATTAAACAGACGGTAGCGAAGCAACAACAGAGTGCTGCTGAACTGGCTGAGAAACAGCAACAGCTTACTAATATTGACCAGCAACTTCAGCTGCTCAATGAGCAACATAAGAGTCAGCAGTCATTACCACAACTTGAACATCAATTAGGTGAACAGAACCAAACTATTGCGTCACTGCAGCATCTTCATCATCTGCAAAATCAATGGGTTAGCTACCAGCAAGAGAATCAGCAAAAGCAGCAGTTCTTATCTGAGGCTCAGCAGAAGCAGCAGTCGTTAGAGTCAGAACGACTGCATCTGGCTGAAAGTTATCGCACGCAGAAAAAGCTGCTGAGCAATATCGATGAGTTGATTGAAAAAGAGCAGAAGTTACTGAAACAAGAACAGGTACTGGCAAGCTATCGTGCTCAACTGGAACAGAATCATCCGTGTCCTCTGTGTGGTTCAATTGAACACCCATTCGCGGTTGAACAAGGGCGAGTTGAGCCTTCGGCAACCGAAGAAGAGAAAAAACAGGCTGAGTTGCAACTGTCATCAATTGAGACCAAAGGCAAAGAGATTAGACATGAACTGGAGTCTCTGTTGCGCCGAATTGAAGATGAGCAAAAACGAGTGGTGTGGCTAGAGCAGCAGCAACAGTCATTAGTTGAGCAGTGGCAGTCGACAATTCAAGTAATTCATTACCCTCATGGAATAGATAATGAGAGTTTGTTGAAGGCGTTTGCTTATGAGCAAGAGAATCTCCGCAACCAACTATCAGAGTTAACGGTAAAAGTCAGGCATCTCGTGGACCAACAGCAAAATATGAAGGATCAAGTTAACCTTGCGGTTCAGTCTCATCATCAAGCTGATTCGGCAGTGAAACTGTTAAATCAACAGCTTGAGCACGATGAAAAACGTTGTACGGAGTTATCTAACCAGATAAACAAAGCCGTTAACGAAAAAGAGCAAGGCAGCGAACAGCTATTTGGTGATATTGCACAGTGTGGTTTTGTTATCGAGCCGCATAGTGATTTGACCGTCTGGTTGCAACAAAAACGAGAAGATCTGGTGCTTTGGCAGCACAAGGAAAATGAGTTGAAAGGGTGTGAGCAAGAAAATGCCGCTTTACTCTCCAACATTACTATTCAAGCTCAACGTATTTCAGAACTTAATAAAGAGCTGGAACAGATCAACAAGCAGCTACTTGCTCAGCAAGTGACGCTCAATGAACTGGTCTCTAAGCGGCACGATCTGTTTGGTGAACGAGTGGTTAGTACCGAACGGGAACGAATTGAGAAATTGCTACGGACTGGCGAAGAACAACATAAACAGACTGAGCTTGCCCTGCAGCAAGTTCAACAGCAACAAAACGCCTTGGAAGGAGAAATTAAGGCGCTGACATCAAATCTGCAAGCTGCGACAGAAAAGCGACAACAGCAGCAAGAGAGTTGGCAGCAGCAGTTAACCCAGAGTCCCTTTGAATCAGAAGCGGCCTTCCAAGCTGCTTTGATTGATCAAGAAGAACGCGAGCAATTAAGGGAGCTGAAACAGACTCTTGAGCAACATGCCTCCAATGCGAAAGCACTACTTCAAGCAGCCAACGAGCAGTACCAAGAGTTGTTGGAGGAGAGCAATGCCGAACAGTATCAGCAAGCGGATAGAGAGAGTTTACAAGATGAGAATGAAAAATTGTCACTACTCATTGAACAGACGACGCGTAGAGAAGGTGAACTAGCGAACGAAGTGCAAGCGGATGAGAAGCGTAGAGTAGAGAAGCGCAATCTGTTTGATAAAATTGAGCATCAGCGAACGGCTTACGATGATATACAGTATCTGCACTCGTTAATAGGGTCGAGTAATGGCGATAAGTTTCGCAAATTTGCTCAGGGCTTAACCTTGGACAATCTGGTCTATTTAGCCAATCAACAACTTAATCGACTACACGGTCGCTACCAGCTAAAACGCAGTGAGTCAGAAGGGTTAGAGTTGTCGGTACTGGATACGTGGCAGGCTGATGCCATTAGGGATACCAAAACACTCTCTGGAGGAGAGAGTTTTCTAGTGAGTTTAGCGCTAGCTCTAGGCTTGTCTGATTTGGTTAGCCATAAAACCAGTATAGATTCACTGTTTTTAGATGAAGGTTTTGGCACGCTAGATAGCGAAACGTTAGATCTTGCTTTAGATGCATTAGATAGCTTAAATGCATCAGGAAAAATGATTGGTGTTATTAGCCATATAGAGGCAATGAAAGAACGCATCCCAGTTCAACTGAAAGTAAAGAAAAAATCAGGCTTAGGGGTGAGTGAGCTAGATGCTCAATTTAGAGTGGCTGCTGTATAACGGGCTATATATTTTAATATTCAATAACAGGGATAAATATGAAATTTAATGTGTACTTGTCGGGTGAAATTCATACCGATTGGCGTGAGCAGATTATTACTGGCTGTAAAGAGAAAGGGCTAGATATTGACTTCACCTCAGCAAATACGGTTCATGAGTCAAGTGATGCGGCAGGCGATGGTTTAGGTGAAGAGTCTCAACAGTATTGGCGAGATCATAAATCGGCGAAGGTGAACGCGATTCGTATTCAAAAAGCGATTAAGTCTTGTGATCTGGCAGTGATTCGTTTTGGCAATCAGTACAAGCAATGGAACGCTGCATTTGATGCCGGTTACTGCGCTGCATTAGGTAAGCCCTATATTACATTGCATGATGAAAGCATCATTCACCCTCTTAAAGAGGTAGACGCATCCGCTCAAGGTTGGGCGACAACGCCTCAGCAGATTGTCGATATTTTGGCTTATACTGTGTCTGACCAGTAATAGATAACCTTTTAGAAGAAGGCTGTGCCCTTTTGTTGAAGATGTTAGAATATCGTTTTATTTTGATTGATGTTTAATAGGTAGTGTAATGAATCCGATTCTTGAGATACTGAAAGAGAATAATATTAGTGACAAGCAGATCAGCGAGCTTTTTGAAGTGTTGACACAAAACCCTTTAGCGGCGATGGCAACAATTGGTCAACTCGGTTTACCTCAAGATAAACTCCAGCTTTTAATGGGGCAAGTAATGCAAAACCCTGCATTAATTAAAGAAGCGGTTAACGAACTTGGGCTAGACTTTTCAAAAGTTGAAGCGGCAAAAGAGCAACTGCAAAAGTAGTTTGATGATAGAAGATCATAACTGATATAACTCGCCCTTAGGGAGTGTATCTAGAGGTTACTTTAGTGGTGTCGTTATGATCTTTTTTCAACCACACATTACAGGCACGATGTTAGGATACATGGCTATAGAAGATCCATAACCCAACGCCAATAAGCACTATTCCACCAAACGTTTCTGCTCGCCTACCAATAAGTGAGCCAAGGGCACTTCCCAACATAATTCCGATAGTGACCATGGTAAACGTCGCTGCTCCAATTAAGCCCGCTGCCAAAACAATATTCACCTCTATAAATGCCAAACTAACACCAACTGCCATTGCATCAGTGCTGGTTCCAAGAGCGGTTAATACAACTAACGCTAATGACATTTTCTTCGTGGGGGCAGCCTCATCTTCGCTTGGCTTTAGGCTCTGGTAGATCATGTGAACGCCTAAACCTGTTAATAAGATAAGAGCTATCCAGTGATCCCATGCTTCAATAAGATGAGATGCGGATCTGCCTATTAGCCAGCCGATAACGGGGGTTGTCGCTTCTACAATACCGAAAATAACTCCTAGCTTTAACGCGTCAATAAAACGGGGACTTTTGATTTTGACCCCTTTACCTATTGCGGCTGCAAAAGCGTCTGTAGACATTGCAAAAGCAAGGACGATTAAAGCGAAGATGTTCATTTAGTTCCTACTGAGAAGTTTGAGTTGATATGAGTATTGAGCCTTTAAGCCGTGACATGAATGGACTGCTAATTTATAGAGTCGGCGAGTCTAGCAAAGTTGTGTTTTTATAACAAACTCGATGATCAAACTATTGTTTGATATTAGCAGAGAGACAGTTTTAAACTATTTTTTGATAGCATAAATTTATTATAATCATAATTAATGATAATTTTTCATAATGTACAGATGCTCATATACTGATTCCAACAAAACAGCAGTTAACCTCAGTCAGGGATAGTAAAGCCAAGATCGTCATTCAATAAAGATTTTATTGCTTTGATTTTAAACAGTTTGGTGCCAAAGGCACCAACTGACAGGCTGAAATTTCTGAGATGAGATTATTTAGTCACCTAATTTGGGAATATAGTATGAAAATGAATCACGTAGGTATAATGGTTGGCAACATGGATAAAGCGGTAGAGTTTTATACCAATGCGCTGGGCCTAAAAGTTGTGATGGGAAATACCAAGGTTGAAGAAGAACGCGAAACAGCAATTGGTAGAATGTGCGTCGCTGTCTTTGGAGAAGGCTTCAAGGGGTTTAATATTGCACACCTAGTGACCACTGACGGAATTGGTGTTGAACTATTTGAAATGAAACAGCGTGATGAGAGACATGTGGTTGATTTCTCAAGACTCGGTATCTTCCATTTTTGTCTTCAAACCGATGACTTTGCCGGTGCGATAGAAAGAACTGAGAAATTTGGCGGTAAAGTGAGAATGGATATTATGCGCTATCATCCAGAAGATGATAACAAACCAGCTAAAATGGTCTATCTAGAAGACCCGTTTGGTAACTTGTTTGAACTTTATTCGCATACTTATGAAGAGACCTACTCGTCTGAATACGAGTAATGTTACAGACAGTTAAGTATTGAGAAAAGATTGGCTTTAACGTCAATTTTTTTCTTTTTATATCAACAAGTTGATATAGAGTGGCTTTTCTTCTTGCATCAGTTTTATTACGGTTGTTGGTGCATGCAGGCACAATGGCAGAGTTAATGAGGTTGAGAATAGAGTGATTTTATCGCTTCCTTAAGCCACATGATTTTAGGGTTGTGGGCATTTCGTTTATGCCAAATCATGGTGAAGGGAATCAACAGTTTATCTCGTGAGGCTTTATCTACCGGTATCGGTAAGCAGATCAAGTCAGGATGGATCTGTTTGGTATAACGCTGACAATATTGTGGCGCGGTTGTGATCATATTCAGACCAGGTTGGTTAGCCATAAATAGCGATTGCTCAAAGCTCGACATTGTTAAGGTGTTATTGCGTGTGACTCCCATTTCACTGAGCACTTCGTCCAACGCCCATAGCTCACTTTTTTCCCACACAATGCTGATATGAGGGTATTTTAGAAACGTCTCTAGATTCCACTCCTCTTGTAATGCTGGGTGGTCATTTCGTAGATAAACCATGGGTAAATCAGTAAATATCACTTCGTAATCAATAAAATAGGGTAAAAGATCTAAAGACTCTTTTGAACGAGGGTGACTTTCTCGTCCTGTAAAGCCTATATCCGCTTCTCCTCGGATAATCGCCTCCAAGGAGTCGTAATCCCAATTACGTGTTTTTACTTTGGCTCCCTGATAACGCTGTTGTATTTGCAATATAAGTTCACTAAGCATGGTAATTAATAGTGGCGACTCCACCGCGAGATCAAACTGAATGTCACTTGGATAATCGTCACTGTGGGTATCCAAAATCTGATTACTTATTTGAAGCCAGTCAGACAGCTGTTGATCCATGCTTAATGTCAGCGGTGTGGGCATTAACCCTTTCGGTGTTTTGACAAATAAGGGGTCATCAAACCAATCTCGTAATTTACTGAGAGACTTGCTGACACTGGAAGGGGTGACATTGAGTTTGCGCGCTGTTTTTGACACGCTAAGCTCTTGTGACAGCAGTTTAAGAATATACAACAGATTTAAGTCAAGACGGGCTAATGATTTTTTCATGCTGCTCACTGTGAGAAGGTTGGGGCAGTAATAGTAGTAAAGCGAAACTAATTACGCTACCGGATATTAGGATAAAAATTAGCATGTTGAATGCGCTTACCGCAAGTATCCCCATTATCCAGATATAGAATGCTGAACAAGCGATCTGTGCGATAGCTAATAAGGAACTTGCCACACCAGCACGACGAGAAAACGGCCCGAGTGCTTGGCTCATAGAGACGCCAAAACTAATGGAAAACCCAGCACATATTGAAGCAAAGCCTAAAAAATATAATGGGTTAGCAAGATGTAGCTGCTGGGTGAGAAATAGAATGACGGCAGCAAAAGCAAATAGACATTGTGCGGTTACCATTAAGGTATTCTGTTTTAACCTAGAAAGAACAAAAGGTGCAGAAAAAGAGGTTATCATGCTGACTAGCGCAGTCAGTGCCATAATGATGGAATAACCTTGTCTGTCGAAACCCATTTCTCCCATGATGATTAAGGGAGAGGTGTTGACGTAGGTTAAGATAGTGGTGACACCAAGTGAAGTGATGATTAAGCGACTGACAAAAAATCTTTCAGCAAAGGTTTCGGCTGATAGATGGCTGCTTTGCTGCGTTGTTAAACTTGGAAAGTGAGGTTTGCTCTCCTTCAATAGCAGTACCATTAAAAGTAGTACCATGAAGCCCATAATAGCCATTGTGGTAAACAAGCTTTGCCAAGGGTACCGCAACATAATTAAGTAACCGAGAACTGGCGCGAGTACGGGAACTATACAAGTAATTCCATTAATCATAGTGAGCACTTTTGCACGCTGAGTCTCGCTTAATGTATCTCGTAATATGGCAAATGCCACGACATAACATGAACCTGCACCAACACCTTGAATGAACCGCGCAAAGAGGAACCATGAACTGTGTTGCGCGTTACCAGCGAGTAATGAAGCAGCAATGAAAATCATCGCTCCTAAAATCGCTACTGGTTTTCTTCCAATTGAATCGGCAATGTTTCCGGCTATCAACATGGTTGTCGCCATTCCGGCTAGATAGATAGAAAACGCGATATGCAGTTGTGATTCTGTCGCGTTAAGATCGGCTGAAATTTGCGGTAAACCAACTAAATAAAGGTCGATGGCGGTTGGATAGAGAAGAACGAGCGCAAAGCTACAAAGAATAAATCGTGACATAAATACCTCGCAAATGATGACGAGATAGTAATGGCAGCCGATCAAACTAGCGAGTGAGTGTTACGACAACGAGTATTTCCATTGGCGACAATGATTTGTCCAGACGTTGCTAGCTAAAGGACGTTCTGCTGTTAGCGCTATCTTAACCATGGATATTGGTACTGTCTTTTGGTGCTTTAGCGCGATCATCCATGCCAAAATCTTTTATTATCCCTGCGACTCTTATCCTCATTGGTCAGGCTTTGAACTTCGAAAATTACCGCAATCATGTTGCTCTCTATCTATATAACTTAATGAGTGCAGCTATTACAGCGATTTGAAATAGGGGTGTTTCGATGAAAGGCAAAATATGGTTGTTGTGTTGTGTTGTGTTGTGTTGTGTTGTCTTTTGTCGTGGGCGCAGAGCTTTCTATTTGCATGCGTAAGTAAGGTGCCTGTCCTAATATAGCTGTTTAAGCAGCAAGAACTCTTACCGAAAAATTGATTTAAATCAATCAACTTGCATAGTTATTTAACTAAATAGCCATAATGCTAGTGAGGGCTATTGTGTAATAAACTGCTTTCACTTATTTTACGCATGCAAATGAAAACCATTGTTATTTAGATTTCTATTATTGGCCCAGCAGAGTCAGCATTGAAGCAATAAAATTATAACTATATCGATATATTTGGAGAAAGGGTTGTGAACAATATCATTGCTAACCTATTACCGCAGAGATTCGTTACTTTTTTTCAAGAAAAAGAAACAGATAAAACTGAATATCGCAACGTCAAAACTCTATCTCATGCTGAGGTTAATAAAGAATACGAAATAAAAAACGTAATTCAAGATAACGAAGAAATAGTGAAATTTCTTTTTACTTTAGGCTGTTTTAAAGGGGAGTCGATTACACTTATATCTGTCTTATCAGACACTTATGTAATTAGCATTAAAGACGCCCGATACAGTATCGATGTAGATTTAGCGAAAATGGTCATACTGGTTTAATTAATGAGAAATAGATGAGTTAGCGATAGCTAGCTGGATTAAAATTTTTGTGAGGATAAGGCTTTGAGAATTGCATTGGCAGGTAATCCCAATAGTGGGAAAACATCGCTCTTTAATGCTATCACGGGAAAAATAGAACGTGTTGGCAACTGGGCTGGCGTAACTATTAGTAAGAAAGAGGGGCTAATTAAACAAACAATTAGTCATACAGATAGTGACATTATTGCGGTTGATCTCCCCGGTGCTTATTCAATGTCACCGTTTACTTCTGAAGAGACAATTACACGAGATTTCATTAGAAATGAAAATCCTGATGTTATTTTAAACATCGTTGATGCCAGCAATTTAAACCGTAGCCTGTTCTTTACCACTCAATTACTAGAGCTCGGTATTCCCGTTATTGTCGCTTTAAATAAAAGTGATTTAACTGAGAAAAGAAAAACGGAACTAGACACTCGTCAATTAAGTGAACAGTTAGGGTGTCCTGTCGTCGAGACCGTTTCGATTAAAAGCAGTGATAACGGACTAGAGACACTGATCGAACAAGCTATTGGGCTAAAAGGACAAACACAAAGTGCCCCGTTTGATGCTGACAATACCAAACTGAAAGATGCGGCATCATTACAAGAGCTCGATAAACAACGCTTTGATTTTGTAAAAAGTTTGGTTCAAAAAATTGAAAAGCGACAGGTAGTAAGTGCAACACAAACAACTCAAGACAAAGTCGACAAAGTATTGGCTGACAAATGGCTAGGATTACCAATATTTGCTCTCGTCATGTGGTGTGTATTTTCTTTATCTCAAACGCATATCGGCCCAATTTTAGCGGATACACTTGTTGGCTGGATAGATGAGATTTATGCAGCAGTTGAAGGCGTGCTAGGTGATGACGTTTCTCCCCTACTTAGTGCCTTATTGTTAGACGGTATTATTGGTGGTGTCGGTGCTGTAATCGGATTCCTTCCATTAATTATGGTGCTTTTCTTCTTGCTTGCACTGCTTGAAGATAGTGGTTATATGGCTCGAGTAGCCGTCATTATGGATCGCTTCTTTAAGAAGGTTGGTTTGTCTGGAAAGTC
The DNA here is from genome assembly GCF_013114595.1 of Vibrio sp. 99-8-1. Taxonomy (GTDB): domain Bacteria; phylum Pseudomonadota; class Gammaproteobacteria; order Enterobacterales; family Vibrionaceae; genus Vibrio. Next base: position 15,656 of record NZ_VTXE01000001.1, on the reverse strand, counting down.
CATTATTCCAATGGTTATTGGTACTGGTTGTGCAATTCCAGGCATCATGGCCACAAGAACGATTCAAAATGAAAGACAGCGTAGAACCACCGCGATGTTAACGCCATTTATGCCTTGTGGTGCTAAATTGCCGGTTATTGCCCTGTTTGCAGGTGTCTTTTTTCAAGATGCAGCATGGGTTGGAACCAGCATGTATTTCGCCGGTATCGGTCTAATTATTCTTGGTGCACTGTTAATTGTAAGAATCACCGGAGAAAAAAGTACCAGAGCATTCTTTATTCTAGAGCTACCTGAATATCGTTTCCCTAGTGTTCGTCGTGCAGTCTTTACCACTTTATCAAGAGCAAAAGCCTTTATCATCAAAGCGGGTACGATCATCTTGTTGTGTAACGCGGTAGTCCAAATCATGCAGACCTTTAATTGGCAGTTTGAAGTGGTTGCAGAAGGAGCTGAACACACAAGTATTTTGGCAGGACTTGCCTCTCCATTCGCATTTGCATTAATACCGCTAGGTTTTGGTGCATGGCAATTGGCGGCAGCGGCTATCACTGGCTTCATTGCCAAAGAAAATGTGGTTGGTACGTTAGCGGTTGTTTATGGCATTACCAACTTCATTGATACTGAAGAGTTAGCACTGGTCTCTGGCAGTACCGATGTCGCGAGTATTATGGGGCTATCTTCAGTTGCTGCCTTTGCTTATCTCGTCTTTAATCTTTTCACTCCTCCATGCTTTGCAGCAATAGGCGCTATGAATGCGGAACTGGAGAATAAGAAATGGTTACTTGGTGGAGTCGCATTCCAGTTTGGAGTAGGTTACGTCGCCGCTTTCATGACCTATCAAGTGGGGACATACCTGACGACAGGTGCTGTAGGTCAAGGCTTTGTTTATGGCCTAGGTGTGACTTTAATACTGTTTGGAATTCTAATGCATTTAGTTAGGAAAGGTGCAAGAAAAGAAGAAGAGTTGTTGGGCTTAGTTTCTTCATAAGGAGTACGTGTGATGGCGAATATAATTGTGTCTCTTGTTATTTTACTTATTCTGGTGCTTGCGGTCTCTAAAATTGTTTCGGAGAAGCGCAAGGGGGTAAAGTGTGTCGGTTGTGCTAATAGTGCAGGTTGTAAATCGGCCAAAAAATAATAGCTGACAGACAGAACGAGAGTAATAGCCAAATAATAAAGGCACCGTTACATATATAGTTAACGGTGCCTTTTGACAGTTTCGTTTCTGCTTAGCGACTAACGCATTTTAAACAGTTCAGAGTGGAAGTTGTTTTCATTTAATCCTGATGCCACAAGATCAGACTTAAGCGATGTTGCAAATGGGCGAGGGCCGCAGAAGCTCACATTGTATGCTTGTCCTTGAGTTTTTTGCAGCACTTGCTGTGCGTCAAGCAGTTGCCCCTTCTCGGCGTCAACTATCTCTAACTCAACAATATCAAGCTTGTTAAGTAAGTTACCAATCACGTTCGTAATCTCTTTTTCAAAATAGGCCTCTTTACGAGAGTTAACACAGTAAAATAGGTGAATTTTTTCTATGTTAACGGGTTGGTGTTTTGCTTTATGCGCTAACCAGTAAAGCCGAGAAATAAACGGCACGATGCCAATACCTGCACCAACCCAGATCTGTTGCTGATCTTCGGGGATTTGGAAGTAACCATAACCACCTTCTACCGTTACCCGCTGTCCAGCCTGCAATGTTTGAACTAATTTATGGGTGTAATCACCTAAATCTTTTACACCAAACTCCACCATATTCTCTGCCGCGTTATAGTTTAAAATTGAGAATGGGTGAGGGGATTCGCCATCATGGAAGTTTAAGTACGCAAACTGACCTTCTTTGTAACGAATGGGTTTAGACAAAGTAATAGAGAAGCGAATGGTATCGGCTCTTTTTCCATCTGTCGTTAATGAATCAACTTGTGTGACTTCACCACTAGCTTGGTTGCTACGGCCAATTTTCCCTGTCAATGACAATACTGAGCAGTATGTGCCCGCTAGACAAAATAGGGTAATGATGGTGTTCATCGGCAGTGTGGCGAAGTTCCAATCCATCAACAACATGGAGTGAAAAACGCCAGCTAGCATCAATACGCCACCAATTTTATGAACAAATCGGAATTTTTTGTAACTGATGCTTTGCACAAGACTAATAATACTAAACAGTAGAAATAGCTTGAAGGAAACATCACCAACACCTTCTGCAATTCCCCGCCAGTCGATACCTATCTGCTCAGGTCGAGGCCCTCTCTGTGGCATTGCGATGGCACCAGAATCAATGAGCCAGTGGGCACTTTTTACCATCGCCCAATGGGCTACAAGCGTGATAATTGAACCTATACCAAGGTTTTTGTGCAGCGCATAGCTTTTGTCCAAGCCATTAACGATATTTTCTAGCCATTGAAAACGAGCCGCGAGAACAACCGCTAAGCTCATATACACTAAAGCTAGCATTCCGGACAGCATGATTAACTGATGACGCCAGAAGAAGAAATCTGTCATTGCTCCGTCAGAAGTGAGCAGAGCATAAGCGAGTGAGGGAAGCCAAAACAGGCTAGTAATAATAGTGATATTGCGTATAGAAAGAGTGGGCATAGTTGTCACCGGACGTTGGTTTATCCATAGTATTCATAAGGTTTATGAATTGAATAATAACGATCTGCTGACCAATGAGGAGTCACTTTACCTATATTTATCTTTCTTTACACCAATTTACGAATGGTACAAAAGCGTTAAAAGTCATTCGCACAACAAACGGTCGTTGCGCGGATAAAAGGGTGACTGTTTTAAGTATCATGTTATGGACGATGTGGAGTAGCGTCACCGTTCGTCATGGGCAATTAAGGGTTGCTTAGCAAACGATAGAAAGGATTTAGCGGTAACCAGTGGGATTTCTACCATTGGCAAATGACCTACGTTTTGGCTGATTTCTAGTTTCGCATGTGGAATGGCTTGCTTTAAAACTGAAGCGCCAGAAACATGCAATACTCTGTCGGTGTCACCCCACGATATTAATACCGGACCACTGTAGTTAATTAAAACCTTATCAAGTGGTTGGTCGGGATCTGGTTCCCCATTCTTTACTCGAATTATTTGCTTGAAGATCTTGTTATTTAACTCAGCGTTTTTCTTCGCATCAATGGCGAGATGGTTAATGATGGGAGAAGGGATAAAAGGAGGTTTAATGAACAGAAAGTTAAACAGTTGCAAAAAATCGTCCTTTGTCTGCGGTAAAAGAATGGGCTTTAAACTTTTCTTAATTGCGGCAAACATGTCACTGGCTATTGAGTTTCTAATGCCAAGTGGACTGATAAGCCATAAGTGAGTGACTGTATCTGGGTACTGAGCGGCATAGTTGCCAGCGATGTATCCGCCCATGGAGCTGCCAGCAAGGTTAAACTCTGTTAAATTTAGGGTGTCGGTGATTCTTTTTAACCTATCGACTTGTGAGTGAATATCGTAGTCTAGCTCTATATCTTTTGTGCTATTGCCAAAGCCGGGTAAATCAATTGCGATGACATCAAAGTCATTAACGAGGTGGCCTGACACGCGATTCCAGTAGTCTTTATTGGCTGCAAAACCGTGCAGTAATACTAGTGCAGGACCGCTTCCCCCACGAAGATATTCTATCTCTAACCCATCGACTTTTATTCGTTTCAGCTTGAGATTAGCACAGCTTCGCTGTGCGCTAACCAGACATTGAAACACTATTGATACGGGGGTGATTGAGTAGAGAAAAATGACCAGTAAAATCATCCCTGATAATAAAAAAGTTAACATTGTGCTCATATGGTGAGTCCTTTTTTACTTCCATACTACTAGGGACGGTTGATCTAGGGGGGTTGTTTTTGTAACAGTTTGTTGGGGTTTGATATGAGGTGATTCTGGTGGTCTTATCGCTTGGTTGTTGATGAGCAAAAAAAACCTTGCCGGAGCAAGGTTTTATCATGGATTTTGTCAATACAAACCGATTATAGGAACGCTTTGTATGGCAGCTCTGGTTCGTCAGTGTAAATATCTTGGAAACCACGGAAGTGTTGATAGTACATGCGGCCTTTATCTGTTGGGTAAGTATATTTACCCCCTACTTGCCAGAAGAAAGGAGCAAATTTGTACTGCAGTCTATCTTTCTTCATGTTCCAAAGTACTTCGATTTCACGAGGATCATTTTGGAAGTTAGCCCAGATATCATGGTGGAAAGGCATAACCACTTCACAATCTAATGCTTCACCAGCACGTAGAATATCAGAAGCACCCATCTTGTCAGTTACACCGCGTGGGTTCTCACCAAATGATAGAAGTGCTACATCGATTTTATGATCGTTACCATGCTTAGCATAGTAGTTAGAGTAGTGAGAGTCACCTGAGTGATACATTGAACCACCTGTCGTCTCAATTAGGTAGTTAACTGCACGGTCATCCATGCCATCTAGGATGGCTTTATCGTAAGAAGAAGTGCCTTCAGGTAGAGTAACCAGCGCAGTACGGTCGAACGAGTCTAGAACTTTAATGAGCGCGTCACCTACTTGGATTTCGTCACCTACTTTAGCAACAATACAACGGTCTTCAGGAACACCCCAGCCCATCCAAAGATCAACACATGCTTTAGGACCGATGAACTTAACATGGTCACCACAGTTTTGAAGTACTGCTGCTGCTACGTTTACATCAATGTGATCAGCGTGATCATGCGACGCAAGAACTGCATCAATCTCTTTGATTGCAAATGGGTCCATTGGGAAAATAGCGGTACGAAGGTTTGGTTGAAGCTCTCTAACACCGCCCATACGCATCATTTGGTGCTGGTTTTTCATTAGTGCGTTTTTCTGTGTTTTTTTACCAGTACCACACCAAAAATCCATAGAAATGTTAGTGTTGCCTTCAGTTTTAAGCCAAACACCGGTACAACCCAGCCACCACATAGAGAATGTGTTTGGTTGTACAACGGTTTTTTCGATCTCTTCGTTTAACCAGGTGCCCCACTCAGGGAACGTATTTAAAATCCATGATTCACGTGTGATTTCGCTTACTTTGCTCATCTTTAATTACCTATTGATTCATTAAACTAGAATGACTTCGATGCCCTTCGCGCGTAGTGCTGAAACTACGTCTGGATCGGCATCTTTACCTGTGACGACAAAATCTATTTTGGTTGAGGGACAGAAAAGCATTCCCGAACGTTGTCCAACTTTTGAGCTGTCTACGACTACAACCAATTTACCAACTTGTTCCAACATCTGTTGTTCAGCGACCGCTGTGAGCATATCTGTTTTATAGAGACCTTGTTCGGTTAGGCCTTTACCACTGGTAAACATCCAGTGTCCAGCATACGTTCCTGAAAGCTCAGGTGTGGGACTTAAGAAGATATTTTTAGATTTGTTATATTGACCACCAGTGATGATTACACACTCATGATCACGTTCAATGAGATAGCTTGCTAATGGAAAATAGTTAGTAATGATCTTGATGTCTTCGCCACACAACTCTTGCCCCAACATAAATGCTGTAGAACCACAGTTGATTACGATGCTGTCACCTCGATCGCACAAATTAGCAGCAGCGGCTGCGATATTTGCTTTTTCGCGATAATGCTCAGTATTGTCGACATTAAGGGGAGACCATATTTTCTTTATGCTCTCTAATCTTTCTGCACCGTTTCTTACTTTCCTTAACTTACCCAGTTCATCAAGCTTAGAGATGTCACGTCTTGCCGTTGCCGGCGAAACATTAAAAGTCTCAATAATAGTGCTGACCTTGATGGAATGTTCTTCGTCAAGTAACGCAAGAATATTGCTGTGTCGTTGTACTTCGTTCATATCGGTTACCAATTATTTTATCATTAGCCAAGTATCAAATGATTACGCCGTGATTACTATTGACTTGTTATGATTCTAGTTATCACCACTAATCATGTCAAAGGAAATAGGTGTCAAAGTTTGAAATAGGTCACTTATTCCATGTAAGTTATTGATTTATATAGTTGTGATTGTTTTTGGTTCATTTTATTGATCAATTTGGCACTTCTACCTAGTGATCATGAGCACTATTGATTTAAATCAAAATAATCATAGATGAGCATTGAATGATTATTTGTGATTGTTATGTTTAGTGACGTGAGCAAAACAATCTTGAGCTAATTTATCAGATAATGCGTAATTTAGCTTTGTCCTACAAAACAAATATTAGAAGGGGTAAAAATATGGAGTTCTTATACGACGTATTCTATATTTTTTACAGTCAGGTAATGACAAAGGCGCCGTTGCTATTAGGTTTAGTAACATGTATTGGTTACTGGCTATTAAAACGCGACGCAACAACAATTATTAAAGGCACAATTAAAACCATCGTTGGTTTTATGCTTGTACAGGTTGGTGCCGGTACCTTGGTTAAAGGATTCAAACCTGTTATTGAAAAACTTTCAGAATTCCACGGCCTAACAGGTTCAGTTATTGACCCGTATACAACAATGATGGCAACCATGGAGAACATGGGTGACAACTATTCATGGGTTGGTTACGCGGTTCTATTGGCTCTAGGTATCAACATTCTATTGGTTCTATTCCGCCGTTTCACTGGTATTCGTACTATCATGCTTACGGGACACATCATGTTCCAACAAGCGGGTCTAGTTGCGGTATTTTACTTTATTCTTGGTGCTTCAATGTGGGAAACCATCATCTACTCTGCGGTGTTGATGGCGCTATATTGGGGTATTTCTGCCAATATTATGTTTAAACCTACTGAAGCTGTTACAGGCGGAGCGGGTTTCTCTATCGGTCACCAACAGCAGGTTGCTTCTTGGATTGCAACTAAAATTGCACCAAAATTGGGTGACAAAAACGATAGTGTAGACCATATTGAACTGCCTAAGTGGCTTCATATCTTCCACGATAGCATTGCTGCAACAGCTATCGTAATGACAGTGTTCTTTGGCATCATCTTGCTTTCATTTGGTCTTGATAACCTTCAAGAGATGGCGGGTAAAACGAACTGGTTTATCTACATTCTAGAAACGGGTCTTAAGTTCGCTGTAGCGATTCAAGTTATCGTTGCCGGTGTACGTATGTTCGTTGCTGAACTATCTGAAGCCTTTAAAGGTATCTCAGAGCGTGTTATTCCAAACGCGGTTCTAGCGATTGACTGTGCGGCAATCTACGCATTCTCTCCAAACGCAATGGTATTTGGTTTCATGTGGGGCGCAATTGGCCAGTTCACAGCAGTACTTGCTATGCTGGCTCTTGATGCACCAATCATGATCATCCCTGGCTTTATTCCAATGTTCTTCTCTAACGCAACAATAGGTGTTTTCGCTAACCACTTTGGTGGCTGGAAAGCAGTTATGAAGATCTGTTTCGTAATGGGTATCATCGAAGTTGTTGGTTCAGCTTGGGCAATTGATATCTTCATGGGTCAAGGCGTTGAGTTTAGTGGCTGGATGGGTATGGCTGACTGGGCTCTAGTATTCCCACCAATCTTTGCTGGTCTATCTGCTTCTAAAGCGTTCTTCTGGGCACTTGTTGCACTAGCAGGCGTGTACATGTACTTCGCTTCTAAGCAGCTACGTGCTGAAGAAGATGCAGAAGGTGAAATGAACCTAAATGCAGAAGAGCCAGAAGTTGTTGAAGCTGTTCAACAAGCGATTCAAGTATCAGACGGTGTACGTCCGGTAAGTATCTTAGCGGTATGCGGTAACGGTCAAGGTTCTTCAATGATGATGAAGATGAAAATAGGCAAATACCTAGAGAAGAAAGGCATTCCACATGTCATGGACTCTTGTGCGGTATCTGACTATAAGTCGAAGTTAGCATCAACAGATATCATTGTGTCATCTAAGCACTTATCAAGCGAGATGGAAGTAGGTGAAGGCAAATTCGTTCTAGGTGTACAGAATATGCTTAACCCTAATTCATTCGGTGATGAACTGCTTGCCATCATTGACCAAAACTTCGCTACACAGAAATAACATTACTAAAAAGAAAAGTTCGGTTACCAGTTAGTTTGCTGGTAACCGTTTACAGGAGATAAAACCATGGGTTTCAAACAATCACTTATCGATAATCAATCTATCCAACTGAACGTAGAAGCGAGCGACTGGCGTGAAGCGATCAAAGTTGGTACAGATATGTTGGAGAAATCGGGTGCCGTTGAACCAAGCTACTACAAAGCGATTGTTGCTAGCATTGAAAAACTCGGCCCATACATTTGTATTGCCCCAGATTTCGCTATGCCACACGCTCGTCCAGAAGATGGTGTGAACCGCACTGCTTTTGCACTAGTGACGTTGGCAACACCAATTGATATCGAAGGTGAGCAAGTGAGAGTCATGGTTACTCTTGCCGGTAGTTCTTCTGACGAACATATGGAAGGCTTGATGGAAGTAACTCAAGTCCTAGATGACGAAGATAGCGAAACGGGTGTTGATATTGATAAATTATTAGCATGTAACACCGCGCAAGATGTCTACGATGTTATTGATGCTGCGTTAGCAGAGTAAGTTTTATAAGAGAGCGTGGTTATCACGCTCTCTTATTTCGTTCTACAGCCTAGCTGTAGAAATAGTGAATAAGTAGGTTATAGCATATCTGGAGCCCACCTCGGCCATCCGGTGAATCGCTGCAACCTAAATAAAGTAAAAAGGTTTAATAAAGGTTATGTATCAAGCACTTAAACAACGCGTACTGGATGCAAATCTACAGCTTCCTAAGTACGGATTGGTAACATTTACTTGGGGTAACGTGTCAGAAATTGACCGTGAACTTGGCGTAATTGCGATAAAGCCTTCAGGTGTTGAATATGACGACATGAAGGTAGACGACATTGTTGTTGTTGATTTAGATGGCAATCGTGTCGAGGGAAGCATGAACCCTTCAAGTGATACCGATACTCACATCGAATTATACAAGGCGTTCCCAAATGTTGGGGGCGTTGTTCATACTCATTCGCGCAGTGCGACAATTTGGGCACAAGCGGGATTGGATGTGCCTGCTTTAGGGACAACCCACGCTGACTATTTCTACGGGGACATTCCTTGCACGCGCAATTTGACACCTGAAGAGATAGAAGGCGAGTACGAGAAAAATACCGGCTTAGTGATAGTACAAGAATTTGCGCGTCGTAAGCTGGATGCGCAAGCTGTGCCGAGTGTTATCGTTTCAGGGCATGCCCCTTTCTCTTGGGGAAAAAGCGGTAAAGATGCCGTTCACAATGCTGTCGTGCTCGAAGAAGTTTCTGCCATGGCGTTGGCAACTCGTGCCCTAAACAGCGGTGTCACTATTCAACCAGAGCTGTCAGATAAGCACTATAACCGTAAACACGGTGCTAATGCTTATTACGGACAGAAGTAGGAAAGCAATATGTATCAAGTTCTGGCTCTCGATCTAGATGGAACCGTACTTAATGACCAGCATGGTGTTCACCCTGATGTGGTGGATGCGATAAAGCAGGTCAGCAATGACTATCATGTCGTTGTGGTGACGGGTCGACATCATACTGCGGCTAAGCCTTATTATGATTTGCTTGGGCTTGATACGCCGATTATCTGCTGTAACGGCACTTATGTATATGACTATGCAGAGCAAAAGGTATTGTCAGAAAACGCATTAAGTAAAGAGACGGCAAAAACGTTCTTGGATCTTGCGCTGCATTATCAAATGAAACTTGTGCTGTATGTCACCGATAGCATGCTCTATTCAACTGAGCAGCCTATTGAGTACATGACGGCGCTAGAAAAATGGTCACAGACATTTGAACCGTCAAATAGACCGGATATTCGACAAATCCGTTCATTCTCTGACCATATAGAAAGTGCCGAGTATGTCTGGAAATTTGTTATTGAAGGAGAGCCTTCTTCAATTGAGAAGTTACAGAAATTACCTTTTGTACAAGACAATTTTTCAGGAGAGCGCTCGTGGTCTAACCGCGTCGATTTTGCTAGCAAAGGCAATAGCAAAGGAAGTCGCTTACAACAATATCTTCAACAACATGGCTACCAAGCAGAACAGGTAGTGGCGGTTGGAGACAATCACAATGATATTTCCATGATTCAACTGGCAGGGCTTGGTGTCGCAATGAACAATGCTGATCAAACAGTAAAAGCGGCTGCTGACATGGTGTGTCAATCAGATAACAACCAAGGTGGATTAGCCCACCTTATTCGTGACAAATTCAGAGGAATTAAAAATGACTAAACCAATGATTCAAATCGCGCTTGACCAAACAAACTTGGACAGTGCAATAGAAGTAGCAAATAACGTAGAAAGCTTTGTAGATGTTATCGAGGTAGGCACTATCTTGGCATTCGCAGAAGGGATGAAGTCAGTTCAAACTCTGCGTAAAAATCACCCAGAGCACATTTTAGTATGTGATATGAAGACTACTGACGGCGGTGCAATTTTAGCGAAAATGGCATTCGAAGCTGGAGCCGATTGGATCACTGTTTCTGCAGCGGCTCATATTGCAACGATTGAAGTGTGTAAAAAAGTGGCTGACGAATTTGATGGTGAGATTCAAATTGAGATTTATGGCAACTGGACAATGGAAGATGCTAAAGCGTGGGTCGACCTAGGAATTAAGCAGGCGATTTACCACCGTTCACGCGATGCTGAACTAGCTGGTATTGGTTGGACAGAAGCGGATCTAGTTAAAATGCGCGCCCTGTCTGATTTGGGTATTGAACTGTCTATTACTGGCGGTATTGTGCCAGAAGAGATTTACCTATTTGAAGGCATTAAAGCGAAAACCTTCATCGCAGGTCGTGCACTAGCGGGTGATAAAGGTAAAGAAACAGCAGAAGCACTTCGCGCTCAGATAAACCGTTACTGGTAAGGAAAACGGCATGTATAGAAACCTGGAACGTCACCGCGTAGGGTTATATGAAAAAGCCTTACCGAATGAACTGTCATGGCAGGAAAAAATCGTCAAAGCCAAGGAGCTTGGTTTTGACTTCTTGGAGATATCTGTTGATGAGTCTGATGAGAGACGTCAACGTCTAGATTGGAGTGATGAAGAGATTTATGCACTTCGTCATCTCTGCGAAACCCATGCACTACCGCTTCAGTCTATGTGCCTTAGTGCTCATCGCAAATTTCCATTTGGCTCTGCTGATGTTGCAATACGTGAGCAAGCAGCCATCCATATGGAGAAGGCGATTGCCCTTGCGTATAAGTTAGGTATTCGAAACATTCAATTAGCCGGTTACGATGTGTATTATGAGCCTGCCAATGAAGCCACTCATCAGCGCTTTATAGAAGGCATGCGCTATTGCGCTAAGCTTGCTGAAAAAGCGGGTGTCATGTTGTCGGTTGAAATTATGGATACTGATTACCTTAACTCGTTAAGCAAGTTTGAAGTGTTAAACCGTCAAGTAAATTCGCCGTTTTTTACCGCTTATCCTGATGTGGGTAATATTAATGGTTGGAATTACGATACCTGTACGGAACTTGCGCTGAGTGCGCCAAGAATTACTCAAATTCACCTTAAAGATACTTATAAAGTGAAAGAGGGTTATAAAGGCCAGTTTCGAGACTTAGTGATAGGGGAAGGGCAAGTGGATTTTGATGCCATTTTTAAGACCTTCAAACGTCATGAAATAGTGGTGCCTTTGGTTATTGAAATGTGGGCACAAGATGAACATTGGGAAAAGAACATAAAGCTAGCGCAGCAACGTTTGAATCAAGCGTGTGAAGCCGCAGAGTTACCGACCTTGTTCTAACGGTGTCTATTTTACTGTAATACTAAAAACTCGCTTCATTCCCCCTAAGTGAGTCAAACCGTTCACCTGACCGTGAGCGGTTTTTTTTGTCTTGATATTTGATGTTGTATGGGTGTTAAAGGTAGTGACTATACTGCCGATATAATAATTGGCTATACTTTTGGCCTAGAGACGCTTCCTTTACTACGCAAGGTTATCTATGAAAAAAATAGTTATCATCATCGTTATATTGCTCGTGCTGGCTGCGGCTGGGGGTGGTGCGTATTACTATTTCTTTATGATGAATCAAGAGGAAGAGATGGTTGAAGAAGTGATGGAAGAGGAGGCTGAGCCGATGGAATCTGCTGCCGTTCCTGCTCCTGTCATAGAGCCAAATGTCGACTACTATGTTATCTCGGACCGCTTAAACGTTCGCTCTTATCCAAGGAGAGGCTCCGCTGTTCGTGGCATGTTACGAAAAGGGGATCAGTTAACCGCGCTAGAAGTGAAAGGAGATTGGGTGCGTTTCTCCGATTATGAAGTTCATAAAAGCGGTAATGATGTTGCAGATTGGGTGAATAGAGATTATTTATCACATGACAAACCCATGATCACCCCAATAGAACGTCGTAAAACAATGATGGCTTTGATCAAAAGATCAGATGACCTAAAAGAGTATGAAGAGAGTTTTATTCAAGGGGCTGAAAAGCTTATTAAATCGGGTCAGTGCACATTTGAAGATTTTGAGTTAGTGGGAGGCTGGGTGCGGTCCGTTACTTTTAACCTTGAGCCTGTCTATTTCATCTACTGTGGCGGCACGGATAGAGAAGATAAGGTCTACCTGAATGTAGAGTCTGGTGAGACCTTTACTCCGTAACTGAATTGCTATGCATGCGCATGATGTAACGTGATAGGTGCTTCTATGCACGTTGCATCAATGAGTGAAATAACATCATTTAAAGATTCAAAAATAAAATTGGCCTGTCTAGAGATCTCTTCACTTGGAGGAGCCAAATCAGGAATAATAGCCGCTAAACAACCCGCCTCTAATCCCGCTTTCATGCCATTATTTGAATCTTCAAGCACCAAACAATGTTTAGCCTGAACCGCTATTTTCTTGCAAGCTAGCTTATAACATTCAGGGTTCGGTTTTCCTTGGTTTACGTCTTCTGAGGTAATAACGGCATCAAACTGTTTTAAGTACGGACTCTCTGAGAAGTAATGCTCCACTGCTGATAAAGGTGAGGATGTCACTAATGCACATTTGAGCTGGTGGCGCTTAAGGCAGTCGAACAGTTTATGAAAACCATCCTTAAATTCCACTTTGCTGTCTTGGTATTGGCTGTAGTAGTTCTGTTTGTCTTTTCGAAAGCGGTTTAAATCAAACTTTTCCTGAAAGGTATTTATCAGTTTCTGCTCGCACTCTGTATCTCTAACACCGATAAAGGTTTGATAGTAGGCATCATCTAACAGTAAATCTTGTTGGAGGGCGGCTTGTTGCCAACAGGTTTTGTTGATTGATTCTGTATCAAACACTAACCCATCCATATCGAACAGTATTGCTTTAATCATAATCACCTAGTTTTATATTTATTGGTCTTACTTGTTGAAAGCAAAACTCATGACGTTGTAGTTTAATCTTTATTATTTTATCCGGTAGATAATACTAAAATAAGCGTAATTAGAACGAGATATAGTCAGAAATTTTTACATATGACATACCGTATCAAGCTTAAAATTAATGAAATTTGGCAAGATCGTACAAACATTTCTTGTTGAGAACTGATAACGTAATTGGAAAAACAGGAGTAGTTACCATGAAAACCATTGGGTTAATTGGCGGAATGTCTTGGGAATCGACACTGAGCTATTACAAAGCGATCAACGAAGGGGTGAAGGAACAACTTGGTGGTTTGAACTCGGCAAAAATCTGCATGTACAGTGTGAACTTTGATGAAATTGAGAAGTTGCAACATCAAGGCAATTGGGATGAAACAGCAAAGATACTTACCGATGCCGCGATATCAGTAGAGAAAGGAGGGGCCGACTTTATTCTCATATGCACTAACACCATGCACAAAGTTGCCTCCAAGATTGAACAGGAGATTTCGGTCCCTATACTGCATATCGCAGATGCAACGGCACAAAAACTGTTGGATGATGGGGTAAAAAAAGTCGGGTTGTTAGGCACTAGCTTTACTATGGAACAGTCATTTTATAAAGGACGGCTGACGGAAAAATTTGGCATTGATGTGGTTGTCCCCGAACAAGCAGATCGGAAAACAGTTCATACCATTATTTATCAGGAACTGTGCAGAGGTGAGATCAAGGATGCATCGAGAGTCCGCTATATCGAGATTATTGACCGATTAAAACAGCAAGGTGCCGAAGCGGTCATCCTCGGCTGTACGGAAATTGCACTGCTTGTTCAGCAGCAACATACAAGCGTCCCGCTGTATGATACTACCGCTATTCACGCTAACTCAGCTGTAGAATTAGCGGTTACGAATAGCTAAAGGTGAGTGAAAACATTATGCAAGCTTGGTGACATTATCCTCATCATCAAGTCTTGCTTCAAAGCTAAATTGATGAGTACTCGATTTGTGAGCCAGTTCTTTTGCTTGGTACATTTGTATATCTGCGGCGTGCATCAGTTCGTCAATGGAACGCTCTATGCCGGGATAACACGACGCACCGCCAATACTTAAAGTAACATCGTGCTTTACTAACTCGCTGAATTTTGTACTCAGACGTTCACAAAGATTACGGGCGTGTTCAATTTTGGTATTTTGCATGATGATACAAAATTCATCGCCACCGTACCGGGCAGCAGACTCTGATTTACGCAATACTTGGTTGCAGGCCTCGGCAAAGGCAATCAGTACGTCATCTCCTGCAAGGTGACCAAATTCGTCATTGACGGCTTTAAAGTGGTTGAGATCGATATAGAGTACGGTGACGTGAGCTTGACTGCGTTGACTTGTAGCAACCGCCTTTTCTAAGTCTTGATAGAAGGCCCGTTGATTGAACAGTTTCGTCAATGGGTCGCGCATGGAGAGCTGAACCAACGCCTCTGTTCGTTCGGCGATGTTCTTCTCTAGGTTGGATGCGTACTGCTCTAGCTGCGTATTTGTTGACTCGACTACGCCTTGCAAAGCAGAGATATAGGTATCAAACACTAACTGATTATCGAAATAAAACAGTTTTCGTAGTGAGATGATCACCTGTTTTGCATCGTCGCTATTTTCTTCAATATGATCTTCGATGACTCTTTGTAGCTGGCTAACGGCAGATAGATATAGCTTAGGGCTTACCCCTATCCGTTGGTGAATTTTTCCGATCCTTAGTCGTTTATTGACGTAGTCTCGCCCGTAGTCTCCCATAAACAACTCTTTAACGTATTTACACATACTATTGTGCAAATTCGCTAAGGTATCTTTGTCACCGATTATCAGGGCAATTTCCGGTATTTCAGTTTGTAGGGTATAAAACTGCGCCACCATAGGGTCGATAATGGGCTCTACCCAATGCAGACAAGATTCTAGTCGGTCAAAGTCACTTTGATCGAGTTCTAACAATATTTTACGACGTTCGATCTCATGATCGCCCATTCTCATCTGTTCGGATAATGATTGGTGAACTTGTTGCATTTTTTATAGCCTCTACGTAGTTGCATATAAAAAGTAGCTGGTATTATCAAATATGACAATAAAATGAGTTATTTGATTAGATAGTGTGGGAGAAAGACCCAAATAACGAGGTGCATAAAAAACCGGAAATCCTAAGATCTCCGGTTTTTACAGTATTCATGTCAGTGCTCAAAGAAGCACTGAAAGGTGATGGATTAAGCCAGTAGCTCTTTCGCTGTATCGACAACGTTTTCTACGGTAAAGCCGAACATCTTAAAGAGTTCGCCTGCCGGAGCTGACTCACCAAAGGTTGTCATACCGATGATGCGGCCGTCAAAACC